>LJHT01000004.1 GCA_001295905.1 beta proteobacterium AAP51 | reverse complement strand
CAGCGTAGCCCCGGCCGCCACCGGCGCGGCGGGCCGCAGCAGCCACAGCGGCGCGCCCAGCAGGCCGGCCGACAGGGCCGCCAGCGCGGCCAGGCGCGGCTGGCTGTGGATGCGCCGGCCCAGCACCGCCGGGCCCAGGCCCAGCAGCACGCGGCTCTTGCGGGTGTCGGTCTCGATGACGGCGGTGAGCAGGTACACCGAGACCGGCCAGCGCGCAGGCCCCGCCCGGGTCTGGCGGGCGATCAGGGCGGTGTCGATCAGCACCTCGCGTACCGGGCCGTCCTGCGGCGGCCGTGCGAGCACGCGGCCGTGCTTCTGGGCGTAGCGGGCCACCTGGCGCGGGCTCAGCGGGTCGATGAAGTCTTCGCTGAAGGCCGGCTGCAGCGTTGCGGGTGACAGCGTGGACAGGTAGGCGGCCGCGCTGTCGGCAGCCTGCGCCGCCGGGCCCTGTTCGCGTGCGCGGGCCAGGGCACGTTCACGCAGCCGGCTGCCCTCGCCCACGCTGGCGGCGCTGGGTGCGGCCGCTGCGGCGGCGGGCTCGGCCATGGGCGCCACCTCGGTGAGCACCGGCAAGGGCTCGGCCGCAGCCGCGGCCGCAGCAGCCGCGGCAATGGCCTGTGCCGCCGCTTCGGCCGGACGGGGCGCGGCGGCGGGCGGCGCTTCGGCCGTGAAGGGCAGCGCGACATAGCCCACGGCATGCACCTGCGCGGCCGAAATGCGGCGCGCCAGCGGGTGGCGGTTGTGCCAGGCCACCACGCGGTCGACCACGGCGAGCAGGCGCAGGTTTTCCATGATGAAGGGCCATTGTGGGCAGGCCCCGCCTGGCGCCAGGCGCGCATAAGCGGCACGGCGGCAGCGCTGTTCCAGGCCTCGGCTGGGCCTCAGCCGCGCCTCAAGCCGGCAGCACCGTGCCGCTGAGCTGCCCCAGGCCGATGCGCACCGCGCCCGGCGCTTCGCAGAAGGCGCGCAGGATGACGGTGTCGCCATCGTGCAGGTAGCGGCGCTGCTCGCCCACCGGCAACTGCAGCGCCTCGCGGCCGCCCTGGCTCAGCTCCATCAGGCTGCCGCCTTGGCCCGGGCCGGGACCCGACAGCGTGCCGGTGCCGAAAAGGTCGCCGGTGGCGAGGTTGCAGCCGTTGCTGGTGTGGTGGGCCAGCAGCTGCGCGGGGGTCCAGTAGGCGGCTTCGGCCGCGTTGGCCTGCGACAGGCGCACCGGCCCCTGCCCGGCGCTGCGCATGGCCGCCGTCTGCAGCCACACCTCCAGCGTCATGCTGAAGCTGCCGTGGCTGTGGTTGGCAGCACTGTGCAGGTAGGGCAGCGGCGCGGGGTCGCCGCCGGGGCGCAGCAGCGGGCGGCGGAAGGGTGCCAGGGCCTCGAAGCTCACCACCCAGGGCGAGACCGAGGTGGCAAAGCTCTTGGCCAGGAAAGGCCCGAGCGGCTGGTACTCCCAGGCCTGGAGGTCGCGGGCCGACCAGTCGTTGAGCAGCGAAACGCCGAAGAGGTGTTCCTCGGCCTTCTCGATGGGCACGGGCCGGCCCAGTTCGTTGCCCACGCCCACCCACAGGGCCAGCTCCATCTCGTAGTCCAGCCGCTGGCAGGGGCCGTAGACCGGCGGTGCCTCGGGGTTGGGCCTTTGCTGGCCGTGCGGCCGGCGCACCGGCCCGCCCAGGCCCACGGAAGAAGCGCGGCCGTGGTAGCCGATGGGCACCCACTTGTAGTTGGGCAGCAACGGGTTGTCGGGCCGCAGCAGGCGGCCGATGTTCGTGGCGTGGTGGATGCCGACGTAGAAATCGGTGTAGTCGCGCACGGTGCAGGGCATGGCCATGCGCAGGCCGGCGCGCGGGCGCAGGCACAGCTCGAGGAAAGGCCCCTGGTCGCTGCCTTCGGCCAGGGCCGCCGACAGCGCCGCGCGCAGGGCCCGCCACGCGGGCCGGCCCAGGGCCATGAAGGCGGCCAGGTCGCCGGCGGCCAGCGGGGCCAGCAGCGGGTAGATCTCTTCCGGCCACGGGCATTGCTGCGCAGCCAGCTTCAGGTCGAGCACCTGGTCGCCGATGGCCACGCCCACGCGCAGGGTGTCGGCGCCATCAGCGTGCCCAGGGCCTTCGTCGGCCGGCGGGCGGAAGCGCCCCAGCGGCAGGTTCTGGATGGGGAAGTCGGCGCCCGGCACGTTGGCACTGGCAACCCAGCTACGCAGCGCGGGGTCGTGCGTGGCGTCGGTCAGCGGGGCGGCGGCGGGCGCAGCCTCGGCGGCCGATGGAGGGTTGGTCTCGGTGTTGTTCGGGTTCATGCCGCCATCATCGCTGCATCGGGGTTGGAGTCAGGGCTTGAACGCATCGGCCAGGCCGGCCCAGCACTGCGCGTAGGCGCCGTCCAGCAGCGCCGGCTGCAGGGCCCAGGCCGTGGGTCGCATGCGCCAGCGGCTTTCGAACATGAAGGCCAGCGTGTCGGCCAGCTTGTGCGGCGCCAGCGCGGCATTGCTGGCCTTGCCGAAGGCTTCGGTGTCGGGGCCGTGCGGCACGTGGCTGTTGTGCAGGCTCATGCCACCGGGGCGGAAGCCCTCGGGCTTGGCGTCGTACTGGCCCAGCACCAGGCCCATGAACTCGCTCATCACGTTGCGGTGATACCAGGGCGGGCGGAAGGTGTCCTCCGCCACCAGCCAGCGCGGCGGGAAGATCACGAAATCGACGTTGGCCACGCCCGGCGTGTCGCTGGGGCTGGTGAGCACGGTGAAGATGCTCGGGTCGGGGTGGTCGAAGCTGATGCTGCCGATCGTGTTGAAGTGCGCCGTGTCGTACTTCAGCGGGCACAGGTTGCCGTGCCAGGCCACCACGTCGTAAGGGCTGTGGTCTTGCACGGCCTGCCAGAGCTGGCCGCCGGCCTTCTTGATGAGCTGCACAGGGGCCTGCGTCGCTTCAAACGCGGCCACCGGCGCCTGGAAATCGCGCGGGTTGGCCAGCCCGTTGCTGCCGATGGGGCCCAGCTCGGGCAGGCGGAAAGGCGCGCCGTAGTTCTCACACACGTAGACGCGGCTCGGGCCCGTCACGTCCACGCTGAAGGCCAGGCCGCGCGGCAGCAGGGCCACCTCGCCCGGGGCCACATCGAGCACGCCGAGTTCGGTGGTGATCGTCAGCGCGCCCTGCTGCGGCACGAGCAGCATCTCGCCGTCGTTGTTGACGAGGCAACGGCGCGCACCGCCCGCGAACATCGAGCGGTTGACGAGCACGAGGTGCGCCGCCATGCCGTTCTGCGCCTCGGCGTCGCCGTTCACCACCACGGTGCGCAGGCCGTCGATGAAATCGAGCGCCTCGTCTTCGGGCACGGGCACGGGGTGCCAGCGCAGCGGGTCGGGCGGCGCGTTCACGCCTTCGGCCAGGCCGGTTTTCCACAGCGGCTGGGCATAGGGCGTGTAGCCGCCCACCACCACGGCGGGCTGGCGCCGGTACACCCAGGTGCGGCGGTTCTCGGCACGCGGGGCGGTGAAGGCGGTGCCGCTGATGAGTTCGGCATACAGGCCGTGGGCCACACGCTGCGGGCTGTTGCGGCCCACGGGCAAGGTGCCGGGCACGGCTTCGGTGGCAAAGTGGTTGCCGAAGCCGCTGAGGGTGGCACGGGTCATGGGGCATCTCCGGTGTTGAGGCTGTGGCGGGCCAGGGCCAGCGCGGCCTGAAGCACGCGCAGGTCGCCGATGTGGTTGGCCAGCAGCAGCACGAGGCGGGCGTTGAGCTGCTCGCTCTGCGCCGGGCTCAGGCCCTGGTGGCTTTGCACCAGTTGGTTGAAGAAGACATCGCCGGGCTCATGGGCGTGGCGGTGCCCGACCCCGGGCTGGTGGAAGTTCGGTGCGGTGATCAGCGTTTCGGGCTTCATCGCCGCCTCCACCGCAGGGGCTTTGGCCTGCCGGGCTTCCGCGTTGTGTGCCTCGGCATGGCCGCAGGCGCGGCGCCACGCGCGGTGCACGGCCTCGGCGTTGAAGCTGCGCCAGCGCGCGGCCACGTGCTGGTCGGGGCGCAGCAGGTACACGGTGCCGGGCTGCGCATCGCAGCGGCGCGCGGCCAGGCCCTGTGTGTCGATGACGTGGGGCAGCGTGCCGGGCTCACCCTCATCGCCAGGCTCCAGCACACACAGCCACTGAACGCCGACTGGCAAGCGCTGCAGCGCGGCCTGGGTCGCTGCGCCAGGCCGGCCGAAGTGCAGCAGCGTGAAGCTGCCGTGCCCCAGATGCTGCAGCAGCCAGGGCCGCGGGCCGCCGACGGGGGCGTCGTCCATCGGCGCGCCGGGCTCCATCCAGCCCAGGAAGGCTTCCGTGTCGGGCGTGTTCAGCGGGCTGCCGCGCAGCGTGGTGGGCACCGAGAGCCGGCCGCTGTTCACCAGCGCACGCACCCCGGGCACGCTGCGGGCCAGGCCCAGCACGGCGTCGCGCAGCACGCGGGCGGCATGGCTCTTGGGAGTCATGAACTCGGTGCTGCGCGTGCTGTTCAGGAGGTTTTCGTCGGCCGCTGCGCCGCGCTCCGCGTCGTAACTGTCCAGCAGCGCCTCGGGCGCCTGGCCCTGCATCACCCACTGCAGCTTCCACACCAGGTTGTCAGCGTCCTGCACGCCCGAATTGGCACCGCGCGCGCCGAAAGGCGACACCTGGTGCGCGCTGTCGCCCGCGAAGAGCAGACGGCCATGGCGGAACCTGGCCATGCGGCGGCACTGGAAGGTGTAGACGCTGACCCACTCCAGCGTGAAGCCGATGTCGCGCCAGCCCTGCTCGTCGAGGAGGCGGCGTATGCGCGGGGCCACGCGCTCGGGCTGCTTTTCGAGCTCGGGGTCGGCCTGCCAGCCGAGCTGGAAATCCACGCGCCAGACGTTGTCGGCCTCGCGGTGCATCAAGGCACTTTCACCGTCGAAGAAGCAGGGCTTGAACCAGAAGCGGCGTTCGGTGCGGTCCAGCGGGTAGGGCTCGCCGTCGAGCAGCACGTCGGCGATGAGAAAACGGTCCTGGAAGACCTGACCCTCGATGTCCAGCCCCAGGGCGCGCCGCGTGGGGCTGCGCGCGCCGTCGGCCACCACCAGCCAGTCGGCATGCAGGGTGTAGGCGCCCTGGGGTGATTCGACCTGCAGCAGCACGCCATCGGCCTGCGGCTGCACCTGCAGCAGGCGGTGGCGCCAGCGCAGATCGAGCCCCGGCAATTCGGCGGCGCGCTCCACCAGGAACTGCTCCAGGTGGTATTGCTGCAGGTTCACCATGCCCGGGCGCTGGTGGCCAGCCTCGGGCAGCAGGTTGAAGCTGAAGACCTCGCGCTCGCCCAGGAAGGTGCGGCCCACGTTCCAGGTGACGCCCTTGTCCACCACGCGCTGGCCCAGGCCCAGGCGGTCGAGGATTTCCAGCGTGCGCTTGGCGTAGCAGAGCCCCCGCGAGCCCACCGAGACGGTGTCGTCCTCGTCCAGCAGCAGCACCGGCAGGCCGCGCTGGGCGGCGTCGATGGCTGCGCATAGGCCCACCGGGCCTGCACCCAGCACCACGAGCGGCACGCGCCGCGTACCGGCCGCGCCAACCTCGGGCGCGGCGCCAGCGGCGTAGCGGGGCCAGGTGTAGGTGCTCAACATCGCAAGTTCATTTCAGACGGCGCGGCCAAGCCACGCGACCCAGCTTCCCGCCGCGGGACCGGCTTTGCCGGACCGCTGGCGGACGGCCCCCTCGGGGGGTAGCGAGCGCTAGCGAGCTTGGGGGCCCCATTCCAGCGCCTTCCACATCGCGATGTCGCGCTCGGCCGTCCAGATGCGCGGGTGCGTGTGGCCGCTCATCTCGTCGTAACAGCGCGTCACGTCGAAGGGCATGCAGTGCTGGAAGATGACCCAGTGGCCGTACTTGGGCGCCAGCTTCTCCATCGTCGCCCGGTAGGTGGCGTTGAGGTCCAGGCCGGCCTTCACGCCGGCTTCGACGCTGGCGCGCACGTCGGCGATGAAGCTGCGCGTGCCGGCCAGGCCCGCAGCCACGGCCTCGGGCGTGGTGAGGGCCGCGCCGCGGCCGGGCACGAGCTGCTGCGGCTGCAGCGCGGCAATGCGGTCCAGCGTCTGCGGCCAGTCGGTGAAATAGGCGTCGCCGGCGTAGGGCGTGGCGTCGAACTCGACGAGGTCGCCGCTGAACAGAATCTTCTGCTGCGGCAACCAGGCCACCGTGTCGCCCTTGGTGTGGCCGCGGCCCAGCTGCAGCAGCTGCACTTCCAGGCTGCCCAGCCACAGCGTCATCTGGCCGGTGAAGGTGATGGTGGGCCAGGTCAGGCCGGGCGGCACGCTGTCGACGTTGCGGAAGAGGCGCGGAAAGCGGCCGATCTCGCTGGCCTTGTCCTGTTCGCCGCGTTCCTTGATGAGGTCGAGCGTGTCCTGGCTGGCGATGATGTGCTCGGCCCCCTCGGCCCGGTAGGCGCTGGCGCCCAGCACGCGCACGGCGTGGTAGTGCGTGAGCAGCACGTACTTGATGGGCTTGGAGGTCACCTCGCGGATGCGGCGTATGACGTCTTGGGCCATCACCGGCGTGGCCTGCGTGTCGAGCACGAGCACGGCGTCGTCGCCGATGACGACGCCGGTGTTGGGGTCGCCTTCGGCCGTGTAGGCGTAGGCGTTGTCGCTGAGCCGGGTGAAGCTGACCTTCTTCTCTTCCAGGTCGGCCTGGCTGGCGAAGGTCTTGGCGGTGGGCAGGGGTGAACTCATGGCGCGGCTTGGTTGCGCGCGGCACGAAGTTGCCGCGCCGCTTGATCTTAGAGCAGGCATTCGTTATTGTCGAACGCGTTAATCATAGGCGAATCTCCAGCCCCCCCTCCCATGCCCTCACCCCCGGCCGCCCAGCGCGGCATCCAAAGCATCGAGGTGGGCGGCGCGCTGCTGCAGGCGCTGGCCGACCAGGGCCGCGCGCTGGCGCTGAAGGACCTGGCCGCCGCTGCCGGCATGGCGCCGGCCAAGGCCCACCCCTACCTGGTGAGCTTCTGCAAGCTGGGCCTGGTGGCGCAAGACGCCGCCAGTGGCCGCTACGGCCTGGGGCCGCTGGCCATGCAGCTGGGGCTGATCAGCCTGCAGCAGCTCGACCCCCTGGCCCTGGCCACGCCGCTGATCGAGGAACTGGCCGCCGCGTGCGGCCACACCTTCGCGGTGGCGGTGTGGGGCCACCGCGGCGCCACCATCGTGCGCGTGGCGCAGCCGCCCAGCGCCGTGTTCGTGGGCATGCGCCACGGCACGGTGATGAGCCTGCGCGCCACCGCCAGCGGGCGCTTGTTCGCCGCACTGCTGCCGCCGGCCCTGGTGCTGCCGGTGCTGCGCGATGAACACAAGGCCGCCGGCGACCGCGGTGCCGTGATGAGCGCCGATTTCCGTGCCGTGCTGCAGGCCGTGCGCGAGGAGGGCTGCGCGCGCGTGCAGGACGTCTACCTGCCCGGCATCAGCGCACTGGCCGCGCCCGTGCACGACGGCCGCGGTGCCCTGGTGCTCAGCCTCACGGCCATCGGTCCGACCGCGGTTTTCGACAGCCGTCTCGAAGGCCCGCTGGTACAGCGCGTGAAGTCCGCCGCAACGCGGCTGTCACTGCAACTGGGTGGGCACGCCAGCCGCGGCTGAGCCCGGCATCCCCATCAATAATGGGCCTCGCCCGGTGGGGAATGAGCGCAGTGATCATTCCGGCCGCGGCCGGAGCCCTTGCGACCCCCGATGGTGTCTGATGCCGAAATCAATGAAGCGCTGCAGGCCGAGCGTCTCTTGCAGCACCAGCGCGTGCTGCTCGGCTCGCTGCTGGGCAGCGCCAGTGTCGGCCTGCTGCTGAGCACCTCGCTCTGGCGCGTGGCCGAGCCGGCCGCCGTGCTGGGCTGGCTGGCGCTGCTGGCCGCGGCGCTGGGCGCGCGCTGGGCCGGTGTGCGCGCGCACGGCCAGCCTGGCCAGGCCCCGGAAGACCGGGCACGCGCGCTGGCGCGCCACCGCTACACCTACCTGCTGCACGGCCTGGTCTGGGTGGGCGTGGTGCTGGTGCCGCGCGAGCTGCTGCCGGGGCGCGACCTCGACATGATGGTGTTTGCGCTCAGCATCGTCACGGCCGGCGCGCTGACCACGGCCGCCTTCGACCTGCGCACGGCGCTGTGCTTCGCCGTGCCCACGCTCAGCATGGGCCTGCTGCTGGCGCTGCGCTCGCAGGAAGCGGGCACGCTGTCGCTGGCGGGCATGGCAGGCATCTACCTGCTGGTGACGGCCATCACGGCGCGGCGCTCGCAGCAGCAGCTGCGCGAGGGAGTGCGCCTGCGGCTGTCGGCCACGCAGCGCGCCGACGAAGCGCGCCTGAACCGCGAGCGCGCCGACCAGGCCACCGAACGCCTGGCCGACCAGCACCGGCTGCTGACGCAGCTGATGCAGACCACGCGCCAGGGTTTCTGGTTCATCGACAACGAAGCCCGCACCACCGACCTGAACCCCGCCATGGCCCAGATGCTGGGCGAACCGCTGGAAGCGTTGCGTGGCCGCGATGTCTTCGACTTTATCGCAGCCGGCGACCAGGAGCGCCTGCGCCTGGAGCTGGCGCGTCGCCAGCGCGGCGAGGCCGGCCACTACGAGGTGGGCCTGCGTCGCCGTGACGGCAGCCAGATCCACTGCCTTTGCACCGCCACCGCGGTCTATGACGCGCAGGGCGTGAAGGTGGGCTCGGTGGGCGTGTGGAACGACATCAGCCAGCGCCGCGCCACCGAAGCCGCCCTGCGCCACTACGAGATGGCGGTGAACGCCATCACCGACGTGGTGTCGGTGGTCGACCGCGACGAGCGCTACCTGCTCGTCAACGACGCCTGGTGCCGCGCCGCGCGGGTGCCGCGCGAGCAGGCCCTGGGCCGGCTGACGAGCGAGGTGCTGTCGCAGCGCGTGACGGAAGCGCGCCTGCGTGCACTGCGCGAATGCATGGCCAGCGGCGAGCAGCGCACCGCGCGCGGCCCCGACCCGCGGGCCTCGCGGCCGGGTTGCGTGATCGAGACGACCTATTTCCCCCAGAAGGACGACGCCGGGCAGGTGCAGCAGGTGGTGATGGTCACGCGCGACGTCACCGAGGAAGAGCGCAGCCGGCTCGCGCTGGTGGCCAGCGACGCCGAACACCGGGCCCTTCTGGACAACTTCCCGGGCTTCATCAGCCGGCTCGATGCGCGGCAGGTGTACACCTTCGTCAACGCCCACCTTGCGCGGCAGCTGGGCACCACGCCGCAGGCGATGGTGGGCCGCAGCATCGCCGAGGTGCTGGGCCCGCAGCGTGCCGAAACCCTGGCTCCGCTGTTCCAGCGCGTGCTGGACGGCGAGCCCGTCAGCTACGAGCACCAGGTGCTCGCCGCAGACGGGAGCGGCCCCGTCGACCTGCAGGTGCACATGGTGGCCGCCGTCGACCCCTTGAGCGGCGAGCCGGTGGTCTACGGCTTCACACTCGATATCACCCAGCGCAAGCGCGCCGAGGCCGCGCTGCGCGAGAGCTCGGCCGAGCTGGGCGCGCTGCTCGATGCCTTTCCGGGCTACATCGCCAGCACCGACGAGAACCTTCGCTACACCTACATCAACGACCGCCTGCTCGCGGTGTTCGGCCGCACGCGCGAGCAGACCCTGGGCCACACCGTGCGCGAGGTGCTGGGCGAAGAGCGCGCGCCACCGGTGGAGGCCGCGATACGCCGCGCCTTCCGCGGCGAGACTGCCGTGACCGAGGCCGACCTGATCTCGGCGCACAACGGCCAGCGCCTGGTGCTGGAGGTGACGCGCGTGACCGGTGCGCCACGGCCCGGCGGGCGCCACACCTGCTATGGCTTCGGCGTGGACATCACCGCGCGCAAGCTGGCCGAGGTGGCGTTGATCGCCGCGCGCGACGAAGCCGAGGCAGCCAACCGGGCGAAGTCGCAGTTCCTCTCGCAGATGTCGCACGAACTGCGCACGCCACTGAACGCCGTGCTGGGTTTCGGGCAGCTGCTGGCCACCGACCCGCGCGCCAGCCTGGCGCCGCACCAGCAGGGCTGGGTACAGGAAATCCTGGGTGGGGCCGAGCACCTGCTCAGCCTGATCAACGAGCTGCTCGACCTTGGCCGCATCGAAGCCGGCGAGCTGGCGCTGGACATCCAGCCCCTGGGCCCGGGCGCGCTCGTGGCCGAGTGCCTGGCGCTGGTGCACACGCTGGCGCAGAGCCTGCAGGTGCAGCTGCTGGAAGCACCGGTCTTGCTGCAGACGGTGCAGGTGCAGGCCGACCGGCGGCGCCTGAAGCAGGTGCTGCTGAACCTGCTGGGCAATGCCATCAAGTACAACCGCCCGGGCGGCACGGTGGGCGTGCAGGGCCGCGTGGAAGAGTGCTGGCTGTGGCTGGCCGTGGAAGACACCGGGCCGGGGCTGACGCCCGAACAGCAGGCGCGGCTGTTCCAGCCCTTCGAGCGCCTGGGCGCCGCGCAGTCGGGTGTGGAAGGCACGGGCATCGGCCTGGCCCTCAGCCGGCGGCTGGTGGACGCCATGGGCGGCCGCATCGGCGTGAGCAGCGTGCCCGGCGAGGGCAGCACCTTTTGGCTGCGTCTGCCGCTGGCCGGGGCCCCTGCGGCCCTGCCCCTCCTGCCCGACGCCGGTGCGGGCCCGGGTGGCACCGAAGCCGCCACCGCACAGCCGCCGCAGACGGTGCTTTACATCGAAGACAACCCCGTCAACGTGGTGCTGATGGAAGCCATGATGGCCCGCATGCCGGGCGTGCAGCTGCACTGCGCCGCCACGCCGAGCGAAGGCCTGGCGCTGGCGGCACGGCACCCACCGGCGCTGGTGCTGCTGGACATCCACCTGCCCGAGATGGATGGCTTTGCCGTGCTGCGCCGCCTGCGCCAGATGCCCGCCACCGCGCACACGCCAGTGGTGGCCGTCAGCGCCAACGCCTTGCAGGACGACATCAACGCCGCACGCGACGCCGGCTTCGCGGCCTACCTGACCAAGCCGCTCGCGCTGCAGAGCCTGCTGGACGCCGTGAAGCAGCACCTGGGCCGCCCATGAAAAAAGGCGGGGATGCTCCCCGCCTTTCAGGCCCTGCCGCCAGGGGGCGTCACTCGAAGGTGATGGCGCCGTTGACCACCAGCGTGGTGGGGTAGACCGCCGGGTTGCCGGTGGGCACGCTCATGTTGGCACCCACCAGGCGGCCGTTGTTCGGCGGCAGCGGGTTGCCCGAGCCCACGGCCTGGAAGTCCACCTGCGACAGCGGGCCCAGGGCCAGCGCGCTGGCAGGCGTGAGGCCGGCCACGTTGCAGGTCTGGATGAGCGTGAAGTCGCTCAGCTGCAGCGTGTAGCGGGTGGCGGCCTGCGCGGTGGGCGGCACCACCGCCAGCAGCTTGATGTTGCAGGCCGCCGGGGCGGCCGTGGTGCCGACGTTGTAGAACTTGCCCAGTGTGAGGATGACGCCGAAGTTCTTCGCCGGGCCATTGAACCACTCCGGGTTCTGGCCGAAGGTGAAGGACATCGTGGTCTTGCCGGCGATGGAAACCCCCGGCGTGTCGGCCGTGCTGCTGAGACCCGTGGTCAGGCCCGGGGCCTGCACGAAGATGCCGGCGTAGAGCGAAGTCACCGGCGTGGGCGTCTGGTAGAAGTAGAAGAAGCCGCTGTCGGCCGCCGGCACGGCCGGGGCGAAGCTGCCGCCGCTTCCGCACTGCGCCGGCGCGCCGCAGTTGAAGCCGTCGACGCTGCTGCCGCTGTAGCCGCCGTAGGCGCCGCCCTGCACCGTGGTGGTGGCACCGAAGCCGCTGCTGAAGGTGACCGGGCCCGTGCTGCCACCGCCACCGCCGCCGCCCGTGCCGCCAGCCGCCGGGTAGACGATGTCATCGGCGAAGTAGGTACGTGCGCCCGTCACCGAGCCCGGCGTGCCGAAGTTGAAGAACATCGACAGCTTGTTGTAGGTGGCTGCCGGGTCGAGGGCGGCCGTGCCCGCTGCCGGGTTGTTGAAGTTGAAGGTCAGCGTCTGCCAGGCGCTGGCCGTCGTGACGGTGGCCTCGGTTTCCACGCTCTTCGTGGGGTCGGCCGCGTTCTCCACCTTCATGCGCACCGGCACGCCGGCCACCGGCGACCACACGCGGGCGGTGATGGTGCGGTTGCTGGCCGTGAAGCCGATGGGCGCGATGGCCTGGTTGGGCAGGTTCGAGATGGTGGTGCCGGCCCACAGTTCGGCACCGGCGCTCTTCACCACGCGCATCACCTTGTTGGCGGCGTTGGTGGGGTCGGCCACGACGGTGCTGTCTTCCGCACCGCCGAAGCCGGTGAGCACGGGCGCGGTGGCCTCGTCCATCGTGATGCTGGTGGTGGTGGCCGTGCCGCCACCGCCGCCGCCCGCGCTTGGGCAGGCCACGGTGAAGCTGCTGCCGCGGAAGGCCAGGTCGTCGAAGTAGAAGGTGCCACCGCCGCCGGCGGCCCCGGTGCGGCCGAAGTTGAAGAAGATGGACGCCTTGTTGTAGGTGTTGGCCAGGTTCAGCGCCGCCGTGCCCGCTGCCGGGTTGGCGAAGTTGAACAGCAGCGTCTGCCAGCCGCTGGCCACGGTGGTGAGGGCCTCGGTCTCGGCGCTCTTGCTGGGGTCGGCGGCGTCTTCCACCTTCAGGCGCACGGGGATGCCGGCGGCCGGCGCCCAGACGCGCGCGGTCACGGTGGTCAGCGCGCTGGTGAAGGGCAGGCGCACGATGGCGTCGCTGGGGCAGATGCTGACGGTGGTGCCGGCCCAGAGCTCGGCGGTGGCGCTCTTGACGACGCGCGCCACGCGGTTGCTGGCATCGGTGGGGTCGGCGGTGATGGTGGCGTCTTCGGCACCGCCGAAGCCCGTCAGCACCGGCGGCGTGGTTTCGCTGAAGTTGACCAGGCGCGTCTCGACGATGGGCACCACGGTGTTGTAGGCCTGTTGCGAGCTGGTGGCGGCGTTGGCGTTGCCCACGGCGTCGCTCACGCGGCCGGCGGCGATGTTCAGCACCAGCGTGCCGGTGCTGTCGGGCGTGGGCGTCACGGCCACGGTGGCGCGCGTGCCGCTCACGCGGGTGAAGCTGGCCACGGTGCCGCCCGTGACGGTGACATCGTCCGCCGCGAAGCTGGTGCCGACGTCTTCGTTGAAGGTGATGGTGAACACCACCTCGCCCGTGGCCGTGGTGGCGGTGATGTTGTCGGTGATGGTGATGACGGGGCCGGTGGTGTCGGCCGTGGGGCGGGCCAGTTCCGGGGGTGCCTCGCCGCTGCCGCCGCCGCAGGCAGCCAGCAGCAAGGTGGCCGCCAGCGCGGTGATGGAGAGCGCATGCGAAGACTGCGCAGGCACAGGCAGCCGAACTGCGGGCTTGCGGAAGAGATGGCGGGTGTTCATGGCGGTGTTTCCTGTCGGAAGGACGTCAATCGACAAAGCTGTGAAAGCGCTTTCAGCAGTATGCGCGGGCGCGTTCGGCGTTGGCAAGGGTGTGGGCCCCCTGGGTTTCCCGTAGCCGGGGACTCAGGGGGTGGAACTCAGGCGGCCCAGCGTGCCGGGGGCCACGGTCATGCGCTTGCCGTCGCTGAAGCGCACCTCCAGCGGCGTCTTGCGGGCGTTGAAGGCCAGGTAGGTGCGGCTGCCATCGGCACGCTTGAACACCGCATGCAGCGGCGTGTTGGCGGTGACGGTGAAGTCGGGCAGGCCCTTGGCTTCCAGGCCGAGCATGAAGTTCAGCGTGTAGCTGCGCGAGGAACCCAGCTCCACCGAACCCCAGCGCTCCCAGGTCTTCAGCGCTTCGGCGGGGTCGGCCAGCGCCAGGTACATGGCAAAGATGTCCTGCCAGATGTCCTTGGGCGGTGGCGGGCTGGGCTTCTTGGCGATGCGGTTCCACAGCGCCGTTTCGGCCGGCAGCGTGGCCAGGCTGCGCTTCACGAAGGCCGGGTCGCGGCCCAGGTAGGTGTGGGCCGTGGTCACGGGCAGCAGGTTGATGCCCTTGATCTGCCGCGGGTCGTCGGTCCACCAGGTGTTGTGCTGGTACATGCCGCCGAAGACCAGGCTGACCTCGGCGTTCTTGTACTCGGGCGCGAACACGAGCCCGTGGATGTCGAACCAGTAGTGGTTGATGGCCTCGATCTCGCTGGTGTACAGGTAGATGCCCAGGTCACGCAGCGCCTGGTTGCCGGTGATCTCGCCCCACAGGATGAGGCCGACCCAGGCGTTGATGGACTCCGACGAAGACTCGTTGTTGTTGCCGAACTCGCCCTTGCCCACGCCGTTGGCCCAGGTGTGCGATTCGTACGCGTCCCAGTTGCGCAGGAAGGGGAAGTCGGCGCGGCCGCGCTCGGTGGTGGCGATGTCGGCGATCAGCAACTCGATCATGCCGCCCCAGCGGTCTTTCTCTATCCACGACGGGTCGCGCAGCGCCACCTCGGCGGCCACGCGGATCCAGTAGCCGTACCAGAAGTGGTGGTCGTTGATCTCGGTGACGGCGAAGAACTCCTCGGGGTAGATGGAGACCACGCCCAGCGACTTGTCGCGCTGCACATAGCCGCGGCTGCTGTCGCCGCCCAGCCATTCCTCGGCGCGCTTCTTCAGCATGTCGAGCAGGCGGTCGCGGCTGGCCAGGTCGCCCTGCTGCTCGAACACCTCGGCCAGTTTCAGCGTGCGCTGCAGGCCCTTGCCGGCCCAGTAGGCGCTGCGGCCCTCGCGCTGCAGTTCACGGCCGGCGGTGGCCAGGTCCTTGCGCATCACGTCCTTCAGCTCGTCCAGCCGCGCTGAGGCGGTGACGGCGGTGATGGCGGGCCAGTAGGGCACGAAACCGTTGTAGGTGGTGGCGGTCTTGAACTCCGAGGCGGCCAGCAGGCGCAGCGGGCCGCGCACCGTGTCGAAGGTGGGCCCGAGCCGGCCTTCGACCGAGGCGTTCCTGAACCACTGGTGCGGGTACAGGCCCAACAGGGGGCCGTTGTCAGGGCCTTCCATCACGCGGGTGGTGGCCTTGAAGGTGGTCTCGACCCGGCTGGCGGCTTCGTCGTAGCGCCATTCCACGCGCGTCTGCTGGATGAAGGCGTAGGCGTGCCGCGTGAAGAGCGCCAGCGTGGCAGCCTGGTCGTCAGGCAGCGCGGCCACCGAGGCGTAGCCGGCACCGGCCGGCAAACGCGCCAGCCACTCCGTGGGCGACACCGCTTCCCACTTCACCCCCGTCGGGCCGAAGAGCGCGTAGGTCTTGCCACCCACCTTCAGCGCCAGCACGCGGGCGTCGGCCTGCTCGTGCAGGCGCTGGCCGGCTGCCGGCAGGCGCAGGCGCAGGTCGCCGCGCGTGAGCTGCATCGAGACATAGGGGTGGCCGCGGACCACCGTGGTGCGCATGTCGTCGGCACCGTTGGCGAAAGAGATGCCGATCGACCAGTCGTCGGCCGCCGCCAGCTTGGCCTTGCCCGGCTCGAAGGCCACGGGCGAAATCACCAGCGGGTCGCGGTGCGGGTAGCGGATCTCCACGTCCTGGCGCACGCTGGTGACGGCTTCCTTCGAAGGCAGCGCGAATTCCAGGCCGGCGGGTGTGGCCTTCACGGTGATCGGCTGCACGAACAGGGCTTCGGGCTTGGGGTCGAAGATCAGCGTCGAATACCACTGGTTCGTGGGCGCCGCGCGCTGCAGCATCGCTTCGGTGCGGAAGGGCGCCTGCGGCACGGCCTTGTCGCCGGCCTTGGGCTGCAGGAAGTAGGTGCCGGCACCCAGCTTCACCGGCTGCGCCTGCGCGGCCAGCACCACGCAGAAGGCCCCCAGCACTGCTTGCAAAGCACGGCCGGCCCAGTTGTTCAGCGTCATCGCCATCCCCTTTCACGCAGAGACTGCCTGCGCAGCCATTGTTTGTGAAAGCGCTTTCAGATGAATCCCGCGTTTACCCGGATGCGCGGTCTTCTGGCCTGCTGCGAAGGGCTGCATCGCCTGCGCACCACCCCTCAAAAACCCGCAGTGCCGGCAGGCGCGAGGGTAAACACGCAGCGTGCATGCGTTGACGCCACCGCACCGTCGACCGTATTCTGTGAAAGCGCTTTCAACGCAACACAGCATCCCTCCAGCCCAAGGTGGCCTGACCCATGCAGCAACACATCATCCGCCCACGAGGCACCCCACCCGCCCGGGCCGGCCGGCCGCAGCGCCTGGCGCGTCGCGCGCTGCCCCTGGCGCTGTGCGCCCTGGGCCTGGGCGCCGCCACCGCGGCGCAAGCCTTCGAGTACGGCCCCTTCAGCCTGACCGGCTTTGCCAAGGTCAGCGTGGGCCGCGTCAGCAACGGCTGCGAAGGCTGCCAGCGCGACCCCCTCGCCGGCCGGCACTTCATCTGGGCCGACGACATCGTCTACGGCCGCAAGTACGGCGGCCTGAACACCGACAGCGTGCAGTTCCAGCCCACGCTGGGCGTGAAGTTCGACCTGCCGCAGGGCTTCACGCTCTCGGGCGCCTACTCGCAGCGCCTGCGCGACGGCAAGCCCGACCTGCCCGGCGTGGTGTACGAGCGCAGCGCCACGCTGAAGCACGAGTACTACGGCACGCTGCAGATCGGCAACTTCCTTTCCCGCGGCTGGAACCGGGCCGACTTCCCCTACGCCAGCGACGTCGGGCAGACCGCCTTCAGCGATTCGGGGGCGGCCTACGGCATCCTCACCAAGGCCGTGCGCTACACCTCGCGCGAGCTCTTCGTGGCCGATGGCAACCTGGTGCTGGAAGCCACCTACGACCAGGGCGACACCAACTTCAAGCGCAACAAGCCCCAGCTCTTCGAGGTGTGGGCCTTGTGGGCGCGGGGCCCGCTGGTCGTCGAGGCCGTGGCCCAGGCCGCCGAGAACGGCCCGCCGGCGGCCTTCGCCAAGGCCCCGTTCACGGGCCTGACGCCCTTCCCCGAGCGCGACGACGTGCAGCTCAACGGCAGCAGCCAGGGCATGTTCATGATGCTGGCCAAGTACCAGATCGGCACGGCCTACGAAGTCTCCGGCGGCCTGCGCTTCAACCGCTGGAGCGGCAGCTACGCGGTGCCGCTGACCACCGGCAGCGAAGCGCAGTGGAACAGCCCCTTCAACGTGGACTGGGGCGGTTTCGATGCCAACGGCGTGCCCAACCCGGGCTACTCGGCACGTTCCGTCGACCTGATGCTGGGCCTGCGCAAGTACATCAACCCGAAGTGGGTGGGCTACACCGGCCTCACCTACCTGGGCAAGGCCAGCACCAAGAACCCCAGCGAGCGCGGGCAGAACAACTCGGCGCTCTTCGTGAGCCTGGGCGCCCGCTACAACGTGGGCGGCGGGCTCAGCGTCTCGGGCTCGGTCAATGCCGTGGCCTACGGCCGCAAGGGCCTGGCACCGCTGAGCATGCCGGCCAACGACGCCTTCTCGAACGTCGATTCCCGCATTGCCAACCGCGGCAACTGGGTGGCGTTCGAAGCGAACTACCAATTCTGAGATCGAGGCAGCTTCCATGATGTCCAACTGGTTGAACACGCATCGCGGCGCCCGCCTGGCGCTGATGGCCGCGACGGCCGTGACGCTGGCCGCCACCTTCACGGCCTGTGGCGGCGGCGGCTACACCGAATCGCCCGTCTCGGTGACCGAACGCCGCGCGCTGCCGGCCGAGTTCGTCACCCGTGCCGCCGTGAACTACTCACCCTTCCGCACCTCGCGCAACGAAAGCGAACTGGCCAACGAGGTCATCACGCCGGCCAACGTGCTGCAGGACCTGCGGCTCATCCGCGCCACCGGCATCGGCACCATCCGCCTCTTCAGTTCGGGCCGCTTCGCCGAAACGGTGCTCACCGTCATCCGCGACAACAACCTCGACCTGAAGGTCCAGCTCGGCGCCTTCCCCAACCCGGTGAACAGCCTGGCCGACGAAGCCTCGAACCTGGCCGAGCTGGCCAAGTGCATCGAGCTGGCCAACCGCTTTCCCACCATCGTGCTGGCGGTGAGCGTGGGCAACGAGAAGATGGTGGAGTGGTCCGCGGCGAAGATCGACCCCGTGACCATGGCGCGCTACATCAAGAGCGTGCGCGACGCCGTGAAGCAGCCCGTCACCACCAACGACAACTGGCTGTTCTGGTCGCGCGTGCCCAAGGTCATCACCGACGTGGTGGACTTCGCCGCCGTGCACACCTACCCGCTGCTGGACACCTTCTACGCCCGCAGCGAATGGGACTGGCGGCTGAAGAACGTGGCCGAACCGCAGCGCGCGCAGGCCATGATCGCCGCCAGCATCACCGAAGCGAAAGAGCAGTTCGGCAAGGCGCGCGCGGCGCTCGACCAGCTGGGCCTGGCGAACATGCCCATGGTCATCGGCGAAACCGGCTGGACGGCCGTGGACACCCCGGGCGGCCCGACCCTGGGCTTCCGCGCCCACCCGGTGAACCAGCGCATGTACTTCGAAGCGCTGCAGGCCTGGGCTGCCGAGGGACGGCGCGGCAACGGGCCGCAGGCGGTGTTCTTCTTCCAGGCCTTCGACGAACCCTGGAAGCAGGGTGACGACGGCTGGGGCCTGTTCAACAAGGACCGCCAGGCGCGCTATGTGGTGCAGGGCCTGGGCACCTGCGGCGTCACCTGGACCTGCGAGCCCGGCAGCTACACCATGGCCGATGCCGTGAAGTGGGTGGCGCCCACCGTGCGCACGGCGGTGGCGGCCAACCGCTACACGCTGTTCAGCGAAGCCGTGGTGGCCGGCGAGCAGGTGGCCACCGGCCTGCGCTGGGACCCCTTTGCGCTGACGGGCTACGCCACCGTGGCCGGCGGTGCGCCCAACGACGGCGGCAACAGCTTCGAGATCACGCCCAACCCGGTGGACTTCGGCTGGGGCCTGTTCCAGTACTCCGCCACCGGCGTCACCGAGAACCTCTCGGCCTTCGCCGGCGGGCGGCTGAACTTCGCGGTGAAGAGCGACAGCTACCCGGGCAAGATCGAGATCGGCATCAGCACCGACACCGAAGACCGCGACGTCGAGGAAGCCTTCCTGCAGATCGGCCCGGGGGATTTCGGCTACTGCAACACCAACAACTGGTGCCAGGTGTCCATCCCGATCTCGGCCTTCGTGGCCGCCAACCCGCGGCTCGACCTGCGCCTGGTGAACTTCCGCTTCATCATCGCCGACCGCTTCTCGTTCACCGGCAAGCCGCTGAACACCACGGGCCTGCCGAAGATCCAGATCGACGGCCTGCACTGGTCGAAGTGAGCGGCGCGCAGGGCAGCGCGGCAGCGGGCGCGCTGCGGGTCTGGCTGAGCAGCCGCGACGGCGGCGAACGCCTGGCGGCACAGGCACCGCGGCCCTGGCAGGCCGGCCCGGCCCCGGGCGGCCCGCAGGTGTTCGTGAACCCCGCGCGCCGGCTGCAGACGCTGCTGGGTTTCGGCGGTGCCTTCACCGAGGCCACGGCCACGGTCTGGCAGCAGCTGGCGCCCGCGCAGGCCGATGAATTCCTGCGCGCCTGCTTCTCGCCCACCCAGGGCCACGGCTACACGCTGTGCCGCGTGCCCATGGGCAGCAGCGACTTCGGGCTGGGCAACTACGCCCATGCCGAGGTGGAGGGCGACTTCGCGCTGCAGCACTTCAACATCGAGCGCGACCGCCAGGCCATCCTGCCGCTGATCCACGCCGCGCAGCGAGTGGCCGGCCGTCCCATCCGGCTGCTGGCATCACCCTGGAGCCCCCCGGCCTGGATGAAGACCACCGGCCGCATGAACGGCGGCGGCCAGCTGCGGCCCGAGTGCCGGGCCGCCTGGGCGCAGTGCTATGTGAAGTTCATCCAGGCCTACGCGGCCGAAGGCGTGCCCATCTGGGGCGTGAGCGTGCAGAACGAGCCGCAGGCCACGCAGCGCTGGGATTCGTGCATCTTCAGCGCCGAGGAAGAGCGCGACTTCGTGCGCGACCACCTCGGCCCTGCCTTGCATGCCGCCGGCCTGCATGAGGTGAAGATCGTCGTGCACGACCACAACCGCGACGAACTGGTGCAGCGCGCCGGCACCGTCTACGCCGACCCCGAAGCCGCCAAGTACGTCTGGGGGGCCGGCTTCCACTGGTACGTGGAAGACCACTTCGAGCAGGTGCAGTTGCTGCACGACGCGTATCCGACCAAGCAGCTGCTCTTCACCGAAGGCTGCCAGGAGGGCGGCCCGCACCACGGCAGCTGGGCGCTGGCGGAGCGTTACGCGCGCTCCATCATCCAGGACCTGAACCACTGGACCGTGGGCTGGATCGACTGGAACCTGCTGCTCGATGAACACGGCGGCCCCAACCACGTGGGCAACTTCTGCAGCGCGCCCATCCTGGCCGCTGCACGGGGCGATGCGGGGGCCGATGGCGGCCGTGCCGCGCTGCACTTCCAGAGCAGCTATGCCGCGCTGGGCCACTTCGCGCGCTTCATGCAGCCGGGCGCGCAGCGCGTGCTGTGCGCGGCTTCGAAGCAGGTGCTGGAAGTAACGGCGGCACGCAACCCCGATGGCAGCGTAGCCGTGGTGGTGCTGAACCGCAGCGACGCCGCCCAGGACTTCACGCTGGTGATGGCTGGGCGCTGGGCCTCGGCGCAGGTGCCTGCGCACGGCATCGCCAGCCTGGTGGCCGCGGAGCCCGGGCACCCGCTCCCGGCCTGAAGACCCGCGACCGACGCAGCCCCGGGGAAGACGCTGCCTCAGCTTCGGCCCGGGCTGACCAGGCACTTGCAGCCTTCGGCGGCCCCTGCTTAGACTCGCTGGCCGCAGATCGGACCGCGGACAACCCAGGAGCAAGCGCCAGCCATGACGGACCCCTCCCCCTACCGCACCATCCATCGCCGGCTGGTCAGCGCGGTGCAAGGCCCCGAGAAGTTCTCCAGCGATTGGAAGAGCGTCGCCGAGGCCCTGCCCAAGCTGGTTCGCAACGACGGCTTCCACTACCTGCAAGGCGCGCTGCCCGAGACCATCCGGCGCAAGCTTGCGGGTTCCAAGGCCTGGGCCAAGGTGCTGCGCGCGGCCGCCAAGGCCGAAGGCGGCCTGATCAGCAAGGCTTCCGAAAACGCCAAGGCCCGGGCCCTGCTGCTGAAGACGCTGGCCCACCTTTACTACTACGAGAACGGCGGCGAACGGAAACTGTGGGTGCTGTCGCTGCCCTCGGTGCTGACCAGCCACCCCATCGAGTTCGCCAACGAGTCCGACGCCCTGGTCGACCAGGTGCTGAACGCCACCACCGAGGCCTACAGCGACGAGCAGAAGCGCCGCATCGACAACGCCGTGATCACCTCGCTGCGCTGGGTCGAGCGCGCCATGATCGTGGCGGGCGACCCCACCCGGCCCGCACACCGCGCGCTGCTGAAGCGCTGGTTCATACCGGCCACGCATGCCGACATCGACGGCGCCATCGCCACCTTCGCGCCGGTGCTGCGCCGCGGCCTGCTGAAGATCGCCATCGGCCTGAAGGTGGGCGACCTCATCGTGCTGGACGACCCCGCGCAGCGCGGCACGAACAGCAGCTGGGAGCAGAGCGAGGCCTACACCTTCACGCAGAACGACGTGCACGCCATCTGGGTCGAGCCCGGCTTCTGGGGCAACGGCAACACGCTCACCGGCGCCACCAACTGGGCCCGCATCATCGTGCACGAGCTCACCCATAACTATTGCCAGACGCAAGACCACAGCTACAGCTGGCAGGGCCTGCTGCCGCGGGAGAGCGACGTGTTCCGGCGCGTGAACAACGCGCGCGTCGCGCTGCAGCCCGACTTCCCTGCCGTGCGTACGCTGACGATGGCGCAGTGCCAGACCAACGCCGACAGCTGGGCGTTCTTCTGTGCCGATGCGGCTGGCGCGCTGAGCGACGGCGACCGCATCGCCGCGCTGGGCAGCAAGCTCTACGCCGACACCGGCTGGACGGCGGCGCAGCGCATCGACCGCAAGCTCGTCACCCAATGAACCCCGGCGCGGCCCTGGCCGCAGCCCTGCTGGTTTGTGCTGCGGCCGCGGGCTGCAGCGAGAGTGCAAAGGAAGCCCCCATGACACAACAACCCCCGCCAGGCGCCAGCCGCGCGCCGCCGCCGCGCGTGCCGCCGGTGTTCATTGCCGGCGTTCGTTACGCCCAGGTGGCCGGCGACCCTGAAGTCGATGGCCAGGTGGGCGGCATGCTCGCGGCCTTCGACGGTTCCAGCCGCGAACTCTGGCGCCTGAAGGTCTACGTGAACGCCCGGCGCCCGGGCCTGGAAGGCGACGCCCAGGACGTCTGGTTCCGCTCGATGCGGGCCGAAGGCGGCAAGCTGCTGATCGAGAACGAGCGCGGCGAGCGCTTCGAGGTCGACACCGCCACGCGGCGGGTGGTGGGCCAGCCGGCGCCCGCAGCCGACCCCAAGTCCGACATCGACCCGATCTCGGGCCAGCCACGCATCCGCAAGCCCGGCTGACCAGCAGCACGTTCCCGATGCCCGAAACCACCTTCCACGTGCCCGCCCTGCACACCCAGGACGACGCCGATGCCGTGATGTTCGAACTGCAGGACCTGCCCTGCGTGAACCAGGCCGAAGTGCGGCTCGCCGAGCGCCAGGCCTGGGTGTCGCACACCGCCATGATCTCGGCCGACGACATCGCGGCGGCCCTGCTGGAGGCCGGCTACAGCGCAGAGCCGCTGTCGGGCTGACGTGACCAGCGGGCCCGCGGCGCTACGGCGCCTGCCACACCCGCACGTGCTCCACCTCCAGGGTGCGCGGGAAGATGCTGTCGTCCACGGCGCCGCCCAGCGTGCCGCCCACGGCGATGTTCAGCAGCAGGTATTGCGGCGCGTCGAAAGGCCAGGCGGGCCAGCCGGTGCGCGGGTTGCGGTAGCGGTGGTAGACGTTGCCGTTCACGCCGATGGCGATTTCGTCGGCCGTCCAGTGCAGTTGGTAATCGTTGAAGGCCGTGCAGGCCGACGGCAATGCCGTGCGTGAACCATTGCCGCTGCCGCCGGTGATGGGCGTGTGCACGGTACCCAGGATCTCGTTCGGGTTGCGGCCGACGTGCTCGACGATGTCGATCTCGCCATCGTCAGGCCACACACCGCCGGTGCCCAGCATCCAGATGGCCGGCCAGGTGCCGGTGCCGCAGGGCATCCTCGCGCGGATCTCGAAGAAGCCGTAGGTCCAGGCCGCCTTGCCGCGCGTGATGAGCCGCGCCGAGCTGTAGCCCTGGCCGCCCCAGTCGGGCAGCTGCGACAGGGCCTCGCGCCGCGCGGTGATGAGCAGCCGGCCGCCTTCGACCACGCTGTTCTGGAAGCGCGCTGCAGCGTAGTACTGGCGCTCGTTGTTCCACCAGCCCAGGCGGTTGCGCTCGGTGTCGTAGCCCCAGCGCGTGGCGTCGGGCAGGCCCGGCCGTTCGAACTCGTCGGCCCAGACGAGGCGGTAGCCCGCGGGCGCGGGGCCGGCGTTGACCGGTGGTGCGGGAGGTGCGGGCGTGGAAGGTGGCGCCGGCGGCGTGGCCGGTGGTGTTGATGGTGCTGGTGGTGCAGCCACCGGCGGGGCCGGCGCCGGGGCCGCGGCCACGGGCGCGGCCCCGGGGCTGGTGCCGCCCCCACCGCCGCCACAGGCCGCCAGCTGCAGCAGGCAGGCCAGCAGCGCCAGCGGTGGCACCGGGCCGGTGGCGTTCATGCGGCGGCTTTCAAGCGGCCGCACCGTATTTCGGCCGCTCGTCCGCATCCCACAGGCCCCACTGCGTGCCCACCTCGCCTTCGGGCTGCAGCTTCCAGGGTTCGTCGAAAGACGAGAAGTGGAAGACCTTCACGCCTTCGCGCCGCGCCCAGGTCTGCACGTCGACGAAGTAGCGCATCGCGTTTTCGGCCGAGGGCACGGCACCGCCCACGGGCTGGCCGGCACCGGGCCAGCCGGTCTCGGCCAGCACCACGGGCTTCTCGCCGCCGGCGGCCTGCACCAGCGCGTGCATGCGCTTGAGGTAGTGCGCGGCCCAGGCGATGTCGGCCCCTTCCCAGAAGGGGTAGCAGTTGGGCAGCAGCACGTCGCAGGCGGACACCAGGGCCGGGCGCTCCAGGAAGACGTAGTAGGCGTCCACACAGCCCACGCGCACTTCTTCGGGCACGGCTTCCTTCACACGCTGGATGTAGGCCAGCAGTTCGGCCTCGGGCAGTTCGTTGCGCAGCAGCACCTCGTTGCCCACCACGGCCACGTCCACTCGCCCGGCCTGCGCCAGCGTGATGAGGCTGTGGATCTCGCGCTCGTTGCGCTCGCGGTCGGCGCTGATCCACGCGCCCACCATCGTCTTCAGGCCGTGTTCGCGCGCGATGCTGGGAATGAGCTCGTGGCCCTCGGTGCACGAGAAGGAACGCAGCCAGCGCGTGTGCGGTGCCACCAGCGCGACGCGGCGGCGCACCTGCGAAGGCGGCAGCACATCGCCCGCGCCCTGGCCACGCGCATAGGCGCTGAAGCACAGGCCGTACAGGCGCTCGGCACGCTGCTCGTTGAAGCGGGCCTGCAGTTCGGCACCGCGGCAGGTGGCCAGGGTGGAGCGCTGGGCTTCCAGCAGTTCCAGGCCATGGTCGAGCAGCCAGGTTCTTGCCCCCGTTCCGCTGCTGCCGGCACCCGCCAGGCGCTGCTTGCGGCGTTCCAGCTCGGCGTGCACTTCGGTGGCGCGGGCCTCGTCGAGGTCGTAGTTGCGCATCACCCACATCGCCAGCAGCGTGCCGAAGATGGGCACGCCGGAATAGAAGAGCCGCAGCCCGTCCACCGCGCCCTCGGGCTGCACCGCCGCGCCGGGCGTGAAGGCCACCGCCGACATGATGGCGCCGCTGAGCAGGCCCGCGATGGCGAAGCCGAACTTCACCATCCACCAGTAGATGGCGCCGAAAATGCCTTCGCGCCGCTTGCCGGTGGCCAGCTCATCCAGGTCGCACACGTCGGCCGTCATGCTCATCATCAGCGTGAACAGGCCGCCGATGCCGAAGCTGAAGAAGGGCAGTGCGAACATGAACATCCACGGCTTGCCCGGCACCATGAAGAACCACAGCAGCACATAGCCGATGATGGAAATGCCCTGCGACAGCATGAACGCGTTCTTCTTGCCCATCTTCCTCGACATCCACGCCACGGTGGGAATGACGGCGAAGGTGGTAATGAGCGCGCCCACGCTGCCGAAGAGCGTGGGCCAGATCCACGCGGCCGAGGTGCTGCCGTTGAAGAGGTGGTAGACGACGATGAAGAACGAGAACGCCGCCACCGTGTTGAAGGCGTTGAAGATCAGGAAGGTGGCGAAGCACAGCTTGCGGAAGGGCGCCGAGCCGAGCGCCTCCTTGAACCCCGCCAGGATCTCCCTCATGCCGCCGCCGAAGTTGGCCCAGGTCAGCGGCACGAGCTGGGTGTCGTTCAGGCTCGAGCGGATGGGCAGGAACAGCGCCGGCACCATGGCCAGCAGCATGCAGGCCACGCCCACCCACACCGCCAGCGTGCGCGTGGCGGTGTCGGCATTGGGGAACCAGGCGGGGTCGTACATCACCACCCAGAACCAAGGTGCGATGACCCAGGCCCACTGGCCTATCCACTGCGCCACGGCCATGATGCTGGTGCGCTCGTGGAAGTCGTCGCTCATCTCGTAGCCCATGGCCACGTAGGGAATGCTGAACAGCGTGAGCCCCGTGTAGAAGACGAAGCTCCAGCACAGGAAGTAGACGAAGTTGTAGGTGACGCCGTCTTCGCGGTGCAGCTGCCACATCGCCACGAAGCTGATGCCCATCACGAGGGCGCCGATGAACACGTAGTGGTGGCGCCGGCCCCAGCGCGAACGCGTGTTGTCGGAGATGAAACCCATGATGGGGTCGGTGACCGAATCGAACACGCGCGGCAGGAAGAACAGCACGCCCCACATCCACGCGGGGAAGCCCAGGTCCTGCACCAGCACCACCATGAAGATGCCCAGGGCCGCCGGGAACATCTGGTTGGCGAGCATGCCCAACCCGAAGGCCACCTTGTGGCGGAAGGGCACCTTGTGCGTGGCGACCGGGCCGGCGGTGGGGGCAGCGTTCATGGGGTGCTTTCGCTCAGGGCCAACTCGGGGTACAGCGGCTGCATCACCAGCTTGGGCCGGCGGTCCACGGTGAACAGGCCCCAGTGCTTTTCGGGCTCCAGCGGGTCGGCAGAACCCTTCCAGGGTTCGTCGAAAGCCTCGAACACGAAACACAGCAGGCCCTCGGCGCGGGTCCAGTCCATCAGGTCCTGGTAGTAGATGGCCTGCAGTTCCTGCACCGCGTGCTCGGCGTGCATGCCGCGGCCGTTGCTGTTGGTGCACCAGCCGGCTTCGGTGATGACGATGGGCTTGCCGGGGTAGAGGCTGGCCACGCTGTGCACGTTCGCCTTGGTGTAGTCCAGCGCCTCATGGATGTGCTTGTATTCCCACACCGGGTAGGTGTGCAGCGAGATGAAGTCGAGCTCGGCCACCAGCTCGCGCAGCTTGTGCTGCCAGGGCACGTAGTTCTCGCAGAAGGTCACGGGCTGGCGCACGGCCGCCTTGATGCGGCGCACGTAGTCGATCATGTGCGGCACAGGCACGTAATGGTCGGTCCAGTCGACCGTGGCCTCGTTGCCCACGGCCACGGAAAAGACGATCTCGGGGTAGCGGTTGGCGAGCCGGATCAAGCGTTGCAGTTCGGCCTGGTTCTCGCGCTGGCTGGCTTCGAGCTGTTCTTCGGTGTAGGTGCCGCCCCAGGGGCAGCCGAAGTTGTTCATCTCGGCACCCAGGTAGGCGCCCAGCATCACCTGCATGGGCAGGCGGTCTTCCTCTATCACCTGCAGCACGCGCTCGGCGTGCAGGCTGCAGTCGTACAGGCGCAGCAGGCGCCAGTTCTTCAGCAGCAGGTGCAGGTCTTCGCGGATCTGTTCGACCGTGGGGTAGATGCGGCTGTCGGGGCTTTGGCCCTCGCGGTAGCCCGAGTAGCAGATGGCGTTGCCTTGGGGAAGGTGCAGCATGGTGTGGACGCGGTGCGCTCGGCCGGGAGTCAGCCGAACTTCGGCTGGCCGTCCTTGTCCCAAAGCCCCCAGTAGGCCCCCACGTCGCCTTCGGCGCCGACTTTCCACGCCTCGTCGAAGGCCGCGAAGTAGAAGACCTCGACGCCATCTTCCTGCGCCCAGCGGCAGGTGTCCACGAAGTACTGCATCGCCCCTTCGCGCGAGGGCACCGAACCCTGGAAGGCGCTGCCCTGGTCGGGCCAGCCGGTTTCGCTGATGAGCACGCGCTTGCCCGGCGCCACCGCCCGCGTGCGCGCCACCATCTGCTGCATGTAGGCCAGCGCCTGCTCGCGCGGGCAGCCTTCCCAGAAGGGGTAGCAGTTGGTCATCACCACGTCGCAGGCGGCGGTGACGAGCGGGTGTTTCTCGAAGAGGAAATAGGCGTCGACGTAACCCACCGGCACGCCAGGCAGGGCCTCCTTCACGCGCTGGATGAAGCCCAGCAGCTGTTCCTCGGGCATGTCTTCGCGCAGCAGCACCTCGTTGCCCACGGCCACGATGTCGGCATGGCCGGCACGGGCCACCGCGATCACGCCTTCGATCTCGCGCTCGTTGATCTCGGCGTCGGTGCCCAGCCAGGCGCCCACCAGCGTCTTGAAGCCGAGTTCGTGGGCGATGCGCGGCGTCTGCTCGTGGCCGTCGGTGCAAGAGAAGGTGCGTATCCACTGGCAATGCGGGCGGATGAGGGCCAGGCGCTCGCGGATCTGTGCCTCGCTCACCTGGCTGCCGGGCTGCTGGCCTTCCAGGTAAGGGCTGAAGCACAGGCCGTGCACGCCTTGTTGCAGCGTGGCCTGGAAGTCTTCGGCCAGGGTGCGGCGGGCCTCGGCGGTCCAGACCTCGGGGCCCAGGGTCTGCCAGCGGCTGCGTTCCAGCGCCGTGGCCTGGGGCGCTGCGCCCGAGTGCAAGTGCTGGCGGGCCTGCATGGCCTCGCCCTCGTGCGCGCTGCGGGCCACGCGCGCGGCCGCGCCAGCGTCGTTCGTTTCGGTGGGACGGGACATCGCGGCGCTCCTCAGGCCTTGTTCTTGTTCACCTGCCACGGGAAGACCCCGGTGCCGATGGGTTTGGTGTCGCCGTAACCGCCCACCTTCTCGTAGACACGCACGTAGTCCACCACCATCTCGGCAGGGAAGCGCGTTTGCTCGTTCGGCACGCCGGGGAAGTTGCCGCCCACGGCCACGTTCATCACCAGGTAGAAAGGTTGGTCGAAGGGCGCGGGCCAGGGGTTCAGGTCGGCGGCCTTCTTCGCCTCGACGCCCTGCCCTTCTTTCAGCTTGCTGCAGCTCCACCAATGGTCGTAGGTGCAGGTCTGTACGCCGTCGACGTAGAAGCGAATTTCGCCCGGCTCCCATTCCACCGTGTAGACGTGCCAGTCACTCACCAGGCTGCCCTCGGGCAGCGCATGCACGGTGGTGATGAGCGAACGCTTGGGGTAGCTGCTGCCGAAGTGGATGCTGTTCAGCACCTCGTGCGGCTTCTCGCCCACGATCTCCATCAGGTCGATTTCGCCGCTGGCGGCCCAGCCGCCATACTTGTCGTCCACCGGCAGCATCCACAGCGCCGGCCACAGGCCCTTGCCCCAGGGCACCTGGGCGCGGAATTCGATGCGGCCGTAGCGCGTGGCGAAGAGCACCGTGCCATCGCGCTTCTTGGTCTTCAGCCGTGCCGAGGTGTAGCCGCAGCCGTGCAGCGGCGCCTTCACGGCGCGGATGCGCAGGCAGCTGTCACGCACCTGCACGTTCTCGGGTTCGTGCGTGTAGTACTGCAGTTCCTCGTTGCCCCAGCCGGGCACCCAGGCGTGGTTCTTGTAGTCGTAGAAGCCGTTGCCGAGGTCGAAGTCCCACTTCGCGGGGTCGACGGCATCGCCTTCGAATTCATCGTGCCAGACGAGTTTCCAGCCCGCGATCTTCGGGGGCTTCTTCTTCGGCGCGGTCTTCTTCATCGCAGGCTCCGAGGATCAGGCAGCCACGGTCCTGCGGACCGGCGCACGTGCGCTTTTCTGCACCTGCAGGAAATCGCGGTACCAGAGCGCGCTGTCCTTCAGCGTGCGCTGCTGCGTGGCGTAGTCCACGTGCACGATGCCGAAGCGCTTGGCATAACCCGAGGCCCACTCGAAGTTGTCGAGCAGGCTCCACACCATGTAGCCGGCCATCGGCACGCCCTGCGCCAGCGCATCGGCCACGGCGCCGATGTGGCGCGCGATGTAGTCGGTGCGGGCCACGTCGTGCACCCGACCGGGCGCGCCGTCGGCACCGGGCACGAACTCATCCTTGAAGGCCGCGCCGTTTTCCTTCACGTACAGCGCAGGCAGCTTCCAGTCGCGGTGCAGGCGCACCAGCAGTTCGGTCAGGCCTTCGGGGTAGACCTCCCAGCCCATGTCGGTGAGCGCCTTGCCGCTGTTCTTCACGTCCCAGCTGCCATCGGCACTGACCACCGAGCGCGTGTAGTAGTTGACGCCCAGGAAGTCCATCGGCGTGCTGATGGCCGCCAGGTCGCCTTCGTGCACCTGCGGCGCGTCGGGGCCCAGGTGCTGCCAGACGTCTTCGGGGTACTGGCCCTTGAACAGCGGGTCCATGTACCAGCGCACGGCGCGGCCGTCTTCCAGGCGCGCCTGCGCCAGGTCGGCGGCGCTGTCGGTGGCAGCACGGATGGGCGAGAGGTTCAGCACGATGCCCAGCCGGCTGCTGCAGCCTTGTGCACGCAGCGCCTGCAGCGCCAGGCCGTGGCTCAGCAGCAGGTGGTGGGCCACCTGCATGGCGGTGGCGCGGCTCTTCAGCCCCGGCGCAAAGAGGCCGGTTTCGTGGCCCAGCACGGCCATCACCCAGGGTTCGTTGTGCGTGGTGATGGCGGCCACACGGGGCCCCAGGCGGCGGTCGATGGCGCAGGCATAGTCGACGAAGCGCTGCACCGTGTCGCGGTTCGCCCAGCCGCCCAGGTCTTGCAGCGCTTGCGGCAGGTCCCAGTGGTTCAGCGTGAGGTAGGGGCGGATGCCGCGTTCCAGCAGACCGTCGACGATGCGCTCGTAGAAATCGAGCCCGGCTTCGTTGAAGGCGCCCTGGCCCGCGGCCTGTACACGCGGCCAGCTGACGCTGAAGCGGTAGGCGTCGACGCCCAGGTTCTGGATGAGGTCGAGGTCGGCGGGCCAGCGGTGGTAGTGGTCGCAGGCCTCATCGCCATGGCTCGCATCGGCGATGGCGCCGGGCTGGCGGCAGAAGGTGTCCCAGATGGAAGGGCCCTTGCCGTCGGCCGTGGCCGCCCCCTCGATCTGGAAGGCGCTGGTGGCCACGCCCCACACGAAGTCTTGCGGAAAGCGCTGCGGCGCGGGGAAAGGGGGCTGGGGGTTCATGGCGGTCGGGAAACAGGGGCTGCGGAACGCGGACGCTTTGAAAGCGCTTTCAGAATTTAAGGTTACGGCCTGCGGCTGTCAATCAAGGGTTAGTGCGGACCGCCGTCGGCGGCAGCCCGCCGGGGTGCAGCGCCGACTCAGCGCCGCCGGGCGCGCGGGGCGTCGGCCGCCTGCAGCTCGCGGCTGCTTTCCCGCGAAATGAAGCGCGGCGCGGGCAGCTGCGCCGTGGGCGGCACGCCCGCCAGCAGCTGCAGCATGGCCTGGGCGGCGGCCTGGCCCAGCTCGTACACGGGGTGGTGCACGGTGCTCAGCGGCGGTATGGCGTAGAGCGCCGAGGCCACGTCGTCGAAGCCCACCAGCGAAACATCGTCGGGCACGCGCAAATGGCGGCGGTGCAGGGCCAGGCCGGCGCCGAAGGCCATCTGGTCGTTGGCGGCGAAGATGGCGGTAAAGGCTTCGCGGCTGTCCAGCAGGCGCTCCACGGCCATGCGGCCGCTGTCTTCGGTGTAGTTGCCGGGCAGCACCAGGCCGGGCTCGAAGGCCACCTCGGCGGCCTCCAGTGCCGCGCGGTAGCCGCGCAAGCGTTCTTTGGCGTCGGGGTGGCGGCTGTCGCCCGAGATGAAGGCGATGCGCCGGTGGCCCAGGCTCAGCAGGTGGTGGGTGGCCAGGCGCGCACCTTCGAAGTTGTCGAAGTTCAGCGAATACAGCTGCGGCGCGCGCAGGTTGCGGCCCGTCACCACCACGGGCAGGCTCTGTGCGTGCTGCGCCAGCGCGGCGTCGCTCAGGCGGCCGGTGAGCACGATGATGCCGTCCACGCGCCGCGCCTTCAGGGTTTCGATGCACTGCGCCTCGCGCGTGGCGCTCCAGTGGCCGCTGACGAACAGCGGGCTGTAGCCGGCGCGGCCCAGCTCTTCTTCCACGCCCCGCAGCGCGCCGCCGTAGAACGGGCTGTCGATGGCCTGGGTGACGACGCCGATGCTCAGCGTGCGGCCGCCGGCCAGGCCGCGGGCCACCGGGTTGGGCACGAAGCCCAGCCGCGCGATGGCTTCGTCCACCGCGGCGCGCTTTTCATCGGCCACCACGGCCGTGCCGTTCAAGATGCGCGACACCGTGCTCGGCGAAACGCCTGCCGCCGCCGCCACCATCTCCAGCGTGACCTTGCCGGTGTCTGCCGTGGCTGCGCCCTTGCGGCGGGCGCGCCCTTCGGTCTTCGTACTCATTGCCACCACCCTCGTGCTGGGCCGCAGTTTACGGTGGGCTATGGTCCGGGCCAGGCGCCGCCGGCGCAACAGAAAGCCCCGTCATGAATACGAAAGACCTGCGCGGCGCCGCGCGCCTGGCCACCGAAGGCGTGGCCGGCCTCACCGACCTGGTGGAAGCCATGCATGAACGCATCGCCCGCGTGCCCGGCCTGGCCGGCGCGCTGAGCGGCCGCACCACCGGCATCACGGGGCTGGTGTACCGCAGCATCCGCGGCGTCACGCACGTGGCCGGTGGCACGGTAGATGCGCTGCTAGGGCTCATCGCGCCCACCCTGGCCCCCGGCCAACCGGCCGCGCTGCCCAGCCCGGAACGCGAGGCGCTGGTGGCTGCGCTCAACGGCGTGCTGGGCGATCACCTGGCCGCCACCGCCAACCCGCTGGCCATCCCGATGGCCCTGCGCCTGGCAGGGCGGGTGCTGCCGCTGCCGGCCGAGAGCCTGGCCGAGGCGCTGCAGGCCAGCGCCACGCCGGCACAACCCACGCTGCTGGTGCTGCTGCACGGCCTGTGCATGAACCCGCTGCAATGGCAGCGCGAGGGGCCAGACCTCGGCAGCACGCTGGCCACGGCCCTCGGCGCCACCCCGCTGTACCTGCACGCCAACACCGGCCTGCCCATTGCCGACAACGGCCAGCAGTTCGCCTTGCTGATGCAGCAGCTGGTGCAGGCCTGGCCCGTGCCCGTGCAGCGTGTGGTGCTGCTGGGCCACAGCATGGGCGGCCTGATCGCGCGCAGCGCGCTGCACCAGGCCGCAGGCAGCCCCTGGGCCGCACTGTGCAGCGACCTGGTGTGCCTGGGCAGCCCGCACCACGGCGCGCCTCTGGAGCGCGCCGGCCATGGCGTGGACCTGCTGCTGGGCGCCACGCCCGGCCTGGCACGCTACACCGCGCCGCTGGCCCGCCTGGGCAAGCTGCGCAGCGCCGGCATCACCGACCTGCGGCACGGCCTGGTGGACGCCGCCGGACTGCCCCTGCCGTTGCCGCCCCAAGACCCGGGCGGCCTGCGGTGCTGGGCCCTGGCCGGCACGCTGGACGAAGCCGTTGCGGCGGCCGGCACCCCCCCAGGCCGCGCGCCACTGAAGAGCCGGGCGCGCAGCGCCTTGAGCCGCCTGCGCGGCGATGGCCTGGTGCCCGTGGCCAGCGCGCTGGGCGAGCACGCCGAGCCCGCGCGCCGCCTGGGCTTTGCGCCTGGCCACACCGCGGTGCTGCCCGCCACGGGGCACCTGGCGCTGATGCACAGCCCGGCGGTGGTGCAGCAGCTGCTGGCCTGGCTGCAGGCGCCGGGCGCGGCCCAACCCGGCGCACTGCACTTCAACCCCGTGGCAGACCGGCCTGTCGCAGGACCATCGCCAAAGTTGCCGGGGCCCTGAAGAATGCGCACCTGTCGGATCGCTAACCCGGCCCGCTCCACCTCCCGTACCCCCAGCATCCCATGACACGCACCCTCCTGCTGCTTGCCACCACCCTGCTGACGGCCCTGCCGCTGCACGCCAACCCGCTGCAAGAGCTGCGCGACACCCTGGGCCGCCTGGCCGGCCACACGCCGCTGAAGGCCACGGTGCAGCTGAAGAGCGAAAGCCGCACCCAGGACGGCGACGAAGGCGACACCAGCGCCGGCCTGGCCACCGTGCAGCTGGAAGACGGCCCCACCGGGCTGCGCCTGGCCTACCCGCAGGCAGCCCTGGCCCAGGCGGCGCAGGAAGAAGCTGCGCGGGCCGCCGACCCCAAGGCGCCGGCACCTACCGCCACCGGCCTGAAGGGCCTGAGCTTCAGCGAGGTGCGCGAGCTTTCGCGCGCCGCCGAGACCCTGCGCCGCGATCTCGCCAACGCCATCTTCAAGACGGAACGCAACGAAGCCTGGCAAGGCCGCCCGGCGCGCGTGCTGGTGTTCGACGTGCCGCAGGTGAAGAAAGACAAGTACGTGAAGAAGTTCGAGTCCACACTGGAGGTCTGGCTGGGTGCCGATGGCACGCCGCTGGCCAGCCGCCAGCGCCAGCGCGTGGAAGGCAGCGCCTTCGTCGTCATCAACTTCGAGATGCAGAACACCGAGGAACTGGTGTTCGCGGTGGTGGGCGAGCGGCTGGTGGCCACGCAGCGCACCAGCGTCACGCGCGGCTCGGGGGCCGGCCAGAAGGGCTCGGGCCGTACCGAGTACACGCTGCAGCCGCAGAGTTGAACTTCAGCATCGCAACGGAGTGGCCTTCATGATCACCAACGAACTCGACCGCCTGGCCGCGCTGCACAGCAGCGGCAAGCTCAGCGACGAAGAATTCCAGCGCGCCAAGAGCCGCGTGCTGGCCGGCGAAGCGCCACCGCCCGGGCCCACCGTCAGCGCCACGCCGCTGCGCCGCAGCCGCCAGGACCGCTGGCTGGGCGGCGTGTGCGGCGGCTTGGCGCGCAGCACCGGGCTGGAAAGCTGGCTGTTCCGGCTGCTCTTCGTGGCACTGCTGCTGATGGGCGGCGTGGGCCTCGTGGCCTATGTGCTGCTGTGGATCTTCATGCCGCAGGATTGAAACACGGGGCTCGGCGCCCCCTCGCCGAACCTGCACCGCCAGCGCGGCGGTGCGCCCTGGCCCGACAATCGGCGCCGCCATGAACCTGCCGCCGCCCCGCGTGCTCAGCCTCATCCCGCCGATGACGCAGCTGAACACGCCCTACCCCTCCACCGCTTATCTCACCGGCTTCCTGCGCTCACGCGGGGTGCAGGCCACGCAGGCCGACCTGGCGCTGGCGCTCATCCTGGAACTGCTGTCGCGTCCGGGCCTGCAGGCCGTGCACGACGAAGCGCTGGCCCTGCCCAGGCCCAGTGCGCGCGTGCAGGCCTTCCTGGCCCAATTCCAGGCCTATATGCAGACCATCGGCCCCACGCTGGCCTTCCTGCAGGGGCGTGATTCGACGCTGGCGCACCGCATCGCCGCGCGCGGCTTCCTGCCCGAGGGACCGCGTTTCGCGGCGCTGGAGGCCTATGCCAGCCCGGACGACGAGCCCGGCACAGATGCCCTGGGCTGGGCCTTCGGCTCACTCGGCGTGCAAGACCGCGCCCGCCACCTGGCCACGCTCTACCTCAACGACATCGCCGACGTGCTGAAGGACGCGGTGGACCCGCGCTTCGAGTTCGTGCGCTACGCCGAGCGCCTGGCGATGAGCCAGCCCACCTTCGAGCCGCTGGCGCAGGCCCTGGCCGCGCCGCTGAACCTGGTGGACCGCACGCTGCAGCGCCTGGCGCTGGCCGCCGTGGCCGAGCACCAGCCCACGGTGCTGCTGCTTTCGGTGCCCTTCCCGGGCGCGGTGTACGCGGCTTTCCGCATCGCGCAGGCGGTGAAGGCGCAGCACCCCGGCATCGTCACCGTGCTGGGCGGCGGCTACGTCAACACCGAGCTGCGCGAGCTGAAGGAGCCACGCGTCTTCGATTACTTCGATTTCGTGACGCTGGACGCCGGCGAACGCCCGCTGCTCGCGCTGCTGGAACACCTGCAGGGCCGCCGCGGCCAGAGCCGCCTGGTACGCACCTTCCTGCGCGATGCCCAGACGGGCACCGTGCGCTACGTGAACTTCGCCGAACCCGAGGTGCCCTTCGCCGAGGTGGGCACGCCCACCTGGGACGGCCTGCCGCTGCAGCACTACCTCAGCCTGCTGGACATGCTGAACCCCATGCATCGGCTGTGGAGCGACGGGCGCTGGAACAAGCTCACCGTGGCCCATGGCTGCTACTGGAAGAAGTGCAGCTTCTGCGACGTGAGCCTCGACTACATCGGCCGTTACGACGCCGCGAGCGCAGAACTGCTGTGCGACCGCATCGAGGCCATCGTCGAAGAAACCGGGCAGACCGGCTTCCACTTCGTCGACGAAGCCGCGCCGCCGAAGAGCCTGAAGGCCCTGGCCGCCGAGATCCAGCGCCGGCAGTTGCCCATCACCTGGTGGGGCAACATCCGCTTCGAGAAGACCTTCACGCCGCAGCTGTGCCAGCAGCTGGCCGACAGCGGCTGCATCGCCATCAGCGGCGGGTTGGAGGTGGCCTCGGACCGGCTGCTCGCGCTGATGAAGAAGGGCGTCAGCGTCGACCAGGTGGCGCGCGTCACCAAGGGCTTCAGCGACGCGGGGGTGCTGGTGCACGCCTACCTGATGTACGGCTTTCCCACGCAGACGGTGCAGGACACCGTGGACGCGCTGGAGCTCGTGCGCCAGCTCTTCGCCAACGGCTGCATCCAGAGCGGTTTCTGGCACCGCTTCACCTGCACCGTGCATTCGCCCGTGGGGCAAGACCCGGCAGCCTATGGCGTGACGCTGCAGGAGCTGCCCGAAGTCACCTTCGGCAAGAACGACATCGGCTTCTTCGACCCCACCGGCACCGACCACGACGCCCTGGGCGTGGGCCTGAAGAAAGCGCTCTACAACTACATGCACGGCATCGGGCTGGAAGACGACGTGCGCGTGTGGTTCGACTTCCACGTGCCCAAGACGCGTATCGCGAAGCGCCGCATCGAACGCGCGCTGGCCGAAGGCGGCTGAAAACCCCATTGCGGGCCATGCCGACGCCCTTGCAGCTGCTGCCCGGCCTGCTGCCGGCGGCCTTGTGCGAAACATGGCGGCTTGCGACCGCGAACAGCGAGAGTTCGACCCCGCTCACCGCCCTGCCGTTGGACGCCGCCGATGTGCTGCAGGCCGTCGCGAACAGCGCTGCCGCAGCGCCTCTGGTGCAGGCCCTGGGCCCGGCGCCCTGGTGCAACCTGGCGCAGAGCTGGCTGCGCACCGGCCGGCCCGCACACCACTGGCACCAGGACGGCGCGCTGCGGCACGACTTCATCGCACACGCCGGCCGCCCTGCGCCGCCGGGCGCGGCGCTGGAGATGCGCACGCTGTGGATCGCGCTCACGCCCTGCGGCGTGGACGCGCCTTCTCTGCAATGGGTAAACACCGCCCTGCCCGGCCTGCTGAGCCCGCCGGAACTCACGCCCGAGGCCGTGGCCGCGCGCTTCGATCAGGCCGCCTTTCAGCACGCCGTGCTGCAAGGCGGCGACGCGCTGCTCTTCGACGGCCTGCGCCTGCACCGCACCCATCTCACGCCCGCAATGACGCAGCCACGGCGCAGCCTGGAACTGCGCTTCTTCAGGGCCGAGGCCTTGCCTGCGCGCGTGGCCACGGATGCCGGGCTGCGGCTGCCTGTGCGGCGCCCCCAGTGAACGGGCGCCCTACAGCCGCCGCGCCTTCACGGTCTTGCCTTTCACCTTGCCGGCGTTCAGCTTGCGCAGCACGGCATCGGCCTTCTCGCGCGCCACGGCCACGTAGGTGGCCTGGTCGTTCACGGTGATCTTGCCCACCTCGGCCGCGGCCACGCCCATGTCCTTCGTCAGCGCGCCCAGCACGTCGCCCGCGCGGATCTTCTCCTTGCGCCCGCCCAGGATCTGCAGCGTGGCCATCGCCGGCTGCAGCGGGCCGCCCGCCGCGGGCACCAGCGCAGCCAGTGGCAGCCAGGCCGAGGCGAAGCCGCCGGCCTTCTCGATGGCGCCCACGCGGCCCATCTCGTCCAGGCTGGCCAGGGTGTAGGCCGCGCCCACGGCATCGGCCCGGCCGGTGCGGCCGATGCGGTGGGTGTGCGTGGCGGGGTCGGGCGTCACGTCGACGTTCACCACCGCTTCCAGGCCCACGATGTCGAGGCCGCGCGCGGCGATGTCGGTGGCCACCAGCACGCTGGCGCTGTGGTTCACGAACTGCACCAGCACCTGGTCGCGGTCGCGCTGTTCCAGGTCGCCGTGCAGTTCCAGCGCCACCAGGCCTTGCGCGCGCAGCACGGCCACGAGGTCGCGGCACTGCTGCTTGGTGTTGCAGAAGGCCAGCGTGCGCGCCGGGCGCACGTGGTTCAGCAGCAGGCCCACGGCATGCAGGCGTTCTTCTTCGCGCACCTCGATGAACTGCTGCCGGATCTGCGCCGTGGCCACGCCCGCCGCCGCATCGGGCAGCTTCACCTGCAGCGGCTCGCGCAGAAAGGCCGCGGCGAGCTTGCCGATGCCTTCCGGGTAGGTGGCGCTGAACAGCAGCGTCTGGCGCTGCTTGGGGCACTGTTTGGCCACCGCGGCGATGTCGTCGAAGAAGCCCATGTCGAGCATGCGGTCGGCTTCGTCCAGCACCAGCGTGTTCAGCGCGGCCAGGTCGAGGCTGCCGCGCTCCAGGTGGTCGAGCAGACGGCCGGGCGTGCCTACCACGACGTGCGCGCCATGCTCCAGGCTGGCCAGCTGCGGGCGCATGGTGCTGCCGCCGCACAGCGTGAGCACCTTCACGTTGTCTTCGGCGGCGGCCAGGCGGCGCACTTCCTGCGTCACCTGGTCGGCCAGTTCGCGCGTGGGGCACAGCACCAGCGCCTGCACGGCCAGGCGGCGCACGTTCAGGTTGGCCAGCAGCGCCAGCGCAAAGGCCGCCGTCTTGCCGCTGCCGGTGCGCGCCTGGGCGATGAGGTCCTTGCCGGCCAGCGCCGCGGGCAAGGCCGCGGCCTGGATGGGCGTCATGGTGGTGTAGCCCAGGCGCTGCAGGTTCTGCAGCACGTGGGGGGCCAGCGGCAGGCGGGCGAAGTCGGTGCTGGGGGCGGTGGTGGGGGCGATGGAGGTGGGGGTCGGGGCAGCAGCAGTCATGCCGTCGATTGTCGGGCTCGGCCGGCTTCAGCCCAGCGGCGTGAAATCGGCGCCCTGCCGCGAGGTCGTCGCAGCCTCGAAGCGCGCCTCGAACTGCCCCATCGGCGCCGGTGCGCCGAAGTAGTCGCCCTGCCACTGGTGGCAGCCCAGCTCGGCCAGCAGGTCACGCTGCTGGCGCGTTTCCACGCCCACGGCGCCGGCGCGCAGGCCCATGCCCTCGGCGATGCCGACGATGGTGCGCACCAGCGCGGCATCGTGCGGGTCGCTGAGCAGCGTGCGCATCAGCGTCTGGCTGATCTTGATCTGCTCCAGCGGCAGGCGCTTGAGCAGGCTCAGCGAAGAGAAGCTGATGCCGAAGTCGTCGAGCACGAAGCCCACGCCCAGGTCTTTCAGCGCGCCCATGCGCGACAGCGTGCGCGCGGGGTTGTCCTGCACCACGTTTTCGCGCAGCTCCAGCCGCAGGCGGCGCGGGTCGGCGCCGTGGCGCTGCAGCGCCTGGGCCACGCTGTCGACGAAGCCTTCGTGTCGGAACTGGCGCGCGCTGACGTTCACGCTCAGGTGCATTTGCCTGCACAGGCCCTGCGCCTGCCAGCGACCCAGTTGTTCGCAGGCCTTGTCGATGACCCACAGGCCGATGGGCAGGATCAGCCCGCTTTCTTCGGCCAGCGGCAGGAACTGCTCGGGCCGCAGCAGGCCGCGCTGCGGGTGCAGCCAGCGCAGCAGCGCCTCGGCGCCCACGGTGCCGCGGTGTTCGTCCACCTGGCCCTGGTAGTGCAGGCTGAGCTGCTGTGCGCCCAGCGCCCGCTTCAGGTCGCTTTCCAGCAGCACGCGCGCGTTGAGGCTGGCCTGCATCACGGGGTCGAAGAAGCGCACGGTGCCGCGGCCGGCGGCCTTGGCCTGGTACATGGCGATGTCGGCACGCTTGATGAGCTCGTCCAGCGTGTGCTCGCGCCCGCGGAAGAGGCTCACGCCGATGCTGGGCGTGAGGCTGTGCGCGTGTTCGCCCAGCCGCATGGGCTGGCTCACCGCCAGCAGGATCTTCTCGCCCACCACGGCGGCCTGCGTGGCAGCCGTCTTCTCGTGGCTGTCCAGGCCCACGGTCATCACCACGAACTCGTCGCCGCCGATGCGTGCCACGGTGTCTTCGCCGCGCACGCAGCCCAGCAGGCGGCGCGCCACCTCCTGCAGCAGCAGGTCGCCATGGTCGTGGCCCAGGGTGTCGTTCAGGGCCTTGAAGTGGTCCAGGTCGATGAAGAACGCGGCGCCGTGCTGGCCATGCCGCGCGCTGGTGGCGCAGGCCTGCTGCAGGCGGTCGAAGAGCATGCGGCGGTTGGGCAGGCCGGTCAGCGCGTCGTAGAAGGCCAGGTTGCGGATCTGCTGCTCGGCCTGCTTGCGCGCCGTGATGTCCACCGCGATGCGCCCCACGCCCAGCGGCCGGCCCCGAGGGTCGGCCATGGGGAAACGCACGCGCAGGTAGGTGCGCTCGCTGCCATCGGGCTGGAGCCGGGTTTCTTCGTCTTCCAGCGGGCCGGGCAACGGCGGGCCGGGCAGCGCGGCTTCGGCGGCAGGGATGCCCAGACTGTCGTGGTGGCGGTTGGCCAGCACCAGCCGGCCCTGCAGGTCGTGCGCCGAGATGGCCGCGGGCGCGTGGTCGAGGATGGCGTGCAGCAGCGCCTCGCTGTCTAGCAGGCGGCGCGCCAGCAGGCGCTGGCGCAGCCCGCTTTCGATGCGGTAGTGCAGCAGCTGCAGGTAGATGCCTTCGGCGTCCTTGATGAGGTAGTCGTGCACGCCCAGGCGCAGCGCATCGGCGGCGGCGGCCGCGTCCCAGGCCCCGGTGACGAAGATCACCAGCTGTTCGCCGAATGCCGCCATCAGCTCGGCGGCGTTGCCATCAGGCAACTGGCAGTCGGCCAGGATGACGTCGAAGGGCTGCGAGGCCAGCGCCTGGCGCGCCTGCGCCACCGAGCGTGCCACCTGCACCTCGTAGGGCAGGCCCTGCCGCGCCACGGCGCGCAGCGTGGCCAGCTCGTCGACGAGGTCGTCTTCGATCAGCAGCACGTCGAAGTGCTGCGGGGCGGCCTCTTCAAACAGCATCGAGCTCATGGCGGCAGGGTGAGCGGGCACCGCTCAGGGCGGGTTCGAGCTGGTCAGCCAGTAGTCGCGGATCAGCCCCATGATCTTCACGAACTGCGGGTAGTCCACCGGCTTGACCATGTAGCCCGCCACGCTGTGGGCGAAGGCTGCCAGGCGGTCGCCTTCCTCCACCGAGGTGGTGAGCACCACCACGGGTATCAGCCGCAGCTGCGGGTCGGCCTTGATGGCGGCCACGAACTCGATGCCGTTCATGCGCGGCATGTTGATGTCCAGCAGGATGAGCCCCGGCCGCGGTTGGGCCGGGTCGCGCAGGTAGGCCAGCGCGCGTTCACCGTCGCTGGCGCGCTCCATCGGGTTGGGCGCGCCGATCTGCCGGAGCGTGCGGCGCACCGTCATTGCGTCGACGTCGTCGTCTTCCACCAGCAGGATGTGTTGTTCGGGCGTCATGCACTGGCCTCGGCAACGGCGGGCAGGGTGAAGTGAAAGGTGGTGCCGCTGCCGAGGGCCGAGGCCACCCACAGCCGCCCGCCTTCCAACTCGACGATCTTCTTCACCAGCGCCAGGCCCACGCCCGTGCGCTCGCGTTCGTCGCGCGCGCTCAGGGTCTGGAAGAGCTGGAAGATGCGCTCGAAATGCCGCTCTTCGATGCCGGGGCCGTTGTCGGCCACGCTGAAGTGCCAGTCGGCACCTTCGCGCTGGCAGGCCACGGTGATGCGGCCCTGCGGCTTGTCGTTGAAGTCGATGGCGTTGGACAGCAGGTTCTGGAACACCTGCTGCATCTTCACGGCATGCAGCTGCAGGTTGGGCAGTGGGCTGGCGATGTGCACCTGGATGTGCGGCGGCGGGGCGAGCAGGTCGATTGTGTTCTGCACCAGCACGTCCAGCGCCACCGGCTCGCGCTCCACCTGCGTGCGGCCGGCGCGTGAATAGGCCAGGATGCCGTCGATCAGGGCCGAAAGCCGCTTGGCCCGCGCCACGATCAGCTTCAGCTGCGCCGCGCCTTCGCCGCCCAGCGTTTCGGCGTGGTCTTCCACCAGCCAGGTGGCCAGCGAGCTGATGCCGCGCAAGGGCGCCTTGAGGTCGTGCGACACCACGTAGGCGAATTCACGCAGCTCGCGGTTGGCCACCAGCAGCTCGTTCACCAGGCCGGCGCGCTGCTGCTCCTGCCGCCGGCGCGGGGTGATGTCTTCGTGCGAAACCAGCGCGCCGCCGGCCAGCCCGGCCAGGGGTGACACGCGCATCAGGACCCAGCAGGCCGCCCCCGTGGGGTCGGCGCAGGGGTACTCCAGCTCGAAGACGCGCTGCTCGCCCGCCAGCACGGCCTGTATGCCCTGGCCGGCCAGGGCGGCCTCGGGGGGTGCGGCGCGCGCGGCACAGACCTGCAGGTAGTTCATGCCCACCGCGCTGTCGCCCGCGCCCGGTGCGCCCCGCTGCAGGCCATAGTCGCGCCAGGCGCGGTTCACGGCGCGCACCGTGCCCTGGCCGTCGAGCAGGGCGACGTGCTGGTGCAGGGCATCCAGCACCGTCAGGGCCGGGAGGTCGGGTTCAGCCGGCCACACGGCGGCGCCCCATGGCACGCCGCGAAGGTGACACAGCCGGTCGACAGTACTGCATGTTCGGCCTCATGGACAAGGGGTGGACGGATTCTGGTGCCCACCCCCCGGGGCCCCAGCCGCGAAAGAGCGGGCGTTTTCACCGCCAGTTGGCGGCCAGCGGCCCCTGCCCGCAAGGCCGGCGCGATAGACGATCATTGCGGGCGCGGGCGCGCTGCCCACGCCGCGCGACCCTTCCACTGCCGGACCCCCATTGACCGCACACCACCCCCCCCTGCACACGCTGCCGTACACCCGCCACAGCGCCCGCGTGCCCGAGCACATCGACAAGGAAGCGCTGGCGCGCATCCGCCACGCCGCCTACACGCTGCCGCAGGTGGTGAAGCCGGCCGACTACCTGCCCGAACATGCGCAGGGCCATGACGACCACCTCGACAAACTCGGCTTCGTGCTGCTGCAGAAGGCCGTGGCCGGCCAGCGCCCCAGCCGCTGGATCGACCCCGCGCTGATGGACGCCGCGCTGGCCCACATCGACGCCGTGGGCACCGGCCCCGAAGCGCGCAGCGTGCTGCTGCAGCGCAGCGGCGTGCTGCAGGGCCTGGGGGTGGCGCGCCACGCCGGCACCTGGACGCGCCTGATCAGCCACGCGCTGCGCCTGGGGCAGCAAGACTGGCGCGTGCCGGTGATCTTCCGCGTGCCGGTGCCGCCCGATGTGGTGTGGGCCTACTACCGCAGTGGCGATGAAGCCGGCCTGCGCAAGGCCATGGGCGCACCACCGCCGCACCCGCAGGCTGCCGAGCTGGTGGCCCACCTCGATGCCCTGGTGGCACGCAGCCTGGCCTTCAAACCCGCCCACCTGGCCAGCCTGCTGCCGGCCCTGCAGGCCGAATGCGCCACGCCGCAAGACCTGCCCGAACTGAAGGCCGCCTGCCGTCGCGCGCAGGAGCGCTGGGAAAGGCGCGTCACCGAGCTCGACACGCTGGAGGGCCTGAACCACGAACTCGCCTTCCAGGGCTACCCCGACACCTTCCAGAAGGCGCGCCGCCTGCAGCGCAAGGTGACGCTGTTCGTGGGCCCGCCCAACAGCGGCAAGACCTACACCGCCTTCCAGAAGCTGGCCGGCGCGCTGGACGGCGCCTACCTCGCGCCGCTGCGCCTGCTGGCGCTGGAGGGGCGTGACCGCCTGATGGCCGCCGGCGTGCCGTGCTCGCTGCTCACCGGCGAAGAGAACCAGCCCGCGCCCGGTGCCCGCGTGGTCAGCAGCACCATCGAGATGGTGTCGACCAACACCGAGATCGACGTCGCCGTCATCGACGAGGCGCAGATGATCTTCGACAAGAGCCGCGGCTGGGCCTGGACGCAGGCCATCGTGGCCGTGCCCGCGCGCGAGGTCATCATCATCTGCAGCGCCTATGCGGTGCCCGCCATCGAGAACCTGCTGGGCCTGTGCGGCGAGGCCTGCACGGTGCGCGAATTCCCGCGCAAGCAGCACGTGCAGCTGATGCCCGCGCCGCTGCCCATCAACAAGCTGCAGCTGGGCGATGCCGTGGTGGCCTTCAGCCGCCGCGAGGTACTGATGCTGCGCGACCAGATCGGCGCTGCCGGCCACCCCGTGAGCGTGATCTACGGCGCCCTGCCGCCCGAGGTGCGCCGCCGCGAGGCCGAACGCTTCGCCACCGGCGAGAGCCACATCCTGGTGGCCACCGACGCCATCGGCATGGGACTGAACCTGCCCATCCGCCGCGTGCTCTTCAGCACCCTCACCAAGTACGACGGCGTGGCCGACCGCCGGCTGGACGAATCGGAAACCCACCAGATCGCCGGCCGCGCCGGCCGCTACGGCATCCACGAAGAAGGTTTTGCCGGCGTGCTGGCCGAAGCCGAACCCACCGCGCAGCGCGTGCTGAAGGAACTGCTGGCGCGCCCGCCGCAGGCGCCGGCCGACTTCAAGGCTCCGGTGGCGCCCAACGGCTGGCACATCGACACCATCTCATCGCGCCTGGCCAAGACCAAGCTGCGCGAGGTGCTGGGCGTCTTCGTCGAACAGCTGAAGCTGGACGACGCGCACTTCCAGGTGGCCGAGCTGGAGCAGATGCTGGAGCTGGCCGAGCAGCTGGACGCCAGCGCCGGCACGCTGACGCTGAAGGAGCGCTTCACCTACGCCCAGGCGCCAGTGGACACGCGCACCGAAGGCCAGCTGCAGGCCTTCCTGGACTGGAGCAGCAGCCACGCCCACACCGGCCGCGCCGGCCGCCCCTGGTTCCTGGACCAGGTGGACGGCCACAGCCGGCTGGAGCGCATGGAGATGGCGCTGCGCGCCTGCACCCTGTGGCTGTGGCTGGACCTGCGCTTCGAAGGCGTCTACGGCCACGTGCCCGAGGTGGTGGCGCTGCGCAGTGCCTTGAACGACGGCATCGAACGCCAGCTGAAGGGCAAGCGGCCGCTGGCGCAGCAGCGCCGGCCAGGGCGGCAGGGGCCGCGGCGGGGCTAGCCTGGGCCCACCCCGCCGCCGCTGGGCCGGCGGCCTTCGGCGTTACTGCGGCAGGTGCAGGATTTGCCGGAGATAGTTGAAGCCCTGCTTCGTGCCGTTCTTGAAACCGCCCTGCGAGGGCACGATTTCTATTTCAACCAGCTTCGCACTGGTGGGGATATCGGCCATCGACAGTGCCTGCTTCACGGGCTTGGGAATCCCGGTGAGCTTGATCTCGAAGCCCACCTTGTAGTTCAGCCCCGACACGTACGAAGAGGCAAAGGTGTACGGGTCAATGCCTGCCAGTTTGGAAATCTGGTTCTCAATCAGGCTTACCTGTGCCTCTGCACGTGTGAAGGCCGACTCGATGACGGCATCGACGTCAGCACGTGGACCCGCCTCGTTCAGCGCACCAAAGAACTCCCCAAGGAACGAGTAGGTGGGCGTCACAAAGCCCTGCATGAAACCGATCAGCGCTCCGGCCGAATTCCAACGGCCCGACTTCAGCATGAACGAGTACTCGACGCCCACGCTCTCGCCCGTAGGATCGACGAAGTTCGTCGGGCTGTTCAGCGCGTAGGCATACGGATGCTGCGATTGCGGCAGCGCGCGCTGGCCCTGCTGCGGGTCTTTCTGGAGGAAGCGGCCCAGCTGCGCGTCGTAGGCCCGGGCGCGCAGGTGGTAGAGCCCGGACTCCTCGTCGTATTCACGGCCGATGTAGGTGCGGGTGTTCACCAGGCCTGAACCGGAGAACGCAAAACTGCCTTGGTTCAGCACCAGGCGGCCCCAGGCGTCGTAGCCATAACGCTGCACCACCTGCCCCGCGGCGTTGGTGATGGCGACGATGCTGCCCTGGGGGTCGGCGTGGTAGTGGTAGGTGTCGGCGCCGCGGTGCTGCATCAGCACCTCGTCCAGGCCCAGGGCGTGGGTGTAGCGAGCCAGCAGTTGACCGCTGCTGCCGTACTCGGCTACGACCTGCTGGCCGTCGTACAGGAACTCACGCACCTCGCTGCCCGAAGCCTTGCGGATGCGCCGCTCGCGCCCGTCGTACGTGTAACTCGTGCTCACGCCGCCCCGGCTGTGGCCCACCAGGCGGTTCAGGCTGTCGTAGCTGTAGGTGTCGGCGCCGCGGCTGACGACGTTGCCGTTGGCGTCGTAGCCCAGCGTGTCGCCGCCCCATTGCAGCAAGCGGTTGCCTTGCAGCAGCGCGCCCGCGTCAAGGCGGTTGCCCACGGCGTCGTAGCTGAAGCTGAGGTCGGCGTTGCCCAGGCTGCTGGAGCTGCGCTGCTCACGCGTCAGGCGCCACAGCGCGTCGTAGCTGTAGTCGGCACGTCCGTCGGCCCACACCACCGAGCGGCTGTAGCCGTTGGGCGTGCGGTCCAGTTCATGGCGGCTGATGAGCGCGCCGCTGGCATCGAAGTGCGCCAGCACCTGCAACTGGTTGTCGACATAGCCGTAGGTCGTGTAGCTGCCGTTGGAGCGGTCGGCACGCACACGGCGACCCGTGGTGTCGTACTGGAAGCTCACGCTGCCGCGGCCCAGCGTTTCCACGCCCACCAGGCGCCGCTGACCGTCGTAGGTGTAGCGCGTGACGGTGCCGTCCGGTGTGCGCAGCTCGGTGCGCAGGCCCTGCCCGTCGTACACCGAGCGCAGTTCACGGCCGTTTTCGTTCACCACCACCGGTTCGCCCTGCGGGCCGTAAGTGATGGCCAGCGTGCGCGCGGCGCCCGGCGGCCCTTCGGTGGCGCTGACCACTCGACCCAGGCGGTCCAGCGTGGCGTTGACGGCAAAGTCAGGCCGGCTGACGCTCACCAGTTGCTGCAGGTTGTCGTATTGCAGCTGGGCCTGGCCAGCCGGATGGCGCGGCGAGAACAGCGCCGTCAGCAGCCCGTCGGCGTTCTGCGTCAGGCCGTGCACGGCGCCGTCGGTGTCGGTGCGCTGGGCCAGGTAGCCGCGGGGCGTATAGGCGTAGCTGCGCGTGAGCCCGTTCGCGTATTGCACGCCGGCCAGGCGGTTGGCGCTGTCGTAGCTGTAGGCTGTGGTGTTACCGGCGGCGTCTTCCACCGCGGTCAGGCGGCCGATGCAGCTATGACTGAAGCGCGTCTCGCCACCTTCGCCTTCGGTCACCTTGATGGGCCGGCCTTCGCTGTCGTAGTCGATGCGCCGCAGCAGCGCGCCGTTGCGAGCTTCTTCCACGATGCGGTTCAGCGCGTCGAAGGCAAAGCTGTTGACGGTGCCGTCAGGCAGCGTTTCGCTGGTCACGTTGCCGTTGGCATCGTGGCTGTACTGGGTGACACCCCCCGACGGTTCGGTCTTGCCGAGCAGGTTGCCGAAGCTGTCGTAGGTGTAGGTCCAGGTGCTGCCGTTGACGGTGGTGCTCAGGAGGCGGCCGGCGGCGTCGTAGTTGAAGAGCACGGTGGTGCCGACATTCCCGTCGTCGCCGCGCACCAGCAGCTGCTGCGGGTTCTGTGCGGCGTCGTAGGTGAAGTCCAGGCGCGCGCCGGTGGGGGCGGTGTAGCGCTCCAGACGGCCGAAGCTGTTGAAGCTGCGGCGGTACTCCACCGCCACGCCGTCACTGCGCAGCTGGCGGGCCAGCACCCAGTTGCCCTGGCTGTCGTAGGTGTAGTCGGTGCGCAGGCCGCCCGGCTGCACCAGCGCGGTGAGCCGGTCGTTGGCGTCGAAGCTGCGCTGCGTGACCTGGCCCTCGGGCCCAGTCTCGCGCACCACGTTGCCACGGGCGTCGTACTCGTAGAGCGTGCTGGCGCCCAGCGGGTCCACCACGCGCTTGCTGCGCCCGTCGGCGCCGTACTCGAAGGTGGTGCGTCGGCCTTCGGCGTCGAGTGACGCACTCAGCCGGCCATCGACCCCGTACTCGTTGCGCAGCGGCTGGCAGCCCCCGCTGGTGACGATGGCGCTGATGTAGACGCTGTCGCCCAGGTACTGGAAACCCGTGGCGGCGCCCGTGGCGTCGGTCACGGCCACCAGCCGGCCAGCGGCATCGTAGGTGTAGCTCAGGCGAGCCCCGCGCGGGTCGGTGATGGCGACGATGCGGTTCGCCGTGTCGCGCTCGAACACGACGTTGCGACCCGAACTGCTGCTGATGCCCCCCGCGTCAATGCTGACGAAATTGCCCGCCGCGTCTTCAACACGGCGTATGCCTTGCGACTGGCTGATGGTGTAGCGCAGGCCTTCCTTGGTGGTGAGCAGGTAGGTGTCGGGGTCGTATTCACTGCCGGGGAAGCAGAACCAGCGCCCGCCCGAAAGAACGACCAGGCTGCACTCCACGGCTTCCAGCCTGTCGTAGACGCCAGCCGCCGGCGTGTAGCGCGGTGCTGACCCAGGGAAGAAAGGCGACAGCTGCACCGGTGTGAAGGCAAACGCTCGCCGACGACCGTCGGGCAGCGTGATGTAGACGTTCTTGTTCGCGTCTTCGCGGATGTCGGCCTCGGTGAGGCCCAGCCGCCAGGAACGGCCGAAGTCGCCGCTGACGAGCTGGGAAGAGTCGTAGCTGCGGACCAGGTTGATGGCCACGCCCAGGTTGGGCACCTGGAGGTCGGTGTAGACGAGTTCGAAACGGCCCAGTTGCAGGCGGTTGTCGACCTGGACGTCCGCGGTGACGCTGCGGCTGAAGGCCGCGTCGGCCACGGTCAGGCGCAGGCGGTAGAAGTTGCTGGCCAGGGTGCCGGTGTCGAAGCTGCCCAGCTCTGCGTCCACCACCGACGTGGTGCCGGTGCCCAGGGTCTGCCAGTTGGCGTCGCCGGCCACGGACAGCTCCAGCGTCCAGCGCACCAGGTTGGCATCGCTGGCAGTGCCGACCACGCTGACGCGGCCAGCCACCTGGCTGCCCGGCGTGGGCGAACTCAGCGCGGCTTGCGGCGGCGTGGTGTCAGGCCCGGAAGAGATGACCAGGCTGATGGCGCTGCCCGGCGCGACCCCGCTGCCCACGGGCGGCGAGGTGGCGACCACGCGCCCCGCGGGCACGGTGCTGCTGCTGACGCTGGTGATGTTGCCCACCACCAGCCCGGCCGCGGTGATGGCAGCCTCGGCCTCGGCCTGCGTGAGGTTGGTGAGCACAGGCACCGGCACCTGCAACCCGATGGACACCGTAAGTGCAACCGCCGAACCCAGCGGCGCGCGCAGCCCCGCGGCCGGCGTCTGCGCCAGCACGATGCCTGCTGGCACCGTGCTGCTGCTGGCAAAGCTGACCGTCCCCAGCAAAAGCCCGGCCTGCTGCAGCTGCGCCTGAGCCTGGGTCTGGCTCAGCCCCACCAGCGCGGGCGTGGCCACGGTGCGCGGCGTGACTTCCACGCTGATGAAATCTGCCGGGCTGTCGACAAAGCCATCGTTCACCACCAGGCTGAAGCTGTACGTTCCGAGCAAGTCGGCCACGAAAGTGGGCCGCACCACGGTGATGTCGGACAGCGCGGTCGTGCTGCCGATGGGTGCCGACACCAGCCGCCAGCGGTAGCTGAGCGTCTGGCCGTTGAGGTCGATGGAAGCGCTGCCATCCAGCGTGACGGTGCTGCCCACTTCAACGGACTGGTCGGGGCCGGCCTGCGCCTCGGGCGCGGTATTCGGCGTGCCGGTCTGGCAGTTGGTGCGCGTGCACTTCAGCGTGCACTGGCGGGCGTCGAGCGCATTGATGACGCCGTTGCGGTCGGCATCTCGCGGGTCGGCCAGACCGTCGGCGGGCTGGTTGCGCGCGGCGAAGATCAGGTTGATGTCGTCGCGGTCGATGTCGCGGTCGAGGTCGACGTCGCACTGCAGCGCGTTGATGATTTCCTGCACCTTCGTCGCGATGAAGCTGGTGAAGAAGGGCTGCGGGTTGCTGCGGAACTCGTTGATGCGGAAGGCCTTGCCGCCAAAGCTGCTGGCCAGCAGGCCATAGCGTGCATCGGTGTTGCCCACGCCCGGCACGCCGATGAAGTTGAACAGCGCACTGCGTGCGCGCAGCGTGTTGGTCAGGTTCGTGTATTGCGCGGCCGTGCTGTCGTCGTCTTCATCGGTGACGACGATGACGTTGATCACCGCCCCAGGCCGGAAACTGCCTTGCTGCAAACCCACCAGCGTGGCATTGCTGCCGCGTTCCGTACCCCCGCCGTTGGCGGTGAGTGTGCGGAAGGGCCCGCCGGCACGGTTGAAATCCGCGAAGGTGGTGACGTTCTGGATCAAGGTGTCGTTGCCGCCGAAGCGCACGAGCGCATAGCGCGCGTCGATGCCGGCACTGAGCATCGCGTTATGGAAATCCTGGATGCGGGCCTTCACCTCGGCGATGTCGTCGCCCATGCTGCCGGAGGTGTCCACCACCCACAGAATGTCGGCCGGGGCAGCAGCCCGGGCTGCCGTGCCAAAACAGAGCGCCATCACCGCGGCCACGCAGGCCAGCCAACGCAAGAGCGAGTTCTTCATACAGATTCCTGAAGCGGGGGCCCCCTAGGCCCGGTTCGGAAGCGGCGCACCGTGGTGCGGCCCAAGAGGCAGTGGCTAGTTGGCCTTGCAGCCCCCTTGCACTGTCGACCCTGACGTCCCAGCAGCCTTTCGGCGCCCGGGCCGTGCCGGTGTCAGCGGCTGGCGCGCGGCCGACGCCGGCTGGCGCTCAAGGCGCCCAGGGCCGCCAGCAGCACCAGACCGGCCGTGGCCGGCTCTGGCACGCTGCCACCCTGGTTCGGGCTGATGACCGTGATGCTGCCCGCCTGCGTGCGGACGCCCTGTACGCCCAGCCCGAGTTCATCACCCAGGAAGCCACCGGCGAACCCGAGGATGTTCTCGCCGAAGCTCAAGACGCTGGTACCCACGGCCGTGGTGCGGAAGGTGAGCGAGAACAGCACGAAGGAATCGGTGCCTGTCTGGAAGGTGGTGAGGTCGGTCAGCGTCGACACCACCGCCACGTTCACGCGGCCCGGGCCGGGCACCACGTCCTCCAGCACGTCGCCGGGTCCACCCAGCGCCGTGCCCAGCACCACATCGGCCAGGCTGAGGATGCTGGTGTTGAAATTGACAAAGAAGTCGTGGACCCCGATCAGCAGGCCCCCGGTGTCGCTGACCACGATGTCGACCATGGCTTCATCGCCCAGCAGCACCGTCTGGTTGCGCGGTGCAAACTCGATCACCGGCGCAGCTTGTGCCGCCCATGCCGTCAACGCCAGCAGCAGCCCTGCGGCCGCACTCTTCCAGCACTTCATCGAACTTCCTCCCATGTCGTTGTCCAACGCTGCCAAGCCTGCAAACTACAGCAGCCTGCGCGCGATGCGATGGCATGCTATCGCCGCGACGCGACGCTGGGGTGACACAGCTCACTTCCGGGCTTAGGTTGGGCGCTGAAACACCGCAAGCAGGGGGGGGGGGGGG
>LJHT01000039.1 GCA_001295905.1 beta proteobacterium AAP51 | reverse complement strand
ACCTCCGCCTCCGCCTCCGCCACCACCGCCACCGCCACCGCCACCGCCACCGCCGCCCGCCTCCGCCTCCATCACCCGCCTGAAGCAGGCCGTGTCGAGGGCACCGCTGCGTTTCAGCACGGCCCCGCTCACCGTGACCCAGGGGCCCGCGAACAGCCTGGCTTCCACCTTCGGTCCCAACGCGCAGCTGCTGCCCGCCCTCGGTGCGACCCCCGCAGACACGCTGGCCACCGTGCCCGCGCTGTGGGGCTGGCGCCGCGAACTGTGGCGCGCGCCCGCACCGGGTATGGCCACCATCGCGGGTGTGCCGGTCTTTCCCGTGCAGCGCCTGCACCCCGGGGCCACGCTGGGCAGCGAAGGTGTGTGCGCGCTGCACTTCCGCATGCAGGGGCAGGCGCTGGAGGTGCTGCTGGCCGGTGCCCCCGCCAGCATCACCCTCTTGGCCGATGGCGAGGTCTTGGCCGGGGGCTTCTTCCGCACCGCGCGGGCTGCAGGTGTGCCCGGTGCGCCGCTGAACGCCCCCAACAGCTTCGTGCGCATCGACTTCGGCAGCGCCGCGCCACGCCAGCTTTCGCTCTATGCCCGCAGCGCCCAGGGCCCTTGCGCGCTGGCCGTGGCTGCCGATGACAGCGTGCAAGCCTGGGACCGCAGCGCCGAAGCCACGATGGCAGGCATGGCCGATTCCTACGGCGGCTATGCCGGCGTGCTGTGGGCCGAGGGCGGCCCCTTGTGGGAAGCCGCCGCCCGGCTGGGTATTCCGCACCTCGACCTCAGCGCCGTGGGCGGCACCGGCTACGCGCCGAACTCAGCGCCGGGCTTCGGCAACCCGGGCGATGCCTTTGCAGCACGTCTGCCCAGCCTGACGGCGAGCAGGCCCGACCTCGTCATCACCGCCGGCGGCATCAACGACAACAACTCGCTGGCCCTGCCGCCTTACGCCACCGCAGAAGCGGCGCGGCAGGGCTTCGAGGCCGCCACGCACAACTACTACAGCCGCCTGCGCGAGGCCCTGCCCGAAGCGCTGCTGGTGGCCGTGGGCCCCTGGGCCCCGCGCGAAAGCGTGCCGCCCGATGCGGTGGCGCTGTCCAAGGCCGACGCCATCGCGGCCGCGCTGGCGGCTGCCGGCGGGCCCTGGGTCTTCCTGGACAACCTGCGCGGTGGGTGGCGCTGCAGTTCCGGCGCCAGCGCGACAGGCACCGGCCCCTGGCAAACGGGCACGGGCCGCGTGGGCGCGCCCACCGGTGTGGGCAATGGCGACACCTTCGTCGACCGCGACGGCACGCACCCCACGGTGGCGGGTGTGCTGCACTTGGGCGAGCGCATCGCCGAGGGCGTGCGCGCGGCGCTGGCAACGCTGTAGCGGCGAGGTCTCGACGATCAGCTTGCTGCCGACGCCCGGTCGCACGCAGCGCAGCCGCGAACCAGCCTGAGGCGCTTCATCGAGGAAGGCCTGCACTTTCGGTCTCGTGCGAATGCGGATTCAGCCCGGCTCACCCGGGTTCGTTGGCCCGTGTTCAAGTGCCGCGTTGGTTCGGTGAAGGGTGTCGATCTGCTGAGCATCAAGGGGCTGCTGAGGGTGCGCGGCGATGCGCCTGATCTCCCTGTGCTGGGCGCTGCACCGCGAACCGATCATCCACACCCTGCGGCGGCAGGGTCACGGCTCCAGGTGGTGACTCCCCGGCATCGCACGTTCTTGAAGCCTGCCCCAGCAGCGCAGCGCACAGCCGGCCGTGCCGTACGCAAACAAGGTATTCATGGCGGCAGGCAAGATGCCCAAAGACGCGGCTCAGCGCCGTCCGCCCTGCTTTTCGGCAAAGGCCGCGATCTGTTCCAGGCTGACGGAGCCCGTCTTCTCGGCATCGATGGCGTCGAAGTTGCGATAGATCCTGGGCATACCTCGCTTGGCCTCGTCGCGGCTGAGTCGGCCGTCGGCATTGGTGTCGGCAGCGGTGAAGCGCTTCTGCAAGTCGGCACGCATCTTTTCCTGGCGTGCCGAATCGGCACCCTGCGCGGACACCGTGGAGGTGAAGCCGGCGGCACACAGCAGCACGACCGCAGAAGCAAGGGAGGTGGGGAAGGACAGCTTGGGTTTCATCAGATTCTTTCGTTGGGTTGTGATTCGGGCCGATGCACCGCGGGCCTGCAAGCGCAGCCTCCGGGTGCTGAACAAGTCGCTCGAGATCAGGGCGTGACGGTCATCGTGCGCCTGCGGTCCGGCCGTTGAGGTTGGCGACCGTCGCTGTCGTGACTGCGCTGTTCTGCTCGACGCCGCATAAGGCAGTCTCGCCGTCGGCGTCGGTCACTGTGCGGTTCATGCCATTCATGAGTCGCTCCTGCAGCCCTTCTTCACCTGCACCGCAGTCGCAGGGTTGGGCTGGTTCAAGGGGTCAAAGAAGTAGCCTGCAGCAACCTCGACGCGTTCGGCCACGACGCCTGCGGGAACAAGGAGTTCCAGGTAGTTGTCGCCGTCACCGAGATCGTCAAACGCCAGTGGCGTGTGGGCATTGCCGTTGCAGTCGATGATGCGGATGGCATTCAGTTGGTCGGTGCCAACCTCGACCCCGTTGGGTCCGGTCACGCCACCTTGCCAAACCATCTGGATGACGCGCCGCGAACTCCCGGGAGGACTGTCGGGCTTGTTCAAGACGAAGGCATGCACCAGAGAGGGTCCACTCCTGATGCCGATGGTGACAGGCGGAGAAACCGCGCCCTCCAGCACGTTGCCCCTGACATCTTCGACGGGACCGACGATCACGACATAAGCAGGCAAGTCGGCGAGATCGGCGATCGGACCCGCCAGCAGGATGGTGTGGCGTTCGTTGGCCTCATCGGCTGGACGCAAGGTGGCGCAGTTGGGCGTGGATTCGACGCCGGCTCTGCTGATCACGCGGAACCTGTCCGGACGCAACGACGATGCCTTGATGGGCACGGACATGACCAGGGGCATGCCGTCGTCACCGATCCACTGTGGACAACCCGTGATGGGCGAAAAGAACTGGGGAGGCACGTTGATCCCGCCGAGGTAAGCGGAAAAGATGGCGGGCTTCTTGGCCGTTGCCGATGTGATGCCCGCCGCGCCGTTCCCCGCATGGGTGCCGGTCGTGGCCACTGCAAGCGAAGCAGCGATGGCCAACAGGCTGGCGGCGCGTTTCGTGGGTTCAGTCAGCAGGGTGGCGGTGATGCGGCGTCGCGGCGGGTACAAGGGGACGTTCATGGTTTCTCCTCTGGGTTGGATGGGTGTTTGGATGGGTCTCGGCTGCAGTGTTTCGAGGCGCATGGGTATTCAGGCTGAGCCCTCCCTGGCCTTCGTCAGGCGCTCGCGTGCTGCCGGCGGTGCGAACAGCGCGCGCCAGATGTCTCTGGCGCCGCGTGCGTCTCGCAGGTCACGCGCCAGGTTGATCCACTCGTGGAAGGCGATGCGCAGCGGGTTGTAGGTCCGCAGTGGCGTGGTCAGGCCGTAACGCGGCGGCAGGTCGGCGCGCTCTTCCACGTAAGTGCCGAACAGGCGGTCGAACACCATCAGGACGCCGCCGTAGTTGCAGTCCAGATACTCCGGGTTACTGCCGTGATGCACACGGTGGTTCGACGGCGTGTTGAACCAGCGTTCGAAGGTCCTGCCCAGCTTCGGGATCCAGGTCGTGTGCAGCCAGAACTGGTAGAGCAGATTCGCCGACATCGCCAGTGCCACGGCCAGGGGTGAGAAGCCCAGCCACAACAGCGGCGCGAAGAACAGCGCCGTACCGGTGATCTTGCCCGTCCAGCCCAGACGCAGCGCCGTGGCCAGCGTGAGCTGGTTGGGCGAGTGGTGCACCGCGTGCGTGGCCCAGAACCAGCGCACGCGGTGCGCGCTGCGGTGGTACCCGTAGTAGCAGAACTCGTTGCCCACGAACAGCAGCGCAAGCGCCCACCACGACGCCACGTCGATCGTGAACAGGCGGTGCTCGTAGATCCAGCCGAGCAGGGGCAGTGCCAATGCCAACCCAAGCCCAGTGGACACCAGGTCGAAGACGCGCCGGCCCACCGCATCGACGATCGAGGCCGCGAAGGCGCGCCAGTCATAGCTGCCCGGGGCGCGGCGCGACATGACGACGCCTTCGATGGCAGCGATGCCCAGCAGCGCGACGATCAAGGCACCCAGCCAGGGCCTCAGGTCGGAGGCCACGAGATCATTGAGGGCGACGTGGTCCATGACGGGTCAGCGCTCAGGGCAGGTTCCGGGTGGCTTCGCGCGTGACCGTCCCGCCATTGGCCCGCGTGACCGTCGTCGCGCCCTTGCCTTCGCCGTCGCGCGTCGAACTCCGGCTGCGCGTCTGGCCATCGGGACCGGTCAGGGTGGTCGTGCCGCCTTCAGCGGAACGGTTCGCGGCGCGCGTCGCCGTCCGGCCGTCGGGGCCGGTGACTGTGGTCGCCGAGTCGCCATTACCCAGCGCCGAGGTGCTGCGGGTTCCGGTTTTGCCGTTCGGGCCGACGACCGTGGCTTGCGTGCCTTCGGCGCCGCGATCGACATTGCGGCTCCGGGTCTTGCCGTTGACCCCTGTCGAGCTGCTGGACACGTCGCCGCCGGCGCGCTGCACCTTACGCGTGGCGCTTTTGCCGTTGGAGCCGCTGACGTCGACCTCGCGCTCGCGCGCCTGGGCCGGCGTGGTGACCAAGGCCGTCGAAGCGGCCAGGGCCAGGATGACGGCACCGACAGCTGAAATGGCTGGAAACGAGGTGAGTTTGTGCATGGGGAGTTCCTGCGAGGACGGGTGAAGGAGAGGACACATCACGATTGCTTGTGTGACGTCATTTCACGCCGTCCGGTCAGGCCACGCGCCGACGATGCACGACGAATTGCGACAGTGCTGTCGCAGTGGCCTGACCGGTCTGTCACGTGAGCGCACAGCACCCGTCGGGTTAGCCCGCCGCGGGCTCCGTGTCCCGCGCGCGCCCACGAGGGCAAGCTGGTCTACGGCTCAGGGTGCAATCAAGCTCGACCGCTCCGAAGCAGCTTCAAAAGGGCACGGGAGACATCTCTCAAGAGTGGCCCCTGGGCCGCAACAACAAGGCAGTGAACACAGGCACAAAAGCCACGGCCAGCACCGTCGACGCCACCATGCCCGACAGCACGGTGATGCCGATCGAGATGCGTGCCGCCGCACCCGCGCCGCTGCTCAACACCAGCGGCACCACACCTAGGATGAAGGTCAGCGAGGTCATCAGGATGGGGCGCAAGCGCCGCCGTGAGGCTTCCAACGCGGCCTCGGCCACCCCATGGCCCTGGTGGATGAGCTCGGACGCGACCTCCACGATCAGGATGGCGTTCTTGGCCGACAGCGCAATGAGCAGCACGAGGCCGATCTGCACGTAGATGTTGTTCGGCAAGCCCACCGCCAGCAGCGCGCCGACGGTGCCCACCAGGGCCAGCGGCACCGAGAGCAACACAGGCAAAGGGGTGCGCCAGCTTTCGTACTGGCCCGCCAGCACGAGGTAGACCAGCACCAGCGCCAGGCCGAACACCAGCACGACCGAACTGCCCACGAGCTTCTCCTGGTAGGACATGGCGGTCCACTCGTAGCCCACGCCGGGGGGCAGCAATTCGGCGGCAAATTCTTCGAGCGCGGCCATGGCCTCGCCGCTGGCCACGCCCGGTGCCGCAGCGCCCAGCAAGGTGGCGGTGGGATAGAGGTTGTACTGCGAGGCCACCGCGGGCCCGCTGGTGGCCGTGAACTTTGTGAAGGTCCCCAACGGCACCATCTCGCCACCCTTGCTGCGCACGGTCAGCTCTCCGATCGCAGCAAGGTCGCGCCTCGTGTCGGGGTCGGCCTGCACGTAGACGGTGTAGTTCTGCCCCAGGGCCGAGAACAGGTTGACGAAGGAAGCGCCCAGGTAGGTCTGCACGGTGTCGTAGGCGTCGCTCACCGAGACGCCCAGCGCCTCCGCGCGCGCGCGGTTGAGTTCCATGCGCAGCTGCGGCACGTTCACGCGCAGCGGGGTGAAGGCCTCCTGGAAGCGAGGGTCTCCCCTTGCGCGTTCAACCATCGCCTGCGCGGCCCCGTCGAGCTTGCTCCAGTCGTTGCTGCCGTCCTTCAGCACCAGTTGCATCTGGAAGCCGCCCGCGAGGCCCAGGCCGTTGATGGGGGGCGGCAGCAGCACCCTGCTTTGCGCCTGGGGAATCTCGGCCAGCAAGGCGCTGAGCTTGACGTACAGGCTGCGCAGATCCTGGCCCTCACCCGTGCGTTCCTTCCAGTCGTGCAGCGTCACGTACACCAGCCCGGCGCTGGGCAGCGGGGTGTTGCCCTCCGTGGCCGACACCCCCGCCACCGCGATCGCATGCTTCACCCCCGGCACGCGGCGAACGCGTTGGGAGATGTCGTCCAGCACCGCCTGCGTGCGGCCCAGCGCGGCAGCATCCGGCAACTGCACCGACAACAGCAGGTAGCCCTGGTCCTCCGTGGGGATGAAGCTGGTGGGGATGCGGATGAAGCCCACCAGCGCCACAGCCATCAGGCCCACGGCCACGGCGGCGCTGGGCCACTTGAACCGGATGAGCCCGCCGATCAGCCGCATGTAGGCCGCCTCCAGCGCGCCATAGCCGCGGTTGAAGGCCCGGATGTAGAGGCCCACCAGGAAGCCGGGCTTCTTGTTGGGGTCGGTCACCCGCAGAAACTGCGCCGACTGCGTCGGCTTCAAGGTGATGGCGTTGATGCCCGAGAGCACGGCGGTGGCGGCAATCACCAGCGCAAACTGCCGGTACATCTGCCCGGTGATGCCGGGCAGGAAGGCCGCTGGCAGGAACACGGCACACAGCACCAGGGTGATGCCGATGATCGGCCCCAGCAGTTCCTTCATGGCCGCCGTGGCGGCGGGCCGCGGGGGCAGGCCCTGCTCCATCTTCTGGGCCACGCCTTCCACCACCACGATGGCGTCGTCCACCACGATGCCGATGCACAGCACGATGGCAAACAGCGTCAGCAGGTTGACGCTGAAGCCCAGCACCGCCATCGCGGCAAACGCACCGACCACCGTGATCGGCACCGTGGTGGCCGGCACCAGGGTGGCGCGCCAGCTCTGCAGGAAGGCCAGGATGACCAGCAGCACCAGCACGCCGGCCTCGATCAGTGTCTTGTAGACCTCGTCGACCGCGGCGGTGACGAACAGGGTGGTGTCGAAGGGGATGTCGTAGCCCATGCCCTCCGGGAAGGTCTTGGCGGCTTCGGCCATGGCTTCGCGCACGGCGCGGGCGGTGTCCAGCGCATTGGCGTCCGGCAGCTGGAAGATGGCCAGGCCGCCCGCGGGCTTGCCGTCGAAGGTGAAGCCCTGGCCGTAGTTCTGGCTACCCAGCTCGATGCGGGCAATGTCGGCCAGGCGTGTCACGCTGCCGTCGCTGGCCGAAGCCACGACCAGCTGGCCGAAGTCCTCGGGCGTGCTCAGCGGGCTGTCCACGGTCAGCGAGAGCTGCTGGTCGGGGGCCGTGCTGCCGGGGCTCACCGGCGGGGCGCCCACCTGGCCTGCGCTCACCCGCTGGTTCTGCTTGCTGATGACCGCCACCACCTGCGACGGGTTCAGGCGCCGCTGGCGCAGCTGCGCAGGGTCCAGCCACACGCGCATGCTGTAGCTGCCCACGCCGAACACGTTGACATCGGCGACGCCGGGCAGGCGCACCAGGCGGTCGCGCAGTTGCAGGTTGGCAAAGTTGCTCAGGAAGAGTGCGTCGTGCTGCGGCTGGGTCGACGACACCGTGGCGATCTGCAGGATGCCCGTGGACCGCTTCTTCGTCACGACGCCCTGCTGCTGCACCGGCTGCGGCAGCGTGGGCAGTGCGGCGGCCACGCGGTTCTGCACGGCCACCTGGGCCTGCTCGGCGTTCGTGCCCACGGCAAAGCTGACCGTGAGCGCATAGCGCCCGTCGTTCGAGGCGTAGGACTGCATGTAGATCATGCCCTCGACGCCGTTCACCTGCTGCTCGATGGTGCGCGCCACCACCTCCTGCACCGTGCGCGCGTTGGCCCCGGGGTAGCTGGCCGTGACCTGGATGGTGGGTGGCGTGAGCGGCGGGTACTGCGCGACCGGCAGGCCCAGCAAGGCGACCGCGCCGAGCAGGAGCATGAGCCAGGCGATGACGTTGGCCAGCACCGGCCGTTCGATGAAGAACTGGGCGATCATGGGGTGGTCCTGGCGCTGGCCGCTTGGACCTTCACTTCCTGCCCGGGCTTCACACGGGTGTGGCCTTCCACGATCAGGCTCTCTCCGCCTTTCAGGCCTTCCAGCACTTCCACGCGCTCACTGTTGCCCAAGGGGCTCACTTTCAGGTTCACGCGCTGCGCCTTCTGCCCGGCGCCCAGGGTCAGCACGTAGCTGCCCTCCTGGTCGCTGAGCAGCCAGCTCTTCTTCAGCACCAGGGCCTGGCGGTCGCGGCCGAGGTCGATCACCAGGCGGGCGTAGAAGCCAGGCAGCAGGCGACGTTCGCGGTTGTCAAAGCGCGCCCGCACCGGCACGCTGCCCGTGCTGGCGTTCACCACGTGGTCGATGAAGTCCACGACGCCGGTGTCGGCGGCTGCGGCCTGCCCCTGCAAGGTGGCGCTGGCCCTCATGCCCAGCATCTTCTTCGGCTGGCCGGCCTTGTGGGCCGCGTAGGTGGTGCGCAGGCGCAGGGCCTCGGTTTCGTTCACGGTCGCGGTCACGTAGGCGGGCGACAGCTGCATCAGCGTGCCCAGCACGGAAGGCCCGGTGGCCCCGACCAGGTTGCCCACGTCCACGGCGCGGCGACCCATGACGCCGTCAAAGGGGGCACGCACCTCGGTGTATTCCAGGTTGAGTTGGGCCAGGCGCAGGTTGGCCTGGGCCTGCTGCAGGTTGGACTGCGCGGTGTCCACGCTGGCCTGCGAGGTGGCGTTGTCCTGCACCAGCCTGCGCTGGCGCTCGAACTCCGACTCCGCCTGCAGCAGCCGCGCCTGGTTCAGGTTCACCTGCTCCTCGTAGCTGGTGCGCTCGATGCTGAACAGCAGCTGGCCCTTCCGCACGGGCATGCCGTCCTGGAAGTGGATGGCCTGCAGCACGCCCGGCACGCGGGCGGTGAGTTGCGCTTGCTGCGAAGGCTGCACCGTGCCGTCCAGCGCCAGGGCGTCGCGCACGGTTTCGGGCTGCAGCGTCAAGGTCTGCACCGCCACCGGGCCGCTGGGCGGGATCGGTGCGCCCCTGGGCTTGCAGCCAGTGGCCAGCAGCACGGCGGCGCCACAAAGCGCCAGCGCCAGGGTGGAGGACCGCGCCAGGCGTGGCGGCACGAGTGGCTTGACGACTTGCATGGTGGGGGACATCGCGGAAGAGGGGTGGGGGGTGGCGCTGGAGCGGGCTCGATGGGTGGTGCGCCTCAACCCGCATCGGGCCAGGCACCGCCCATGGAGCGGTACACGGCAATCACCGCTTGCAGCACGGCGGCGCGGGCTTGCGCGGCAGCGTCGGCCGTCTGCAAACGGCTCTGCTCCGCGCTGCTCACGCTCAGGTAGTCCACCTGGCCCGCGCGGTAACGGCTCATGGCCAGGTCGGCGGCACGGCTCGCGGCAACTTCGGCTTCCTGCGTCAGGCGCGCCTGTTCGCGGCTGTGGTGCAGTTGGGTGAAGGCGTCCTCCACTTCCTGCTGGGCCTTGAGCACCTGGTTCTGGTAGGCCGCCAGCGCCTGTCGGAACCCCTGGTCCTGCACCTGAACCTGGGCCTTGAGGCGGCCTCGATCGAAGAGCGGCAGCGAGAAGTTCAAACCGGCGTTCACCAGCCGGCTGTCCCAACTGAAGAGCTCCTTGGCCGAGCCACTGCCCGAGACCCCCAGCGCGCCACTCAGCGAGAAACTGGGGTAAAGCGCCGCTTCGGCTTGCCCGATGCGCGCCGACTGCGACGCCGCGGCCCACAGCGCCTGGCTCACGTCGGGCCGGCGGCGCAGCCAGTCTGCAGGGGCCGACAGCGGCCAGCGCGAGGGCTGCGCCGGCAGGGCCTTGGGGGCAACGCTGGCTTGCAACCGCGCCACCATCGCGGCCGGGCTCTGGCCCAGCAGCACCGCCAGCGCGTGGCTGTTCTGCGCCATCGCGATCTGCAGGCTGGGCACCTGAGCGGCGGTCTGCGCCAGCTGGGTCTGGGCCTGGCGCCAGTCCAGTTCACTGCTGGCCCCGGCCTGGAAGCGCGCGCGCGCGATGCGCGCGTTTTCCTCTTGCTGCACCAGGTTGGACTGCGCCACCGAAAGCCGCGTCTGTGCCAGGCGCCATTGCACGTAGACGCTCGCGACCGAAGCGCGCACCGACAGCCGCGCCCAGGCCAGGCGCTCTTCGGCCGCTTGCAGCGAGGCTGCATCGGCCTCCACCGCCCTGCGCTGCCGGCCCCAGAAGTCCAGCTCCCAGCTGCTTTGCGCCAGCACCTGGTTCGTGGTGCTGCCCGTCGTCTGGCCACGCAGCTTGCTGGCCAGATCCGGTTCCGTGTAGGTGCTGTCGGCGCCCAACGCCACGGCGGGCAGCGTGCCGCCCCGCGTGGCGCGCAGCACGCCCTGCGCGGCGGCCAGCTGCGCGCCGGCGCTGGCGAGGTCGAGGTTGTTGGCATCGGCCTCGGCCAGCAGGCTTTGCAGCAAGGGGTCCTGGAATTGCGCCCAGAAGTCTGTTTCGCTGATCGGCGCCGGGCTTTGCACATCGGCAGCGGACCACATCACGGGCAAGGGCGTCTCTGGGGTGCGGAAGTCGGGCCCGACGGGGCTGAGCAGCTGACAGCCGCTGAGCAGGCCCGCGCACATGAGGCCCAGATGACCTCTTGAGCAGGCGCTGGCCAACGGGCTCGCCCCTCCCTTAGACAAGTGCGCCATGATGTGCGGTCGGTGCTTCAACGAAGGGCTTCGGGGTCGGCAGTGATGCGGATCGATGTCCGCGGATTGAGGTCGCCACGGGGATCGATCGCAACCCCTGGCTCCACGGTCACCTGCTCAGCAGGGGTCTGCGTGTCCAGGCACAGCTGGGTGTAGTTGTCGTTGTCCCCGAGGTCGGCCAGTGCGATGGGCAAGACCTCGACGCCATTGCTCAGCGTGACACGCATGCCCATGCGTGCTGTTTCACCAAGCTCCTGGCCTCCGGGTGCGGTGACGCCGCCCGCCCAAGTGATCTGAACGATCTGCAGCGTCGAGTTCGGGCACCTTGCCTTGGGCAACTCGCCAGGTGCGTATCGGTAGCCGATCCGCAACTCCGGCCCCAGCGCCAGTGCCGTGACGCGGTCGCTCGACAGTCCCATGGCGTCGCCGCCGTTGAGCAGCGGCAGGGAATGGACGACATCCACCCGAACGGGAAGGTCGCGTTCGCTGCCCAACTCACCGATGAGCAGTACCGTGTGCCGCTTGCTTGGCCCCAGCGCCGGCCTCAGCGTCGCGCACCGCGGTGTATGCACAGCACCCGATTGCGTCGTGATTCGGAAGGCGCTTGGATCGGGGTTGTCGACGGCGATGCGGCGCGAGAACGTGACAGGCACGCCGTCCATCCCGGCGACCCGGGTGCCACGGCAGAGCAGGTGGGCCCTGACGGGCAGCGCATCGTCCAACCCGAAGAACACGTCGAGAATCTGTGCCCTCGGGGCAGCCGGTTCAGCCTGGACGGGCGCGACTTCGCCGCCCAGGGCGACCAGCGCCATGGCAAGGGCACAGGTGACCGCGATGCGTGGCGTTGTGGGTGGTCCATGCATGGTGGGATACCGTGACGACAGGTGGCAGAAGCGATGAAGCACCCAGACTGCACCCAGAGGGCTAATCAGCCATTGCAAGCCGACAGCTTCCGCCGCGCGTTGACGAAACACGACGAATTGCGACAACGCTGTCGCATGGGCCGGCATGGCCTGTCGCCTCCCTAAACTTACAGGCCATGTCACTGATGCAGCCGCTGATCCTGATCGTGGACGACGACGCCGAGCTGTCCACCATGCTCGTGGAACTGCTGGCACGCGAAGGCTGGGGCACGCACACCGTGCTGACCGCCGGCGACGGCGAACGCGCCCTGTTGTCGCACCGCCCGGACATCGTCCTGCTCGACGCGATGCTCCCCGATGGCAACGGCTTCGACCTGGCTCGACGTTGGCGTGCCGCACATCCTGCCCTCGGTCTGGTGATGCTCACGGCGCGAGGTGAGCCGATGGATCGCGTGCTCGGCCTTGAGATCGGTGCCGACGATTACCTGGCCAAGCCCTTCGAGTCGCGCGAATTGGTGGCGCGCCTGCGTGCGTTGTTGCGACGCACCGCGCCCGGCCGCGGCGACACCGCGGTGATGCGCTTTGCCGGGCTGTCCATCGACCTGGCCAAGCGCGAGGTCACAGCGGGCGCTCGCGTGGTCGCGCTGACCAGCGTGGAGTTCAAGCTGTTGGTCGCGCTGGCGCGGCAGCCCGGGGTCGCGGTCAACCGCCATGAACTGTCCCAGGCCGTGCAGGCGGGCGGCTACCAACCGCAGGAACGCACGGTGGATGTGCAGATCGCCCGCCTGCGGCGCAAACTCAAGGACGCGAGCCCTGGCGCCGAGTGGGTCGACACCGTGCGCGGTGAGGGCTATGTGTTCGTGCCGCGCGGCGCCGCCGCGGGCCGTGACACTGGCGCGGCGCAGCCATGAGGCGAGCGGGCAGCCTCTTCGTGCGTCTGCTGTTGGCGCAGGTCTTGCTGACGGTCTTGCTCACCGCGACCCTGGTGCTGCTGTTCGATATCGAGCGCAACCGTACCGTCGCGCAACTCGTCGCGGCACGATGGAAGCCGGCTCTGCAGCAGGTGATCGAAGGCGCACCGCTGGACGTCGTCGGCGCCAGCGCACCGGGCACGATCTATACCTCGCCGGGGCGGCCTGGCCGGGCGTTCGAACTGGCGTCGCTCACGCCGCGGGTGGCGATGGTGCGCGAGGCCTTCGCCAATGAGGGCGTGCCGGTGGACGACGTGGTGTTGGCGCCCGAAACCGTGAGCGGCCAGTCCGTCCCGGTGCTGTGGCTGGCGTTGACCAGCAACGACGGGGCCACACGCTGGGCCGGCTTCGAAAGCGGGGCCATCGATCCTCATTTCCGCGAGCGGCTCGTGCTGGCGCTCCTGCTGCTCTCGGGCATCGCGGTCGCGGCCAGCGCCCTTGTCGCCCGTTGGCTCGCGCGTCCCCTGGAGGCACTGCGCGCCCGCATTGCCGCTGACGACGCGTCGGGCGGGCCGCTGCCTCACGCCAGTGCTGAGGTCCAGGCGATCGACGAAGCATGGCGGGCGCTGCGTCAGTCGCTCGAGCAACAGGAGGGCGAGCGCGCGTTACTGCTCGCGGGTGTGTCGCACGACCTTCGCAGCCCACTCGCCCGAATACACATGGCTGCCGAGCTGCTGCCCGATGGCAAGGACATCGCGCCAAGGCGCGAGACCATCTTGCGCAACGCGCAGACAGCCGATCGGCTTGTGGGCAGCTTTCTCGACCATGTTCGCAGCGGCGAACTTCCCTTGAACGAGACGGTGGACGTGGCGATGGTGGCACGCATCGTGGCGGCCCATCATCAGAGCGCCACGAGCGAGCTGACGGTCGAAGCACCCGCTTCTCTTCCGGTACGCCATGTCAACGGCGTGCTGATCGAACGTGTCATCGGCAACCTGCTCGACAACGCCTTCACCCACGGCCGGCCGCCCGTGCGACTGACTGTGGCCGCGGTGGACCACCACGTGCGTATCGAGGTCGAGGACTGCGGCCCTGGCATTGCGCCCGAGGACCAGCCTGCGATGCTGCAAGCCTTTGCGCGCGGCGACGCGAGCCGCGGCAACCCCGGTTTGGGCCTGGGCTTGGCGATCGTGCAGCGCGTGGCGTCGCGCCTGGGAGGTAGCGTTGCCTTCAGCCGCTCGGCAGAGGGGGCACGGGCCATCGTGCGGCTTGAGTGGCCGATGAGCTGAAGCGCCAGGCACTGCTGGCGGGCACCCACGGGTTGGGCCGGGAAGCGCTGATGTGTCCGCCAAGCCCAGCCGCGCGGGCTTTCAGAAGCCTGTCTTGCCGTCCACGTACAGCAACAGCGCGCGCCAGAAGGTGTTGTGCGCCGGCGTCGGCACGCCCGGTTGCTGACCCAGCGCATGAACACGGCCCGACAGCCAGTTCAGTTCCAGTGGCTTGCCGCGCGCCAGGTCCTTGGACATGGATGAGCGGAAACTGGCTGGCATGCCCGCCAGCTTCGCCATCACTTCCTCGACCAGTTGGCGCTGCAGCGCGCGGGTCTCTGGGTGGGCGAGGATGGCGCCCATCGGTGCGCGCAACAGCGAGGTGGTGGCCGAAAGCGCCCTCAGCGCGCTGAACTTCTCCCACAGCACCGAGCGGATGTCGTCCGTGGGCTCGGCCTGTAAAGCGGTCGCACGGGCACAGGCGTCGAAGAAGGTGGCCATCACGGGGTCGCCGCTGCCGGCATCGGCGACGATGACACTCAAGCCACCCGGGCTGCGGATCACGCCTGGCCGGTCGATCACGGCAGAGACGTAGATGACGCCTCCGCGCACCGTCGTGGCCCCGACATGAGCCTGGATCAACCCGATGCTGTCGATGCCGTTCTGCAGCGTCAGGATGCGCGTCTGCGGGCCGAGCAGCGGGCCCAGCGCGCGTGCTGCGGCCACGGTGTCGCCCAGCTTGACAGCGAAGACGACGAGATCAGCCGGGCCTGAAGGTGTGCACCACAGGCGATGAAGGCCACTTCTTCGCCGGCCGCCTGAAGCCGCGCGCCAATGTAGGCCCCGACGCCACCACTGCCCATGATCACGATACGCATTGGCTATCTCCAGCGCCCCAGGGGGCTCAGCGATAGTGCGCCGTCACCGCCTGCCGCTTGTCGGGGCGCGCGGGTTGCGCTGCCAGCTCGCGGGCCGAAGGCTCTGGGGGCAACTCATGGCTCAACAGCAGGCACAGCTGATCGCCTGCGGGCGAGCCCTTGAAACCCAGCCAGCCCAGCACACGCGCCGCCCAGCGCAGCACCGGCCGGGAGGTCGGGCTGCTGCCGTCCAGAGGAAACCCCCACACGCGCTCGATGCGAAGGCCCTGGCGCTGCAGCAGCAGCTTGAACGGATGCAGGAAGACCGGTGAGACGTGCGTGGGGTCGCCGATGCGGTCGAACTGCTTGAGTTCGCCCCGCAGCAGCAGGCGCAGCCGGGCCTCCATGGAGTGCACGTTGGGCGTCGTGAGCAACAGCCGTCCGCCGGGGCGCAGCACCCTTGCCAACTCTCGCAGCACGGCGCCCAGGTTTTCAAGGTGCTCGACGACCTCGACACACAGCACGAGATCGAACGCGAAGGTCTCGTAGGGCAGGCTGGCGTTGTCGAAGTCGGCCTCGGCGTAGCGGATGCCGCCGGCGGGTTGGGCAGGTGCGGCGATGTCGATGCCGTGCAGCTCGGTGTAGCCCTGGGCTTGCAGCCGCCCGAGCAGGGCGCCGCTGCCGCAGCCCAGATCGAGGATGCGCGCCTGGCGGTCGGGGGCCTGCGCCAGCACCTCGTTCACCACGTGCGGGTGCAGGCCGGCATTGGCGCGCTCGGACAAAGCCATGCTGCAAGGTTTTCCTGTGTGGTGGAAAAGGGCAGGCTAGTCGCCGCCAGTGACACCGGTGTGAGGCCTGGCCATGAGCACTTGGGGCCATATCGCCCCGGCAGGGGCGACATATGTCCGAGTTAACTTCACGCCGTGGCCATAGCCTGACGCATGCATGATCGGTTCAAGCGCCACAAGGCCCCCTGCACCCAGCCATCGTGCCGACATCGAAGGCCTGCGCGGCGTGGCCGTGCTGGCGGTGCTGGCCGTGCATGCCTGGCCCGAGGTGTTGCGCGGCGGCTTTGTCGGTGTCGACATCTTCTTCGTGCTGTCGGGCTACCTCATCACCGGGCTGATGCTGGCCGCGCTGGCCGAAGAACGCTTCAGCCTGCTGGAGTTCTACCGGCGCCGCGTGTTGCGCCTGTTCCCGGCGCTGTGCACCGTGCTGCTGTGCTGCGCGGTGGCGGCCGTGTTCACCTTTCCCAGCGAGGCGCGGCAGATCGGCAAGCACATCGCGGCCAGCGCCGTGTTCGCTTCCAACCTGGCCCTCTGGCAAGAGGCAGGCTACTTCGACGCGCGCTCGGAAACCAAGCCGCTGCTGCACCTGTGGTCGCTGGGCATCGAGGAACAGTTCTACCTGCTCTGGCCCCTGGTGCTGCTGGCCGTCTGGCGCTGGCGCAGCCGCCCGCAGGCGCTGCTGCTGGGGGTGGTGCTGGGCCTGTTGATCTTGTCCTTCGCGCTGAACGTGACGTGGGTGGTGCCCAAGGCCAAGGGCACCTTCTTCCTGCTGCCCACCCGGGCCTGGGAACTGCTGTGCGGCGCCGCCCTGGCCGTGTGGCAGCACCAGGCCGCGGGGCTGCCGGCCATGGCTGCCTGGCGCCGTTGGCTGAACGGCACGCCGCTGGGCCGTGCCCGGCACGAGTGCATGGCGGCGGGCGGTGTGCTGCTCATCGCCGCCGCTTTCGCCCTGCTGGACAAGACCGCCGCCTTCCCGGGCTGGTGGGCCTTGCTGCCCACCACCGGCACTGTGCTGCTGCTGGCGGCCGGCACCCGCAGCGGGCAGGGCACCTGGGTCAGCCGCACCTGGCTGGCGCATCCGGTGATGCAGTTCTATGGCCGCATCAGCTACCCGCTGTACCTGTGGCACTGGCCGCTGCTGGTGTTTCCGGTGCTCTGGGGTTGGGAGATGGACAACGCCCTGCGTGTGGCCGTGCTCGCGCTGAGCGTGGGGCTGGCAACGCTGACCACCGACCACATCGAGGCCCCGCTGCGCTTTGGCCCCCACAGCCGAGCCGCGCCCTGGGCCCTGGGCGGTGTGATGGCGGCCGTGGGCTTGGCGGGGCTGACGCTGATGCTGTCCAACGGCCTGGTGCAGCAATACCCGCCCAGCGTGCGCGCCATCGCCAAGGCCGATTTCGCGTTCGACTTCGGGGGCTACCGCGCGCAAAGGTGTTTCCTCGACCTGGAGCAGGCGCCCGCCGCCTTCGCCGACGAGTGCTGGCCGTCGGCAGGGCAACAGGGCCCCGTGACCCTGCTGTGGGGTGATTCGCACGCCGCTTCGCTGTACCCGGGCCTGCGCTCGGCGGCGGGCATCACCACGCCGCCAGGGCCCGCAACGTCTGGGGCAGAGCCCGCGCGTTTCCTGGCCCAGTTCACCAAGGCCAGGTGTCCGCCCGTGGCGCCCGTGGCGTCAGTACCGCCCGTGCCCGCGCTGGCCAGCCGTTGGTGCGAAGAGGCCAACGCCCATGTCATGCGCCTGCTGCACGAGCGTGTGCCCGATACCGTGGTGCTGGGCGGCAACTGGCGCCTCTACATCGACGATGTGGAGGATGAAGCTGCCCTGGGCGCCGCCTTGCGGGCCACCGTGCTGGCGCTGCAGGCCCTGGGTGTGCGCCAGGTGGTGGTGCTGGGCCAACTGCCCACCTGGACGCAGCCCTTGCCGCGTGTGCTGCTGCGCGCCTGGCAGCGCGAGGGCGCGGTGCCCGAGCGCAGCCTGCAGGCGCTGGACCCACGCGCCTGGCAGGTGGATGGCGGCGTGCGCATGGCGCTGGCGGGCACGGCCGCGGTCTTCGTGTCGCCCCACGAGCGCCTTTGCAACGCCCAGGGCTGCCTGGTGACGCGAACCCGCGACGGCATCGCGCTGCCCCTGGTTCACGACGAATCCCACCTCACCGTGGAAGGCTCCGAGCTGCTGGTGCAGCTAGGCGGCGGCGCACTGTCATTCTGAAACCGCCGGCCCTTGCCACGAGGCTGTCACCACGCGTGGCTAGTCTGGGCTGAAAGACCGGCCGGGCCCTCGTGGCCAGGCCGGCATCCGCGACCGATGACCACCGAGCCCCCTGCGGCCGCACCCCCGATGCCACCGCAGCCTTCTTCACTTCCCCCGCCCTCCGCACCCACGGTGGCGCGGGGCCGCCTCTGGCAGGCGTTGCGGCAGCGCTGGGTGCGCTGGCGCCGTGCGCTGCTGGTGTTCAGCACCGGGCAGCTGTCGGTGCAACTGCTGGGCTTCGTCACGGGCCTGTTCGTCCTGCGCTGGATGACGGCCGACGAGTACGCCAAGGCCGGGGTGGTACTGGGCTTCCAGACCGTGTTCACCGCCTTGGTCGACCTGGGTGTCGGGGGCGCACTGGTGGCCTTGATCGGGCAGCGTGGCCATGAGCCTCAGACCGTGGGCGCCTATGTGGCCGCCGCGCGCTGGTGGCGGGCCTGGTTGCTGCTGGGCCTGCTGCCCCTGGGGGCCTGGGCCTTCCTGGTGCTGGCCCACCGGCAGGGTTGGCCCGCCCACGAGGCGGCCCTGCTGTACCTGGGCCTGGCCGTGGCCTTGTTCTACGCGGGCGTCACGGCCTGGGCCACGGCACCGCTGCTGCTGAACCAAAGGCTGGGCGCCATGTACCTGGCCTTGAACGCAGGGGCCTTGATGCGCTTGATGGGCGCCTGGGCCTTGCACCGGGCCGGGCAACTGGATGCCCTGAGCCTGACCCTGCTGGGCACCCTTTCCAGCCTGCTGACCGCGGGCCTGTGCTGGCATGCCGCACGGCGCCATGTGCAGGCGCCACCCGCCAGCAGCGCCGCCACGCGCCTGGAGATACGCCGCTACGTCGCGCCCCTGGTGCCGCTGACCGTGTTCTACGCGCTGCAAGGGCAGCTGGGCATCTTCCTGATGGCCTGGTTCGGCCAGGCGCAGCAGGTGGCCGAGGTCACGGCCCTGGGCAGGCTGGGGCAGTTGTTCGCCTTCCTCTCGGCCCTGTTCGGCATGCTGGTGATGCCGCTGTTCGCGCGCATGCCGGTGGCGGTTTTCGTTTCACGCTACGGCTGGGCCGTGGCCGCCACACTGCTGCTGGCACTGCTGCTGACGGCGGCCGCCTTCGCGCTGCCAGAGCCCTTGTTGTGGCTGCTGGGGCCGCGCTACGGGCACTTGCTGCAGGAAGTGCCCTTCATCGTGCTGGCCGGTGCGCTGGGCTTTGCCGGGGGTGCGCTGTGGAGCATCCATGCCGCGCGCAAGTGGGTGTTCTGGCGCGCCACCGCGTTCTACATCGCGGGCGTGCTGGCCACCCAGCTGCTCTTCGTGGCGCTGGTCGACCTGAGCACCACCCGCAACGTGGTGCTGATGGGCGTGGCCACCAACGCCGCCGGCCTGCTGGCCCAGGGCCTGGTGGCCTGGCTGGGCCTGCGGCAGCACCGGGCTCACCCCATACCTCAGACCTGATAGGGCCGGCGCAGGCGGGCGCCCATCTGCACCATCAGGCGGTGCTGCACCGCCTGCGGCAAGCGGCTGCCCAGGCCTTCCAGCGCGTCGACCACGCCCCGCGGCAAGACACGCAGCAGAGGTTCCGTCTTCAGCCAGCCCTGCGTCAGCGGGTTGGTGAAGAGCTGCAGCCGCTCGACCGACAAGCCGGCCTGCAAGGCCAGGCTGTGCAGCTCTTGTGCATGCAGCAGGAAGATGTGCCCGTCGGCATCGGGCTTGAACTGCCGGGCCTCGTAGGCGCTGGGGTCGGCGCATTCCGAGAACTTCGGCAGCCGGTTGCGGAAGTAGCCGCCGTTGGGGGTGGTGACGATGATCCAGCCACCCGGCCGCACCAGCCGGGCGGCCCGCCGCAGGAAGTCGTCGGGATGCGCCACGTGCTCGATCACCTCGGTCATCAGCACCGCGTCGAACGGTGCGTCGAACTTCAGCTCGAAGGCGTTGCCGGGCGCGTAGTGCAACTCGCCATGCTCGTGCTTCAGCTGCACATAGGCGGCCAGTTCGGCACGCAGGTCGTTCCAGGTGACGCGGTAGCCGCGCTCGGCCAGCGCGAGCGAGAAGTTGCCCTGTGCGGCGGCCATGTCCAGCACGCGGGCCCCGGGCGGCAGCACCTCCGCCAGCAGTGCCAGCGTGATGCGGCGCCGGTTCTCGTAGGCGTAGACGTAGCCCCGGTGGTGGGTGGCGCCGTAGACCTCCATGAGGTCGTAGCGGTACGACAGCTTCCAGGAGTCTGCCCAGTCAGGCTGGGGCGTCACGGGTCTCATGGCCTCGCCGGAACGGCAGGCGCTGCCTGCCGATAGCGCCCATCGATGCGGCGGCGCAGCGCGGGCCAGCGGGTCACGGCCAGCAGGGCGAAGGGCGCGGCCAAGTCGTAGAGCACGGTGCGGTACTTCACCCAGGGAATGGTGGTGAAGCCGCCGCCTGCATACAGCCGCAGCCGGCTGCGCGCCATGCGCGCGGCATGCAAGGGCGTCCAGTCGCGCGTGAAGGCGGCGTGCTTCTGCGCGTAGATGGCGTGCGAGATGATCTGCCGCGACAGCTCGCGCTCGGAAACGCTGCGCCAGGGGTGCAGTACCTGGGCCTCGCTGGCGAAGACGATGTTCGCGCCAGCGGCGCGCAGACGTTCGCGCAGGTCCACGTCTTCCATGCAGGCGAAGGGAAAACGCTCGTCGAAGCCGCCGAGACTTTCGAACAAGCCACGCTGCAGCAGCAGGTTGCACGACCACAGGCAGCCGCCCTGCAGGTTCAGCGGGGCGTGATGGTTGCCGTTGGGCCGCGGGCCCACGGCGTGGATGGCGCCCTCCAGCACGGTGGCTTGCGGGCTGCGTGCGTGCTGCTGCAGGTAGGCCTTCAGCAGGTCGCTTTCGACATAACAGTCGTCGTCCAGGAAGAGCAGCCAGGGGGCTGCCCCTTGCCGGGCCCCGTGGTTGCGGTTGGCCGCCGGGCCCCGCGCCGGGCCGGCCACGTAGCGCACCTGCGGGAAGCGCAGCGCGATCTGCTCACCCAGCGCGGCCGTGTGCCGGTCGTCGGTGACCGTGATGGAGGCGACCTGCTGCCGCAGCGAGCCGGCGCAGGCCTCATGCAGGCTGTGCAGCAGCCGCAGCAGATCAGGCCCGCGGCCAGCAGCGGGAATGACGATGTCCAGGGGCTCCATCGAACGCAGCGGGTCGGGCGGTGCCTCAGGCTGCGCTGGCCGAAGGCTCGACCGCCAGTTCCCCGGCCAGCACCTTGCGGAAGTAGGCGATGGTCGGCGCCAGGCCGTCTTCCAGCGTGACGGTGGGCTGCCAGCCCAGGCGGCTCTGCGCCAGGGTGATGTCGGGCCGGCGCTGTTGCGGGTCGTCGGCGGGCAGCGGCAGGTGCAGCAGACGCGAGCGGCTGCGCGTCATGCGCAGCACGGTCTCGGCCAGCTCCAGCATCGTGTATTCGCCGGGGTTGCCGATGTTCACCGGCCCGGTGAAGCCTTCTTCGCTGCCCATCATGCGCACCAGGGCGTCGACGAGGTCGTCCACATAGCAGAAGCTGCGCGTCTGCTGCCCGTGGCCGAAGATGGTGAGGGGCTCGCCGCGCAGCGCCTGCACGATGAAGTTGCTGACCACGCGCCCGTCGTTCGGGTGCATGCGCGGGCCATAGGTGTTGAAAATGCGCACCACCTTGATGTCCAGGCCATGCTGGCGGTGGTAATCGAAGAACAGCGTCTCGGCGCAGCGCTTGCCTTCGTCGTAGCAGGCGCGGATGCCGATGGGGTTCACGTTGCCCCAGTAGCTTTCGGGCTGCGGGTGCACGCTCGGGTCGCCATACACCTCGCTGGTGCTGGCTTGGAGGATGCGCGCCTTCAGGCGCTTGGCCAGGCCCAGCATGTTGATGGCGCCGTGCACGCTGGTCTTTGTGGTCTGCACCGGGTCGTGCTGGTAGTGCACGGGTGAGGCCGGGCAGGCCAGGTTGTAGATCTGCCCCACCTCGACGTACAGAGGGAAGGTCACGTCGTGGCGCTGGAACTCGAAGTACTCGCTGTGCAGCAGGTGGCGGATGTTGGAGCGACTGCCGGTGTACAGGTTGTCCAGGCACAGCACGTCGCGCTTTTCAGCGACCAGGCGCTCGCAGAGGTGCGAGCCCAGGAAACCGGCGCCGCCGGTGACCATGATGGTGTCGTTCAAGTAGGCATCCTCAACGCGCTGCCGGCGAGCGCCCCACACGGCTGCTGGACACAGCCACAAGAGACTAGGTTAGCGATGCAATGTGGCTGCTGTGCGTCAAGGGCATGAGCCGTGCAGCGGTGCCCGGGCCGCGCCCGTGGTGCACGCCGTGCTCATGTTCGGCCCGCGGCGTGCTCTGGCGCCACGAACAGCGCATTGCAGAAGTGGTTCGGCGCCGGAAAGTGGTGCATCGAGTAAGTCTCGTAGATGCCCAGCAGGCGATAGCCATGGCGCTGCAACAGTGCGAAGACCTGCTCGAAAGGCGTGTTGTTGGCGTTGGCATCGAGAAAGGTCACCTCGACGTAGATGTAGCGGAACGCGGCCCGCTGCAGCCCCTCAAGGCCGCCTCGCAGCACTTCCACGTCGTAACCCTCCGTGTCGATCTTGAGGATGTCGACGGCACCGATGCCTGCGCGCCCGCAGTAGCCGTCCAGGGTCTGGATGTCGATGCGCTCCTGGCCGGCCGCAGCTTCGGCTGACGCGCCGGTTTCAGCGTGAGCATGACGCAGGGTGTTCAGTTCCGAGCGGGCCTGCGCTTGCACCATGGCTACGCCGTCCATGCTGCCCAGCGCGGCAGGCACCACACGCACCCGCGAAAGACGCTCCACCCGCTGGCGCAGCAGGCGCAAGGGCTCGGCAAAAGGCTCGAACGCGTGGATCGAGGCGTTCGGGAACGCCTGGAGGAGGGCCTGAACCGTCTGCCCGACGTTGGCGCCGACGTCGAGGCACAGCGGGGTCGCTGCCCGGAGCATCCTGCCGTGGCGACGGATGTCGTGCAGCCAGTCGACCCCGCAGGGCAGCGAGTCCGACGTGTAGAGATGCACCCCGCACTGGCGCAGGAAGCGCTTGATCAGGTCCTTCATGTCTCTTCCTGAGGAATGGCGGAAAGGAGCGGTGGCGGGTTGCCCGAGAGGCCGGCTTCCACCGTGGACCGGGGCTGCAGCAGTGCCAGCAACTGCGCCGCCTGCTGCCTGGAACCGTGCGGCGCGTACCAATGCGCCGCGGCTTGCGCCACGGCGTGCCACTCGACGGGGTCGCTCAGCCAGCGCGCTGCTGAACCGGGCGCTGCAGGCAGGCCCAGGTAGTGGTGGTTCACCTGCAGGCCATCGGCGTTCTCGTCGAAGGGCCGGGTGTTCAGCACCGGAACCCCATGGGCGGCCAGGGCAGCGAAGACGCTGCTCTTGGCCAGCAAGGAAGCCGGGTAGTCGATGAGGCCCGCACGACAGGTTCGCAAGAGCGCATGCAGTTCGAGCTTCTCCAGGCGGCCCTGGAAGTGCAGCGGCAGGCCGGCGCCGCCTGCGGGCACCGCGCTGGGACCGGGCCCCACTTCCACCAGGCTTTCGATGCCGTGGCTGTGCAGCAAGGCGGCCTTGTCTGCACAGGCTTGCAGCACCCGGGCCCGGGTGCTGGCCGCGCCGAGCACCACGGCCGTGGGCTTGCGTTCGGCCCAGGAGCCCGGCGGGTGCAAAGGCTCATCCACCGCCGCGAACACGGGCTGCACGTACAAGGGCTCGGCACCTGGCAGGCCCGGCCCGCTCGCCAGCCACGCCGCGTGGGCCTGGGTGTTGGTGCACACCGCATCCGAGGCCTGGGCCACATGGCGGCCGATGCGGCTTTGCAGCCCTGAAAGCCAGAAGGCCGAGCCCCAGGGTGGCCCGCTGGCAAAGCTTTCGTGGAAGTAGCTCACCAGGCGCAGTTCGTCGCCCTTGTCTTTGCGCAGCCGGCGCAGCCATTGCAGCAGCGCCCAGGGAACGCCACGCGCCTGGTAGCCGTAACCCGAGTAGTGCAGCAACACCGCCCACGGGCCGGGCTGGTGCTGCCAGGGCTGGGTTGCGGCCTCGGCCGGGTTCAAGGCCAGCAACGCGCTGTGCCGGCCGCTTTCGAGCCAACGTTCCTGCAGCAGGCTGGCGAAGTCGCGCACGCCGCCGGGGCCGGGCGGCACCAGTTGCACCAGGGTCACCGGGCGGGTGGTCACGGCCGCCTTCTCAGCGCAGGGCGGCCAGGGCGATGCCGACGCGTCGCGAGTGTTCAAGCTGGCAGCCTTCGTGCAGGTGGTAAACGCTGTCGTAGAAGCAGGACAGTTCGTATCGGGCATGGTTCGGCAGCACCAGGAAGGCCTGGCCTTCGGCGGCGAACAAGCCTTGCAGATGGGCCAGCGTGGCGGCCGGCAGGGGCGCACCTGCCGGCACGGTGGGCAGGCCGCCCACCACGCGCACGCCGCGTTGCCCTTGCTCGCGCAGGAAGCGCCCCAGCACCGCCTGCACATGCGGCGTGGCGCGGATGTCCAGCGGCGGCGGCTTGGCGGACGCCACGGCGGCGCGGAAGGCTGCGGCCTTCTCGGCCGTGTGCCCGCTTTCGTCACCCTGCGGGGTGAGGGTGTCCAGGCTGCTCCGGCGCTGGAAGCCGCTGCGCTGCAGGCCCATCTCGGCCACGCCGTGCACCAGGAAGCCAATGTCGAAGCTGCCATAGGCCCGCGCGATGGCGGGCCAGGGCAACGCATGCAGTTGCTCGGGCAGGTCGTGCACCAGCACGGCGTTGTGCGCGCCGGCTTCCATCTCTTCGCGGTCTGCCGTGTACTGGCTGTACTCCAGCGGCATGTAGACCAGGTCGCCAGGCCGCAGCATCGCGCCCAACTGCGCCAGCATGAAGTGGAGGCCCACGCCCACGGCCACGCTCATGTTCACGCAGGGCAAGCCCAGGGCTGCAGCCATGGGCTCGCAGCGGTGGCTGTAGCGGCCGTTGCTGCCCGCGAAGATCACCAGGCGCGGCGAAGGCAGCGTGGCGCCATAGGCCTGCTTGAGGGCCAGCTGCCGCGGAATGTCGCCCAGCGTCAGCGGGCGGTGCACCACCGAGAACACCGCCAGGTACAGGAACAGCGAAGCCAGCAGGGCGGCCATGAAGGTGAACAAGGGACGCATCGCGTTCAGAACTGGAAGTACAGGAAGGCGCTGGCACGGCCGTACAGCACCTGCTGCAGCGCCAGTGCGGCGCAGGGCACCAGCAGTAAGGTGCGGGTGCGTGGCTTCAGCTCGTGCATCGCGGGGCACAGCGTCACGATGGCCAGGCCCAGCGCCAGCATCAAGGCCAGTTCCACCGCGCCCATCACCGTGCCGTCGGCCAGCAGCGGCACCTGGGCAGCGCCCTGGGCCATGTGCGCCAGGGCAGGAGCGGCGCTGATGATCTGTTCGGGCAGCTGCGAGCCGTTCAGGCCTGCCATGCCTCGCAGCAGGGCGAAGGCGGCTGGCAGGTCGGCAGCGCGGAAGAACACCCAGCCCACCACGACGGCGGTGAAGGTGAGCACCCAGGCCGCCACGCCCCAGCACCCACGGCCGGCCTCCAGCAGAGGCTGAGGGATGCGCAGCAGCTGGCCTGCATGCGGGGCCGCGGCCTTCGCCAGCCGCGAGATGGCTTCGCGCCAAGCGGTGTGCAGTACCAGCAGCAGGCCGTGCAGGGCGCCCCACACGATGAAGGTCCAGCCGGCACCGTGCCACACGCCGCCCAGCAGCATGGTGATGAACAGGTTGACATAGCGTCTGAACGGCCCGCGCCGGTTGCCGCCCAGCGGGATGTAGAGATAGTCGCGCAGGAAGCGCGACAGCGTCATGTGCCAGCGGCGCCAGAACTCGGTGATGTTGCGGGCCTTGTAGGGCGAATGGAAGTTCAGCGGCAACTGCACGCCGATCATCAAGGCCAGGCCGATGGCCATGTCGGAGTAGCCCGAGAAGTCGAAGTACAGCTGCAGCGTGTAGGCCAGCGCCGCACCCCAGGCCTCGAAGAAACCGATGTCGGTGGCGCCGGCTGCTGCAGCTTCGAACGTGGCCCACCCCAGGCCGGCATAGCGGTCGGCCAGCACGGTTTTCTTGAACAGGCCCAGCATGAAGAGTGTCAGGCCGGCTGCCAGCCAGGCCGGGTTGCAGCGGAACACCTCGGGCCGCTGGAACTGCGGCATCATTTCCCGGTGGTGCAGGATGGGCCCCGCAATCAGGTGCGGGTAGTAGGTGACGAAGAGGCCATAGCGCACGGGGTTGAAGTCGGCGGCCTTGCGCTGGTACACATCCACCAGGAACGCGATCTGCGTGAAGGTGAAAAACGAGATGCCCAGGGGAATCTCGGGCAGGCCCGGCGGGCCCTGCGGCGCACTGCCGTCCAGCAACTGCTGCAGGGTGGCGAACAGGAAATCGGCGTACTTGTAGTGCAGCAGCAGCGCCAGGTTGCTGCCTATGCCCAGCCACAACCAGCGCCGCCGGGGCTGTTTGGCCAGGGCCATGCCCACCGCCAGGTTGAAGGCCATCGAGACCAGCAGCAAGGGCAGCCACAGCGGGTTCCACCAGCCGTAGAAGAACAGCGAAGCCAGTGTCAGCCAGCCGGTGGCGGCCGCCTGGCTCCACCGGCCCAGCAGGAAGAAGCCGAGCAGCACCACCGGCACGAAGCCGAAGATGAAGACGGTGGAGTTGAAGAGCATCGAGAGGCCACCGGCCCGGCGGGCGGGCTGCGCTCAGCCTGTGCCGCCCTCAGGGCTGCCGGGTCGCATAGCGAATGCTGTTGGCCACGGCGGGGTCGAAGGTGAAGATGCGGGTGCCGCTGGCCTGCACCACGCCGTTGATGGAGCGCGAGGCGAATCCCGCGGCCGGTGCCGTGGGCCCGGCCACGGTATTCGCGAACACGATGTCGCTGCCGAACTCGGCGCTGCCTGGCAGTTGCCCCACGCGCGTGGCGCTGCGGGCGGTGCTGTCGTAGGTCACCAGCGTGCTGTCGCCGAAGAAGCGGCCGCCATAGCCTTCCACGAAGAGGAAGCGGCTGCGGCTTTCGCTGCGCGAGAAGTCCACGCGAGCCGCATCCGCCAGCCCCAGAGAGAAGCCGCCTGCCGCTGCGGCGTAGAGCACGCTGCCGGTCTCGTTGATCATCTGCACCGCGTAGGTGGGGTTGGCGGTGTCGAGCGCGCCGATGCGCCATAGCAGGTGCACGCCCGAGGCCCCGGTCAGCACGGTGGAGAAGCTGGTGTTGATGGCGCCGCTGTCGATCACGCTGGCGACGTTGGGCACGGCCTTGGGCAGGCGCAGGGTCTCTACCGTGGTGCTTGTGAGCACGGTGGCGTAAAGCACCTCGGTGCCCATGCCCGACAAGGTGATCTGGCCTGCGCCCGTGCCCAGCTGCGTGGCCAGCGGCGTGCTGCGGCTGATGCGCTGCACCGCCCAGCTGGGGCTGGCCGTGCTGCCGCCGTTGCGGAAGGCGTAGAAGTTTTGGGCGTCGAAGCCGATGGCCTGCCAGCCCGTGCCGCTGACCGCGGGCAAGGCGGTCTCCGTGACGCTGCCGTCGGCGGCGAAGTCGAGCACGCTCAGGCCGCCGGCCGATTCCACCAGCGCCGAACGGTGCGTGCCCTGCACCACCCGCTGCACGGGGTTGTTCGCGGGCCGGTAGCTCAGGGGCGCCTGCGGGGCAGACCACAGCTGCACTTGCGTCGGCAGCAGCCAACCGCGCGGCGCCAGCGTGCTGGGGTTGCGCAGCGCGGCCAGGGGCGTGTTGCCGCTCAAGGGCGTGTAGACCAGGCCTTCGGTGGCGCGCAGTTCGACCTCGGCGCGCCCGTCGTCGTTGGTGTCGCACAGGCCATCGGCGCCCGCGCTGGAGACGATGAAGCGCGACTGTTCCGGTGCCGCGTGGTCCACCGCGTCGATCACGAAGCGGCAGGCCGAGGTGGTTCGGGCACGCTGCACACGGTTGGCCGGTGCGGTGCCGTTGGCGCGCAGCGGCACGCGGCGCACATCGCCGCCCACGATGTAGACCAGGGCATAGGGCTCCAGCAGGCCCGTCTGCAGGGCGGCGGGGTCGACGCTGGCCTGCGCCACCAGCCGGGCGTCGGTGACGGCGGCACTGGCGGGCTCGATGGGCACCTCGGTGCCGCTGTCCAGCGGATGGATCAGCGACAAGGCGAACTTCAGGTCGTCGGTGCGGCCCTCTGCCCGCAGCAGCCAGGCGTAGGTGCCACTGCTGGGCGTGGCCGGCGTTGCCGGCGTGCTGGGGGGCGCGGATGCACCGCCGTCGCCGCCACCGCCGCAAGCGGACAGCATCAAGGCGCCGAACACGACGGCGGCCAGGGGGAAACGAAGTCGTTGGGGCATGGCAAGCCTTCGGAAAGTGGATCGCCGCCGCCGGCACCGTCATCGGCATGCGGCGGCCCAGGCACTGCGCGCCAGACTAGAGGCGCCTTGTGACAGCTGTGGTGGGCGGCGTGTGACGCCTGTGTTCAGTCGGGCACTCAGGCCGCCGTAGCGGCCAGGCGCGGGTGGGCTGCATGGGCGGGCCAGGCCTTGGTGGCGCTTCCCGCCTTGCCGGCGCCGCTGTAACGCACCCCCACCATCCCGAGCAAGCCCACCACCATCAGCCAGAGCGCCGCGGGCAGGGGCACGGGCGCCGCCGGGCCTTCGGCCAGCCGAAGCAGGGAGACGTTGGTCTCCAGGGCCACGAAGCGGTCGCCCTGCTGTTGCGCACGGATGGCCGTGATGAAGGTCCACAGGCTCAACGTGGCAGCGCTGGGCAGGGCGCTGGAGCCCACGGCGGTGGCCGTGGCCCGCAGCTCGGAGGTCATGGCCTGCGGCCCGGCCGCCGGTGCGAAGCTCAGTGCGAAGGCGCGGGGGTCCAGCGCCGGCGGGCTGGCCAGCCAGGCCGCAGCGGGCTCGGCTTCCGCGGAAGCCAGCAGGCCGGGCACCGGTGGCAGTTCAAGGTCTACCAGCGCGGCACGCGCCTGGGTGCTGAGCAGGCAGGCCGCCACCAGGCCGGTGCTGAGAAGCAGATGCGTTCGGTTCATGTCTTTCCTTCGAAGGTGTCAGCTGCTGCTGGAGGGCGCCAGCGGCGAGCCGTGAGACGGGGCGGATTGGGCGGCGTAGCTGGTGAGGGTGGCCAGCGCATTGCGACGGTGGGCGCTCTGGGCCTCCACGCGGTGCAGCAGCGCCTCTTCCAGCAGGGCGATGGCTTCCTGGTTCACCGACCGGTGGTTCTGCGCCGCCTCTCTGGCTATGAGTTCCTTGATGACCAAGGGCATGCGCTTGATGAACAAGTCGTCGTTCAAACCGGCTCTCCTGTGGTGTTGGTATGCGGGTATTGAACCGCCATGCCGTGAACATTCAGGCGCCATTCCGTAGCTACTTAGGCTCAATCAAGGTGCCGAAAGGCCAGCGCCCGGGGTGTCATGGCGCCGACGGCGCGCGCCCTTGCCGAGTGACATTCATGCAGGCTGCGCGGCCGCACCTCGCAGCAGCGCCGGCCGTCAATGGTCCGTTCGGCTCATGTGTTGCAGGCATCCTGCAACAACGAGGGCAGGGGCCAGTTCCCAACCTGCTCGGGCAACCGTAAATTCCGGGCGTCTTTCGAGCTGTTGGTTACCCATGTCTTCCATTCCGCCGCGCGACCCCTATCGCCTCTCGCAACTGGCCCTTCGCCTGCTTCAGGAAGCTCCTGCGGGCGTCGAGGTGGAACTGCCGGGCCCTGGTACGGCACTCGAGAACGCCTTCGTCTACGACGCCGTGGCCCGCGAACTGCTGCGGGAGGCCGAAGGCGGGCGGCTCGAGGTCGTCCGGGTCACCGAGGAAGGCGGGCTCGTCCGCAGCCTGGTGTTCCTGCGCAGGGTCTGAGCCAGCCGCTCAAGGCTGCCGCGGCGGCGGCCGATATGCAGCGAACGCAACAGCAGGGTCGGGAAGTCCTCGGTGGATCCGTTCAGTTTTTCGCCCGGCGATCGCCGGGGCCCCCTCTCGCGCCTGCTGGCGGAAGGTTCCCTGACGATGGCCTTCCAACCCATCGTCACGCTCTCCACGGGCCAGCTGCATGCGCATGAAGCGCTCGTGCGAGGGCCGCAGGGCATGCCCCTGCACACGCCCGATGCCTTGTTCGCGGCCGCTCGACGCGAAGGCCTGGTGCAGGACTTCGAAGTGGCCTGCCTGGCCACGGCGCTGAAGCGCTGGTCGGCGTTGGATCAGCGGGGGCGCCTGTTCCTCAACGTCAGCGCGACGGCACTCGTGCGCTGCTTCGGCCCCAGCGAGCCCCAGGCGCTGGTCGACCAGATGCGCATGCGCGGCGTGATGCCACAGCAGATCGTCTTCGAGATCACCGAGCATGAGCACGTCGGCAACGTGGCGGAACTGGTGAACCTGGCCCAGCGTCTCCACGAAGTCGGTCTGAAGTTCGCCCTGGACGACTTCGGTGACGGCCGCTCGAGCCTTCGGCTGTGGTCGGAACTGGCGCCCGACTACGTGAAGATCGACAAGTACTTCACTGCTGACATTGCCAACCACGCCCAGCGTCTGAAGACGCTGCAGGCCTTGCTGCAGATCGCCGAGACGCTGGGTTCTTTGCTCGTGGCCGAGGGCGTGGAGACCGCCGATGACCTGCGCGTGCTGCGCGATCTGGGCATCAGCTTCGGCCAAGGCTACTTCCTGGGCCGGCCGCAGCGCGACCCGACAGACATGCTCAGCACCGAGGCGGCGCAGGTGCTGGGCAGCTCCAGGGTGGCGGTGCTGCCGGCGCTGCGCGTGGCGCCGTCGCCGGGCAGGCTGTCGCAGGGCAGTGTGCTGGCCGCCCAGGCGGCCAGGGCCCACATCAGCTGCGACGAACTCGCGCAGTGCTTCGACGAGCACCCGGGCTGGCATGCCATGGCCTTCGTCGACGAGCAGAACCGGCCCATCGCCCTGATCAGCCGTCAGGAGTTCTTCGACCGCTACGCCAAGCCGTACTTCAAGGAGATCTACGGCCGCAAGCCTGCCTACACCTTTGCCAATCCGAGGCCCACGGTCGTCGACGTCGAAGCCGGCATCGACGAACTGCTGGCCGTGCTGATGAGCGCCGACCAGCGCTACCTGGTGGAAGGCTTCGTCTACCTGGAGAACGGCGCCTACGCCGGGCTGGGCACGGGGCATCAGCTCGTTCGGCAGGTCACGGAAAGCCGCATCGAGGCGGCCCGCCACGCCAACCCGCTGACCTTCCTGCCGGGCAACATTCCCATCAGCGAGCACATCGACCGCCTTTGTGCCGCGGGTTCCGATTTCGTGGCCTGCTACGCCGACCTGAGCAACTTCAAGCCCTTCAACGACCACTTCGGCTACTGGCGCGGTGACGAGGCGATCAAGCTGCTGGCCCGCAAGATCCAGGAGCATTGCGACCCCAAACGCGATTTCGTCGGGCATGTCGGCGGCGACGACTTCGTCGTGCTCTTCCAGAGCCACGACTGGGAGGCGCGGTGCGAGCGGGTGGTCAGCGAGTTCAACGAGGCTGTCGGGCAGCTGTACGACGAAGCGTCGCGGCAACGTGGCGGTATCGAGGCTGAAGACAGGCACGGCACGACACGCTTCTTCGGCTTCGTCAGCCTCTACATGGGCGTGGTGACCTTTGCCGGCAGCCCGGGCCTGTGGCGTGCCGCAGACGTTGCGAATGCGGCGGCCATGGCCAAGCAGAAGGCGAAGCAACGGGGGCTGTCGATGTACGTGGAAGCGCCTGCAGGGCCTGTCGCTTCCACGGGCTGGGGTGGCTTGGCGGCCACGCCGCAGTAAGCGGCCAGCCCTTCACACCCCGTTCGCGCGGTGCCACCCCAACTGGCGAGAGATCAAGACCAAGGTCACCAGGTGCAGCGTGGCGATGGCCAGGTTGCTGAGGACCACCGGGTTGGTGAAGCTGCCCACGGTGAAGGGCGTGGTGAGCTTGTAGATCACCTGAACCAGTAGCAGCGGCGCGACGAGGGCCGGGTCCCGCTTGAACAGCAGGCCCAGGGAGACGATCAGGATGGCTCCGTAAATGGACAGGAGGATGCCTCGCGCGGCAGTGGCAGCCCCGTACCCATCCGCGATCCAGGCGGCGTCCATCAGCAGGCCTGCGCAGACCGGTATCAGGACGGCGACGTTGGTGAGCAGGGACGCGAGGACCATCTTCTTCATCTGAATCTCCGGCAAACCCATAACACTGTTATGAATGCGAGAATAACACCGTTATGAAGCCCCCGCAACGTGCCTCGCAGACACCGGCCGCCCCGCCATCGAGCCCCAATGGGACCGCGAACGCAAGCGCGCGCTGACCCCGCGACCGCCGCACTGCTGGCAGCAGCCCGGGAGATCTTTGAGGCTGGTGGCCTTCCTGCGCTTTCGGTCCGTGGCGTCGCGGAGGCGGCAGGCTGCACGACCATGCAGGTCTACAGCCGGCTCGGCGGGAAGGATGGCCTGCTTCAAGCCCTGTTCGACGAGGGCTTCGAAGCGCTGTCCAGCGCCCAGCAGGCGGTGCCCGAGACCTTGCCCGCTGCCGAGCGCGTTCGCCGTCTCTGCCACGAGTACCTGCGGGTTGCGGCCGAGCGGCCGCACCACTACGCGCTCATGCTCGGCGCGCACAGCGGCGACTTCAAGCCGCCGCAGGCGAGCCGAACGCGCGCACTGGCCACCCTGGCCCATCTCGTCGATGCGGTGCACCGTGCGCTGCCGCCGACGCAAGATCGAGAGCAGCGTGCCGGCGAAGTGGCGCATCAGATCCTGGCGTTCTGCCATGGCTGGGCCATGCTCAGCGCCACAGGGCTCATCGATGGATCTCGGGCCGTCGTCATCGACAGGGCGGTTGCGGCTCTGCTGGGCGAAGCTCCCTCCTGACATCGACCCGCATCCGCAGGGTGGGTTGTCGGCATGAGCGCGGGAAGCGGGGACGCTGCCTCGGGCCACCTGGCCGGCCTGGTCAAGCGGCTTGCCCAAACACAACGGCCCGCGATTGCGGGCCGTTTTTCATGGGGTTCTGCTTCTGGCGGAGGCGGTGAGATTCGAACTCACGGACGGCTTACACCGTCGTCAGTTTTCAAGACTGATCCATTAAACCACTCTGGCACGCCTCCAGTGGCGGAGATGATCGCAGAAGTCGCGGCGACGATGCCCCGCTGACCCGCGTAAACGCTAGCTTCTCCTTGAAGAACACCGGCATTCAAGACCGGTGCCATCGACCACGCTGCCTCGCTTCCGAGGGCCTGTTGACGCAGCGCATTCTAAGGCTGGCGGTGGGCCCGCCGAGGCCTGCAGCGACGGGCCATGCAGCCTGCCCGACAAGGCTGCCTCAGCCCGGGCGCTGTGCCTGTGCACAGGCCACTTGCACCACCTCGCGCCGGCCGCCATCCACGCGCACGGCGGTGAGCGCGCCGCCCCAGACGCAGCCGGTGTCGATGGCCAGCAGTTCAGGCCGGTTGACCAGGCCCAGCGTGCTCCAGTGGCCGAAGGCGATGGGCTGGCCCGCGCTCTTGCGGCCGGGCAGCTCGAACCAGGGCAGCAGGCCTTCGGGCGCGGCTGCTGCGCCTTCCTTGGTCTTGAGGTCGAGCGTGCCGTCGGCGCTGCAAAAACGCATGCGCGTGAGCGCGTTGACGACGAAGCGCACGCGTTCGTCACCCGCCAGCTCGTCGGCCCAGCGCCGGGGTTCGTTGCCGTACATCACCTGCAGGAAGGCGGGCAGGTCGTCGCCGCGCAGCAGCGCCTGCACTTCGGCCGCCAGTGCCAGCGTCTGCTCGGCGCTCCAGCTCGGTGCCACGCCGGCATGCACGCACAGCCAGCCGCTCTCCAGGTGGGCCAGCTTCTGCTGGCGCAGCCACTGCAGGCAGGCCTCGCGTTCAGGGCTGTCCAGCACGTCTTGGAAGGTGTCGCCCTTGTGCAGCGGGCGCACGCCGTGGGCCACGGCCAGCAGGTGCAGGTCGTGGTTGCCCAGCAGGCAGGTGGCCGCGCCTTCGAAGCCGGCCAGCAGCTTCAGCACGCCCAGCGAAGCGGGGCCGCGGTTGACGAGGTCGCCCAGCATCACCAGGCGCCCGCGGGAGGGCGAGAAGTCGATGTCGGCCAGCAGGCGCTGCAGGGCGCCCAGGCAGCCTTGCACGTCGCCAATCAGATGCAGCATGGGGTGATTCTGCTACGCTCGCGCCCGTTGCAACGGCCACCGCAGTGCATGCTGCGGCGCGCATGGACCTTACCTTTCTCGTCTTCCTGATTCTGCTCAACGGCGTCTTCGCCATGTCTGAAATGGCCCTCACCGCATCGCGCAAGGCGCGGCTGCAGGTGATGGTGGAAGGCCAGGAACCCGGCGCGCAGGCCGCAATGGACCTGCACGAGAACCCGACGAAGTTCCTGTCCACGGTGCAGATCGGCATCACGTCCATCGGCGTGCTGAACGGCATCGTCGGCGAAGCGGCCTTCGCTGCGCCGCTGGCGGCCTGGCTGATCGACGACTTCGGTGTCGACACGCGCACCGCGAGCCTCGGCGCCACGGCCCTGGTGGTGGTGATCATCACCATCCTCACCATCATCTTCGGCGAGCTGGTGCCCAAGCGCCTGGGGCAGATGTTCCCCGAGACCATCGCACGGCTGGTCGCGCGGCCCATGAACCTGCTGAGCACCGCCACGCGCCCGCTGGTGGCGCTGCTGAGCGTGTGCACGAACGCCGTGCTGCGCGTGATGGGCATCAGCGGCGGGCCCACGCGCAGCGTGACGGAAGAAGAGATTGCGGCCAGCCTGGAAGAGGGCGTCGAGTCGGGCGTGATCGAGGCGCAAGAGCACCAGATGGTGCGCAATGTGTTCCGGCTGGACGAGCGCCAGATCGGCTCGATGATGATCCCGCGCGCCGAGATCGTCTGGCTGGACGCTTCCGACCCCGTGCCATCGCTGCTGGCCACCATCACCGCCAGCGGGCACACGCGCTTCCCGGTGTGCCGCGGCTCGCTGGACGACGTGCAGGGCGTGCTGAACGCCGCCAAGCTGCTGCAGCCCCTGGCCAGCGGGCAGGCGCTGGACATCCATGCCCACATGGCGCCGCCGGTCTTCGTGCCGGAAACGCTGTCGGGCATGGAGTTGCTCGAGCACTTCCGCGTCTCGCGCACCGACCTCGTGTTCGTGGTCGACGAGTACGGCGCGGTGCAGGGCGTCATCACCGAGCGCGACCTGCTCGAGGCCATCACCGGCGAGTTCGGCGCCCCCAGCGACGAAGACGCCTGGGCCATCCAGCGCGAAGACGGCAGCTGGCTGCTGGACGGGTTGATTCCCGTGCCCGAGTTCAAGGACAGGCTGGCGCTGAAGGAGCTCCCCGAGGAAGACCGGGGTCGCTACAACACGCTGGCTGGCATGATCATGCTCTTGCTGGGCCGCCTGCCCCGCACCGCCGACGCGGTGGAATGGGAAGGCTGGCGTTTCGAGGTCGTCGACCTCGACGGCAAACGTGTCGACAAGGTGCTGGTGATCCGCACTGAAACCCCCGGAGAAGAAACTTGATCAATCAGAACCTGCACCGCCAGCCCACCGCGCTGGACAGCGTGACCCACCGCAACCTGAAGCTGCAGATGCCGGTGACCGATTGGCGCGTGGCCGACAAGCTCAACGCGATGTTCGTGGCCGCCGCCGAATTCGGCGATGTCTGCCGCGAGTTCCCCATCGTCTTCGTGAAGGCGGGCAAAGAAGAAGACGGCACCGATGCCATCGCCCCCATCGCCGTGTTCGGCCTGGTGCAGAACCAGAACCTCTACCTCACCGGCGAGCGCTGGCGTGCCCAGTACATGCCGGCCGTGCTGCGCGCCTACCCCTTCTGCATCGCGCGCATCGACGCCGAACGTTTCGCCATCTGCGTGGACATGGCCTGGACGGGCGCCCTGGGCGCCGACGGCCAGCCGCTGTTCACCGAAACCGGCGAACAGGCGCAGCTGCTGAAGGACATGACGCCCTACCTGGAACAGCTGGAAGCCGAGATCCAGCGCACGCGCCTGGTGGGCAAGAAGCTGCAGGAACTGGGCGTGCTGCAGGACATGCGTTTCGACGCCACGCTGCCCGACGGCCGCCAGCACACCGTGGACGGCTTCCTGACGGTGGACGACAAGAAGATGACCGACCTGCCCGACGCCGTGATCGGCGAACTGCACCGCACCGGCGTGCTGGGCCTGGTGCACCTGCATTGGGTGTCGATGGGCAATATGCGCCGCCTGGTCGACTGGCACATCGAACGCTCGGCCGCCACCGAACCGGTGGCCAGCGTCGCCGCGAACGCCGCGAACGGCTGACCCCGCCGGCGCTGCCGACCCCGCATCAGGCCGCCGGCCCGGCCGCCGGCGGGGCCGGCGCACGCAGCGCCTGCAGCACCTCGGCCGTCTTGGGCTGGGTGGCGGCCACCCAGGCGTCGAAGCGCTGGCGCGCGGCCTCGCCATAGCGCTGGTAGATCTTCCAGCCCACGAAGGCCACCACGGCCAGCAGCAGCAGCGTCTTGGCGGCGCGCGCCCAGGCCACCAGCACGGCAATGGCCATGCCGAAGGCCACCCACCTGAACCACCACTGGCCGCTGAAGGTGAAGTAGTTGATGAAGCCCGTGAGGCCGACGACGAAGATCGCGCGGAAGGGCATCACGATGGCGTCGGTGAGGTCCTTCACGGGGCGGGTGATGAATTTGAAGGGGTTCATGGGGCGCCTCTCTCGGTGGCTGGTGGAATGCCCGCATGTTGCGTGCAGGCCCTCAGCCCGGCCACGGCGCTGCGACGAACGGCAAGCTGCGGTCGTGAACCGTCGCCGGCGGCTGCCGGGCTGCGGCGAGACAATGGCGGTTTTCTCCATCCCCGGAAGACCATGACCGTCCATCTCGCCAAACCCGCGGCCAAACCCCTCAAGGGCAGCGTGCCCGTGCATGCCGTCGACAAGGCGCAGTTCGCCGCGCTTACCGAGAAGCTGGATGCAGCCACGCGCCGCTGGCTGCAGACCGTGGGCTTCACCGGCGCGCCCGACACCCATGCGCTGCTGCCCGCGGCCGACGGTACGCTGCAGGCGGTGTGGGCCGGCGTGCGCAGCGCCAGCCACCCCTGGGCCCTGGCGGCGCTGCCCAAGGCGCTGCCGGCCGGCCACTACCACCTGGGGGAGGCCGGCCTGGCCCTCGACCCCGCCGCCGCCGCCTTCTCCTGGGAGATGGGCAGCTACACCTTCGACACCTACAAGCCCGCCCGGCGTGAAGCCGCGCAGCTGACGCTGGCGGCCACCGAGGCCACGCAGCGCGCGCTGATCGTCGCCGGCGTGGCGGGCAGCACGCGCGACCTCGTCAACACCCCGGCCGAGCACATGGGCCCGGCGCAGCTGGCCGAGGCCGTGCGCCTGGTGGCCAAGCAGCACGGCGCCAAGTTCAAGCAGGTGGTGGGTGAAAAGCTGCTGGCGGCCAATTTCCCGGCCATCCACGCCGTGGGGCGTGCGGCGGCCGAAGACCGCGCGCCGCGCCTCATCGAGCTGAACTGGGGCAGCGACAAGCACCCCCGGCTGTGCATCGTCGGCAAGGGCGTGTGCTTCGACACCGGTGGCCTGGACATCAAGGGCGCCGAGGGCATGCGCCAGATGAAGAAAGACATGGGCGGCGCCGCCAACGCGCTGGGCCTTGCGCAGCTGGTCATGGCGCTGAAGCTGCCGGTGCATCTGCAGCTGCTGATACCGGCGGTGGAAAACGCCATCTCGGGCAACGCCTACCGCCCGGGCGATGTGTTCAAGACGCGGGCCGGCCTGCACATCGAGATCGGCAACACCGACGCCGAGGGCCGCGTCATCCTGTGCGATGCGCTGGCCTATGGTGCCGAGGGCCAGCCGGCGCTGATGATCGACCTGGCCACGCTCACCGGTGCCGCGCGCGTGGCGCTGGGGCCGCAGCTGCCGGCGCTGTTCACCCGGCGCATGGAGCTGGGCCGCGAGCTCGTCGATCGGGGCCTGGCCCTGCACGACCCGCTGTGGCACATGCCGCTGTGGCGCGACTATCACGGCAGCATCGAGAGCGACATCGCCGACATCGTCAACACGGGCAAGGGCCCGATGGCCGGCGCGGTGACGGCGGCGCTCTTCCTCGACGACTTCGTGCCCGAGACGGTGGACTGGGTGCACATCGACCTCTTCGCCTGGAACAGCGAGAGCCGGCCCGGGCGGCCGGTGGGCGGCGAAGCGCAGACGCTGCGGGCTTTGCTGGCGCACCTGGAAGCGCGTTTCACGCAGGCCTGAAGGCCGGGTTCGTGTCGACACCCCCCGAATTGGCGTAGCTTCCAAAGCCTTTTCGTCACGACAGCTTCATGAAGCCGTGGCACAGTACAGGCACTGCAGGCGAGAACCGACCGCAACACTGGGCGGAACCTTGGAACCCGTGACCTTCGCCTGAAGTACCCCACACAAGCCCTTGGCGACCGCCAGGGGCTTTTTCATTGCAAGCCCTTGGCCACCGCCAGGGGCTTTTTCATTGCAAGCCCTTGGCCACCGCCAGGGGCTTTTTTCATGCCGCTTGCTGCTGCACCCGCTGTTCCAGCTGGGCCAGCCGGCCTTCGATGGCTTCGGCGTCGTTCAGTTCACGCACGGCGGCATAGGCCTCGGCCGCCCCGGCATGGCGGCGGCGCAGCATGTTCAGCCACTGCTTGATGCGGCCACCGCGGTGGCGGGGCGCCACGCGGGGCGTGATCAGCCGGCCGTACAGCCGCACCAGCGGCAGCAGCTCGCGCCAGCCGGGCTGCGCCAGGCCGCGCAGGGCCAGCGCCAGGCCGGGGTCGCCCACCAGGCCGCGGCCCAGCATCAGGGCGTCGCAGCCGCTTTCCTGCAGGCAGCGTTCGGCATCGGCCACGTTCCACACCTCGCCATTGGCCACCACCGGCAAGGCCACGGCCTGGCGGATGTGCGCGATGCGCTCCCAGTAGGCCGGCGGCTTGTAGCCATGCAGCTTGGTGCGCGCGTGCACCACCAGTTCGCTGGCGCCGGCCTCGGCGATGGCGCGGGCGTTGTCGAGCATGCGCGTATCGTCGAGATGGCCCAGCCGCATCTTGGCCGACACCGGCACCCGCGCCGGCACCGCACGCCTCACCGCCGCCACGATGCGGTGCACGAGCTCGGGCTCGTCCAGCAGCACGGCGCCGCCGCGGTGGCGGTTCACCACCTTGGCCGGGCAGCCGAAGTTCAGGTCGATGCCCTCGGGCCCCAGTTCGGCCAGCCGAGCCGCGTTGTCCGCCAGGCATTGCGGGTCGCTGCCCAGCAGCTGCGCGCGCACGGGGGTGCCGGCGGGTGTGCGGCTGCCGTGGTGCAGCTCGGGCATCAGCCTCGTGAACACGCGGCGTGGCAGCAGCTGGTCGGTGATGCGGATGAACTCAGACACGCAGCGGTCGATGCCGCCCACGCGCGTGAGCACGTCGCGCAGGTCGTGGTCGAGCACGCCTTCCATCGGGGCGAGCAGGATCAGGCGCGGGGGCAGGGGGCTCATCCCTCGGGATTGTCCCAGGTGGGAGGGCGGGGCCCGGGCTGGCTAGAATTCATCGACCGAGCGGTCGACTAATTCACTGTCTGTCGTTTCGCCCCGCGTTGATCCACGTTCATCCACGCTTGCCGGAGCCCTGCATGCCCGAAACCACCGTGCTGCTGGCCCACGAGGGCCCGGTCTGCGTGATCACGCTGCACCGCCCTGCGGCCTTGAACAGCTTCACGGCCGAGATGCACGGCCAGCTGCTCGCTGCCCTGAACGCAGCGGCCGACGACACCGAAGTGCGCGCCGTGCTCATCACCGGCAGCGGCCGCGGCTTCTGCGCCGGGCAAGACCTGAACGACCCCGCGATGGTGGGCAGCGCGGCCGATGTGGGCGGTGTCATCGAGCGCTACTACCGCCCGCTGGCCCTGCGCGTGCGCAGCATGCCGGTGCCGGTGGTGGTGGCGGTCAATGGCGTGGCGGCCGGCGCGGGGGCCAACTTTGCGCTGTGTGCCGACCTGGTACTGGCCGCTCGCAGCGCCAGCTTCATCCAGGCCTTCAGCAAGATCGGCCTGGTGCCTGACTGCGGCGGCACCTGGCTGCTGCCGCGCCTGGTGGGCCGCGCCCGGGCCCTGGGCCTGGCCATGCTGGGCGAGAAGCTGCCGGCCGAAGAAGCGCAGCGCATCGGCCTCATCTGGCAGGTGGTGGACGACGCCGCGCTGATGAGCAGCGCGCTGGCCCTGGCCCAGCGGCTGGCAGCCTTGCCAGCCAAAGCGCTGGTGGCCACGCGCCGCGCGCTGGACGAAGCCGCGCCCATGGACTTCGGCGACGCGCTGGCGCTGGAAGCCACGCTCCAGGGCGAACTGGGCCGCGGTGCCGATTTCGCGGAAGGCGTGGCGGCCTTCCTCGGCAAGCGCGCGCCGTTGTTCACCGAACGCTGAAGAGCCGCAGCATGAACACCGCCGGCCCGCCCCCAGGTGCACCTATGAACCCGCACGACCCCCAGCAGGTGGCCGAAGCCTCGCGTGAGGCGATGTGGCGCGACGACCGCGCCTCGCGCAGCCTGGGCATCACGGTGCAGGCCGTCGGCCCGGGCAGCGCCACGCTGACGATGACGGTGCGCGAAGACATGCTCAACGGCCACCACATCTGCCACGGCGGGCTGGTCACCACGCTGGCCGACAGCGCCTTCGCCTTCGCCTGCAACGCCTACAACGAAGTGACGGTGGCCGCAGGCTTCGACGTCAACCTGCTGGCCGCTGCGCGCCTGGGCGATGTGCTCACGGCGCGCGCGCAAGAGCTCAGCAAGGCCGGCCGCACGGGCGTTTACGACGTGCAGGTGCACAACCAGCAAGGGGTGGCGGTGGCGGTGTTTCGCGGGCGTGCCTACACGATGAAGGGCCGCGCGCTCGTCGAAGGCCTGCCGGTGGGCCCCCAGCCTTCCCAGCCCACCTGAACCCGCCTGAAGTCGGAGCCCGCCCATGCCCGTTCTGCACCCCGCCGTGGCCGACCTGGAGCCCATCGAGACCGCCAGCCGCGACGAACTGCAGGCCCTGCAGCTGCAGCGCCTGCAGGCCACGCTGGCCCGCGTCTATGCGCAGGTGCCGCACTACCGCCGCGCCTTCGACGCCGCCGGTGTGCACCCTTCCGATTGCCGCAGCCTGGCCGACCTGGCGCGCTTTCCCTTCACCACCAAGGCCGACCTGCGCGCCCACTACCCCTTCGGCATGTTCGCCGTGCCGCGCGAGCAGGTGGTGCGCGTGCACGCCTCTTCGGGCACCACCGGCAAGCCCACGGTGGTGGGCTACACGCAGGGCGACATCGACCGCTGGGCCGAGCTGGTGGCGCGCAGCATCCGCGCCGCCGGTGGCCGGCGGGGCGACATCGTGCACATCGCCTACGGCTACGGCCTGTTCACCGGCGGCCTGGGCGCGCACTACGGCGCCGAGAAGATGGGCTGCACCGTCGTGCCCGTGAGTGGCGGGCAGACCGAGAAGCAGGTGCAGCTGATCGAAGACTTCCGCCCCGACCTCATCATGGTCACGCCCAGCTACATGCAGGTGATCGTCGAAGAGTTCCGCCGCCAGGGCAAGGACCCGTGCGCCACCAGCCTGGCCGTGGGCATCTTCGGCGCCGAGCCCTGGACCGAAGCCATGCGCCGCGACATCGAGGCCAGCGCCGGCCTGAAAGCGGTGGACATCTACGGCCTGAGCGAGGTGATGGGCCCTGGCGTGGCCAGCGAATGCGTGGAAACGCAGGACGGCCCGGTGGTCTGGGAAGACCACTTCTACCCCGAGATCATCAACCCTGAAACCGGCGAAGTGCTGCCGTATGACGAGAACAAAGGCGGCGAAGAGGGCGAACTCGTCTTCACCACGCTCACCAAGGAAGCGCTGCCCCTCATCCGCTACCGCACGCGCGACCTCACGCGCCTGCTGCCCCCCACGGCGCGCTGCATGCGGCGCATGGGCAAGATCGTCGGGCGCAGCGACGACATGCTCATCATCCGCGGCGTGAACCTGTTTCCCACGCAGGTGGAAGAGCTGGTGCTGAAGCAAGGGCAGCTCTCCGGCCAGTACCAGCTGGTGGTCACGCGAGAGAAGCTGCTGGACGAACTGCGCGTGCGCTGCGAACTGCAGCCCGAGCACCTTCACGCCGACCGCGACGCGGTGGCGCGTGAACTGCAGCAGCAGATCAAGGCGCTGATCGGCGTCAGCGCCGCGGTGGAGGTCGGCCTGCCTGACAGCATCGAACGCACCCTGGTGGGCAAGGCCCGGCGCGTGGTGGACCAGCGGCCCCGGCCCGCCGCCTGAACCCGCAGCCTCACTTTCACCCGCACCCGCATCCACAGCACCGCGAGGAATCCGCCTATGTACACCCAAGCCATGGACACCGCGCCGGCCGAGGAGCGCCAGCCCCTGCGCAGCGCCGACGAGGTGCAGCTCGAGGCACGTTTCGAGGCGCGCATCGCCGAAGGCGGCTTCATCGAGGCCAAGGACTGGATGCCCGAGCACTACCGCAAGACGCTGGTGCGGCAGATCAGCCAGCACGCGCACAGCGAGATCGTGGGCATGCTGCCCGAGGGCAACTGGGTGACGCGCGCGCCCACGCTCAAGCGCAAGGCCATCCTGCTGGCGAAGATCCAGGACGAAGCCGGCCACGGCCTGTATCTCTACGCCGCCGCCGAAACCCTGGGCACCAGCCGCGACCAGCTGCTGCATGCGCTGCACACCGGCAAGGCCAAGTACAGCAGCATCTTCAACTACCCCACGCTGAGCTGGGCCGACATCGGCGTCATCGGCTGGCTGGTGGACGGCGCGGCCATCATGAACCAGGTGCCGCTCACGCGCTGCAGCTACGCGCCCTATGCGCGCGCCATGGTGCGCATCTGCCGTGAGGAAAGCTTCCACCAGCGCCAGGGCTTCGACAGCCTGCGCGTGATGATGGAAGAAGGCAGCGACGCGCAGCGCGCCATGGTGCAGGACGCCGTGAACCGCTGGTGGTGGCCCAGCCTGATGATGTTCGGCCCGCCCGACGGCGAAAGCACACACGGTGCGCAGAGCGCACGCTGGGGCATCAAGCGCATCAGCAACGACGAACTGCGGCAGAAGTTCGTCGATGCCACCTTCGAGCAGGCGCAGGTGCTGGGCGTGAGCCTGCCCGACCCGCTGCTGAAGTGGAACGCCGAGCGCGGCCACCACGACTTCGGCCCCATCGACTGGGCCGAGTTCTGGCGCGTGGTGAACGGCCACGGCCCCTGCAACCGCGAGCGCCTGGCCGCGCGTGTGAACGCCTGGGAAGAGGGCGCCTGGGTGCGCGAGGCGGCGCTGGCGCATGCGCAGAAGCAGGCGCGCAAGCAGGCGCAAAAGCAGACCGCGAACGCCTTGCAGGAGGCACAAGCCGCATGAACGCCGAAGCCTCCCCACCCCAGGCCGAATGGCCGCTCTTCGAGGTGTTCGTGCGCCCCAAGGCCGGCCTGGACCACAAACACTGCGGCAGCCTGCATGCGGCCGACGCCAAGATGGCCGTGCAGCTGGCGCGCGAGGTCTACACACGGCGGCAGGAAGGCTGCAGCCTGTGGGTGGTGCGCAGCAGCGACATCACCGCCAGCGACCCCGCCGACAAGGACATGTACTTCGACCCGATGGAAGACAAGGTCTACCGCCACCCCAGCTTCTACACGCTGCCCGAAGGCGTGAACCACCTGTGAACGCCGTCGCCAGCCTGGAACTGACCTGGAGCCCGCCGCTGCGCTACGTGCTGCGCGTGGCCGACACCTGCCTCGTTCACGCACAGCGGCTCTCGGAGTGGTGCGGCCATGCGCCCGTGCTGGAAGAAGACATCGCACTCACCAACATGGCGCTCGACCTGCTGGGCCAGGCCCGCGCGCTGCTCACCCACGCGGCCACGCTGCACGGCGGCGGTCTCGATGAAGACCAGCTGGCCTTCCTGCGCGAGCCGGTGCAGTTCCTGAACCTCACGCTGGTGGAGCAGCCGCTGCGCAAGCCCGGCGCCCACGCCCCTGGCGGCGACTTTGCCGACACCGTGCTGCGCAACTTCCTGCTCGCTACCTGGCTGAAGCCGTTGTGGGCGGGCCTGCAGTCGTCTTCTGACCCCGTGCTGGCGGGCATCGCCGCCAAGGCCCTGAAAGAGGCGCGCTACCACCAGCAGCACAACGCCGATTGGGTGGTGCGGCTGGGTGACGGCACCGAGGAATCGGCCCGCCGGCTGCACGCAGCGGCAGAACGCATCTGGCCCTACACGGCCGAGCTGTTCGCGCACGACGAGGTCGACGCCCACGCCGCCGCCACGGGCCTGGGCCCGGCGCGCCAGGGTTTGCACGCTGGCTGGCTGGCCGAGGTGCAGGCCGTGTTCGCCGAAGCCCTGCTGCCGCTGCCGGCAGCCACCCCCTTCCTCAGCACCGGCACCCAGGGCCTGCACAGCGAACACCTGGGCCTGCTGCTGGCCGAGATGCAGGTGCTGCAGCGCCAGTTCCCCGGGGGCCGCTGGTGATAAGCGCGGCAGAGACAGCCGAGCAGGCCGAGCGCCTGGCCGCAGCGCGTGCCGTGCTGGCCGCCGTGCCCGACCCCGAGCTGCCCACCGTCAGCCTGCAAGACCTGGGCATCGTGCGCGAGCTGCAGTGCGAAGCCGACGGCTGCCTGCACGTGGTGCTGACGCCCACCTACAGCGGCTGCCCGGCCACCGAAGTCATCACGCACAGCGTGCAGGCAGCGCTGCAGGCCGCCGGCCTGGGCCCCGTGCGCGTGAGCCAGCGCCTGAGCCCGGCCTGGACCACCGACTGGATCACCCCCGCCGGGAAAGCGCAGCTGCTGGCCAGCGGCATCGTGCCGCCGGGCCCCGTGCCGGCGCGCGCCAGCGCGGTGGTGCACATCCGCCCGCGCGCCCTGGCCTGCCCGCGCTGCGCCAGCCTGAACACCGAACGTCTCTCGGCCTTCGGCAGCACCGCCTGCAAGGCCTTGCACCGCTGCCTGGACTGCCGTGAACCTTTCGAACACTTCAAGCCACTGTGAGGCCCGCCTTCACACCGGGCACTGACCCATGACGGCCCCCTTGAACTTCCACCCCCTCCGCGTGCAGCAGGTGCAGCGCGAAGGCGAAGATGCGCTGGTGCTGGGCTTCGAGGTGCCGGCGGCGCTGCAGCCCGTGTTCCGCTTCGAAGCGGGGCAGCACCTCACGCTGCGGGCCACGGTGGCAGGGGTTGAACTGCGCCGTTCCTATTCGATCTGTGCCGCCCCGGGCGAGCCGCTGCGCGTGGGCGTGCGCGCGGTGCCCGGTGGCGCCTTCAGCACCTGGCTGCACGCAATGGCCCGGCCCGGGCTGGTGCTCGACGTGATGCCGCCGCTGGGCCGCTTCGGCGCCGCGCTGGCGCAGCGCCCGCGCCATGTGCTGGCGGTGGCCGGCGGCAGCGGCATCACGCCCTTGCTGGCCATCGTGAAGGCCACGCTGCAGGGCGATGCCCGGGCGCGCTGCACGCTGGTCTACAGCAACCGCAGTGCGGCCAGCACGATGTTCCGGGAAGCGCTGGAAGACCTGAAGAACCGCTACCTGTCGCGCCTGGCGCTGCACCTCGTGTTCTCGCGCGAGGGCCTGGAAGCAGGCCTGCAGGGCGGCCGGCTGGACGCCGGCAAGATCAGCACCCTGTTGCGGCTGGCCGGGCCGGTGGACCAGGCCTTCGTCTGCGGGCCTCACGCCATGAACGAAGACGTGCCGGCGGCGCTGCAGGCGGCGGGCGTGCCGCCGGAACGCATCCATGTGGAGCGTTTTGGCGTGCCGCAGCAGGCCGCCCGGAACATGGCCGCAGCGGGGCCAGCGCTGGCGGTCGAGGCCGCACGCGGCGCGGCCGCACAGGCATCGGTGCACCGCGTGCGCATCGTGCGCGATGGCGTAGCCCGCGACATCGGCTTCGATGCCGCCGACGGCAACATCCTCGCGGCGGCCACGCGCGCCGGGCTGGAGCTGCCGTTTTCCTGCAGCAGCGGCGTCTGCGCCACCTGCCGTGCGCGCGTGCTGGAGGGGCAGGTGGGCATGCACCGCAACTTCGCGCTCGAGCCCGACGATGTGGCAGCCGGTTTCGTGCTCAGCTGTCAGGCGCACCCGCTGAGCGAGAGCGTGCTGCTGTCTTTCGACGAGCGCTAGCCAGCCGGCAGCGATGGCGCGTCCACGTTCAGCCGGCTTCGAGGGCCAGCGCGAGCAGATCCTGGCCGCGGCGGCGCAGCTGTTCGCCACGCGCGGCTACACCGCCGCCACCATGAACGAGGTGGCCGCGGCCTGCGGCGTGAGCAAGGCCACGCTGTACCACTACGTGAGCGACAAACACGGCCTGCTGGCCCTCATCACGCGCAGCCATGTGGAAAGGCTGCAGGCGCTGGTGGAAGCCGTGCAGGCGCAGGGGCTGCCGCCGCAGGCGCATCTGCAGGCGCTGATCCAGCGCTTCATGCAGGCCTATGCCAGCGCGGAACACGAGCACCGGGTGCTCACCGAAGACGTGAAGTTCCTGGGCGACACCGAGCGTGCCGCCGTGCTGGCCGCGCAGCGGCGCGTGGTGGCGGCCTTCGCGCAGGCGGTGGCGGCCTGCCGGCCCGAACTGCAGGCTGCCGGCCTGCACACGCCGCTGGCCATGCTGCTCTTCGGCATGATCAACTGGACCTTCACCTGGTTGAAGGCCGGCGGCGCGCTCAGCCATGAGACCCTGGCGCCGGTGGTGACGGCGCTGTTCTTCGGCGGTTTGCCCGCCGTCACACCACCCGCGCGTTGATCAGGGCTGTGCCATCGGGCGGGGCCCGTGCACGGCGGCGCTGCGTGGCACGCCGCGCCGGGCGGCTGCCCGCGGGCTTGCGGGCTGCAGGCTGGCAGCAGCGGCCGGCAGCGCCCAGCCCTCCGTGGCCGCCGTGGGCGCGTGGTGCAGCGTGCGCACGCCCGCCAGGCCTTGCGCGGCCGCGGCTTCCAGCAGCACTTCGGTGGCGGTTTCACCCAGGCTCAGCACGAAGTGCTGCCAGCGGCGCTGCACACGTTCCAGCAGCCAGGCGTCCTCCAGCGCGCGGCGCAGGGCGCGCGGTTCCGTGCCCGCTTCCAGCACGCGCGGTGCCAGGGCGCCCACGAAGAGGTTGAAGTCCTGGCGCAGGGTGTGTGCGGGCAGCAGCTGCGCCAGCGCGCGCGTGCGGGCCGCCCAGCCCGGGGCCATGAACTGCCGTGTCACCAGGGCCTGCAGGCCCTGTGCAGCGTTCAGCAGTCGCACGCGGTTGGGCGGCAGCACCGCCAGTGGCAGGCGCGCCGCCTCGTGGAAGGGCAGCGGCGTGGCAAAGGCGCGCAGCGCGGCCAGGCGCCACCACGCAGCCGCATCCAGGCCCTGCACCGCCTCGCCGCTGAGCTGTGCGCGTGTGGCCCGGCGCAGCGCTTCCAGCACGGTGACGCCCGCGCGGGCTTGCGCGGCGGCCTGGCTCATCACCGCCAGGTTGCCGGCGGCGTAACCGGCCTCGGGGTTCAGGCGCTCAATGACCGCGGCATCGGCCTGCCCGGCGGCACCGCCCAGGGGGCGGCGCAGCACGGGGCAGTGCTCCGTGTGCAACTGGCCCAGGTAGTGGGCCGTGACCTGCTGGCCTTCGAAGGGCAGGCCCTGGCGCCAGGCCCCGGTGCGCAAGGCCAGCCACTGCCGCGTGGCACGGCCGGTGGGCAGCGTGCGCCGGCCAAAGACGGCGCGCCCGGCGCGCCAGCCCTGGCCGATGGGCGTGCCTTCCAGCAGCAGCTCGGGCGGCGGCACCAGGCCGTGGTGGGCGTGGTCCCAGCCGATGTCGAAGCCGGTGGCTTCGGCAGCGGTGGCGCCGGGGTTGGCCTGGAAGGCGGCGGTGCCCGCGTTGGGGGCAGTCAATTCAAGCGTGGCCTGGTTCATGCGCAACTCCATCGTTGGACCGGGCCCCTTGCCCGGCGGATGGAGGCAGTGTCTGCAGGCGCTGGCTCAGGGCGTGAGCCACCCAAGGCGGTGGGGTCAGGCCCGTGCCCAGGGCCCGTGGCGGCGCAGCAGCGGCACCACGCCGATGCCCAGCGCCACGCCCAGGGCGTCGGCCAGCACATCGCCCCAATCGCCATAGCGCCCAGGGATGTGCATCTGTGCCAGTTCGATGAACCCGCCATACGCCAGCAGCAGCGCGGCCACGAGCAGCATCGACGAGGCCTGGCGCCGCAGCGCCAGCACGCCCGTGGCGGCCAGCACCGCGAAGGCGAACAGGTGGTCGAGCTTGTCGCTGGGGCTGAGGGTGGGCGCAATCTCGCCCGGGCTGAGGGCCGCGATGCCCACCGCCAGCCACTGCGCCGCCCAGAGCCAGGCCCAGGTGCGGCGCCAGCGGGGCTCGTGCAGTAGTTCAGGCGGTGTGGGCAGGCGCATGGCGGCATTCTGCAGGCCGGGCCGAGAACTGGCGTATCATCGCGGGCTGTTCGGTTGAGGCACCGTCTTCACCCGGCAAGCCCGAGTAGCTCAGTTGGTAGAGCAGCGCATTCGTAATGCGAAGGTCACCAGTTCGATTCCGGTCCCGGGCACCAGACCCCAGCAAAAGGCCAGTTGCTGCAAAGCGGCTGGCCTTTTTTCTTGCCTCGGTGCCCGTGGTGCGCCCGTGCCCTGTGAAGGCCCGCAGCAGCAGCCCCACCGCCCGCATGCGGGTATGCACGCGTCCGCAAGGCCGGCGGCTTGCGCTATGCGCCGCGCAGCGCCTGGGGCCGCCCTCATCAGTTTGTTGCCCAAGGGCAACAAGACTGTCAACTTCACCTGACCAAGCGTGGCGCCGCCCGCCTTGGCGCAGTAAAAGAACCCCACAGTTCTGACGGACATTGGGTCCGTGACGCCCCCAGCAGGCGTTGCGGATGCGCTGGAGATCGAAGGGCCCCGCGGGGCCCTCGCGCTTTCGGGCCTTGGCCGTTGTTTGCGACTGCTTTTGGAACCTTCATCGAGGAGCGAAATACATGTTCAAGAAAACCCGAGTCTGCCAAGGTGTGCTCATCGCGCTGGGCAGCGCGATGCTGCTGCCGGCCATGGCGCAGACGCCAGCACCGGCGCCTGCCAGCGAGCGCATCGAGATCACCGGCTCGCGCATCAAGAGCCTGGCAGCCGAAACGGCCTCACCCGTGGTGACGCTGAACGCCGAGGCCATCAAGGTGGACGGCGTGCGCAATGTCGAGCAGCTTCTGAACAACCTGCCGCAGGTCTTTGCCGACCAGGGCGGCCAGGTTTCGAACGGCGCCTCGGGCACGGCCACCGTGAACCTGCGCAACCTCGGCCCGAGCCGCACGCTGGTGCTGGTGAACGGGCGTCGCCTGCCGGCCGGCAGCCCGCGCGAGGTGGCCGCCGACTTGAACCAGATTCCCATCGGCCTGATCAAGCGCGTGGAAGTGCTGACGGGCGGTGCTTCGGCCGTGTATGGCTCTGACGCCATCGCCGGCGTGGTGAACTTCATCATGCGCGACGACTTCGAAGGCGTGCAGATCGACGTCAACACGCAGTTCTACAACCACAAGCAGGGCAACGCCATCGGCGACGTGGTGCGCGCGCGCGGCTTCCCCACCCCCGGGAACATCACCAAGGACGGCGAGGTCCACGACGTCAGCATCCTGATGGGCGGCAACTTCGCCAATGGCAAGGGCAACGCCACCGTCTACCTGGCCTACAAGAAGGAAGAGGCACTGCTGCAGTCCGAGCGTGACTTCACGGCCTGTGCCCTGAACTTCGCCCCGGCCACCGGGCGCTTCACCTGCGGCGGTTCGGGCACCAGTTTCCCCGGTCAGTTCACCGACTTCGCCACCTACGCCCTGACGGTGGCCGATGCCGCCGGCAACACGCGGCCCTACAGCGCCACCACCGACGCCTACAACTTCGGCCCGCTGAACTACTTCCAGCGCCCTTCGGAGCGCTATGGCTTCAACGCCCAGGCGCGCTACGAGATCAACGAGAAGGCCCGTCTCTACAGCGAGATCAGCTTCCACGACGACAGCACCGTGGCGCAGATCGCGCCCTCGGGCCTGTTCTTCTTCGGTGCCACGGGCCCGAACGCCATCCGCTTCGAGAACCCGCTGCTGTCGCAGGCCTGGAGAACGGCCCTGGGCCTGACGGCACCGGGCAGCACGGCTGAGCTCTACATCGGCCGTCGTAACGTGGAAGGCGGCGGTCGCCAGGACGACGTGCGCCACACCTCCTACCGCGGGGTGGTCGGCGTGCGCGGCGACTTCGACGCCTGGAGCTACGACGCCTCGGCCCAGACCGGCCGCGTGCTGTTCCAGGAAACCTATTTCAACGACTTCTCCAACACCCGCATCGCGCGCGCGCTGGACGTCGTCACCGGTCCGAACGGCACGCCGGTCTGCCGCTCGGTCGTCAACGGCACCGACCCCAACTGCGTGCCTTACGACATCTGGTCGCTGGGCAAGGTCACGCCCGCGGCGCTGGCCTACCTGCAGACGCCGGGCTTCCAGCGCGGCACCACGCAGCAGAGCCTGTTCACGGCCAGCGTCACCGGCGACCTCACCAAGTACGGCCTGAAGATGCCCACGGCACAGAACGGCGTGGGCGTGGTGCTGGGTGTCGAGCGCCGCATCGAGCGCCTGACGCTGAACACCGACCTGGCCTTCTCCACCGGCGACCTGGCCGGCCAAGGCGGCCCCACCATCGGCCTGGGCGGCTCGTACAGCGTGCGCGACATCTTCGCGGAGATTCGCCTGCCGCTGATCGAGAAGATGCCCTTCGTCGAACTACTGAACCTCACCGGCACCTTCCGGAACTCCGACTACAGCACCGGTCAGAAGACCGACACCTACGGGCTGGGTCTGGAGTACTCGCCAGTGGGTTCGGTGAAGCTGCGCGGCAGCTACCAGAGCGCGGCGCGTGCGGCCAACGTCATCGAGCTGTTCTCGGCACGCGGCCTGGGTCTGTACGACAACAACGCCGACCCCTGCGCCGGCGCCACCCCCACGGCCACACTGGAACAGTGCGCGCGAACCGGCGTGACGGCGGCGCAGTACGGCCGCATCGCCGACAGCCCGGCCGGCCAGTACAACCAGATCACCGGTGGCAACCCCAACCTGAAGCCTGAAAAGTCGACCAGCTACACCCTGGGTCTGGCCGCCACGCCGATCAAGGACCTGACGGTGACGCTGGACTACTTCAACATCAAGTTGGAAGACCGCGTCGGCACGGCGCCGCCGCCGACCACGCTGCAGCAGTGCCTGAACACGGGCAACCCTGCGTTCTGCAGCCTGATCCAGCGCGATGGCCCGGGCACCCTGTGGGCCACCAACAACGCCTTCATCCTGGCCACCAACGCCAACCTGGGCAAGGTAGCCACCAAGGGCTTCGACATCGGCATCGACTACAACATGAAGCTGGCGGGCATGGGCGGGCTGGCTTTCAGCTTCCTCGGCACGCGTCTGCAGTCCTACGAGAGCGAAGACCTGCCGGGCCTGGGCACGTATGACTGCGCCGGCTTCTATGGCAACACCTGCGGCACGCCGATGCCGAAATGGCGCCACAAGCTGCGCACGACCTGGACCTCGCCTTTCGGCGTGGACCTGGCCTTCACGTGGCGCCATATCGACAAGGTCACGCTCGATTCGCTGAGCAGCGACCCCGATCTGGCCGGCCCGCAGGGCAACAACGTGGCGGGTCTCGAGAAGCGCGACTACTTCGACCTCGCGGCTTCCTACGCCATCAACAAGACCTTCACGGTGCGCGCCAACATCGCCAACCTGTTCGACAAGGATCCCCCGATCCGCACGAACGGCGCTGGTTTCGTGAACGGCAACACCTACCCGGTGGTGTACGACGCGCTCGGTCGCCGCATCGGCCTGAGCCTGACGGCCACGTTCTAAGGGCGGGCTGCACCGGGGCCGCGAGGCCCTGGGCCGCCTGACCTCAGCCGCCCCCAGACGCTGGCGTCCCGGGGCGGCTTTTCTTTGCTTCGGGACGACTTACGATCGCGCCCATGTCCTTCAACGCCATGAATGCCAAGCCCGCCCCAGCCGCCGCCGAGGCCGCCGCCCTCGACGACCAGGCCCTGGCCGAACTGCAGCGCGGGCGCCCGCGGGAGGCGCTGGCGCTGTGGCGCCGCGTGCTGGCCATCGAGCCGCGGCACCTGCGGGCCTTGAACATGCTGGGCCAGCTGAGCTTCCAGCAGGGCGACTTCGCTACAGCCCGCCAGGCCTTTGAGACCATCACGGTGGCCGATGGCAGCGACCCGCGGCAGTGGGTGAACCTGTCGTTCGCCTGCCAGCGCCTGGGCGATGAAGCTGCCGAGGAGGCCGCGCTGTTCAAGGCGCTGTCGGTGGACGCCTCGGACCTGCTGGCCCTGCTGCAGCGCGGCCGCCTGTACGAGCGCCAGGGCCGCCGGGCCGAGGCCGCCGGTGCCTATGGCGCCGCTGCCGTGGTGGCCCCGCCAGCCGAGCGCCTGACCCCCGAACTGCGGCCCCTGCTGCTGCATGCCCTGCAGTTCCGTGACGCCCACGAGCGCGCTCGTGACGACTTCGTGCGGCAGCACCTCGCCGCCGCCTTTCAGGACTGCGCCGGCGCCGACCTCGAACGTTTCCAGCTCTCGCTGGACATCCTGCTCGGGCGCAAGCGGCGCGTGGAGTCACGCCCTTCGCATTACTTCTTTCCGCAATTGCAGCCGGTGGAGTTCTTCGACCGCGCGCTCTTCCCCTGGCTGGACGCCTTCGAGGCCGCCACCGACACCCTGCGCGACGAGTTCCTGCAGGTGCTGGCCACCGAAGACGGCTTCACGCCCTACATCACCTACAGCAGTGACCAGCCGCTGAACCAGTGGGCCGAGCTGAACAACTCACCGCGCTGGAGCGCCCTGCACCTGGTGAAGGACGGCCAGGTGGTGGCCGAGAACGCGAGCCGTTGCCCGCGCACCATGGCCTTGTGGTCGGCGCAGGTGCCGGCGCCCGAGCAACCCGGGCGCACGCCCGTGGCGATGTTCTCGCTGCTGCAACCGCGCACCCACATCCCGGCGCACACCGGGGCCAGCAACGTGCGGCTGCTGGCGCATGTGCCGCTCATCGTGCCCGCGGGCTGCCGCTTTCGCGTCGGCAACACCACGCGCGAGTGGGTGCCCGGCCAGGCCTGGGCCTTTGACGACACGGTGGAACACGAGGCCTGGAACGACAGCGACAAGCTGCGCGTGATCCTCATCTTCGACCACTGGCACCCCGCGCTGACGGCCGACGAGCGGCGCATGATCACGGCGCTGGGACAGGCTTTGGACGCCTTCAGCGGCAGCGCGACCGCCGGGTACGGCGCCTGATCTCGTGGGGCATGTCGTTCTGCCTGGCCCCACGCGCAGGCAGCACGCACAGGGGCCTGGCGGCGTTACCATGCCGCACACCTCAGCCCTGCACCCGAATACCGGGCTGCGCATCAGCGACACATCCTCCAGGAGTCATTCCATGAGCCACTCCCTCCGAACCCTCGGCCTTGCCGCTACCCTGGCCATGGCGGGCATCTCGGGGGCCTGCACCTCGGTGCAGACCGTCTCCGCCAACCCCGGCGCGACGGGCGACACGGCCCCCTTGGCAAAGCCTTCCGAGCCGGTGCGCCCCATTGCCGGCAGCCGCCTGCCTGCGGCCACCACCGACCGCATGGTCAAGCAGATCGGCGCCGCCGGCGCGCGCGACATGGTGAACGACAAGCCGGGCAACCCCGGGCGCCCCGCGAACTAAGCCCGCGCCTGCAAGGCCATCAGGCCACAGGGCGCTGCATTTCCACAGGCTGACCAGCCCTTGCAGGGCTGGCGAAGCCCACATGCGGTGCTTCCTCAACGTGCAGCTGCCAGGGCGGCGCCGTGAGTGCACCGCCTCACGGGGCCTCAGTCGGTCTCGCCCCCCAGGCAGAGACCCAGCAACGTGGCCAGCTCGCCCAGATGCTGGCGATAGTGCCGCCACCGCCCCGACGCGCGGTGGTAGAGCGGCTCACGCACCTGCCACACGCTGGCCGTGCGCACGGGGCTGGCGGCCTGGTGGAAGGCCAGGCAGCGCTCGTCCCAACCCAGCCCGGCAAAGGCCAGCAGGCGCTCGGTGTGGGCCCGCGGGGTGTGCACGAAAGCGTCGTAGTCGAAGTCGAGGATGTCCTCGCCATACAGCGTTTTCCAGTGCGCCATCAGGCGCTGGTACTGCAGGTAGTAGTGCCCGGTGTCGAGCAGGTTCAGCGCATAGGCCTTGCTGTGCGCCAGGTGCAGGAAGTGCACGGACAGGCAGTTGTCCAGCGGGTGGCGGTGGGTGTGCACGATGCGCGCCTCCGGGAACAGGCGCTTGATCAGGCCGACGTAGCGGTAGTTGTCGGGCCGCTTGTCCGTCACCACCCCCGCGTCTGGCAACACGGCGGCCAGTTCGCGCAGGTAGTCGTCGGCCAGCTCCGCGCAGCGTGAAGCGGTGAGCCCCGCAGCCGCCTGGGGGTAGGGGCTGAGCTGGCGGGCCACCAGCTGCGGCAGGATGTCGAGCTCGCCGCCCGAGCGAACCTGCGGATGGCTGGCCAGCACCTGCTCGACCAGCGTCGAGCCCGACCTGAACATGCCAAGCACGAAGATGGGCGGCTGCCGCCGCGGCCGGGCCCCTGCGCTCGGCGCGGACACGTGGGCTGCAGGCGGCGGACCGGCGCGGGCGAAGGTGTCGATCACGGCCGTGATGTCGGCCTCGTGGGCCACGCGGTCGTAGCGCGGGCCCGGTGCCGGTGCACTCAGCCGGCTGTGCAGGTTGGCCTGGGTGTAGACCGCAAAGGCCTCGTCGTACAGGCCGCAGCCGTCGAGCAGCCGCCCCAGCGCAAAGCCCAGCTCTGCGCGCTCGGCCACAGGTCGGCGGTTCTCGGCGCAGGCCGCCCTCAGCGCGGGCAGCAGGGCCTGCATCGGCTCGGTGCCCTGGGTGACTTGTGCCAACCGGGCCAGCGCCAGGCCATGGCGCGGCTCCAGCGCCAGCACCCGGCTGTAGCAGCCTGCAGCAGCTTCACGCTGGCCCAGGTCTTCATGCAGGTTGCCCAGGTTAAGCAAGGCCGGCACGAACTGCGGGTTCAGCGCGAGGGCCTGTTCCAGTTCGCGCTGCGCATCGGCAGGGCGGCGCAGGTCGTCGGCGTAGATGACGGCGCGGTTCAGGTGCGCTTCTTCGGGCCCGGGCACACCGCGGCGCAAGGCCTGCGCATAGGCTTCCAGCGCGGCGGCGAACTGCCGCTGGCGCCGCCGCAGCAGCCCCAGGTTGAACCAGCTGTTGGGCCGATCCGGGTCCACGCCCAGCAGCTTTTCGTAGGCCGCCACGGCTTCTTCAACGCGGCCGGCCTCGCGCAGGCGGCCCGCATGGCGTGCCAGTTCGTCGGTGTTCACGGGCCGGCAGCTGCGCGGGCCGGTGGCACGAGGCTCGGGCTCAGCGCGGCGCCAGCCGAATGGCCCCGTCCAGCCGTATCACCTCGCCATTGAGCATGTCGTTCTCAATGATGTGCTTCACCAGCTTGGCGAAATCGGCCGGCGTGCCCAGCCGGCTGGGGAAGGGCACGCCGGCGGCCAGTGCGTCCTGCACCTCCTGGGGCATGCCGAAGAGCATGGGCGTGCCGAAGATGCCCGGGGCGATGGTCATGTTGCGGATGCCGTTGCGCGCCAGGTCGCGCGCGATGGGCAGCGTCATGCCGACCACGCCGCCCTTGCTGGCGCTGTAGGCGGCCTGGCCGATCTGGCCATCGTAGGCGGCCACGCTGGCCGTGCTGATGAGCACGCCGCGCTCACCCGTGGCCTCGGGCGTGTTCTTCGCCATCGCCTCGGCCGCCAGGCGGATCATGTTGAAGCTGCCGATGAGATTGACGGTGATGGTCTTGGTGAAGGTGGCTAGCGGGTGCGCGCCTTCCTTGCCAACCGTTTTCACGGCCGGGGCAATGCCGGCGCAGTTCACCAGGCCCATCAGCTTGCCCAGGGCCACGGCTTGCGCCACAGCGGCCTGGCCATCGGCTTCCTGGCTGACGTCGCACTTCACGAAGGCGCCGCCGATCTCGGCCGCCACGGCCTGCCCGCGCTCCACCTGCAGGTCGGCCACCACCACGCGCGCGCCGGCCTCGGCCAGCATGCGCGCAGTGCCTTCACCCAGCCCTGAAGCGCCACCCGTGACGATGAAGACCTTGCCTGCGATGTCCATTGGAAGCTCTGTGTGGTTGCTGTGCCGTGCCGCGGTTTCAGCCCTTCAGGGCGGCCATCACGCGGCTGGTGATCTCTTCGACGCTGCCGGTGCCGCTGATGCGCGCATAGCGCGGTGCGCCTGCGGCGCCACTGGCGGCCCACTGGCCGTAGTAGTCGACCAGCGGCCGGGTCTGGCTCTGGTAGACCTGCAGGCGCTTGCGCACGGTTTCTTCCTTGTCGTCTTCGCGCTGGATGAGGGGTTCGCCCGTCACGTCGTCCAGGCCGGCCACCTTCGGCGGGTTGAAGACCACGTGGTAGCTGCGGCCCGAGGCGGTGTGCACGCGGCGGCCGCTCATGCGCTCGATGATGGCAGCCTCGGGCACATCGATCTCCAGCACGACGTCCAGCGCCACGCCGGCTTCCTTCATGGCGTCGGCCTGGGGAATGGTGCGCGGGAAACCGTCGAAGAGAAAACCGCCGGCGCAGTCGGGCTGGGTGATGCGTTCCTTCACCAGGCCGATGATGATGTCGTCGCTGACGAGGCCGCCGCTGTCCATCACCTTCTTCGCCGCCACGCCCAGCGGCGTGCCGGCCTTGACGGCGGCGCGCAGCATGTCGCCGGTGCTGATCTGCGGAATGCCGAACTGCTTGCAGATGAAGCTGGCTTGCGTGCCTTTGCCAGCGCCGGGTGCGCCCAGGAGGATGAGTCTCATCAAGTGCCTCGGAGTGAATGTTCTGGTGGCGCAGGGCGGCACGCGGGCGCACGCGTCTGCGTTGTCTCTTCGATCGAGAATAGCACGCAGCCCCCTGCGCCAGACTGACAGCGCAGCGCCTGTGCCGCCCGTTCAGCCCGGGGTGTGGCCGTCGGGAAACAGGGTCGCAAAAAGGGCCTGCACGCGGGCCAGGTCTTCGGGCGTGTCCACGCCCGGGCCCGGGCTGCCTTCAGCCACGTGGACGGCAATGCGCTCGCCGTGCCATAGCACGCGCAGCTGCTCCAGCGCCTCGGTGTGTTCCAGCGGCGCGGGGGGCAGCGCCGGAAAGCGGCGCAGGAAGCCGGCGCGGTAGCCATACAGGCCCACATGGCGCAAGGGGGCCGGGCTGGGCAGGGCAGGCAGGCCGTCCACGCTGCCGGGGCCAACGCCGTCACGCCACCAAGCGATGGGGGCCCGGCTGAAGTAGAGCGCGCGGCCGGCGGCGTCCAGCACCACCTTCACGACGTTCGGGTTCAGGTAGTCGTCGCGGCTGTGGATGGCATGCGCGGCCGTGCTCATCACGCAGTCGGGCCGTTCGGCCAGCAGTTCGGCACAGCGGCGCACCAGGGCCGGGTCGATGAGGGGTTCATCGCCTTGCACGTTCACCACCACGTCGTCGCCCTCCAGCCCCAGCAACGTGCAGGCCTCGGCGAGGCGGTCGCTGCCGCTGGGGTGGTCGTGGCGCGTCAGCAAGGCCTGCACGCCGTGGGCCGTGCAGGCCTCGGTGATGCGGGGGTCGTCGGCCGCCACCACCACGCGCTGCGCGCCGCTGAGCGCTGCGCGCTGGGCCACGCGCACCACCATGGGCAGGCCGGCGATGTCGGCCAACGGCTTGTTCGGCAGGCGGGTGGAGGCCAGCCGGGCCGGCACCAGCACCGTGAAGGGCAGGGGCTGTGCCATCGCCGCGCCTTCGTCAGGCGGCAACGGGGCCGTCGAGCGGGCGCGCTTCGTTTTCCAGCATCACCGGAATGCCGTCGCGCAGCGGGAAGGCCAGGCGGTCGGCAGGGCACACGAGGTCGGTAGGGCGCAACTCGGGGTCGCGCCGCATCTCCAGCGGGCCTTTGCAGACGGGGCAGACCAGCAGGTTGATCAGGCGGTGGTCCAGGCTCATGGGCGGCGTTCGGTGGGGTGGGGGGCGGGGCGCGGTGACTGAGATGACGGGGGTGACGGAAACAGCAGTGCCAGCAACTCATCCACCAGGCCCGGGGGCACCAGGAAGTCTAGCGGCAGCACCCACACGCGCGTAGCGCCCATGGCCGCAGGGGGCAGCTTCACGGCGTCTTTTTCCGTCACCAGCACATCGGGCGTGCCGGAAGGCCAGGGCAGGGTGGCGTAGGGGTGGTGGTCGGGCAGCGGCAGCGGCTCGAAGCGCAGGCCGGCCTGGGCCAGCAGGCCGAAGAACTTCGCCGGCGCGGCCATGCCGGCGGCCGCCAGCAGCGGGCGGCCCTGCAGTTCCTGCAAGGGCAGGGCCTGCGTGGCGTCGCCGGCCCACCAGGCAGCCAGGGGCCAGGCCAGCGACAGCTGGCGGCGCGCCAGCAGACCCGGCAAAGGCGTGCTGGGCTGGCCGCCCGTGTAGAGCACGCGGCGCCAGGCGGGCTGCCTTGCGGGCAAGGGCTCGCGCAGCGGCCCGGCGGGCAGCAGCAGGCCGTTGCCGGCGCCGCGTTCGTCGAACACCACCACCTCGGCCTGGCGCGGCAGCGCCAGGTGCTGCAGGCCGTCGTCGGACACCAGCACGTCCACCTCCGGGTGCGACTGGCAAAGCGCCCGGGCCGCCGCGGCGCGCTGCCGGCCCACCCACACCGGCACCTGGCAGCGGCGCTGGATGAGCAGCGGCTCGTCGCCCACCTCGCCGGCGCTGGCCCCCTCGTGCACGGCCACCGGCGCGCTGCCCTGGCGGCCATGGCCGCGCGAGATGACCCCCGGCCGGAGCCCGCGCGCCTGCAGCGCCTGCACGAGCGCGATGACGGTGGGCGTCTTGCCCGCCCCGCCCACGACATGGTTGCCGACCACCAGCACGGGCACCGGCAAGGCTGGCGGCACTGGCGCGTGCCGCCTGTGCAGCGCCCACAAGGCGCGGTAAATCAGCGACAGCGGCCACAGGGCCCATGCCAGCAGGCCCGGCCGGGGTTGCCACCAGCAGCGTTGCAGCAGGGCTTCGAACGCGGCGCTCATCGCCGGGTGGGTGCGGCCGCCGGGGCCGGCGGGGTCATCAGCGCGCGGCGGCGGTGCCCGACTGCGCCGCGAAGGTCAGCCGTGCCAGGCCCGCGCGGCGTGCGGCGTCCAGCACGTTCACCACGGCCTGGTGCGCGGCCAGGGCGTCGGCGGAGATGATCACCACGGTGTCGGCCCGGCCCCCTGAGGCAGCCACCAGTTCGGCCGTCAGCAGCTCGATGCTGCGGCCGTCCACGGCCTTCTTGTTGATGGCGTAGCGGCCGTCGGCGGCAATCGCCACCAGCACCTCGCCGGGGCGCTGCTGCAGCTTCTCGGCATCAGCCGCGGGCAGGTTGATCTGCAGCTCGGTGAAGCGCGAGAAGGTGGTGCTGAGCATCAGGAAGATCATCACCACCAGCAGCACGTCGATGAACGGGATCAGGTTGATCTCCGGCTCATCCGGGGGGCGGCGGCTGAACTTCATCTCAGGCCTGGTTGCGCACGACGAAGCGCATCAGGTGCGGCACCATGCGTTCGGCGGCCAGTTCCATCGAGAGCTGGAAGTCTTCCACGCGGCCGCGGAAGTAGCGGTAGAACATCAGCGCAGGAATGGCCACCATCAGCCCGAAGGCGGTGTTGTAGAGGGCGATGGAGATGCCGTGTGCCAGCTGCTGCGGGTTGCCGCCCACGCCACCCGGGCCGGTGGGCGCCTGCGAACCGAAGATCTCGATCATGCCGATGATGGTGCCGAACAGGCCCAGCAAGGGCGCCGAGGAAGCGATGGTGCCCAGCGCGTTGAGGTAGCGCTCGAGCTTGTGCACGGCGGCGCGGCCGGCGTTCTCGAAAGCCTGGCGCAGCGCCTGCTCGCTGATGCGCGGCTCGGCGATCACGCTGCGCAGGCCGGCGGCCAGCACGCTGCCCAGCACCGAGTTCTCGGCGAGCTTGTTCACCACATCGGCCGCCGGCAGGCTGGCCCGGGTGACGCCGATCACTTCGTCCAGCAGCTGCGGCGGGGCCACCAGCGAGGGCCGCAGCTGGTACAGGCGCTCGATGATGAGCGCCAGGGCGACGATGGAACTGAGGATGAGGGTCCAGATGGGCCAACCGGCCGCTTGTATGATCGACAGCAAGGGGGTCTCGGGCTTGAAACGGGCTTGAGATCTGTGGCCGTTCAAACCCTGTCGGGCCCGAACGCCGGGCGTCCCACCCGCCTTCCACGGCGGCTCGGGGGCTGAAGCTGCGGCGGATTATGGCCGATGCCCCCGCGGCGCCAAGCCAGGTTTCCTTCACTTGCGAGGCGCGCCGCCTTGGTTCACCGAAGATGTGGACAACTCTGTGGGCAAGCCCTGAGCCCGCCGCCAAAACCCGCGCCGCTGCTTGCGATGCCTTGCGTTGCCGTTTTTTTGGGCAAGAAATTCTTCATGCACATCAACGACTTGCACGTCTGTGACTGTTCTGTGACCGAGCTGATGGCCCGAATCGCCAGCATTGGCGCGGCTGTGGGCATCCTGGGCCGCGCCAAGCCTGGCTTCCCGCATGGCTGAGCGCGAAGAAGCCGCGCCCATGCGCCTGCCCTGGGGCGTGGCGGCCTTGCTGCTGGCCACCAGCGATGCCCTGGCGGCACGCTTTGGCGCCGTCACGGTGCGGGGTGAACTCTCGGGCTTCTCCCGCGCGGGCAGCGGGCACTGCTACTTCGCGCTGAAGGACATCGACGGCGCGCCGGCGCTGCTGCGCTGCGCGATGTTCCGGCGCGCGGCCCTGCTCACCGACTTCTCGCCCGCCGACGGCCAGCAGGTGGAAGCCCGCGGGCGGCTGGGCATCTACGACGCGCGCGGCGAACTGCAGATGGTGGTGGAGTCGCTGCAGCGCCTGGGCACGGGCACCTTGTACGAGGAGTTCCTGCGCCGCCGTGCGCGGCTGGAAGCCCAGGGCCTGTTCGATGCCGCGCGCAAGCGGCCGCTGCCTGTGCATCCGCGGGTGCTGGGCATCGTTACCTCGCTGGGCGCTGCGGCGTTGCACGATGTGCTGACCACGCTGAAGCGCCGTGCGCCGAACTTGCGTGTGGTGGTGTACCCCAGCCTCGTGCAAGGCGCCGAAGCGCCGGCCGCCCTGGTGGCGGCCTTGCGCCTGGCCGGCGAGCGTGCCGAGGTGGATGTGCTGCTGCTCGTGCGCGGCGGGGGCTCGCTGGAAGACCTGTGGGCCTTCAACGACGAACGGGTGGTGCAGGCCGTGGCCGCCTGCCCGCTGCCCGTGGTGTGCGGCGTGGGCCACGAAACCGACATCACCTTGTGCGACCTCGTGGCCGACCTGCGCGCCCCCACGCCCACGGCGGCCGCCGAACTGGCCGCCCCGGCACGCGAAGAGGCGCTGGCCGCCTTGCAGGCCCGTGCGGCCTTTCTGCGGCGCGGCGTGGTGCGTGCGTTGCAGGCACAGGCGCAGCGCGTGGACACGCTGGCCTTGCGCCTGGGCCAGCCCGCACGCAGCCTGCAGGGGCAGGGCCAGCGCCTGGACAGCCTGGCCGGCCGTCTGCAGCGCGCGCTGCAGCAACGCCGGCAACGCCTCGCCGAAGCCCCGCAGCTCTTGCAGCAGCGCCTGCAGCGGGCCCTTCGGCAGCGCCTGCAGGCCGAGCCCTTGCGGCTGCAGGCGGCGCAGCAGGCCTTGCAGGCGCACGACCCGCACCGCGTGCTGCAGCGCGGTTATGCCTGGGTGGAAGGTGCAGACGGCCGGCCGGTGCTGAGCGTGCGCGCCCTGCAGCCCGGCCAGCAGGTGCGCGCCGTGTGGGCCGATGGCCAGGCCCTGGCGCAGGTGCACAGCGTGCTGCCCGGGCCGGTGGCGCAGGGGCTGCCCCTGGCGCCTGCCGACCCCGCCAAGCCTGGCGCGGCCGGTTTACCCGACCCCGCCGCCTAGTCCCTGCCGGCAGCACCGGCCAAGCGGCTGCCTACAATGCTTGTGAGGCTGAAGGCCCCGCTCTGCTTCCATCAACGCCCAAGGAATCCAGCACCATGCAACACACCCTGCCCGCACTGCCGTACGCCATCGACGCCCTGGCCCCGCACTACAGCCAAGAGACGCTGGAGTTCCACCACGGCAAGCACCACAACGCCTACGTGGTGAACCTGAACAACCTGCAGAAGGGCACCGAATTCGAAGAGATGTCTTTGGAAGACATCATCAAGAAGAGTAGCGGCGGCATCTACAACAACTCGGCCCAAATCTGGAACCACACCTTCTTCTGGCACTGCATGAAGCCCGCCGGCGGTGGCGAACCCGGCGGCGCGCTGGCTGCGGCCATCAACGCCAAGTGGGGCAGCTACGCCGCCTTCAAGGAAGCCTTCACCAAGAGCGCCGTGGGCAACTTCGGCAGCGGCTGGACCTGGCTGGTGAAGAAGCCCGACGGCAGCGTCGACATCGTCAACACCGGTGCTGCCGGTACGCCGCTGACCACCGCCGACAAGGCCCTGCTCACGGTGGACGTGTGGGAACACGCCTACTACATCGACTACCGCAACGCGCGCCCGAAGTTCGTCGAGACCTTCCTCGACAAGCTGGTGAACTGGGAGTTCGCCGAAAAGAACTTCGCCTGAAGCCAGGCGGCTGCGGCCGCCTGCCGCAACGAACAACGGGCCCGCGAGGGCCCGTTGGCGTTTTGAAGGCTGCCGGCTTGCCGGCGCGCACGGCTACTTGCCGAAGGGGCCGCCACGGATGCGGCTGCCGGCCTTGATGCCGCGCTTGGCGAACCAGCCCATGTTCATCTCCAGCGCGTAGCGCACCGGTTGCGCCGAGCAGTGCGATTGGTCCGACTGCGGCTGCATGTCGGCAATGTTGACGATAGTGCCGTCGTCGGCCAGGAAGGCGATGCTCAGCGGAATGAAGGTGTTGCGCATCCAGAAGCAGCGCACGCTGGCGGTCTCTTCGATGAAGAGCATGGCTTCGTTGGCGCCCATCGTGCGGCGGAACATCATGCCGATTTGCTGCTGCTCGGGCGTGATGGCCAATTCGGCCTGGATGACGTGCATGCCCGCGGTGAGCGGCACCGTCTTCAGCTTGGGCTGCGGCCCTGTCTGTGCGCTGGCCGTGGCTGCGAAGGCCAGGGCAAACGCTGCGAGCAGGCGAAAGAGGGTGGGCTTGATGAAGATCATGGACTGGGCAGGGTGATGAGCCTAGATTATGTGCATCCCATCTGGCCCTGCCGATGTCTCCCGCCACTGCTGTACCCGCCCAAGCCCTGCATGACGTTCGCCTGGCCGTCCTCGACGACCCTGCCGAGTTCAGCGGCTGCACGCGGTGGCTGCAGGGCCCTGCCGGCCAGCCGCTCGCTGAAACCACGCTGGCGCTTTCGGGCCTGCACTGCGCCGCCTGCGGCGACCTGATCGAACACGCACTGCTCGGCGTGCCGGGCGTGCAGCACGCCTCTGTCAGCGCCGCCAGCGAGCGGGCCACCGTGCGCTGGGACCCGGCGCAGGCCCGCCCTTCGGCCTTGATCGTCGCCGTGCGCAGCGCCGGCTACGACGCCGTGCCCGACACCGCCGCGCCCGCCCGTGCGCTGCGCCGCCAGGCGCACCGCCAGGCCTTGTGGCGCCTGTTCGTGGCGGCCTTCTGCGGCATGCAGGTGATGATGCTGGCCTGGCCGAGCTATGTGACGGCCCCGGGAGAACTGGCGCCCGACATCGCGCAGCTGCTGAACTGGGGCAGCTGGCTGGTCAGCCTGCCGGTGATGGCCTTCGCCGCCACCCCTTTCTTCAGCGGCGCCTGGGTCGCGCTGCGCACACGCCGCATCGGCATGGACGTGCCGGTGGCACTGGGCGTGCTCATCACTTTCGTGGCCAGCACCGGCGCCACCTTCTCGCCCGACGGCCTCTTCGGCCACGAGGTGTATTTCGATTCGCTGACGATGTTCGTCAGCTTCCTGCTCGGCGCCCGCTACCTGGAACTGCGCGCCCGCCACCGTGCCGCCGATGCGCTGGAGGCCTCGCTCGCGCGCCTGCCTGAAACGGCCTGGCGCATCGGCGCCGATGGCCAGGCCACGGCCGTGAGCGTGCAGCGCCTGCGCCCGGGCGACCTGCTGCGCGTGCCGCTGGGCCAGGCCTTCCCGGCCGACGGTCTGGTGGAAGAAGGCCACACGCAGGCCGACGAAGCCCTGCTCACCGGCGAAAGCCTGCCCGTGGACAAGCCGCTGGGCGCCGCCGTGGTGGCCGGCAGCACCAACCTGGGCGCGCCGGTGCTCGTGCGCGTGCAGCGCGTGGGCGGCGACACCCGGCTGCAGGCCATCGTCTCGATGATGAAGAGCGCCAGCGCGCAGCGCCCGGCGGCTGCGCGCCTGGCCGACCGCTGGGCTGCGCCCTTCCTCTGGACGGTGCTGCTGCTGGCGGCTGGCGCGGCGGCCGCGTGGAGCGTCATCGACCCCAGCCGTGCGGTGTGGGTGGCGGTGTCGGTGCTCATCGTCACCTGCCCTTGCGCCCTTTCTCTGGCCGCGCCGGCCACGCTGGTGGCCGCGGCGCAGGGCCTGGCGCGCCGCGGCGTGCTGCTGCAACGGCTGGAAGCGCTGGAGCGCCTGGCACGCGTGCAGCAGGTGTTTCTCGACAAGACCGGCACGCTCACGGACGACCGCCCGCACTGCAGCGGCGTGCAGCTCAGCGCGGCCGGTGTGGCTGCGTTCGCAGGGCAGGGCGGCCGCCCTGAAGAAGCCGCGCTGCGTTTCGCAGCGGCCTTGGCGGGCTGGTCGGCCCACCCGGTGGCGCAGGCCTTGGTCGAAGCCTGCCCGGTGGCCACGCAAGCCCTGCCTGCCTGGCAGCGCGTGGAAGAGCAGGCGGGCAGCGGCCTGCGCGGTTTCGACGCCGAGGGCCAGGAATGGCGCCTCGGTGCACCGGCGTGGGCCGCGGCGCTGGACCCCACGGGCGCCCCGCCCGCCACGCGCCTGGTGCTGGGCCGCGCGGGCCAGCTCATGGCCAGCTTCCAGCTCGAGGAAAGCCTGCGCCCCGGCACGCTGCAGGCCTTGCAGGCCCTGGCCGCCGAGGGCCTGCAGCTCAGCCTGCTGACGGGCGACGCGCCCGAGCGCGCGCAAGCCCTGGCGCAGCGCCTGCAGCTGAGCGATTGGCGTGCCCACGCCACGCCCGAGCTGAAGCTGGCCGCTCTCACGCAGGCCCAGCAGGCCGGCCGCACCGTGGCCATGGTGGGCGATGGCATCAACGACGCACCCGTGCTGGCCCGTGCCGATGTCTCGCTGGCCATGGGGCAGGGCGCGCTCGTGGCGCGCAGCCAGGCCGATGCCGTCATCACCTCGAACGACCTGCGCAGCCTGGTGCAGGCACGCCGCACTGCGCAGCGCGCCGTGCGCATCGTGCGGCAGAACATGGTGTGGGCGGCGGTCTACAACGCCACCTGCATTCCGCTGGCGCTGGTGGGCTGGCTGCCGCCCTGGGCGGCCGGGCTGGGCATGGCGGCGAGTTCGCTGCTGGTCATCGGCAACGCCTTGCGTGCCGCGCGCTGAAGCTGGCGGCGCCGCGATGGAAAGCCTGTACCTGCTCATCCCGCTGTCGGCACTGCTGGTGCTGCTGATCATCGCCGTGTTCGGCTGGGCCGTGCATCGCGGTCAGTTCGAAGAGCTCGAAGGCGAGGCTGAACGCATCCTGACGGATGAAGCCGGTGCACTTGATGGGCGTCAAGGCCGCGCAGCCGGCCGCACAGAAGAATCGTGATCACAGTTTTCTGAAGTACCCCAGAGGAGAGGACCCATGGCATCCACGGCCGCCAGCATCGCCCCCGGCAAGGGCACACACACGGGCATGAGTTCAGGCTCAGGCACCGCCGCAGACGCGGGGGTGTACAGCGACACCACCGTCAGGCTCTTCTCGCTGGCCGCCGTGCTCTGGGGCGTGGTGGGCATGCTGGTGGGTGTGGTCATCGCGGCCCAGCTCACCTGGCCCGAGCTGAACTTCGGCATCTCGTGGCTGAGCTACGGCCGCCTGCGGCCGCTGCACACCAACGCGGTGATCTTCGCCTTCGGCGGTTGCACGCTCTTCGCGTGTTCGTACCACGTGGTGCAGCGCACCTGCCAGGCGCGGCTGTTCGCGCCCAAGCTCGCGCTCTTCACCTTCTGGGGCTGGCAGCTCGTCATCCTGGCAGCGGCCATCACGCTGCCGCTGGGCTACACGCAAGGCAAGGAATACGCCGAGCTCGAGTGGCCCATCGACCTGCTCATTGCCGTGGTATGGGTCAGCTACGCCATCGTCTTCTTCGGCACCATCGGCATGCGCAAGGTGCGCCACATCTACGTGGCCAACTGGTTCTTCGGCGCCTTCATCATCGCCGTGGCCTTGCTGCACATCGTGAACAGCGCGGCCATCCCGGCGGGCCTGTTCAAGAGCTACAGCGCCTACGCCGGCGTGCAGGACGCCATGGTGCAGTGGTGGTACGGCCACAACGCGGTGGGCTTCTTCCTCACGGCCGGCTTCCTGGGGATGATGTACTACTTCATTCCGAAGCAGGCCGAGCGCCCGGTGTACAGCTACCGCCTGAGCATCGTGCACTTCTGGGCGCTGATCTTCACCTACATGTGGGCCGGCCCCCACCACCTGCACTACACCGCGCTGCCTGACTGGGCGCAGAGCGTGGGCATGGTCTTCAGCCTGGTGCTGCTGGCGCCCAGCTGGGGCGGCATGATCAACGGCATCATGACGCTCAGCGGTGCCTGGCACAAGCTGCGCGACGACCCCATCCTGAAGTTCCTCATCGTGTCGCTCAGCTTCTACGGCATGAGCACCTTCGAGGGCCCGATGATGTCCATCAAGACCGTCAACGCCCTCAGCCACTACACCGACTGGACGGTGGGCCACGTGCACAGCGGCGCCCTGGGCTGGGTGGGCCTCATCAGCATGGGCAGCCTGTACTACCTGATTCCGCGCCTGTTCGGCCAGAAGCAGATGTACAGCGTGAAGGCCATCGAGGTGCACTTCTGGGTGGCCACCGTGGGCATCGTGCTCTACATCGCCGCGATGTGGATCGCCGGTGTGATGCAGGGCCTGATGTGGCGCGCCGTGAACCCCGACGGCACGCTGGTCTACAGCTTCGTCGAAAGCGTGAAGGCCACCTTTCCCTACTACGTGGTGCGTCTGCTGGGCGGCCTGCTCTACCTGGGCGGCATGCTGATCATGGCCTGGAACACCGTGATGACGGTGCGCGGCGGCCGCGCGGCCGAGGTGCGCATCCCCGCCGTCGGCGCCACGCCGGCCCACGCCTGAACGCCCTGGAGTCCTGCAATGGCACAAGCACAAAAGCCCGGCGGTCACGAGAAGATCGAGACCAGCAATTTCCTGATGATCGTGCTCATCCTGCTGGCGGTGGCCGTGGGTGGGCTGGTGGAGATCGTTCCCCTCTTCTTCCAGCGCTCCACCACGCAGCCGCTGGAAGGCGTGAAGCCCTACACCGCCATGCAGCTGGCGGGGCGCGACATCTACCTGCGCGAGGGTTGCTACAACTGCCACTCGCAGATGGTGCGCCCCTTCCGCGCCGAGGCGCTGCGCTACGGCCAGCTCTCGCAGGCCGGCGAGTTCGTCTACGACCACCCCTTCCAGTGGGGCAGCAAGCGCACCGGCCCCGACCTGCACCGCGTGGGCGGCAAGTACAGCGATGAGTGGCACCTCATCCACCTCTACAACCCGCGCGACCTGGTGCCCGAATCGAACATGCCGGCCTACCCCTGGCTGCTGAAAGCCACTGTCGACCCCGACGACATGGCGCCGCGCATGAAAGCGCTGCGGACGGTGGGCGTGCCCTACACCGACGAAGACATCGCCAAGGCCGCCGAAGAGGTGAAGGGCCGCACCGAGATGGATGCGCTCATCGCCTACCTGCAGGTGCTGGGCACCGCGCGCAAGTGAACCGGGAGTCGAGAACATGGATGTGAATGACCTGAGGGTGCTGGTCACGGTCAGCGGGCTGGTGCTGTTCCTGCTGCTGGTGCTGCACACCTACAGCCGCCGCCGCAGCGCCGACCACGAGGCCGCAGCCCTGCTGCCTTTCCTGGAAGACGACAACGCCGCCCCGCGGCAGGAGGGCCAGCGCCGTGAGTGACTTCATCAACCCGGGCTGGGCCTGGTTCGTGGCTGCAGTCACCGTGGCGGGGCTGGTGTTCTGCATCTTCCTGCTGCTGGTGGCTGCACGCCGCCGCGTGATGGCCGACGACAACACCACCGGCCACGTGTGGGACGAAGACCTGCGCGAACTGAACAACCCGCTGCCGCGCTGGTGGATGTGGCTGTTCGTCATCACCGTGGTCTTCGCCGCCGTGTACCTGGCCTTCTACCCCGGCCTGGCCACCCACCCCGGCACGCTGAAGTGGACCAGCGCCGGCCAGTACGAAGCTGAGCAGAAGAAGGCCGTGGCCGCCATGGCCCCGGTGTATGCCCGCTTCACGCCGATGAAAGTGGAAGAGCTGGCGCGCGACCCCGTGGCCATGGGCATAGGCCAGCGCCTGTACCTGAACAATTGCGCGCAGTGCCACGGCAGCGATGCGCGCGGCAGCAAGGGCTTCCCCAACCTGGCCGACAACGACTGGCTGGGCAGCGGCACGCACGACTACATCAAGACCGTGATCACCGAAGGCCGCGTTGGGGTGATGCCCGCCATGGCGCCGGCCGTGGGCACGCCTGAAGACGTGCGCAACGTGGCGAACTATGTGCTCAGCCTTTCGGGCAGCGCGCACAACAGCCTGGCTGCACAGCTGGGCAAGGCCAAGTTCGCCACCTGTGCGGCCTGCCACGGCGCCGAGGGCAAGGGCAACCCGGCGCTGGGTGCGCCCAACCTCACCGACAAGATCTGGCTGCACGGCTGGGGTGAGCAGGCCATCGTCAACATCATCACGCAGGGCAGGAACAACGTGATGCCGGCGCAGGGCAAGCTGCTCACGCCCGAGCAGGTGCATGTGCTGGGTGCCTATGTGTGGGGGCTGTCGAACCGCACCCAGGTGGCGGCCCAGTGAAGCCGGCAGCAGCGGGCGCGGCTTCGCCCTCTGCGAACCCTGCGGCTGCGCTGCCGCCCGCGGGCGGCGAGCCTGCGGAGCGCGTGATCTGGTTGTACGAGGCGCAGGAAAAGATCTACGCCCGTGCCGTGAGCGGCTGGTTCGCGCGCTGGCGCTGGGCCCTGGTGTGGGCCACGCAGCTGCTCTTCTACGGGCTGCCGTGGTTGCCCTGCAATGGCCGCCAGGCCGTGCTCTTCGACCTGGGCGCGCGCCGCTTCTACATCTTCGACCTGGTGCTCTACCCGCAGGACTTCATCTACCTGACGGGCCTGCTCATCGTCAGCGCCTACGCGCTGTTCCTGTTCACCACCGTGGCCGGCCGGCTGTGGTGCGGCTATGCCTGCCCGCAGACGGTGTACACGGAAATCTTCATGTGGGTCGAGCGCAAGATCGAAGGCGACCGCGTGCGCCGCATAAAGCTCGACCAGGCGCCCTGGGGTGCCGAGAAGCTGCTGCGCAAGGGCGGCAAGCAGCTCGCCTGGCTGGGCATCGGCCTGTGGACGGGCTTCACCTTCGTGGGCTATTTCACGCCCATCCGCGAGCTGGGCGCCTCGGCCCTGGTGCTGGGCCTCGGGCCCTGGGAGTGGTTCTGGGTGCTGTTCTACGGCTTCGCCACCTACGGCAATGCCGGCTGGATGCGCGAGCAGGTGTGCAAGTACATGTGCCCCTACGCGCGCTTCCAGAGCGTGATGTTCGACAAGGACACGCTCGTCATCACCTACGACCAGGCCCGCGGTGAACCGCGTGGCGGTGCCCGCGGCAAGCGGGCGCAGGACACCCGCGCCGCTGACATGGCCGCTTCATCAAGTGCCGCAGTGAAGCCGGCGAAGCAAGGCGACTGCATCGACTGCGGCCTGTGCGTGCAGGTGTGCCCCACCGGCATCGACATCCGCAAGGGTCTGCAGTACGAATGCATCGGCTGCACCGCCTGCATCGACGTGTGCAACGGCGTGATGGACAAGATGCAGTACCCGCGCGGCCTGATCCGCTACGACACCCAGAACGGGCTGCAGCAGCACCTGTCGCGGGCCGAGGTCGTCAAGCGCGTGCTGCGTCCTCGCGTGCTGGGCTATGCGGCCGTGCTGCTGTTGGTATGCGCGGGCCTGTTCACCAGCCTGATGCTGCGTGCGCCCTTCAAGGTGGACGTGGTGCGCGACCGCGGCGCGCTGGCGCGCGTGGTGGAAGACGGCTGGGTGGAGAACGTCTACCGCCTGCAGATCATGAACGCCACCGAGCGTGTGCAGCGCTACCGCATCGGTGCGCTGGGGCTGGCAGGCATCACCACCGACTTGAAGGCCGAGGTGGTGGTGCAGCCGGCCGAAGCGCGCTGGGTGCCGGTGGCCTTGCGCGTGCCGCCCGAGGCGGCACAAGCCGCTGGCGCAGGGGCGCACGCGGTGCGCTTCGAGGTCGAGCGTCTGCCAGAGGCCAACGCCGACGCCTCGCGAACCCTCACCGAAAAATCGACCTTCATGGTGCCGCGATGAAGGCACCCGACGGAGTTGCTGCCATGAACACCCTTGCCCGCACCGGCCTGCTGCCGGCCACGCCCGAAACCCCGGCCGAGCCCACGGTGCCCTGGTGGCGCCTGCCTATCGTGTGGATGGTGATCGGCGGGCCGGCGGTGGTGGTGGTGGCGAGTTTCGTCACGCTGACGCTGGCCATCCAGAACCCCGACCCGGTGCTGGCGCGCCCTGCGGCGAAGAACAAGGCCGAGCAGCCGGCCGTGCAAGGCCGCAACCATGCGGCCACGCCGGAACAGCGCTAGCTCTAGCAGGCGGTGCCGCCGTTCACCAGGGCCTGCAGAGCGTCGGGGTCGAGCACGCGTATCTGCCGCTGCTTCACTTCCAGCACGCCATCGTCCTGGAACTTGCTGAAGGCCCGGCTCACGGTTTCCAGCTTCAGCCCCAGGTAGCTGCCGATTTCCTCGCGCGTCATGCGCAGCACCAGGCTGCTGGCCGAGAAGCCGCGCGTGCGCAGGCGCTGCGTCAGGTTCAGCAGGAAGGCGGCCAGCCGCTCTTCGGCACGCATGCTGCCCAGCAGCAGCATCACGCCATGGTCGCGAACGATTTCGCGGCTCATGATCTTGTGAAAATGACGCTGCAGATCAGAAAGTTCGCGGGAGAGGTCTTCCAGCTGCGCGAACGGGATGACGCAGACCTGGGAATCTTCCAGCGCAATGGCGTCGCAGGTGTGGCGGTCGGTGCCGATGCCGTCCAGCCCCAGCAGTTCGCCGGCCATCTGGAAGCCCGTGACCTGGTCGCGCCCGTCTTCCGAAGACAGGCAGGTCTTGAAAAAACCCGTGCGCACGGCGTAAAGCGCGATGAAGGCGTCGCCGCTGCGGAACAGCGCCTCGCCCCGGGGCACCGTGCGGCGCGTGGCGACGATGGCGTCCAGCCGCTCCATCTGGGCTTCACCGATGCCCACGGGCAGGCACAGCTCGCGCAGGTTGCAACTGGAACAGGCCACCTTGAAGGGTTCAAGGCGAACGGAGGGCATTTGCGTTTGCATGCGCGCAGTATGCGCCAAGGCCCCGCCCTGCTTCACTCGGTGTTGAGCCGGATCAAGGTGCCCGCCAGGGGCGCTGGCACATTGCAGCCATGAACACCGCAACCTCCCAGCCGACCGGCACCCAGCCGCCCCCCACGCTGCTGCCCGACGCCTTGTTGCGGCGCATGGATCTGCCGGGGCCCCGCTACACCAGCTACCCCACGGCCGACCGTTTCGTCGAGGCCTTCGGCCAGCACGAGTATCGACAGGCCCTGCGCCAGCGGGCCCAGGGGGCGATGGTGGGGGGCGCTGCGCCGCTGTCGCTGTACGTGCACATCCCGTTCTGCGAGCAGCTCTGCTACTACTGCGCCTGCAACAAGATCATCACCAAGCACAAGAGCCGTGGCGGCGAGTACCTGGTGGACCTGCAGCGCGAGATCGACCTGCACACCGCCGAGATGGGCCGGGGCCAGGCGGTCTCGCAGCTGCACCTGGGCGGCGGCTCGCCCACCTTCCTGAGCGACGACGAACTGGCCCATCTGATGAGCCTGCTGCGCGGCGCCTTCAGGCTGCTGCCCGATGCCGAGGTGAGCATCGAGGTCGACCCGCGCACAGCCTCGCGCGAGCGGCTGCGCAACCTGGCCGCGATGGGCTTCAACCGCATCAGCTTCGGCATCCAGGACTTCGACCACGAGGTGCAGGTGGCCGTGCACCGCATCCAGAGCTTCGAGAGCGTGCGCGAACTGATGGCCGAAGCGCGCGCGCTGCGCTTCCAGTCGATCAACGCCGACCTCATCTACGGCCTGCCCAAGCAGACGCCCGAGTCCTTCAGCCGCACCATTGCGCAGGTGGCCGAGTTGCGGCCCACGCGCGTGGCGATGTACGCCTACGCGCACCTGCCGCAGCGCTTCAAGCCGCAGCGGCGCATCGACGACCACGCCCTGCCCACGGCCGAGCAGCGCATCGAGATGCTGCGCGCCGGGCTTTCGGGCTTCGTGGCCAACGGCTACACCTACATCGGCATGGACCACTTCGCGCTGCCGGAAGACGCGTTGGCGGTGGCCAAGCGGCAAGGGCGCCTGCACCGCAACTTCCAGGGCTACACCACGCAGCCCGATTGCGACCTCATCAGCCTGGGTGTGTCGGCCATCGGCCGCGTGGGCGCCACCTACAGCCAGAACGCGAAGACGCTGGAGGAGTACCACGACGCGCTGGCCCAAGGCCAGCTGCCCGTGGTGCGCGGCCTGGCGCTGACGCGCGACGATCTGTTGCGCCGCGCCGTCATCATGGCGCTGATGTGCCAGGGGCGCGTGGAGTTCGAGAGCATCGAGCTGGCCCACCTGGTGAAGATGCGCGAGGTCTTCGCCGACGAGTTCGAGCAGCTCCAGACGCTGCAGGAGATGGGGCTGGTGGAGGTGAATGCGCAGGAGATCCAGGTCACGGCGACGGGCTGGTTCTTCGTGCGCGCCGTGGCCATGGTCTTCGACCGCCACCTGCAGGCCGACCGCACGCGCGAACGCTTCTCGCGCATCATCTGACCCGCGAGCGCTTCTCGCGCATCATCCGAGGCGTGGAGCTTCCCCTCATCATCAGCGCGGCCCTGCTGGGCCTGGCCGGCGCGCCGCACTGCGCGGCCATGTGCAGCGCGCCTTGCGCGGCAGCCACGGGCCCGGGGCCGCGCAACGCCGCGCTCTTTCACCTGGCGCGCCTGGGCAGCTATGCCGCCGTGGGGGCGCTGGTGGCATCCAGCGTGGCGGTGCTGGCAGGCTGGTCGCAGCTGAGCCCGGCCCTGCGGCCGCTGTGGGTGCTGCTGCACGTGGCCGCGCTGGCGCTGGGGCTGTGGCTGCTGGTGCGGGCGCAGCAGCCGGCCTGGATGGCACGGCTGGGTGTGGTGCCCCGGCCCGTGGCGGCCGCCAGCTGGGCGCCGTTGCAGGGCCCGGTGCCTGCAGCGGGCCCTCCGCTCGCTGCGCCTGCCGGCCCTTCGCGCCAGCGCGCGCTGGTTTCCCGCCATCGCCCGCAGGCTTTCAGCCAGCGCGCGCTGGTGGCCGGCAGCCTCTGGGCCGTCTGGCCCTGCGGGCTGCTGCAGTCGGCGCTGTTGGTGGCGGCCCTGGGCAGCAGCCCCGCCACTGGGGCCCTGGCGATGGCGGCCTTTGCGCTGGCTTCGGCGCCCGGCCTGGTGCTGGGGCCCTGGACCTGGCAGCGCCTGATGCGCGGCAGTGGGGCTGCGGCGCGCGAACGCATGGCGGTGCGGGCTGGCGGTGGCCTGCTGGCCGCGGCCTCGGTGTGGGCACTGGGCCATGGCGTGTGGCAGGAAGTGGCCGCCTTCTGCGGCCTGGCCTGAGCGCCGCTGAAAACTGCGCCCGCAGGCCCTGCGGCGGCGGGCCTGCCGTCAGTCGGCGGACAGGGGCGGTGCCTTAGAATTGAAGGCTCGACCACATCAACGCCGGCCGTGCAGCGCCGGCCCTGCGGAGACCCCCACACATGTACCAGCACATCAAGGTGCCCGAAGGTGGCCAGAAGATCACCGTCAATGCGGACTTCTCGCTGAACGTGCCTGACCAGCCGATCATTCCCTACATCGAGGGCGATGGCACCGGCCTGGACATCACCCCGGTGATGCTGAAGGTGGTGGACGCGGCGGTGGCCAAGAGCTATGGCGGCAAGCGCAAGATCCACTGGATGGAGGTGTATGCCGGCGAGAAAAGCACCAAGGTCTACGGCCCCGATGTCTGGCTGCCCGAAGAAACCCTGCATGCCGTGCGCGACTACGTGGTCAGCATCAAGGGCCCGCTCACCACGCCCGTGGGCGGCGGCATCCGCAGCCTGAACGTGGCGCTGCGCCAGGAACTCGACCTCTACGTCTGCCTGCGCCCCATCCAGTACTTCAAGGGCGTGCCCAGCCCGGTGAAGGAACCCGAGAAGACCCACATGGTCATCTTTCGCGAGAACTCGGAAGACATCTACGCCGGCATCGAGTTCGAAGCCGAGAGCGACAAGGCCAAGAAGCTCATCAAGTTCCTGCAGGAAGAGATGGGCGTGAAGAAGATCCGCTTCCCGAACACCTCGGGCATCGGCGTCAAGCCGGTCAGCCGCGAAGGCACCGAGCGCCTCGTGCGCAAGGCCATCCAGTACGCCATCGACAACGACAAGCCCAGTGTCACCATCGTGCACAAGGGCAACATCATGAAGTTCACCGAAGGTGGCTTCCGTGACTGGGCCTACGCGCTGGCGCAGAAGGAATTCGGCGCGCAGCTCATCGACGGCGGCCCGTGGTGCAAGTTCAAGAACCCGCGCACCGGCAAGGAAATCGTCGTCAAGGACAGCATCGCCGACGCCTTCCTGCAGCAGATCCTGCTGCGCCCGGCCGAGTACAGCGTCATCGCCACGCTGAACCTGAACGGCGACTACGTCTCCGACGCGCTGGCCGCACAGGTGGGCGGCATCGGCATCGCCCCGGGCGCGAACCTGAGCGACAGCGTGGCCATGTTCGAAGCCACGCACGGCACCGCGCCGAAGTACGCCGGCAAGGACTACGTGAACCCGGGCTCCGAGATCCTCAGCGCCGAGATGATGCTGCGCCACATGGGCTGGACGGAAGCCGCCGACCTCATCATCAGCAGCATGGAGAAATCCATCCTGAGCAAGAAGGTCACCTACGACTTCGCGCGCCTGATGGAAGGCGCCACGCAGGTGAGCTGCAGCGGGTTTGGTCAGGTGATGATCGACCACATGTAAGTCGCCTGGCACCAGGGCGTTTCGTGGCGCCCAGGATGCCCCCGCAGGGAACCCCAGCTCGCTGACGCGACTGGGGTTTTCCTTTTTCTCGTCGGGTTGTTCACCGCCCCCGCGCCGCTGCCCGGCCGCTGCTTGATGTGGCACTTCGCGTCATCCAACCGCGAAAAGCCATCGTTCATCGCACGGCCGGTGCGGGCTGCGTGGCGCCTGCCTAGAGTGCCGGCCGTCGATCCACCCAGGAGTTCCACGTGCCCGTGCCCCGCCACCTCGTGCTTGCCACCCTCATCGCCGCCGCCTTGCCTGCCCTGGCGCAAACCAGCCCTGCGCCGGCCAAGACCGTCATCACCAGCCTGGAGCAGCTGCCCCGCCGCACGGTGCAGCTGGACAAGCTGCCCAGCCAGTACCTGAGCGCACCGCGTGCCGAGGTGCTGGCCCTGGCCGAGCAACTGGAAAGGAACGCCCAGGCCGACCTCGCTGCCTACGAGATTCGCGACGCGGCCACGATGCGCAGCTACGTGGGCGCCTTGCTCACCATGGCGCAGTTCCGGGGCGATTGGGCGGCGGTGCCCGGTCTCGTGGCGCAGCTGCGTCAGCTGCAGGACAAGCCCGGCCCGCGCGCCACCACCGGCGTGCTCGCGCTGCTGCTGTCCGAGCAGCAGACCGGCCAGAAGGACACGGCCTGGGTGCGTGCCGAGGTCGAGAAGCGCTACGGCGCGCTGAACTGGGCCGACACCGCCGACCTCATCAAGGGCAGCAAGGGCCAGTTCGAGCTGATGAACCCGGCCTTGGTGCGCGGCTCTTTCGAGCAGCAGCTGGACGTTGCCGCCCGCAACATGAACCTGAAGGTGCCGGAAAGCCTGGCGGCCGCCATCGTCAGTGCGCGCCTGCAGGAGGAACTGGTCTTCCCGCTGAAGGCCGCGCTGGTCGGCGGCCTGCAGGCCGTCATCGACCGCCAGGCCGCACAGACGGCGGCCAAGCCCGATATCTGGACGCCGCGGCAGTTCGCCATTCCCGCCACCGCGAAGGCTACGCCGGTGGGTGTGGGCATCTGGGATTCGGGTGTCGACCTGAAGCTCTTCCAGGCCACGGCCGCGCCGGGCCTGGCGATGAACGACGACGGCACGCTCAACCGCGTGGACCTGCTGCGGCCGCTGGGCGAGGCCGCGCCGCGCTGGCCGCAGCTGCGCCAGCTGGTCAAGGGCAGCATGGACCTGCGCGCCGCGCTGGACACCGAAGACGCGCGCCGCCTGAAGCAGGCCGTCTCGTCGCTGAAGCCCGAGCAAGTGAAGGCCTTCCAAGAAGACCTGAGCCTGGCCAGCGTCTACACCCACGGCACGCACGTGGCCGGCATTGCGGTGGAAGGCAACCCGTTCGCCCGCGTCTACGCCGCCACCATGCTCTACAACCACCGCAGCGAACCCACGCTGCCCACCGAAGAGCGTTCGCGCCGCTGGTCCGAAGGTTACAAGGCCATCGTCGAAGGCTTCAAGGCACAGAAGCTGCGGGTGGTGAACATGAGCTGGCGGTATGGCGTCTCGGCGCACGAGGGCGCGCTCACCTGGCACAACGTGGGCGCTTCGCCCGAAGAGCGCAAGCAGATGGCACGCAAGCTTTTCGACATCGAGCGTGAAGCCCTGCGCGCGGCCATCGCCAGCGCACCGGAGATTCTCTTCGTGGCCGGTTCCGGCAACGAGGACAACAGCGCCGACTTCGCGGAATACATCCCCGCCGGCCTGCAGCTGCCCAACCTCATCACCGTGGGTGCGGTCGACAAGGCCGGCGACGAGACCAGCTTCTCCACCTTCGGCAAGACCGTGGTGGTGCACGCCAACGGCTTCGAGGTGGAAAGCCTGCTGCCCGGCGGCGACCGCGTGAAGTTCAGCGGCACCAGCATGGCCAGCCCGCAAGTGGCCAACCTGGCCGCCAAGCTGTTCGCACTGAAGCCCGAACTGACGGTGGCGCAGGTGAAGGACGCCATCATCCGGGGTGCCGAGCCGCGCGGTCGGGTGCAGCTGGTCAACCCGCGCCGCAGCGCCGAGCTGCTGGGCCTCAAGCCCTGAGCGGGCCTTGCTCGCGCAACAGGCTCATCTGCACCGCGCTGAAGTACTGGCCGCCGAAGCGCATGGCATTGCGCATCAGCGCTTCGTGCTGGAAGCCGAACTTCTCGTACAGCGCGATGGCGGCCGTGTTGTCGGCACGCGCTTCCAGCGTGATGCGGGTGAGGCCCTTCTGCCATGCCTTTTCGATGCAGGCCTGCAGCAGGCGCTTGCCGAGGCCCTGGCCTCGGTAGGCGGGCGCCACGCCCATGCCCAGGGTGCCGCAATGGCTCACTGCGTGGGCCCAGGCAGGGAAGACATCGGCCCAGCCCACCACGCGGTCGCCGTCCACGGCGAAGAACTGGGCTGCATCCGTGGCGACGCTGTCCTTGAGAAAGCCCTCGATCTTCTCTAGTGGCAAAGCCTCGATCTGGGCCAGGTAGCGCTGCTCGCGCGCCACGACGTCGAGGCACTCGCGGTAGCTGGCGGCGTAGCGTGCTTGCACGGGAACAACGAAAACCATGGCAGAGCGGGCTTGGGCAAGGGAGGGCATTCGCGTGTCGCGCAGAGGCAGGTCAAGATGCGACCGAACGACGCGCGGCGACCGTGGCAGCCTGGATGGGGTGCATGGCTCGCAACGGACGCCAAGCCCAAGTCTACGGCGGCGTTACCTTGGGCGGCGCGCGCAGCCTCGCAAGCTTGAAGACCGACGGCGCCATCGCCCGACGCAGAGTCAGAGCGCGGGCCCGCAGAGGCTCCAGCTCGCGCTCACACGGGCCTCGATGGATCGAAGCGCTCAGCGAGCGGGCTGGCCTGGGGCTTGGGCAGCCTCTTGGGCTGCCTCACCGGGCAAGTCGCGGACGAGGCCCTGCACGACCACGCCTTCTGAGTTGAAGAGCAGCACCAGGTCCACCGCGCGCCGTCCCCGCTCGGCGGTGCCCACGTGCACGCCTGGCAGCCGGGACCACACGGCCCACCCGTTCTTGGGCAGGTAGTAGTGCCAGACCTCGTGCCCTTGCATGAACCTGGTTTTGGCATGCGGCTCGCCCCAGAGCCGGAGCGCTTCTTCCATCGTGCCGCGGCCGTGTGCAAGAGCCTGCACCTGCGACTGCAAAGCGTGGCTCGTCTGCGAGGGCGAAGGCGGCGCCACGCTGCTGCAGGCGACCAACCAAGCTGCCGCAGCCGAGAAGGCCACCCGTTTGGCTAGGGGCAGTGGCGTCATGGGCTCTGCGCATCGGTGCTGCGCACGATGGGATTCATGAATGTGAACTCGATCAGCGTGTCATCGGGCCAGCTCTTGTCGTGCAGAGGCAGTCTGTACATGTGGTCCTTGAGTTGATGGGCCCAATCGGTCAGTCCGCTCAGCAGCCGGGTGGGCCCGTTATCGCCTGCACCGTGCAGGTGGAAGTAGCTGAGCCGCTCCCGACGGCTTCCGTACACGAGGTCGATGGCGAGCACGGGCCGGTCTGCAAACTGGCTGTTCATGGCCCCCGTGGCCACTGTCTCGCACTGGGCAGTCGCGGCCACGAACAACGAGGGCCCGACGGGGACGATGGTGCGGCCCAGCGGCACGCCCCAGTCCAGCTTGCATTGCAGGCGCAGGTCGCCCAGGCGGTGCATGTTGTTTGGAAGGCCGGGCGTGCGCACATCGCTGCGCCAGACGACATTGCCGTCGCGCAGGCGGCTGCGCACCACCGTGGATGGCGGCAGGCGGTCCCATGCAGGCTGCGGCCTGAAGCGCTGCAGGGCGTCCAGATCGATGTCCGCCCGGCCTTCGGGCGTCAGCAGTTGCAGCCCCAGCCACTCAGTTTGCGCGCCATCCAGGCGCGCCAAGACGCGAAAGGCCAGTTCCCCGTTGGGCGACAGGGCCCGCAAGGCGTTGAACAAGCGGCGAGCCTCGAACACTTCGCTCAGGGTCCGGGCGTCGCGTGCCGTGGCATGACTGGCGCTCACGACCATGCGCTCGGGCGGCTGCTGCTGCGGCGATGGGGTCTGCGCCATCGCGAGGACGCTGGAAACGCTGAGCCCCAGGGTGATGAACAGGGGGTTGGGCATCTGCGGTGTCTTGGTCGGAGCCGTCCATCTACGGCGGCTGTTCGTCACGGCGCGGGCGCATCGGGTGAGTGGTCGATTCCGCTGCATGAAAGGCCGGCCAGGCGCTCGGGCGCGTGGACGCGCAGGCATGGCTTCAGGCAAGGGACGCCGGCAACACCAGGCGGGAGGTGCAACCGCCCGTGGGCCCCGGCACGAGGGCCAGTGCCGCGCCGGGCCCGCCCAGCAGGGCCAAGCGCTGGCGCACGTTCGCCAGTCCAACGCCTTCGGCATGGTGCTCGGAGAGGCCGGCGCCGTCGTCGGTCACCTCGATCTGGGCTTGTGCGCCGAGCCGCTGCGCCAGCACCCGCACCGAGCCGCCGTGCAACTGGGGCTCGATGCCGTGCTCCACGGCGTTCTCAACCAGTGTCAGCAGCGCACCCGAGGGCAGAGGCAGCCTGAGCAACTCGGGTTCGACATCGATGCGCCAGGCCAGGCGTGACCCCAGCCGGGCCTGCATCACCTGCAGATAGCGCTCCACCGCCACCAACTCCTCAGCCAGTGGCAGCGTCGGCTGCCGGAACAAGGGCAGGGTGGCGCGCAGATAGCCCGTGAGCGCGCTCAGCAGCGTGCTGGCGCGTTCGTCACGCGTGTCGACCCAGTGCTGCACGGAAGCCAGTGTGTTGAACAGGAAGTGTGGCTCCAACTGCGCAGCGGCCAACCGCCGAGCCATTTCTATCGCCTGCTCGCGCTCGACCAGCGCCGCCAGTCGCGCCTCGATCTGGTGCGAGCGCCAGACCACCAGGAACCATAGCACCAGCGCCAGCAGCGATCCACCGAACGCGAGCAGCACCGCCAGGACGTGGCGGCTGTCGCGGTCGGGTACCAGTTCGCGCAGGGCCCAGGCCAACAAGGCCGCGGCGGCAACAATGCCCAGCGAAGCCACCAGCAAGGCGCCCCGCCAGGGCCGCCACCACAGCCACCAGGCCAGTGCGCTGCCGCTCAAGCACAGCAGGGCAAAGGTGGTGCCGGCAAGCAGCGCCTGACCCTTCGGTGCCATCAGCATGACGATGCCTACCAATGCAACCAGGTGAAGAGCCAAAAGCGCCAGGAGCGTGCGGCCGGGCCTTTCGGCACCCGCGCGTGCCATCTCTTCGTCTGAGAAGGGTTGCGCCCGCCCTGGGTACCACAGCTGGCTCCAGTCGATGGGTTTCGAACTCATCACCGCAGTCTAGGGAATGGGCCAGGCCTGCGGTCCTCTGAGCGGTGGTTGGCCGAAACTGGCGCATGGATGGCAGGCTGGCGTGCATGGGCGTTGCCGTCGTTGCTGGCGAGCCAAGCGCGCTGCAGAGGCTCCTCGGCGCAGTGCCAGCCGAAGCCGCCTTCGTGCCGGTGGGGGCCTCGATCCAGGCCGTCAGCGGCAGTGCCTGGTTCGGGGGCATCGATGCACGCCCCGTGCCCGCAGAGCCGGCCGCGTACGGCGATCAAGCCCCGAGGCCGCCTGGACTTTCTGGGCTGAGGGGCCGGTTCACACCAAGCCCGGCCAGCTGCTGGCGCCTGCCTGGCGGTGCGCGCCGTGCAGCGCCTGCAAGGTGGCACCGGGCAAAGGGCCGCGCGCGATGGCGGCGATGCCTTCGCCCAGGCGCGCCAGGCTGCGGGTGCCGATGAGCACGCTGCTCACGCCCGGCGTGAACGCGGCCCAGCGCAGGGCCAGTTCGGGCCAGGGCAGGCCCAGGTCGGGCAGTTGCAGCTGCTGCCAGCGGTCCCAGTACTGGCCTTCGCAGAAGCCTGCGGGCCGGCACGGCTGCGCCCAGGCCAGCCCGGCCAGCGTGCGCTTGGCCAGCACACCCTTGCCCGTGGCGGCGATTTGCGCGCCGCTGGCCGGGTCTGCCAGGCTCAGGCTGCATTGCACGCTGCCGAAACGCGCGTCCTGCAGCGCATGTGCCAGCTCGGCGTTTTCGCCGGAGTAGGCGGCCACGCGCAGCTTGCCGGCCCGCACGCAGGCGGCCAGAGCTTCGGTCACCTCGCCGCGCTGCAGCACGTGCAGGGGGCAGGAATGCAGGTGGCCGATGTCGATGCAATCGGTGCGCATCAGGCGCAGCGCGCGCTCCACGCCCTGCGTGATGCAGGGGTAGGTCCAGTCGGGCACCCCTTCCACGCCATAACCCAGCTTGGTGGAGAGCACGAACTCGGCGCGGCGCGGGTGCAGGTGCCGGCCGATGCGCTCTTCGCTGCGCCCATAGCCACGCGCGGTGTCGATGAGCGTCACGCCGAGATCGAGCACGCCGTTGAGCAGGCGGCCGACCTCGGCCTCGTCGTCGATGCCGTCGAAGTGCATCGCGCCGAAGCCGACACGGGTGACCAGCAGGCCGGTTTGGCCGAGAGGGGCAGGGGTCATGAGCGCGGACACAGTCTAAGCCGGGCGGAGGGGCAGCGCTCCAGCCCAGGGGTGCGGCGCTGGCGCTGGTGCTTGCGATGAAGGGGAGCAGACCAGGGCAGGGCCTTGACACTAGACCGACCGGTCTACAGAATGCATGCATGCCTCAAGAGCCGGCCCCCACCCGCGAGCGCCTCATCGCCGCGATGACCGACGCCCTGCAGCGCCGCGGCCTGCATGGCGTGGGCCTGGCAGAACTGCTGCAGGTGGCGCAGGCTCCCAAGGGCGTGCTCTACCACCACTTCCCGGGGGGCAAGACCGAACTCGCGGTGGCGGCCATCGACGCGGTGGTGGCCCACATCGACGCCAGCCTGCAGCGTCTGCAGCAGCGCCCGGGTACGGCCCTCGATGCACTGCGGCAGTGGCTCACGCAGGCGGGCCAGCACCTGCAGCGCAGCGGCTTCGAGCGTGGCTGCCCGCTGGCCACCGTGGCGCTGGAATCCACGCCGCAAGACGAGGCCATCCGCGCCGCGGTGGCCCGCGGCTTTGCCTTGCTGCGCGAGCGGCTGGCGCAGGTGCTGGTGCAGGCCGGTGTCAACGCCGCCCGGGCGCCAGGGCTGGCGGCGCTGGTGGTCTCTGCCTACGAAGGCGCGCTGATGCAGGCCCGCGTGGCCGGCGACACCCAGGCGCTGCGCGCCACCGTCGAGACGCTGCTGGCCGTAGTGGCTCAGGACATCGAAAGCCCGAAACCATGACACCACCGAAATCTGAATCCCCACGCGAAGGCCAGGCCGAGACCCTGGTCGCTGCCGACGGCTACCGCCTCACCGCGCTGCGTTACCGCGCCGGGGGCCCGCCGCAGGGGCGCATCGTGCTGGCCGGGGCGACGGGCGTGCCGCAGCGCTTCTACCGCCGCTTTGCCCAGCACGCCGCGGCGCAGGGCTTCGAGACGCTGACGCTCGATTACCGCGGCATCGGCCTCTCACGGCCTGCCGAGCTGCGTGGTTTCGAGATGGACTACCGCGACTGGGCCCGACTCGACCTCGCGGCCGCCGTGGACGCCTGCCCCGAGGACGGCGTGCCGCTGTTCATGGTGGGCCATTCCTATGGTGGCCATGCTTTCGGGCTGCTGCCCAACCATGCCCGCGTGGCCGGCCTCTACACCTTCGCCACCGGCGCCGGCTGGCATGGCTGGATGCCGCCGCTGGAACGCCTGCGTGTGCTGCTGATGTGGCGCGTGCTGGGCCCGGTGCTCACCCGCTGGAAGGGCTACCTGCCCTGGAGCCTGCTGGGCATGGGCGAAGACCTGCCGCTGGGCGTGTACCGGCAATGGCGGCACTGGTGCCAGTTTCCGCGCTACTTCTTCGACGACCCTGAACTGGCCGCCGAAGTGCAGGCCCAGTTCGCGGCGGTGCGCACGCCCATCGTCGCGGCCAATGCGCTGGACGACCACTGGGCACCGCCCGCCTCGCGTGACGCCTTCATGGCCGGCTACCGCCAGGCCGGCTGGCGCGCGCTGGACATCGCCCCGGTGGCGCCGCTGGGCCCCATCGGCCACATGGGCTACTTCCGCCCTGCGGCGCAGGCGCTGTGGGCGCCCGTGCTGGCCTGGTTCAGCAGCCTGCCCGCCGCCGCTTCTTCCACCACCAGCCCCGGAGCCCCGCATGCGCAGCCCTGAAGAATTCAACCGCTTCGGCGCCCAGCACCTGCCGGGGCATCTGGGCATCGTCATCGTGAAGGCGGAGGCCGACGAGATCTGCGCCGAACTGGCCGTGCGCCCGGAACTGATGGCGCCCAACGGTTTCCTGCATGCGGGCAGCCTGGTGACGCTGGCCGACACGGCGGCCGGCTACGGCTGCTTCCAGAACCTGCCCGCCGGGGCCAGCGGCTTCACCACCATCGAGCTGAAGTCCAACCACATGGGCACGGCGCGCACGGGCTGGGTGGACTGCGTGGCGCGGCCGGTGCACCTGGGCCGCACCACGCAGGTGTGGGACGCCACCGTCACGGCGCGCGAGGGCGGCAAGCTGCTGGCGCTGTTCCGCTGCACGCAGATGGTGCTGTACCCGAAGTAGGCCCCGGGGCCGTCGCGACGGCCTTCCAGGGCTTGCCATCGCTTCAGGCGGTGAAGACGGCCAGGCCCGAGGCACTGAGCAGCAGCGCGCTGCGGCGGCTGGCCGAGGCCACGCACTGCTCGATGGGCGCGCCTTCGGGCCGGGCTTCCAGGTTGGAGTTGTCTTGCGTGTGCACGGCGCGCAAACCGCGCCAGTTCTGCGTGGGCAGCAGCAGCCAGGGGCCCACGCGGGCCGAGATGTCGAGCTCGCGCGCCCCCAGCCGGTGGTTGGTGAGGCCGGGGGCCACACGCTCGGCCACCCGCTCGGCCACCAGCGCCGCGCCTTCGGCCCGGTAGCGGTGCAGCACGCCCCCGATGTGCGGCGTGTGCACGGCCCACAGCGTGGGGTCGGCGGGCCCCACGCTGGCCGGTGACAGCCAGCGGTTGCGCGTGCCGATGGCCGGCCCGGCGGCGGCGGTTTCCAGGCCTGCAGGCGAGTTTCGCGCGGCGGCCACCACCACCAGCTGCGCGCCCTGGGGCCCTGCGCGCACCGTCACCAGCCCGGTGCGCCCGTCGGGCAGCTGCCAGGGGCGCAAGAGGCGGTCTTCGAAGACTTCGGGCGCGGCCAGTTGCAGCGTTCGCAGCGCCTCGAGGCTGTGGCGTTCCAGCCAGAGCAGCCGCGTGGCCTCGATGCCATCGCCCAGCACGGCATGCGGGTAGCGCTGGGCGTCAGGGCCGGCCAGCACGGCGATGTGGGCGCCGCCGTGGGCGCCGTCCAGGTCCACGGCCACGGGCACGGCATCGGGCAGCACGGGCTCGCGGCTGCGCGCCACCACCCGCCACGTGCCGCCGGCATCGGGCTCGAAGCGCGCCAGCACGGGGCCTGCCGCTTCCTCCACCACGGCGATGATGGCCAGCGGCAGGATGCACAGGCCAGCATGCGGCGCCAACGGCACGTCGGAGCGGGCCGGCATCGCGGCCGGACGCGATGCTTCGTGCACCCACAGGCGGCCGTCGAGCCCCCGCGCCGCGATGCGGCCGTGCGCTTGAGCAAGCAGGCTGGACGGGTCCAGCCCTTCGGCGAAGAGGCGGGCGGGCCCGGTTTCCGGCACCTGCCACAGCCG
>LJHT01000038.1 GCA_001295905.1 beta proteobacterium AAP51 | reverse complement strand
TGGCCGGCTTCGAAGCCGAAGCCGCCTGAACTAACCCAGCGGCTCGAAGCGGCCCAGCCGCACGGCCGTGCCGCCCGGCTTGAGGTTGCGCGTGCCGGGCATCACCAGCACGCAGTCGTCGTAGGGCGTCAGCCAGAAGTGTTCGCCGTCCTGCGCGATGCGCGTGCCGGCGTGCGGCACCACCATCAGGCCCTCGGTGGGCACCAGGAAGCGGAAGAGCGTGCTGCGCGCCACCACTGGCTCGGTCACGCGCACCAGGTGCTGCTTCACGGGCGGCACCACGCGCGTGTGGGCCTGCACCCAGGCGGCATCGGCCGCGCCCGTGAGGCCCAGGAAACGCACCAGCGTGTCGATGGCCACGTCGGCCGCGGCCTTCTCCCAGTGCTGGCCGCACTCGATGAGCAGCGCCTTCTTCGGGCTGGTGGGGTCGCCGAAGGCGCCGCGGTCGATCAAACGCAGGCCGGCGGGGTGGCCGGTGTCGATGAGCAGGTCGCCCGGCACGCCCAGTTCGCGCGCATAGGCGGCGTTCTTGTCCACACGGCCGCACACCATCAGCGGGCGGCAGGGCTCGCCCATGCTGTGGATGTCGAGCAGCAGCTCGGCCTCGTCGACGAAGGGCCGCAGCGCTCGCGCGCGGCGCAGTTCCACCGTATTGCGCGGGCCGTTCAGTTCGGCATCGGCCCAGACGCGGTTGTAGTCTTCGTCCACGCAGCGCGAGGGGTAGGGGTCGGCGGGGTCGAAGCGCGCATAGGCCTCCACGTTGGCGAAGGCCAGCGTCAGCGTACCGGCGGCCGGCCGCCAGCCGGCCTGCACCTGCTGCAGCAGCCAGTGCAGCGCGATGGCGCCGCAGATCTCGTTGCCGTGCGTCAGCGCCTGCACCATCACCTTCGGGCCGGGCCGCGCGCCCTGCAGCACGTGCACCCAGGGCACGCCGGTGTTGCCGTGTTGCCAGGGCGTGATGTCGGGGGCTTGCAGCTCTATGGGGGGCAGGTCGGCCATGGCGGTGGGAACTGGGGGTTTCAGCGTGGATGGAAGTGCGAGGTGATGGCAGCCAGCAGCTGCATCAGGTGGCCTTGCAGCTTGTGGAAGCCGGCGGTCTTGGCCAGCGTGGTGTGGTCCATGTACAGGCGCTTGTTGATCTCCAGCTGCAGGCTGTGGCGGCCCGCGGCCGGCGCGGCCCAGGCACGCACGAGTTCCACGCCCTTGAAGGGGTCGTTCACCTTCACTTCGTAGCCGAAGCCGGCCATCACCTCGCGCACGAAGTGCGTGAACTCGGGGCTGCAGCTGCTGCCGTCGCGGTCGCCCAGCACGATGTCGGCACGGGCGATGCCGGCACCGCCTTCGCCCGAGGCGCCGCTCACCGCGTTCATCGAATGGCAATTGAGGTGGTGCACCACGCCGAACTGCGCATGGGCGCTGTCCAGCAGCTGCTGCAGCGTGCGGTGGTAGGGCTGGTGGTAGTGGGTGATGCGGTGCTGCACCTCGGCCACCGTGAGCCGGCGGCCGTAGAGCGGGCGGCCGTCGTCCAGCGTGCGCCACACCAGCGCCTTGCCGATGCGCGCCTTGCCGCTGGGCACCCACTCGCCCGGCCAGGGTTCGGCCAGCAGCTCGGGGTCGATGTCGCCGGCGTGGCGGTTGGGGTCGAGGTAGGTGCGCGGGAAGCGCGCCGCCAGCAGCGGCACGCCCAGCGCGGTGGCGGGCTGGTAGAGCTCGTCGATGAAGCAGTCTTCGCCGTCGCGCAGCTCGGGCACGCTCGGCAGGGCCTGGAAGTCGGGCGGCATCGTGTAGCCCGAGTGCGGGGAATCCAGCACCAGCGGGCGCAGCGGCACGCCGGCGGGTGGGCGGTGCACCACCAGCACGTCTTCCGGGCGGGGCAGGGGCAGCGGCGGCGGCGGGCACACACTCATGGCGCCGGAGTATCACTCGGGGAACATGCCGGGGTGCGCGTGGCAGGTTCCTTGCTACAACCTCGGGCCATGGAGAACCCTGGATGGACGAACAAGCGCTGAAGCAGTGGGTGGAAGCGGTGCGCGAAGGCCGGCTGCCCCGCCGCACCTTCGTGCAACGCCTGGCGGCGCTGGGCCTGGGTGCCCCCGTGGCGGGCAGCCTGCTGCTGGCCGCCGGGGTGGCGCAGGGCAACCCGGCCGCGGCCTACGCACCCGTGAGGCGCGGCGGTGGCGGCACGCTGCGCCTGCTGTGGTGGCAGGGCCCCACCATCCTGAACCCGCACTTCGCCACCGGCCAGAAAGACATCGACGGCTCCCGCCTCTTCTACGAGCCGCTGGCCGACTGGGACAGCGAAGGCCGCCTGGTGCCCTGCCTGGCCGCCGAGGTGCCCAGCGCGGCCAACGGCGGCGTGGCGCGTGATGGCAAGAGCGTCATCTGGAAGCTGAAGAAGGGCGTGCAGTGGCACGACGGCCAGCCCTTCACGGCCGACGACGTGGTCTTCACCTGGCAATGGGCCAGCAACCCCGAAACGGCCACCACCACGCTGGGCTTCTTTCTCGACCGCAAGGTGGAGAAGATCGACAGCCACACCGTGCGCATCGTCTTCAAGCAGCCCACGCCGTTCTGGGCGCTGAGCTTCGTGGGCGCCTATGGCGAAATTTTGCCGCGCCATGTGTTCCAGGCCTTCATCGGCGCGAAGTCGCGCGAGGCCCCGGCCAACCTGAAGCCCGTGGGCACGGGGCCCTACCGCTTCGTCGAGTTCAAGCCCGGCGACCTGGTGGTGGGCGCCCTGAACCCGAACTACCACCTGCCCGCGCGCCCGCACTTCGACCGCGTGGAGATGAAGGGGGGCGGTGATGCCGTGAGCGCTGCGCGCGCCGTGCTGCAGACCGGCGAGTACGACTTCGCCTACAACATCCAAGTGGAAGACGAACTCATCAAGCGCATGGAAGCCGGTGGCAAGGGACGCGCCGACTTCGTGGCCGGCGGCGCCGATGTCGAGTTCATCACCTTCAACTTCACCGACCCCAACCGCGAGGTGGACGGCGAACGCAGCAGCCTGAAAGCCCCGCACCCGCTGCTGAGCGACCCCGCCGTGCGCCAGGCCCTGACGCTGCTGGTGGACAAGGCCAGCATCGAGAAATTCATCTACGGCCGTGCTGGCGTGGCCACCTCGAACTACGTCGACAACCCGCCGGCCTTCCGCAGCCCGAACACGAAGTCGGCGTTCAACCCCGAGAAGGCCGCCGCGGTGCTGGAAGCCGCCGGCTGGAAGGCCGGCCGCGGCGGCATCCGAGAGAAAGACGGCAGGCCGCTGCGGCTGGTGTTCCAGACCAGCACCAACGCGCCGCGCCAGAAGACACAGGCGCTCGTGAAGCAGGCGGCGCAGCGGGCGGGCATCGCCATCGAGGTGAAGGCGATTGCCGGCTCGGTGTTCTTCAGCACCGACGTGGGCAACCCCGACACCTACGGCAAGTTCAACGCCGACCTGCAGATGTACACCGGCAGCGGCTCGGTGGACCCCACGCGCGTGATGCAGCGCTTCGTGTCGTGGGAAGCGGCGCAGAAGGCCAACAAGTGGGCGGGCATCAACCTCTCGCGCCACCGCAATGCCGAGTTCGACCGCCTCTACCGCAGCACCGAAACCGAACTCGACCCCGTCAAGCGCGCCGCCCTCTTCATCCGCATGAACGACCTGCTGATGCAGACCTTCGCCCTCATCCCCGTCATCCAGCGGCGCAGCGTGGCGGCGGTAGCCTCGAACCTCCGCGCTCCTGTTTCTGCCTGGGCCGGCGACATGGCTTTTCTCCGCGATTGGTACAAAACTTGAGCCCCCGAGCTCGCTCGCGCTCGCTACCCCCCGAGGGGGCCGTCCGCCAGCGGCCCGGCAAAGCCGGTTCCGCGGCGGGAAGCTTGACTTGGCAAACGATTGACTGACGAGACATTGATGCAAGAGACCGAACTCCGCAGCCTCATCGAACGCGTGCGCAGCGGCGCCTTGCAGCGCCGCCACTTCGTGCAGCAGATGCTGGGCCTGGGCCTCAGCGGCCCGATGGCCGGCATGCTGCTGATGAACGCCGGCGTGGCCCAGGCGCAGAGCGCCAACCCACCCTACAAGCCCACCCGACGCGGTGGCGGCGGTGCGCTGAAGACGCTGTCCTGGCAGGGCGCCACGCTGCTGCAGCCGCACTTCGCCGGCGGCACGAAAGACCAGGAGGCCTGCCGCATCTTCTACGAGCCGCTGGCCAGCTGGGACCGCGATGCCAACATGGTGCCGGTGCTGGCCGCCGAACTGCCCACGCGCGAGAACGGCGGGCTCAGCGCCGACGGCCGCAGCGTCACCTGGAAGCTCAAGCGCGGCGTGCAGTGGCACGACGGCCGCCCCTTCACCGCCGACGACTGCGTCTTCACCTGGGAGTACGCCCGCGACCCCGCCACGGCCGCGCTCACGCAGGGCGTGTACCGCGACGTCACCGTCACCAAGGTCGACAGCCACACCGTGCGCGTCACCTTCCCCAAGCCCACGCCCTTCTGGGCCACGGCCTTCTGCGCCACCGAGGGCATGGTGCTGCCGAAGCACGTGTTCGGCCCTTTCGTCGGCGCGAAATCGCGCGAAGCCCCGGCCAACCTGGCGCCCGTGGGCACGGGGCCTTACGTCTTCGTGGAGTTCAAGCCCGGCGACATCGTTCGCGGCCGGCTCAACCCGAACTACCACCAGCCCAACCGCCCGCACTTCGACACCATCGAAGTGAAAGGCGGCGGCGACGCGCCCAGCGCCGCGCGCGCCGTGCTGCAGACCGGCGAGTACGACTTCGCCTGGAACCTGGCGGTGGAAGACGACATCCTCAAGCGCCTGGAAGCCGGCGGCAAGGGCCGCGCGGTCTACCTGCTCAGCGGCGACCTCGAATTCGTGCAGCTCAACCCCACCGACCCCAACACCGAGGTGGACGGTGAACGCAGCAGCACCAAGACCCAGCACTTCGCCTTCCGCGAGCCCGCGGTGCGCCAGGCGATGGCGCTGCTGATCGACCGCACGGCCATCCAGAACTTCATCTACGGCCGCGGTGGCACGGCCACGGCGAACTTCCTCAACAACCCGGCGCGCTTTCGCAGCCCCAACAACAACTTCGAGTTCAACCCCGAGAAGGCCAACCAGATGCTGGAAGCCGCCGGCTGGAAACGCGGCCGCGGTGGCGTGCGCGAGAAAGACGGCAGGCCGCTGCGCCTGCTGTTCCAGACCAGCACCAACTCGGCGCGGCAGAAGGCGCAAGCCGTCATCAAGCAGGCCTGCAGCCGCGCGGGGGTGGACGTGGAGCTGAAGTCCATCTCGGGCAGCGTGTTCTTCAGCAGCGATGTCGGCAACCCCGACACCTACGGCAAGTTCTACGCCGACATGCAGATGTACACCACCACGATGAACCAGCCCGACCCCGAAAGGCTGATGGACCAGTTCCTCACGCGCGAGGTCTCCAGCAAGGACAACAAATGGCTGGGCCGGAACATCTCGCGCTTCCGCAGCGCGGAATACGACAGCCTCTACGCCCAGTCGGAACAGGAGCTCGACCCCGTCAAGCGCGCCGCGCTATTCATCCGCATGAACGATCTGGTGGTGCGCGACTTCACGGTGGTGCCGCTGTCCAGCCGCAACCGCGTGCGCGGCGTGGGCGAGAAGATGGCCGTCACGCTGACGGGCTGGGACCTTGATTTCTCCGGCCTGCCGCACTGGTACCGCGAGGCCTGATGAAGCGCCCTGCCCCACCCCCGAACGAAGCGCAACTGCGCGCCTGGCTGCAGGCCGTGCAGCAGGGCCGGCTGCCGCGCCGTGCCTTCGTGCAGCGCCTGGCCGGCTATGGCATCGCCGCTCCGCTGGCCGGGCTGATGCTGCTGGAAGCGGGCGTCCCGCCGGCCCAGGCCCAGCCCACCCCCGGCTTCAACCCCACGCAGCGCGGCGGCGGCGGTACGCTGCGTCTCTTGGAATGGCAAGGCCCCACGCTGCTGAACCCGCACTTCGCCACCGGCCTGAAAGACAACACCGGCGCACGCATCTTCTACGAGCCGCTGGCCGAGTTCGACGCCGAAGGCAACGTCTCGCCGGTGCTGGCCGCCGAGGTGCCCAGCCGCGCCAATGGCGGCCTGGCGGCCGACGGCAAGAGCGTGGTGTGGAAGCTCAAGAAAGGCGTGCAGTGGCACGACGGCCAGCCCTTCACCGCCGACGACGTGCTCTTCAACTGGCAGTACGCGATCGATCCCGCCACCGCGGCGGTGACGGCCGGCAACTACGAGGGCCTGAAGATGGAGAAGATCGACGCGCACACCGTGCGCGTGGTCTTCGACAGGCCGCGGCCCTTCTGGCCCGGGCAGTACGCGGGCGTCTTCCTCATTCCGCGCCACCTGTTCGCGCCTTACCAGGGCAACAAGTCGCGCGAGGCGCCCAACAACAACCGCCCGGTGGGCACCGGGCCCTACACCTTCGTCGAGTTCCGCCCGGCCGATCTGCTGCGCGCTGCGCTGAACAGGAACTACCACCTGCCCAACCGCCCCTACTTCGACGCCATCGACCTGAAAGCAGGCGGCGACGCCACGAGCGCAGCACGCGCCGTGCTGCAGACCGGCGACTACGACTTCGCCGGTGGCCTGAGCCTGCCCGAGGACGTGCTCGTGCGGCTGGAAACAGCGGGCAAGGGCCGCCTGCACATCGCCACCGGGAGCGCCACGCAGGCCATCTACCTGAACTTCACCGACCCGGCGCAGACCGTTGACGGCGAACGCTCGCACGCAAAGACGCGCCACCCCATCTTCAGCGAGGGCCCGGTGCGCGAGGCCATCGGCCACCTGATCGACCGTGCCGGCATCCAGCGCTTCATTTACGGCCGCCAGGGCCAGGCGACCTCGAACTTCGTCAACAACCCGGCGCGCTACCGCAGCCCGATGCCGGCTCCCGAGTACAACATCGAGAAGGCCAAGGCCTTGCTCGATGCCGCGGGCTGGAAGCCCGGCCCGGACGGCGTGCGCATGAAGAACGGGCGCAAGCTCAGTTTGCTGTTCCAGGGCGCGGTGGTGGCCACCAGCCAGAGCACACAGGCGGTGGTGAAGCAGGCGGCGGGCAAGGCCGGCATCCAGCTGGAGCTGAAGGCCGTGCCCAGCAGCGTCTTCTTCTCGTCCGACACGGGCAACCCCGACACCTACGGCAAGTTCTACGCCGACATGCAGACCTACAACTGGACGGTCAGCAACCCCGACCCCGAAAACCTGATGCAGTGTTTCGTCAGCTGGGAGGTTGCGAGCCAGGCCAACAAGTGGCTGGGCCAGAACATGGTGCGCTGGCAGAACGCCGAGTACGACGGCCTCTACCGCATGGCGCAAGGTGAACTCGACCCCGTCAAGCGCGCGGCGCTGTTCATTCGCATGAACGACCTCGTGGTCAAGGACGGCTACGTCATCCCCTTGCTGGCGCGCAACCAGGTGGCCGCGATGGCGCTCAAGCTGGTGGCACCGCTCTCGCCCTGGCGCAACCACATGGCCTCGCTGGCCTTCTGGCACAGGGCGGGCTGAATGGGTTCCTATTTCTTCCGCCGCATCCTCATCGCCATTCCCAGCCTGCTGGGCATCAGCGCCGTGCTCTTCACGGTGCTGGCGCTGGCGCCGGGCGACCCCTTCGAAGAGCTGGCCACCAACCCCAACGTGCCGGCCGAAGTGAAGCAGATGCTGCGCGAGAAGTTCGGCCTGGACGACCCCGTCTGGCAGCGCTACTTCCGCTGGCTGGCCGCCATGCTGCAGGGTGATTGGGGCTACAGCTTCATCAGCCGCGTGGATGTCGACCAGCTCATCCTGCAGCGCGTACCCGTCACGCTGGCCGTGATCGGCGCTTCCCAGGTGCTGGCGCTGCTGATTGCGCTGCCCATCGGCATCATCTCGGCCGTCAAGCCCTACTCGTGGTTCGACCGCATCTTCAGCACGCTGGCCTTCGTAGGCTTCTCGCTGCCCACCTTCTTCACGGGCATCCTGCTGATCCTGCTGTTCTCCATCACGCTGGACTGGCTGCCCTTCGTCTACCGCGCCGACATTGCCGCCACGGGCTGGGAATGGTGGTGGCTGCACCTCCAGCAAAGCATCATGCCGGTTACGGTGCTGGCCCTCTTCCAGGCCGCCAGCTACATGCGTTATGTGCGCAGCGCGGTGCTCGATGTCATCAAACTCGACTTCGTCACCACCGCGCGCAGCAAGGGCCTGAAGGAACGCGTGGTGGTGATGCGCCACGTGGTGCGCAACGCGCTCATCCCGGTGGTGACGCTGGTGGCGCTGCAGATGCCGGCGGTGTTTGGTGGCGCCATCGTCACCGAGCAGATCTTCCGCATACCGGGCATCGGCAGCCTGCTCATCGACGCCATCCTGCGCAACGACACGCCGGTCATCATGGCCGTCACCTTCGTCTTCAGCTGCCTGGTCATCCTCTTCAACCTCATCGCTGACCTGCTGTATGGCTGGCTCGACCCGAGAATCTCATTCCGCTAGGCCTGCCCCATGAGCGTGAGCACTTCCCCCTGGGCCGAAGCCTGGCGCCGCTTCAGGCGGCACAAGATGGCGGTGTTCAGCCTCGGCGTGCTGAGCACGCTGGTGCTGCTGGTTCTGTTCGGGCCGTTCTTCTGGACGACGGCCATCGACGAGATCGACTTCACCGCGCGCCTGGCCACGCCCTCTCTCGCCCACCCCATGGGCACCGACGACCTCGGGCAAGACCTCTTCGCCCGCATGCTCTACGGCGGCCGCATCAGCCTGGCCGTGGGCCTGGCGGCCATGCTGATGGCCATCTTCGTGGGCGTGCTCATCGGCGCCATCGCGGGCATGTCACGCGGCTGGGTCGACACCGCGCTGATGTGGCTGACCGACCTCTTCCTGAGCCTGCCGCAGCTGCCGCTGCTGCTGCTGGTGATCTACCTCTTCCGCGACAGCCTGAAAGAGAGCTTCGGGCCGGAAGGCGGCGTCTTCATCCTCATCGTGCTGGTGATCGGCGGCTTCCGCTGGATGCCCGTGGCGCGCCTGGTGCGTGCGCAGTTCCTGAGCCTGCGCGAGAAGGAATTCGTCGAAGCGGCGCGTGCCCTGGGCGCCAGCACGCCCCGGCAGGTGACGCGCCACATCCTGCCCAACAGCCTGGGGCCGGTGATCGTGGCCGGCACCATCGACGTGGCCGCGGCCATCATCGCCGAGAGCACGCTCAGCTTCCTGGGACTGGGCTTCCCGCCCGACATTCCCACCTGGGGCCGCATCCTCTTCGACAGCAAGGACTATCTCGACATCGCCCCCCACTGGGCGCTGTTCCCGGGCCTGGCCATCTTCCTGACCGTGCTGGCCATCAACTTCATCGGCGACGGTCTGCGTGACGCGCTGGACCCCCGGAAAGTCATGTGATGGCGCTGCTGGAAATCCAGGGCCTGAAAACCCACTTCAAGACCGACGACGGCTGGCTGCACGCGGTAGACGGCGTGGACATGACGCTGGACGCCGGTGAGACGCTGTGCGTGGTGGGCGAAAGCGGCTGCGGCAAGAGCGTGACGGCCAAGACGGTGATGAAGCTCATCGACATGCCGCCGGGCCGGATCGTCGCCGGGCGCGTGATGTGGCAGGGCCGCGACCTCGTGCCGCTGCCCGCCGAAGCCATGGAGAAGATCCGCGCGAAGGAGATCGCCATCGTCTTCCAGGAACCGATGACGAGCCTGAATCCGGTCTACACCGTGGGCCAGCAGATCGCCGAAAGCGTGCGCCTGCACGAAGGCCTGAGCAAGGCCGACGCGCGCGAACGCGCCATCGCGATGATGCGCCGCGTGCGCATTCCCACGCCCGAGCGGCGCGTGGACGACTACCCGCACCAGTTCAGCGGCGGCATGCGCCAGCGCGTGATGATCGCCATGGCCCTGGCCTGCAACCCCAAGCTGCTGATCGCCGACGAACCCACCACCGCGCTGGACGTCACCATCCAGGCGCAGATCCTCGACCTGCTGGCCGAACTGAAGGCCGAAAGCGGCATGGCCGTGATGCTCATCACCCACGCCATGGGCGTGGTGGCCGAAGTGGCGCAGCGTGTGGTGGTGATGTATGCCGGCCGCGTGGTGGAAGAAGCGCCGGTGGAAGAACTCTTCGCGCGGCCGCGCCACCCCTACACGCAGGGGCTGATCCGCAGCATTCCGCGCATCGACACCGCGGCCACGCACAAGACGCGGCTCGAGGCCATTGCAGGCACCGTGCCCAAGCTCGTGGCGCCGGCCAGCGGCGGCCTGGCCGAGGGCTGCCGCTTCGCCCCGCGCTGCAAACACGCCAGCCCGGCCTGCACCGCCAGCACCCCGCCTTTGAGAGACATCGGCCACGGCCACAAGGTGGCCTGCATCCTGGAAGGCGTGCCCGCATGAACGCAACCCTGGAAGCGCCCATGAACGCGCCGGCTCCTTCGCCCAGCAGCGCAGCAAAGGCACCGCTGCTGAAGGTGGAAGGGCTGGTCAAGCACTTCCCCATCACCGGCGGGCTGCTCGGTCGCGTCGTCGACAAGGTGCACGCCGTCGATGGCGTGAGCTTCGAGATCGGCCAAGGCGAGACGCTCGGTGTCGTCGGCGAAAGCGGCTGCGGCAAAAGCACCACCGGCCGCTGCATCCTGCGCCTGATCGAGCCCACTTCAGGCGAAGTCACCTTCGCGGGCCAGAGCGTCACCGCCGCCGGCAAACGCGAGTTGCGTGCGCTGGCGCGCGACATGCAGATCATCTTCCAGGACCCGTACGCCAGCCTGAACCCGCGCATGACGGTGGCGGCCATCGTCGGCGAAGCACTCACCATCCACAAGCTCACGAAGACGGCGCGTGAACAGGAAGAGCGCACCGTGCAGCTGCTGGAGACCGTGGGCCTGAGTGGCGACCACCTGCGCCGCTTTCCGCACGAGTTCTCGGGCGGCCAGCGCCAGCGCATCGGCATTGCGCGCGCGCTGGCGGTCAGCCCCAAGCTCATCGTCTGCGACGAGGCGGTGAGCGCGCTGGATGTGTCCATTCAAGCGCAGGTCATCAACCTGCTCGAAGACCTGCGCGACCAGTTCGGCCTGAGCTACATGTTCATCGCCCACGACCTCAGCGTGGTGGAGCACATCAGCCACCGCGTGGCGGTGATGTACCTGGGGCGCATTGTCGAGATCGCGCCAGCGCAGGCGCTGTACACCCGCCCGCAGCACCCCTACACCGAGGCGCTGCTCTCAGCGGTGCCCATCCCCGACCCAAGCGTGAAGCGCACGCGCATTCCGCTGCGGGGTGATGTGCCCAGCCCCATCAAGCCGCCGCCGGGCTGCCATTTCCACACGCGCTGCCCGATCGCGAAGCCGGGGCTGTGTGATGTGGAGAAGCCCGTGCTGAAGGCCGTGGGCGGCGAAGACAGCGGGCACTTCGTGGCCTGCCATCTGCGCGGCTGAAGCCCGCGCGGGGTCTTCAGGGCCGTTGCCCGAGCAGCCGCGCCGGCAGCAGCACGATGGCGCGCAACAGCGTGAACACGCCTTCAAACGCGATGCCGACCAGCCGCAAGGGCAGCGTGATCAGCCAGACCACAGGCGCCAGCACCAGGGCCAGCACGGCCACCGGCCAGCTCAGCACGAAGAGCGCGCACCACACGAAGAAGACCAGCAGCGTCTTCATGGGCGTGGCTCAGCCTCGCGGCGTGAAATCGCCGCTCGGCCTTCGCCAGCCATGCAAGGCCTTCCGGCCTTTCATGCGCGGGCTCAGCCCAGTTCAGCGGTTGCGGCGGCTGCCGCGGTTTGAGCCGGCAGCGGCTGGGCCTGCTGGGCCATCTGCGCCTGGCTGCCCTCAGGCTGGGCCAGTTGGTCGACGGCGCCCAGCATGCCCAGGGTGAGCAGGCCGGCGAAGAAGAGGGAGAACAGGCGGTGGGCGGGGCGGGTTTGCATGGCGGGCTCCAGGGGTTTCAGGCTGCGATGAACGCATCTTCGGCAAGCGCGGCGGCCCGCACCATGCGCTTGCGATGAACGGCGCCCCAGGGCCGATGAATCGACGATCAGGCGGCGCTGCCGGTCGGCGCCTCCGCCCAGGCAACCCAGGCCGCGCAGTGCGCGTGCAGCTGCGCCAGGCCGTCGGTCAAGGCCGCCGGGCCGGGCTGCAGGATGTCGCAGCTCTTGATCTCGTGCAGCCGGCCGCTCTGCACCGCGGGCACAGCGGCCCAGCCCGCGCGCGCGGCCACCTTCTCGGCGCGGAACTTCTTGCCGCACCACGAGCCGATGATCAGATCGGGCGCACGCCTTGCAGGCTCGAGCGCATCGGCCACCACCCGGTGCTTGCCCAGGCTCTGCGTGGCCAGTTCGGGAAAGATGTCGTCACCGCCCGCGATCGCCAGCAGCTCGGACACCCACTGGATGGCGCTGATCATCGGCTCGTCCCATTCCTCGAAGTACACGCGCGGCCGGCGCGGCCAATTGGCGGCCACGGCGGCGATGCGGGCATGCTCGGCCTGGCAGGCGGTGATCCAGGCCTCGGCCCGCGCCTGCGCGCCCACGAGGCCCGCCACCAGACGCAAGGTGGCGAAGATCTCGGCCACGCTGCGCTGGTTGGTGATGAAGACGTTGAGCCCGGCGCGGATGAGCTTGTCGGCCAGCGCCGCCTGCATGTCGGAAAAACCGATCACCAGGTCGGGCTGCAGCGCCACGATCTGCTCGATCCTGCCGTCGAGAAAGGCGCTGACGCGCGGTTTCTCCTGGCGTGCCCGGCGTGGCCGCACGGTGTAGCCGCTGATGCCGACGATGCGGGCCTCTTCGCCCAGCAGGTAGAGCCACTCGGTGGTTTCTTCGGTGAGGCAGACGATGCGCTGCGGGCCGATGCGGGCTGCAGGGCCGGGAGCGGGGGCGGGGCTGGCAGGCAGGGTCACGGGCGAACCTCGGGTTTCAGGCGCCGAGCAGGCGGCGCAGCAGCGCCGCATCGAAGTGGGCTTCCACGTGGTCGGCCAAGGTGTCGCAGGCCTGGTCGAGCGTGGGCACCTGGGCACCGAACAGCGCACGCAGCACGGCAACCTGCTCGAACAGGCCGTGCGCGTAGACGCCCAGCACCGAACCCCGCTGCCATCCGATGGCCTGGCCCTGCGCATCGTGCAGCACGGCATGGCCGGGCACGGCCTCGGTGTGGCCGCAGCGGATCTCGTAACCCTGGGCCTGCACACCGGCCAGCGCCTGCCAGGGGCCCTGCACTTCGGTGAAGTGCACGGGCGCTGCACGCAGGCGCTTGCCGGGGCCGAAACGCGTGTGCAGCGGCAGCAGGCCCAGGCCGGGCAGGTGCTGCACGGGCTGGCCGTCGTGGCCTTCGGGGTCGTGCAGGGTCTGGCCCAGCTGCTGCAAGCCGCCGCACACCCCCAGCACCGGGCGGCCGGCCGCGGCGTGCGCCAGCACGCTGTGGTGCAGGCCCTGGGCGCGCAGCCAGGCCAGGTCGCTGCTGGCCTGCTTGCTGCCGGGCAGCACAAGCCAGTCGGCGCCTTCGGCCTGCGCTGGCGTGCGTGCCCACACCAGGCGCACACCAGGCACCTGGGCCAGGGGCAGGAATTCGTCGAGGTTGCTGAGGTGCGGCGGCGCGATCACCGCCACGCGCAGGCGCACCGGGGCCCCGCCGGCGCCGGGCAGGGCTTCGTCGGCATGCAGCAGGCCGTCTTCCTCGGGCAGGCCGTGGCCGCGCAGGAGCGGCAGCACGCCGGCCAGCGGCACGCCCGTCAAGGCCTGCAGCTGCTGTGGGCCGGGGGCCAGCAAGGCGGCGTCGCCCCGGAAGCGGTTCAGCACGAAGCCTTGCAGCAGCGGGCGCAGGTCTTCGGGCAGCAGCGCCCAGGTGCCATAGACGTGGGCGAAGCTGCCGCCGCGGTCGATGTCGCTGACGAGCAGCGCCGCCGCAGGGCCGGCCGCCGCGGCCCAGCGCGCGGTGCCCAGGTTCACGTAGTCCTGCGGCGCGAGGTTGATCTCGGCCGGCGAACCGGCGCCTTCCACCACGATGAGTTCGTGCCGCGCGGCCAGGCGCTGGAAACCGGCCTGCGCTTCCACGGCCAGCAGCGCGCTGCGCTCGCGCCAGGGCACGGCCTTCAGCTCGGCGCGCGCCTGGCCGTGCACCACCACCTGGCTGGCGGTGTCGGACTCGGGCTTGAGCAGCACGGGGTTCATGTCGGTGTGCGGGCGCACGCGCGCGGCCAGGGCCTGGAAGTACTGCGCCGAGCCGATCTCGCCCAAGCCCTCTTCGGCCGGCGCGCCGCAGGCCACCACGCGCGCGTTGTTGCTCATGTTCTGCGCCTTGTAGGGCGCCACGTTCAGGCCACGGCGCGCCGCCACGCGGCACAGCGCGGTGGCCAGCCAGCTCTTGCCGGCGCCGCTGGTGGTGCCCCAGACGATGAGGGTGCGGGTCATGGGCGTCGCCTCACAGCCGGGGCAGCACGGCCCAGCGCGCGCGGCCTTCGAGCTGCAGGGCTTCGATGCTGAAGGCGTGGTCGAACACGGCCACCAGGGCCTCGCGCAGCGCGGCGTCGGCCGGCGCACCTTCGGCGACGAGGCGGCCCTGGGCCATCACCAGCACGCGGTCGGCGGCCAGGGCCAGGTTCAGGTCGTGCAGCACCACGGCCACGGCCGCGCCGGCCCGTGCGCGCGCCGCCAGGCCGCGCAGCAACGCGCGCTGGTGCGGGGCGTCGAGGTGGGTGGTGGGTTCGTCCAGCAGCAGCACCGGCGCCTGCACGGCCAGCGCACGCGCCAGCAGCACGCGCTGGCGCTCGCCGCCCGAGAGTTCGTTCAGGCGCCGGGCCGAGAAGGCCGTGGCCTCGGTCTCGGCCAGGGCCTGCTGCACGGCGGCTTCGTCGGCGGCATCGGGGGCGCCGAAGAGGCCGTGGCGGGGCAGGCGGCCCAGGCGCACCACGTCGGCCGCCGCGATGTCGCCCTCGGCCTCGCCTTGCTGCGACAACCAGGCCAGTGTGCGCGCGCGCTCACGCAAGGGCATGCCGGCCAGTTCACGCCCTTGCAGCCACACGCGGCCGGCATCGGGCTTTCTCAGCCCGGCCAGCAGCGACAGCAGCGTGCTCTTGCCGGCCCCGTTGGGCCCGACGAGGGCCACCCACTGCCCGGCCTGCAGCGCCAGCGACACCCCGCCTACCGCCTGCAGCGCGCCCAGGCGCAGCGCCAGGCCCTCGGCCTGCAAGGCGGCCGGGGGCCCGGCGGGTACGGTGGCCGCGGGGCGCATCACAGCACGCCTTGCCGACGCCGCAGCAGCTGCAGCAGGTACAAGCCGCCCAGCACGGCGGTGAGCAGGCCCACCGGCAGCTCCTGCGGCGCCAGCAGGCTGCGCGCGGCGACATCGGCCGCCAGCAGCAGCACGCCACCGGCCAGCGCCGAGAGCAGCAGCAGCGGCCCGTGCGTCACCACCACCATGCGGCGCACGATGTGCGGCGCCACCAGGCCCACGAAGGCCACCAGGCCCGCCTGCGCCACGGCGGTGCCGGTGGCCAGCGCCATCAGCGCCACCAGCAGCAGGCGCAGGCGCGGCAGCGGCAGGCCCAGGCTGCTGGCGCTGGCTTCGCCCAGCACCAGCGCGTCCAGCGCGCGCGCGCAGCGCCAGGCCAGTGCGGCGGCCAGGGCCAGCACGGCGGCCATCACCGCGCTGCTGGGCCAGCCGAGGAAGGAGGTGGTGCCCAGCATGAAGATCTGTTTGCCGCGCAGCGCCTCGGGCGAGACCAGCGTCAGCAGTTCTGACACCGAAGACAGCAGGATGCCCACCACCACCCCCGCCAGCAGCAGCACGAGAGGCCGCCCGGCCCCGCGGGCCAGCAGCAGGGTGAGCGCCACGCCCAGCAAGGCGCCGATGAAGGCCGCGCCGACCAGGCCCACGCGCAGCAGCGCGCCCGCGTTGGCCAGGCCGATGTGGTGGCCTAAAGCGCCGCCTGCGGCCAGCACCAGCACCACGCCCAGGCCGGCACCGGCTGCGCTGCCGAGCAGGTAGGGGTCGGCCAGCGGGTTGCGGAACAGCCCCTGCGCGAGGGCACCGGCCAGGCCCAGCAGCCCGCCGGCCAGCAAGGCCCCCAGCGTGCGCGGGGCGCGGATGGCGGCCACCAGGTCCCATTCGTTGGCGGCTTCAGCGGCGGCTTCGGCCGCTGCGGCCAGCTCCCGTTCCGTGGCCCCCGTGCCCAGGCCGGCCAGCACCGGCAGGCCGCGCAGCCAGGCCCACGACCAGCCCTCGCTGCCCGCCGCCAGCCCCGCGGCGGCCAGCCCCAGGGCCAGCAGCACCAGCAGGGCCAGCAAGCGCAGCGCGGGGCGGGCCGTCGTCATCGCGAAGCGGCGTTCGGGGGCAGGCCGGCCAGGCAATCGGCCAGCGCTTCGGCAGCCTCGGCCAGGCGCGGGCCGGCGCGCACCAGGGTGTCCCAGGGATCGGGGGCGATGCCGCACACCCGCAGCTCGCGCAGCGCCCGCAGGGCCGCCCAACCGGGGCGCTGGGGCATCTCGGCCACGGCACGCGCGGTGGCGATGACGATGTCGGGCTGCGCACGCACCACGAACTCGGGGTTCAGCTTCGGGAACGGGCCCAGCGCCGCCGGCACCACGTTGCGCATGCCCAGCTGCGCGAGCAATTCGCCGACGAAGGAAGCCTCGCCCGCCGCGTAGGGCGCCGAGGCCACCTCCAGGTACACGCGCTGCCCGCGCACGGCCGCCGGCACGCGTGCGGCCGCGGCCTGCACGCGGCGCTGCATCTGCTGCCACAGCGCCGGGCCGGCCGCCGCATCGCCCAGCGCCAGTGCCAGCTGGCCCAGCACGCGCTCGGTGTCCTGCAGGGTCTTGGGCTCGAGCGCCAGCACGCGCAGGCCCAGCGCTTCCAGGCGGTCGTTCGCTCGCGACGAACTGGCGGTGAGCACGAGGTCGGGCTTCAGCGCCACCAGGCGTTCGATCTGCGTGTCTTCCAGCCCGCCCAGCTTGGGCAGGGCCCGCACGCTGGCCGGCCAGTTGCTGAAGCGGTCGGTGCCGACCAGCCGCGCGCAGGCCTGCAGCGCACACACCGCTTCCGTCAGCGAAGGCACCAGCGACACCACGCGCTGCGGCGCCACCGGCACGGCCACGCTGCGGCCGCGGTCGTCCACCAGCGTGGCGGCGCGGGCCGGGGCCCAGCCGCCCAGCAGGCCGGCGGTGGCCAGCGCCACGGCCAGCGCCCTGATCAGCGCCCTGCTCAGCACCGTGGTCAACGCATCACCCAACGCAGGGTGACGAAGCCCTCGCGCCCCGGCTGGTCGTAACCCAGCACCGTGCGGTAGGTCTTGTCGGCCACGTTGTTGATGCGCAGGCCCAGCCGCGCCTGGGGCAGGAAGGCCCACTCGGCGCGCAGGTCCAGCGTGCCGTAGCCGCCCAGCCGCACGGTGTTGGCGGCGTTGTCGAAACGGTGCGAAAACGCCGCCAGCGTGGCGCCGGCCGCCCAGGCGCCCCACTGCCCGTCCGCACCCAGGCGCAGGGCCTGCCTGGCGCGGCGCGGCAGCTGCTTGCCGAAGTTGGCATTGCCCACGGTGGCGTTGCGCGGGTCGGTGTGGTCGTAGGAAGCCGTGAGGTCCAGCTCGCGCCAGCGGCCCTCGTAGCTGAGCGTCACGCCGTCTATCTTCACCCGCGGCAGGTTCGCCGGTTGCGGGCCACTGCTGATGAAGCCGCGGTAGCGGTACTCGTAGGCGGCCGCGCGCCAGCGGTGTTCACCCACGCTGTAGCGCAGGCTGAGCTCGGCATGTTCACCTTCCTCGGGCTGCAGCGTGGGCGTGCCGAAGCCGGGGAAGTACAGCTGGTTGAAGCTGGGCAGCGTCTGGCTGGTGCCGAAGCTGGCCCCCAGCTGCCAGGCCGGCGTGAGCGCATAGCCATAGGCCAGCGCACCGGTGGTGATGCCGCCGAACTGCGAGTTGCGGTCGCGGCGCAGGCTGGCCTGCCAGCTGTGCGCGGCGGCATTGCCGTTCAGGCCCAGGGCCAGCGCGTCGATGTCGCGTTCGCTCACCGAGAAAGGCGCACCGGGGCGGCTCACCTGCTCGCTGGTGCGTTCGATCAGCAGCAGCGCGGTGCCCAGCGGCGTGGCCGTGCTGTTCTCCCAGCTGGCCTGGCGCGTGCGCGTCTGGATGGCGCCCAGCGCGGCAAAGGCGCTGGCGCTGACCAGGGTGTCGTAGGCGTCGGTGCTCTGGCTCAGGCCGATGCGCGTGTTCCAGCCGGGCTGCACGCTGCCGCGGGCGGAGAGCGCGACGATCTCGTTGCGCAGTTCGGCGCGCGCGTTCACGCCGGGACCGTCGTCGATGCCGGTGAGGCCGGTGCTCTGCAAGCCCAGCAGGTCCACGCGCCAGTCACCGGCCGGGCGCCAGCCCAGGCGCAGGCTGCCCGCGTTCTGGCGGAAGCCGTCACGGTCGGGGTTGTGGCTGCCGAAGGGCACCTCCGGGTTGGTGGCCGAGATGCCGCGCACATCGGTGTGCTGGGCCTGCACGGCGACATCGAAGGTCTGGTTGCCGAAGCCCAGGCCGGCGGCCACCTGGCCATGGCGGTTCGAACCCGCCGACACCTTGGCGTTGGCCGTGAGGCCCTGCGCACCCTGGCGGGTGAACACCTGCACCACGCCGCCCAGGGCGCCGTTGCCGTACAGCGAAGACAGCGGCCCGCGCACGATCTCGATGCGTTCCACCGCTTCCAGCGGCAGGTTGTCCAGCGAGGGCGTGCCCACCGTGGCCGAGCCTACGCGCACCCCGTCCACCAGCAGCAGCGTGTGGCGCGATTCCAGCCCGCGGATGAAGACCGAAGCCGTCTTGCCCAGCCCGCCGTTGCTGGCGAACTGCAGGCCGGCCTGCTGCGAGAGCAGTTCCACCAGCGTGCGGCCTTCGCTGCGCTCGATGGTGGCGCGGTCGATGACGGTGAGCTCGGCCACCAGCTGGTTCACTGGCGTGGGCACGCGCGTGGCGGTGACGGTGATCTGCTGCGGAGCTTGTGCTTGCGCTTGTGTTTGCGCTTGTGCGCCGGCCGCCGCGCCGAGCAAAGAAGATAGAAAGAAGACAGGCGCCGTGGCGCGCCGTTTGAAGAGAGCGAGTGACAAGAAAGACCTCCAGCCGCGCACCCCGCGCGGACATGAACCGAATGCGCAGGCATCGCTGAAGGCAAGGAAGGCAGGAGAGCACCACGGCACGCGCCATCGGGACCCAGAGTCACCGAACGGGCAGGCCGCAGCATGCAATCCGGCCCGCGCTGCCCTCCGCAACGCCAGCTCCCATCGCATCAGGCCGGTATCCGGGCTCGCGAGTGCCGGGGTTGGCTTCAACCCCGGAGGCCCACTGCGCCTTCCCAGAACTGCGGTCTTTCGACGCAGGCCCAGTGGCTGTCGTGCAGTGCGCTCCTCGCTGACCGTTGCGGGGGCAGCGCCGGAATCGGTGCGGTCTGCTGTCAGACCGCCCTCACCGGCTTCCCGTTTAACCTGCCGCCCTGAACGGAACGGCAGGCACCTAGTGCAAGCGGGGGCGATGCTAGCGCATGGCCGCAGGGACCTCGCGCAGGCCCGCAGCAGGGGGATGGCCGAGGGGGTGGCCGATATACTCACGCTTTCCCACCACAGCACGCGCGAGCAGCCCGTGCTGCACGCAATGACCAAGTTCGTTTTCGTCACCGGCGGTGTGGTGTCCTCGCTGGGCAAGGGCATCGCGGCAGCGTCTCTGGCGGCCATCCTCGAGTCGCGCGGCCTGAAGGTCACCCTCATCAAGCTGGACCCGTATCTCAACGTCGACCCGGGGACCATGAGCCCCTTCCAGCACGGTGAGGTCTTCGTCACCGACGACGGCGCGGAAACCGACCTCGACCTCGGCCACTACGAGCGCTTCATCACGACGCGGATGAAGAAGAGCAACAACTTCACCACCGGGCAGATCTACAAGTCGGTGCTGGAGAAAGAGCGTCGTGGCGACTACCTCGGCAAGACGGTGCAGGTCATTCCGCACGTCACCAACGAGATCCAGGAATTCGTCAAGCGCGGCGCGGGTGCTGAGCTGGACGTGGCCATCGTCGAGATCGGCGGCACGGTGGGCGACATCGAGAGCCTGCCCTTCCTCGAAGCGGTGCGCCAGATGAGCCTGAAGATGGGGCCCACCAACAGCGCCTTCGTGCACCTGACCTACGTGCCCTACATCGCCGCCGCGGGCGAGCTGAAGACCAAGCCCACGCAGCACACGGTGCAGAAGATGCGCGAGATCGGCATCCAGCCCGACGTGCTGCTGTGCCGCGCCGACCGGCCCATTCCCGATGACGAGCGCGAGAAGATCAGCCTCTTCACGAACGTGCAGCTGCACGGCGTGATCAGCATGTGGGACGTGGACACCATCTACAAGGTGCCGCGCCTGCTGCACGAGCAGGGCCTGGACGAACTCATCTGCATGAAGCTGCAGCTGCTGACGCGTCCCGCCGACCTGAAGCGCTGGGACAGCCTGGTGCACGAGGTGGCGCACCCGCGCGCCACGGTGAAGATCGCCATGTGCGGCAAGTACACCGAGCTGTCCGACAGCTACAAGAGCCTGAACGAGGCGCTGCGCCACGCCGGCATCCACAACCACGCAAAGGTGCAGATCGAGTACGTGGATGCAGAGACGCTGACGCCGCAGACGGCCGGCCAGCTGGCACAGTTCGACGCCATCCTCGTGCCCGGCGGCTTCGGCCAGCGCGGCGTGGAAGGCAAGATCGTCGCGGTGCAGTACGCCCGCGAGCACAAGATTCCCTACCTCGGCATCTGCCTGGGCATGCAGGTGGCCACCATCGAGTACGCGCGCCACGTGGCGGGCCTGGGCGGTGCGAACAGCACCGAGTTCGAGCCCGGCTGCCCGCACCCGGTGATCGCGCTCATCGAGGAATGGCAAGACCGCGACGGCAGCATCCAGAAACGCAGCGCCAGCTCCGACCTGGGCGGCACCATGCGCCTGGGCGCACAAAGCAGCGACGTGAAGCCCGGCACGCTGGCCCACCAGATCTACGGGCCCGTGGTGACGGAACGCCACCGCCACCGCTACGAGGCCAACGTGAACTACCTCGACCGGCTGCAGGCCGCCGGCCTGGTGATCAGCGCGCTGACGCAGACCGAGAAGCTCACCGAAATCGTCGAGCTACCGCAGACCGTGCACCCCTGGTTCGTGGGCGTGCAGTTCCACCCTGAATTCAAGAGCACGCCCTGGGGCGGCCACCCGCTCTTCACCAGCTACGTGAAGGCGGCCCTCGATCAACACCTGCGCACCACGCAGAACCAGCCCGCGCCCGCCGCGGCCAAGGCGGCGGCATGAAGCTCTGTGGTTTCGAGGTCGGCATCACCCGGCCGTTTTTCCTGATCAGCGGCCCCTGCGTCGTTGAAAGCGAGCAGCTGCAGATGGACGTGGCCGGGCGGCTGCAGGAAATCACGCGCGAGCTCGGCATTCCCTTCATCTTCAAGAGCAGCTACGACAAGGCCAACCGCAGCAGTGGCGCCAGCTTCCGCGGGCCGGGCATGGAACGCGGGCTGGAGATCCTGGCCAAGGTCAAGCGCGAACTGAAGGTGCCCATCCTCACCGACGTGCACGACGAAAGCCATGTCGCGCCCGTGGCGGCGGTGGTGGACGTGCTGCAGACGCCGGCCTTCCTCAGCCGCCAGACCGATTTCATCCGTGCCGTGGCGCAAAGCGGCAAGCCGGTGAACATCAAGAAGGGCCAGTTCCTGGCGCCCCACGACATGAAGAACGTCATCGACAAAGCCCGCGCCGCCGCGCGCGAGAAGGGCCTGCCGGACGACGTGTTCATGGCCTGCGAGCGCGGCGTGAGCTTCGGCTACAACAACCTGGTCTCCGACATGCGCAGCCTGGCCATCATGCGCGAGACCGGTGCGCCGGTGGTCTTCGACGCCACCCACAGCGTGCAGCTGCCGGGCGGCCAGGGCACCAGCAGCGGCGGCCAGCGCGAGTTCGTGCCTGTGCTTTCACGCGCCGCCGTGGCCGTGGGCGTGGCCGGCCTCTTCATGGAAACCCACCCCGACCCCGCCAACGCGCTGAGCGACGGCCCCAACGCCGTGCCGCTGAAGCACATGAAGGCGCTGCTGGAGCAGTTGCTGGCGCTGGACCGTGTCATCAAGAGCCAGCCGCTGCTCGAGAACGACTTTTCCTGCTGAAAGCACAAGCCCATGCCCGCCGCCTACCTGATCGTCGAATCGCAGGTCTCCGACCCCGAGCAGTTCAAGCAGTACATGGCTGCCGCGCCTGCGGCCGTGCAGGCCTTCGGGGGTGAATACCTCGTGCGCGGCGGTCGCATGCACGTGCTGGAAGGCGACTGGCAGCCGCCGCGCCTGACGGTGCTGCGCTTCCCTGATTTCGACGCCGCCAAGACCATGTACGACAGCCCGGCCTATGTGCAGGCGCGCGCCCTGCGTGCCGGGGCCACGGCCCTGTTCAACATGGTCATCGTCGAAGGCGTCTAACCACCGGCGCACCCAAGAACACCAACTCTGCTGAGAAAGAAGAACCCATGAGTGCCATCGTCGACATCGTCGGCCGCGAGATCCTGGACAGCCGCGGCAACCCCACCGTGGAATGCGACGTGCTGCTGGAAAGCGGCACCATGGGCCGCGCCGCCGTGCCCAGCGGCGCCAGCACAGGCAGCCGCGAGGCCATCGAGATGCGCGACGGCGACAAGCTGCGCTACGGCGGCAAGGGCGTGCTGAAGGCGGTGGAACACATCAACACCGAGATCAGCGAATCCATCCTGGGCCTGGATGCCTCGGAGCAGGCCTTCCTCGACAAGACCTTGATCGACCTGGACGGCACCGACAACAAGAGCCGCCTGGGCGCCAACGCGATGCTGGCGGTGAGCATGGCCGTGGCACGCGCCGCCGCTGAAGAAAGCGGCCTGCCGCTGTACCGCTATTTCGGCGGCATGGGCCGCATGAGCCTGCCGGTGCCGATGATGAACGTCATCAACGGCGGCGCGCACGCCAACAACAACCTCGACCTGCAGGAGTTCATGATCATCCCGGTGGGCGCGCCCACCTTCCGCGAGGCGGTGCGCTATGGCGCCGAGGTCTTCCACGCGCTGAAGAAGATCATCCACGACAAGGGCATGCCCACGCAGGTGGGCGACGAAGGCGGCTTCGCCCCCAACGTGGCCAGCCACGAGGCGGCCATCCAGCTCATCCTGGAAGCCATCGACAAGGCCGGCTTTGTTGCCGGCGAGCAGATCGCGCTGGGCCTGGACTGCGCCGCCAGCGAGTTCTACGAACACGGCCAGTACCACCTGAAGGGCGAAGGCCTGCAGCTGGCCGCTGCCGAGTGGACCGACATGCTGGCCAGCTGGGTGGACAAGTACCCCATCATCAGCATCGAAGACGGCATGCACGAGGGCGACTGGGAAGGCTGGAAGATCCTCAACGACCGCCTGGGCAAGAAGGTGCAGCTGGTGGGCGACGACCTCTTCGTCACCAACACCAAGATCCTGCAGCGCGGCATCCGCGAGGGCGTGGCCAACTCCATCCTCATCAAGATCAACCAGATCGGCACGCTCACGGAAACCTTCGCCGCCATCGAGATGGCCAAGCGTGCCGGCTGGACCAACGTCATCAGCCACCGCAGTGGCGAAACGGAAGACAGCACCATCGCCGACATTGCCGTGGGCACGAACGCCGGGCAGATCAAGACCGGTTCGCTGAGCCGCAGCGACCGCACGGCGAAGTACAACCAGCTGCTGCGCATCGAGGAAGACCTGGGCGACGTGGCCCACTACCCCGGTCGCGAAGCCTTCTACAACCTGAAGTAAGGCGCCATGCGCTGGGTGCCGCTCCTGCTTGCCGCCTTGTTGGTGGTGGTGCAGGGCGACCTGTGGTTCGGCAAGGGCAACCTGCCCTACGTGATGGGGCTGCGCAAGCAGCTGGCCGAACAGCGCACCCTCAACGAGCAGGCGCGTGAACGCAACCGCCGCGTGGCCGCCGAGGTGGCCGACCTGCGCGAAGGCCTGGAGATGGTGGAAGAGAAAGCGCGCGCCGAGCTGGGCATGGTCAAGCCCGATGAAATCCTCGTGCAAGTGACGGCGCGGCGCTGAAGGGCATGAACGGGCTCGATGCGGTGCTGTCTGCCGCGCGGCCGCTGCTGGCGCCGGCCTTCACGCTGTGGGGCAGCGGCATCACCTGGCTGGAGATCGTGGCCTTCGCGGTGGCCGTGGCCATGGTGCTGGCCAACTTCCGCGTGCACCCCATCGCCTGGCCGCTGGCCATGCTCAGCTCGCTGATGTATGCGCTGCTGTTTGCCGACAGCAAGCTGTACGGCGAAGCCGGCCTGCAGTTCGTCTTCATCGCCGTGGCCTTCTGGGGCTGGTGGCAATGGCTGCGCGGCCGGGGCGATGACGGGGCGCTCCTGCGCGTGCACCACCTCTCGCGCCGCGGCCTGCTGGCCTTGGGCGCCGCCACCCTGGCCGCCTGGCCGCTGCTGGGCCTGCTGCTGAGCCGCGCCACCGACAGTGACGTGCCCTACTTCGACGCCCTGCCCACCGTGGGCAGCCTGGCCGGCCAGCTGTTGCTGGCACGCAAGTGCGTGGAGAACTGGCCGGTGTGGGTGGGGGTGAACATCGTCAGCGTCGCGCTGTTCGCGTCGAAGGGCCTGTGGCTCACGGTGCTGCTGTACGCGCTGTTCACGGTGCTTGCGCTGGTGGGCTGGCGGCGCTGGCGCGCGCTGGCAGCGGGCCGATGAAGGCCCGCACGCCGCCGCTGATGGTGGCCATCGTCGGGGCCGAGAGCACTGGCAAGACCACGCTGGCCGCCGCGCTGGCCGCGCGCTTGGCGCAAGACAGTGGCCGCCGCGTGGCCTGGGTGCCCGAGGTGCTGCGCGAATGGTGCGAGCACACCGGCCGCACGCCTCTTGTGCACGAGCAGGCTTCCATCATGCGCGCGCAGCACGAACGACTGAACGCCGCCGCCGAAACCCACGAGGTGGTGGTGTGCGACACCACGGCGCTGATGACGGCTGTGTACAGCCGCATCGTCTTCGGCGACCGCAGCCTGGACGAACGCGCCGCGGTGCTGCACCGCCGCGTGAACCTGACGCTGCTGACCGCGCTGGACCTGCCCTGGGTGCCCGACGGCCTGCAGCGCGACGGCCCGCAGGTGCGAGAGCCGGTGGACAACGCCCTGCGCGAACTGATGAACCGCCATGACATCGGCTATGCCATCGTGGCCGGCAGCGGCGACACCCGCCTGAACAACGCACTGGCCGCGACCTGGCCGCTGCTGCATGCGCATGAGGCGCCAGCCGCGTTGCCCGCGGATGCGAGCCCGGCCCGCCGTGGCGGCCTGTTCACCGGGCTTTCACCTGGCGTCTCACCCGGCGCAACGACGCGCTGGTCTTGCGAATGCTGCGTGCCGGCCTACGAAAGGGCTTTGCAGCGCTCCCGCAGCGGCTGAAGACCGCGCTACTGCACCGCCGCCGGCCCGGGCGGCTGGTCTTGCACCGGCGTGAACATCTCGCCCACGTCCACGGCATCGAAGCGGTACTGAAGGCCACAGAACTCGCAGCCCACTTCCACCTCGCCGCGCTCGGCGATCAGGCTGTCGCTCTCTTCGCGGCCCAGCCCGCGCAGCATGTTGCGTACGCGCTCGCGGCTGCAGGTGCAGGCAAAACGCGGCGTGGCCTGGGCCGTGGGCTCGAAGACGCGCAGCGTTTCTTCCCAGAAGAGGCGGTGCAGGATCTGCTCGGGCGGCAAGGCCAGCAGTTCCTCGCGCGTGAGCGTGGCCGCCAGCATCGCGATGCGGTTGAAGTGCTCGCTCAGACCGATGTCGTCTTCGTTGCGGCGGCCCGGCCCGCCTTCCAGGTTGCCTTCGCCCTGCACCGGCATGCGCTGGATGAGCAGCCCCGCAGCCACCTCGTCATTGGCCGCCAGCACCAGGCGCGTGTCGAGCTGTTCACTCTGCAGCATGTAGTGCTCCAGCACCTGCTGCACCTGCTGCAGGGGTTCACGCTGGTCACCATGCAGCGGCACCACACCCTGGTAAGGCTGCTGGCCGGGCAGGCGGTCTTTCGGGTCCAGCGTGATGGCGCAGCGGCCCTGGCCGTGCACGTTCAGCATCGCTTCCAGCTGCGCACCGGCCGGCACCTCGCCCACCACCTTGGCAGTGGCGCGGAAAGCCAGGTCGGGTTGAACCTCGGCCACGGCCAGCTTCACCGGGCCGTCGCCCTGCATCTGCAGCACCAGCGCGCCATTGAACTTGATGTTGGCCTGCATCAGCACGGCGGCGGCACTCATCTCGCCCAGCAGGGCGCGCACTTCGGCCGGGTGCTCGCCGATGGTCTGGCGGCGGCGCAGCACTTCCTGCCAGCCGTCGGAAAGGCGCACCAGCATGCCGCGAACGGGCAGGCCCTCGAACAGGAACTTGATCAACACGCTCATCAGGCGATCTTCTTCAGTTGGGTGCGGTGGCGCTGCGCCTTTTCCACATAGCCCAGCGCGCCTTCCTTCATGCGCGCCAGCTGCTCGGGCGTGACTTCACGCACCGCCTTCGCGGGGCTGCCGATGATGAGGCTGCGGTCGGGGAAGACCTTGCCCTCGGTGACGACGGCTCCCGCGCCCACCAGGCAACCGCGCCCGATGACAGCGCCGTTCAGCACCACGGCCTGGATGCCGATGAGCGAACCGTCGCCGATGGTGCAGCCGTGCAGCATGGCCTGGTGGCCCACCGTCACCTCTTCGCCCAGTGTCAGCGGCGAGCCCATGTCGGTGTGCATCACGGCCGCTTCCTGCACGTTGCTGCGTGCGCCGATGGTGATCCACTCGTTGTCGCCGCGCAGCACGGCGCCGTACCAGACGCTGGCGCCTTCAGCCAGGCTCACGCGGCCGATGACCTCGGCGCTGTCGGCCACCCAGGCCGTGGGCGCGATGCGGGGCGTGTCGTCGCCGAGTTGGTAGATGGCCAAGAGCGCCTCCTGCAGGCAAAGCGCACAATTCTAGGGATGGAGCTACGAACGGCCGCGCTCATGGCCTTGCAGGTGCCCGAACCCGCCGAGAAGGCCGCGGCGGCGCGGGCCCTGCACCCGCAACACCACCCGGGCCTGCTCGATGTAGACCACCCGCAGCTCGACCCCGCGCTGCCGCTGAGCTTCGAAGGCCCCCTGCCCGGCCGCACCGAGCGGCCGCGGCTGGTCGACCCGCGCGAGGTGCAGGCGCGCACGCCCTTCACGCGCGAAGGGCGCGCCGCGCTGCTGCATGCCGTGGCCCACATCGAGCTGAATGCCATCAACCTGGCGCTGGACGCCGTGTGGCGCTTCCCCGGCATGCCGCGCGCCTATTACGCCGACTGGCTGCGCGTGGCCGCCGAAGAGGCGCTGCACTTCAGCCTGCTGACCGAGCACCTGGCCACCCTGAGCTGCCAGTATGGCGACCACCCCGCCCACGACGGCCTGTGGGCCATGACGGCGCGCACGGCCGGCGACATCACCGCGCGCATGGCCCTGGTGCCGCGCACGCTGGAGGCGCGGGGGCTGGATGCCACGCCGCCCATGCAGGCGCGGCTGCGGCAGGCCGGCGACCTGCGGGCGGTGGAGATCCTCGACGTGATCCTGCGCGACGAGATCGGCCATGTCGCCATCGGCAACCACTGGTACCGCTGGCTGTGCGCACGCGAAGGCCTCGACCCAGTGGCCCACTACGCCGTGCTGGCCGAACGCCACCGCGCACCGAAGCTGCGCGGCCCCTTCAACCTGGAAGCCCGTAGCGCTGCCGGCTTCAGCGACAGCGAGCTTTCGGCGCTGGGCAAGGCGTGACATCCTGCCGAAAGCCGTGACAGCGGCATTACACTTCGCCGCTTCAACCTCCACCCCACCGGACGCTCATGAAGCCGATGTCGACCCGCCGTTTCCTTCAGATTGCCGGCCTCAGTGCCGCCGCCCTGCTGCTTGCCGCCTGCGGCAAGAAGGAAGAAGCCCCCGCGCCCGCCCCCGTGGCTTCGGCCCCGGCCCCGGCGCCCGCCAAGGTCTACGTGGTGGGCACCGACGCCGCCTATGCACCCTTCGAAAGCCAGAACGAGAAGGGCGAGATCGTCGGCTTCGACATCGAGGTGGTGCAGGCCATCGCGAAGAAGGCCGGCTTCGAGGTGAAGTTCGTCAACACGCCCTGGGAAGGCATCTTCAACGCGCTGGCGCAGGGCGACCGCGACATGGTCGTCTCGGCCGTGACCATCACCGAAGAGCGCAAGGGCACGATGGACTTCAGCGACCCCTACTTCGACGCGCAACAGCTCATCGCCGTCAAGGAAAGCAGCAAGGTCGCCAAGTTCGCCGACCTGAAGAAGCTGAAGGTGGGCGTGCAGACCGGCACCACGGGTGACGAAGCCGTCACCAAGCTGCTGGGCAAGACCAACACCAACATCAAGCGTTTCGAAAGCACGCCCCTGGCGCTGAAGGAACTGGAAGCCGGTGGCGTCGACGCCGTGGTGGCCGACAACGGCGTGGTCATCCACTACGTGGCCAACAACCCGGGCGGCAAGTTCAAGACCGTGTCCGACAAGGAGTTCGTGCCTGAGCAGTACGGCATCGCCATCAAGAAGGGCAACACCGAACTGCTGCAGAAGGTGAACCAGGGCCTGGCTGCCATCAAGGCCGACGGCACCTACGACCAGATCTTCACCAAGTACTTCGGCGCGCCGCCGGCCACGGCCGAAGCCGCCGCGCCGGCATCGGCAGCCTCGAAGTAAACCGCCCCCTGCACGGAAAGGCCGGGCGTGGATCTTCGCTGGGAGATCCTGTCCGGCTACACGCCGCTGTTCATCAGCGGCGTCTGGATGACCATCAAGCTCACGCTGGTGGCCATCTCGGTGGGCCTGATGCTGGGCATCGTCTTCGGGCTCATCAGTTGTTCTTCAGACGCCCCGCCCCCGCGCAGCGCCATCGGGCGCGGCCTGCTGGGGCTGGCGCGCGGTGTGACGGTGGCCTACGTCACCTTCTTCCGCGGCACGCCGCTCTTCGTGCAGATTCTGCTGGTGCACTTCGCGCTGATGCCCGCGCTGGTGCACCCCGACCACGGCCTGCTGCTGGCCGGCGAGATGGCCCGCAGCTTCCGCCAGGAGCACGGGGCGTTCTTCTCCGGCTGCGTGGCTCTGAGCCTGAACGCCGGCGCCTACATCAGCGAAATCTTCCGCGCCGGCATCCAGAGCATCCACCGCGGCCAGACCCAGGCTGCCTACAGCGTGGGCCTCACCCACACCCAGGCCATGCGCTTCGTGGTGCTGCCTCAGGCCTTTCGCCGCATGGTGCCGGCGCTGGTGAACGAGGGCATCACGCTCATCAAGGACAGCTCGCTCGTCAGCGCCATCGGCCTGGCCGAGCTTGCGCTGGCGGCCCGCACCGTCGCGGGCGCCTACTCGCGCTACTGGGAGCCTTACCTGGCCATCTCGGCCGTGTACCTGGTGCTGACGCTCACGCTGTCGCTGTTGGCCAGGCGCCTCGAAGCCCCCGCACACTTGAGGGGCCGCTAGGGGCTTTTCGGCCCGCGGGCGGGCAAGTGTTGCGCGGATGCTGCGCCGGAATCGTCTTTCTGCATCCGAACTGACCCGAGGGCGGGTTTGCCCGGAGTTCGCCACTAAACTGACACTCGTCGTCGGTAAGAACAAGCATCTGGCCGGCACCGCAACCACCCAGTGAGGAAACGCATGAAGAAAACCCTGATTGTTGCCGCCGTGTCGGCTGTGGCCGCCACCAGCGCCCTGGCGCAGAGCAGCGTCACCGTTTATGGCCGTGTCAACGTGACTGCCGAATCGCAGAAGAACATCAGCGTTGTTGGTTCCCAGAAGGTTCTGCAAAACAACGCCTCGCGTCTGGGCTTCCGTGGCACGGAAGACCTGGGCGGGGGCTTGAAGGCTGAGTTCCTGCTGGAGCATCGCTTCAACGTCGACACAGGTACTGCCGCAACCCCGTTCTGGGCTGGCGACTCCTATGTCGGTCTGTCGGGCGGCTTCGGATCCGTGAAGTTGGGTCGTCTGACCAGCGCTGCCTACTACGCCACCGCTGACTACATCAGCTATCACAACCACGACACCGGCACGTCGGAAGACAAGCTGTACACCTACCTCGGCCAGAACGCGAACAGCATCGCCTACACCACGCCCAGCATCGGCGGTCTGACGGCGGAACTGTCGATCTCGGCAGGCGAAGGCGTCAGCACGAACAAGGTGACTGGTCTGGCGCTGAACTACAACGTGGGCGCTTTGGGTCTGGGCTTTGGCTACGAGAAGAACAGCGGCGACAAGGACAGCCAGTTCGCGATCCGCGCCAACTACGAGATGGGCCCTGTCTTGCTGGGCGGTTACTTCCAGCGCAGCGACGACAAGGGTGCAGGTGCTCAAGGCAAGCGTGACGCTTACCGAGTCTCCGCGATGTACACCATGGGCGCTTCTGAGTTCCACGCCAACTATGGCTCTGCTGACGACTGGAGCCGCGTCCGCAACAGCGACGCCAGCCAATTCACGCTGGGCTACAACTACAACCTGAGCAAGCGCACCAAGGTGTACGGCTTCTACACAACCGTTGATAACGGCGCCGTTTCGTACTTCGGCTTTGCCAACCGCAAGGCGACGTCTATCGCCGCTGGCGTGCGCCACAACTTCTGATTGCCAGGGCTTCTGCCCTTGCACGAAGGCCGGTCGCAAGACCGGCCTTTTTTCTTGGCTGTACAGACCGGCGCCGGTGTCTCAGCCTCCGCGCGGGTGGTGGCGGGCGTGCAACTGCCGCAGCCGCTCACGCGCCACATGCGTGTAGATGGTGGTGGTGCCGATGTCGGCATGGCCCAGCAGCATCTGCACGGCACGCAGGTCGGCCCCGTGGTTCAGCAGGTGCGTGGCGAAGGCGTGGCGCAGCGTGTGCGGCGACAGGGGCGCCCGCACGCCGGCCTGCAGCGCGTAGCGCTTCACCAGGCGCCAGAACATCTGGCGTGACATGCCGGCACCGAGCCGCGTGACGAAAAGCGCCTCGCTGACGGCGCCACCCAGGAGGGCGGCACGGGCCTGCAGCAGGTACTGCTCGATCCAGCGCTGCGCCTCGGCGCCGAAAGGCAACAGCCGTTCGCGCGCGCCCTTGCCGGTGACGCGCAGCGCGCCTTCGCCCAGGCCCAGCTGCACGGTCTTCAGCGTCACCAGCTCGCTCACGCGCAGGCCGCTGGCGTACATCAGCTCCAGCATGGCGCGGTCGCGCAGGCCCAGCGGGGTGCTGGTGTCGGGGGCCGCCAGCAAGGCTTCGACCTGCGCTTCGCTCAAGGTCTTGGGCACACGCAGCGGCTGGCGGGCGGCCAGCAGGCGCAGCGTGGGGTCGGTGTCCACCAGGCGTTCGCGCACGGCCCAGCGGTAATAGCGCCTGAAGACCGTCAGCCGCCGGTTGGCGGTGGTGGCGCGGGTGCCGGCGTGGCGCTGGGCCATGTAGGCCAGCAGGTCGGCCTCGCTGCCGCTGGCCAGCGGCTTCTTCAGCCACAGGGCCAGCGCTCGCAAGTCGCGGCGGTAGGCCGCCAGCGTCAAGGGCGCCAGGCCGTCTTCGATCCAGAGGGCTTCGATGAAGCGGTCTATGGCGACGGCATCGCCATCGCCACCTCCTTCACCAACGGCCGGCTGCTCAGCCATCACGGCCGATCAGCACCGGCCCCGAAAGCTCATTCCAGCTTGAGCTTCTGCTTGGCGACCACGTCCTTGTAGACATCGAACTCGGCGCGGATCTGCTTGGCGAACTCTTCCGGCGTATTCAGGATCATCAGCGAGCCGGTGTCTTCGATGCGCTTGCGCACCTCGGGCAGTTCGGCGGTTTTCTTGATGGCCGCAGCGACCCTGTCGACGATGTCCCGCGGCAGGCCCTTGGGGCCTAGCACGCCGTAGTAGGCCATGCGGTTCACGGGCTCCAGGCCCACTTCCTTGAAGGTGGGCACGTTGGGCAACTGGCTCAGCCGGTTGGGCGCCGCCACCACGATGGCAATGAGGCGCCCATCGCGGATGAAGGGCAGCGCCGAAGGCAGGTTGTCGAAGATGATGGGTACCTGGCCGGCCACGGTGTCATTCAAGGCCGGGCCGGCACCGCGGTAGGGAATGTGGGTGATGAAGGTACCGGTCAGGCTCTTGTACAGCTCCATCTGCAGGTGACCGATGCCGCCGGTGCCCGAACTGGCGAAGCTGTACTTGCCCGGGTTCTTCTTGATCTCGGCGAGGAAGCCCTTGTAGTCACGCGCCGGGAAGCTGGGGTGCACCGCAATGACGTTGGGCGTGGCAGCGATGTTGATGATGGGCGTGAAGTCGGTCAGCGGGTCGTAGCCGATTTTCTTGTTGATGGCCGGGTTGGCCGCCGTGGTGGACACCGTGGCCATGCCCAGCGTGTAGCCATCCGGCGCCGAGCGGATGAGTTCCAGCGCGCCGATGGAGCCACCACCGCCGGCCTTGTTCTCGACCACCAGGTTCTGGCCCAGCGCCAGGTTGGCCCTCTCGGCCACCACGCGGGCGACGATGTCGGTGGTGCCACCCGGCGCGAAAGGCACCACCAGCCGCACCGGCTTGTTGGGGTAGGGCTGCGCCTGGGCTGCCAGCGGCAGGGCCAGCGCCATGCCCAGCGCGAAAGAGGCAGCTCCCAGCAGGCCGCCGAAGGTCTTGCGTTGCATGTTCTTGGTCTCCATCTCGACGGCGGCCGCACGCGACCGGGACGTCTGGTTTTTCGAAGGGGCCGGGCGGCTCAGGCCGTACCGGCGAGCAGGCCTGACTTCAGCCGGCTGTCGTACGGTCGGTCGCCCACGAAACTGCGAAGCAAGGCGGCGAAGAAGTCTTCGCCAACAATGGCTTCACCACGCAGTGTGCCATTCACGCTGAAGACCGTCCCCCTGCCCGGCTCAAGGTCGAGGTTGACGAGATCGCCCTTGCGCACCTCGCCCAGCGCGTCCACCAGCGCGGCGAAGCGGTCGATGCGCTCGGCCAGGGCAGGCAAGTCAGCCGCCGGCGTGTTGCGCTCGATGCCCTTGCGAAAGGCCCTGACGAACTCGCCCGCGGGCACGGTGTGCAGCAGGCGCAGCTGCAGCCGTTTCGGGCCGGGCTGCGACAGCGCCTGCGCCGCGTCGCGCGTGGGGGTGCGCAGGTACAGCGCCGCCGCATAACCCTTGAACCAGGCCACCGCGCGCACGCCCGTGCCGTTGAGCTGAAGTTCGGTGCCTGCCAGCACCACGCGCCTGTCGAAGGGGTGGCCTTCCACCATCAGCGGTGCGGTCTGGGCCCGCGCGGGCCGGCTGGCGGCCAACGCCAGCCCCAGCAGCAGGCCCAGCACGAGAGGGCGGCGTCGCAAGGGGGGAAGGTGTTTCATGCCAGGTATCTTGCCTTGGTTTCTGCGGGCTGCCGAGCGGGGCTGGGCGCCCCGTGAGCGGAAGCTCGCCTGCGGCCTTTGGAGCACCGCAGCGTCTCAACGTTCCGCAGTGCCGGACTGCCGACGCCAGGCCCGGCCGCAGGCGCGGGCACGGGCACGGGCGCCTCGTGCACCCTCCGCGATACTCGCAGCATGGCCGATGCCCTGCTCCTGCTGCCCGACTTTGCGCTCATCGTCATCGGTTTCCTGCTCTGCCGCTACACCCCGCTGAACCGCCCGCTGTGGGACGGCGTCGAGCGTCTCGTCTACGTCGTGCTGTTCCCGGCCCTGCTGTTCGGTGCCATCGTGCGCCACCCCATCGGACCGGGCAGTGCCTTGCCGCTGGCAGGCAGCGGGCTGGCCGTCATCGTGCTGGGCGTGATGCTCGCCTACAGCCTGCGCTGGTGGCCGGGCGTGGACGCCCGGCTGCATGCCTCGGGGGCGCAGACGGCCTTCCGCTTCAACTCCTACGTGGCCCTGGCGCTGGCCGAAAGGCTGGCCGGGGCCCCAGGCGTGGCCTGGACGGCGCTGATCATCGCCGTGTGCGTGCCGGTGGCCAACGTGGCCGCGGTGTGGCCGCTGGCGCGCCAGGGCGGGCACGGGTATGCGCGCGAACTGCTGCGCAACCCGCTCATCCTGGCCACCGTGGCCGGGCTGCTGTTCAACCTGCTGGGCCTGCGCCTGCCGGCGCTGGCCGAAACCACCCTCTCGCGCCTGGGCGCCGCCGCACTGCCCCTGGGACTGATGGCGGTGGGCGCCGGCCTGCAACTGGGGGCGCTGAAGGAAGCACCGAAGCTCGCGGCCGCGCTGCTGGCCATACGCCACGCCCTGCTGCCGGCCTTCGCGGTGGCCCTGGTGGTGGCGCTCGGCCTGCCTGCGGCCCAGCAGGCGGTGGTAGTGGCGTTCGCCGCACTGCCCACGGCTTCCAGCGCCTATGTGCTGGCCGTGCGCATGGGCGGGCACGGCGGCTACACGGCCGGGCTGGTGACGGTATCCACCTTGATCGGCATGCTGGCGCTGCCCTTCTGGCTGGCCGCGTGGCGGGCCTGGTCGGGCTGAACGCGCGGTCCCCTGATCGCACGCGGGGCTTGGGCCGCAATCGCGACCTCGGTCCGCCCGCGCTCCGTTCGCTCTCAGGCCGCGCGCTGCGCCAGCGCCCAGCGGATGTGCTCGGCCACAAGGTCGTCCGCCTGCAGCAAGGCCGCCTGCAGCGCCCGGGCGATGGCCGCATCGCCCTGCACACGCCAGGCATTGCCCAGCGCCACGGCCAGGTTGCGCCGCCACCGCGTGATGCCGATGCGGCGGATGGCGCTGCCTTCGGTACGGCGCAGGAACTCGGCTTCGTCCCAGGCCCACAGCTGCAGCAGCGTGGTGTCGTGCAGGCCATCGCGCACGTCGAAATCGGGCAGCGGGCTGCGCTGGGCGTACTTGTTCCAGGGGCAGGCCAGCTGGCAGTCGTCGCAGCCGTAGATGCGGTTGCCCATCAAGGGCCGGAACTCGACGGGAATGCTGCCGGCGTGTTCGATGGTGAGATAGCTGATGCAGCGCCGCGCATCCAGCCGGTAGGGCGCCACGATGGCCTGCGTGGGGCATGCGGTGATGCAGGCCTGGCAGCTGCCGCAGTGGGCGCTGGCGGGTTCGTCCAGCGGCAGGGGCAGGTCGAGGTAGATCTCGCCCAGGAAGAACATCGAACCCGCATCACGCTGCAGGGCCAGCGTGTGCTTGCCGCGCCAGCCCAGGCCGGCGCGCGTGGCCAGTTCCACCTCCAGCACTGGGGCCGAGTCGGTGAACACGCGGTGCCCCAGCGGCCCCACCTCTGCCGCCAGGCGCTCGGCCAGGCGCTGCAGGCGCTGGCGCAGCACCTTGTGGTAGTCACGGCCCCGCGCGTACACCGACACCACGGCCTGCTGCGGGCTGGCCAGGGCCTGCCATTCCTGCTGCGCCCACTGCGGCGGCGCGTTGCGCGGCAGGTAGTCCATGCGGGCGGTGATGACGCAAACCGTGCCCGGCACCAGTTCGGCCGGGCGCGCGCGCTTCAGCCCGTGGTGGGCCATGTAGCCCATGCCGCCGTGGAAGCCGGCCGCCAGCCAGGCGCTCAACCCTGCTTCGGCCGAGGCGAGGTCGATGCCGCTGATGCCGATCTGTGAAAATCCCAGCTCACGCGCCCAAACCCGCAGCCGCTGCACGAGTGGCTGCCCCTCTTCCTGATGCCCGAGAACGCCGCCTGCAGCCATGCGCCCATTCTAGGAAGCCGCCTGCTGCATTGGGCCAGCGAGGACGACTGCGCCGCCTGCGCCGCAGCCATGGCCCAGCGCCCCGAAGTCGCCCAGGCCTACATCGAACTGCACGGCCATCTCGGCGCCGGCAAGACCACCTTCGTGCGCCACCTGCTGCGCGCGCTGGGCGTGCAGGGCCGCATCAAGAGCCCCACCTACACCGTGATGGAACCCTACGAGCTGCGCCAGGGCACTGCCGCACACTTTGACTTCTACCGCTTCACCGATGCGCGTGAATGGGCCGATGCCGGCTTTCGCGAGGTGTTCGCCGGCCCTGGCCTGAAGCTGGCGGAGTGGCCTGAACACGCGGCTGCGGTGCTGCCGCTGGCCGACCTGCGCATGCACTTGGAAGCCGGCACCGCCGATGTGCGCAGCGTGCGCCTGGATGCCCTCACGCCACGTGGGCTGGCGCTGCTGTAGATGAAGCCGCGCCACCCACCCGCCCTGCCGCCACGCCGCGCCTTGCTGCGGGGTGCCGGGCAGTTGGTGCTGCTGCTGGGCGCGCCGCAGTTGGCCTTTGGCGCGGCCATCCTGGCGGTGCGCGTGTGGCCGGCCCGCGACTACACCCGCGTCACCATCGAAAGCGACGAAGTGCTGACGGCCAGCCACCAGCTGGTGCCTGCGCCCGACCGCCTGGTGGTGGACATCGAAGGCCTGGAGCTGAACCCGGCGCTGCGCGAACTGGTGGGCCAGGTGCGCCCTTACGACCCCTATATCGCCGGCGTGCGCGTGGGCCAGTACCAGCCGCGTGTGGTGCGGCTGGTGTTCGACCTGAAGCAGCCGGTGCAGCCGCAGCAGTTCGCGCTGGCGCCCGTGGCCAGCTACCGGCAGCGCCTGGTGTTCGACCTCTACCCGGTGCAGGAAGCCGACCCGCTGCTGGCCCTGGTGCGCGAACGCGAAGACCAGCGTGCGCTGCCGGGCGGGCCCGATGCGCTGGGCGCGCTCATCGCCCGTATCGAGCGGCCCGGGCCCGCGGCCTCGGCTTCCACGCTGGCGCTGGGGGGCAGCTTGCCGCCAGACGCTGCTGCCAGCGCGGGCACCGGCACCGCAACGGCAGCCACGCCCGCAGGCCCCGCAGCCACCCCCGCAGCAAGCCCGGCCCTCGCCGCCGTCACGCCGCCGCCCGCGCCCACCGCCAGCGAGCGCCAGCGCGTGGAGCGCCTCATCATCGTCGCGCTCGACCCCGGCCACGGCGGCGAAGACCCCGGCGCCATCGGCCCCACGGGCTTGCGCGAAAAAGACGTCGTGCTCGCCGTGGCCCTGGCGCTGCGCAACCGCCTGAACGCCGTGCCCGGCATGCGCGTGATGATGACGCGCGATGCCGACTTCTTCGTGCCCCTGCACGAGCGCGTGCGCAAGGCGCGGCGCGTGCAGGCCGACCTCTTCGTCAGCATCCATGCCGATGCCTTCTACCGGCGCGAGGCCCGCGGCGCCAGCGTCTTCGCGCTCTCCACGCGCGGCGCCACCAGCAGCGCGGCGCGCTGGATGGCGCAGCGCGAGAACCAGGCCGACCAGGTGGGTGGCGTAAACATCGCCCAGGTGCGCGACCGCCAGGTGCTGAGCGCCATGCTCGACATGAGCACCACGGCGCAGATCAAAGACAGCCTCAAGCTGGGCCAGGAAGTGCTCACGCGCATCGGCCGCGTGGGCCGGCTGCACAAGCCCAGGGTCGAGCAGGCCGGCTTCGCGGTGCTGAAGGCGCCAGACATCCCCAGCATCCTGGTGGAAACCGCCTTCATCTCGAACCCCGAGGAAGAGGCCCTGCTGCGCGACCCCGCCTTCCGCGCCCAGCTGGTGGACGCGCTGGCCACCGGCATCAAGCGCTACTTCGAGCGCAACCCGCCCTTGGCGAGGAACCGGCAGCTGTAGGGCATCAGCTGCCGGGCAGCAGGTCCAGGCCGAGACAGGTCTAGCGCTGCCCCCCGTCCAGATAGCGCTTGCTGCGGAAGAAGACCAGCAGGCCCACGCCCACCAGCGCCATCAGCCCCAGCGCCACCCAGGCGCCGGTGGCTTCGTGGATGAGAGGCAGGCCGTCGAAGTTCATGCCGAAGAAGCCGGTGATGAGGTTCAGCGGCAAGAAGATGGCCGTCAGCACCGTCAGCGTGCGCATGATGTCGTTAGTGCGGTGGCCCAGGGCGCTGAAGTGCATCTGCACGGCGGTCTCGGCGCTGTGCTCCAGCCGCCGCACGTGGCCCAGCACGCGCTCGATGTGCTCGAGCACGTCGCGCGAGCGCACGCGCAGCAGCTCGCGCTCGCGCCGGCTGTGCGCGTCGGCCTCGTCGGGCCATTCGTCGAGCGCGTCTATCCACTCCTGCATGGCGCTGCGCTGGTCTTCGCAGATGTCTTCCAGCGAGTGCAGCGCATTGCGCGACTCCAGGAGCACCTGCCAGTCGTTGAAGCGGCTGCGCGGGTCGAGCAGCTGGCTTTGCAGCGTGCCGAGCTGGCGCGTGAGCAGGCGGCGCAGGTCGAGGTAGCTGTCGACCATGTGGTTCACCATGCGCAGCATCAGGTCGGCCGGGTGCACGGGCAGGCGCGTGTTGGCGCGCGGCTCGCCGTTGCCGGCCAGCCCGCCCAGGCGCTGGGCGAAGTAGTCGCGCACGGCGCAGTCGGTGGGGTGCACGGTGACGAGCACACGGTCGAAGACCGCGAAGCCCACCGGGCTGGTGTCGATGGCGGCCAGCGCCTCGCGCGCCGTGCTCAGCGTGCCCTGCTCTTCGCCGAAGAACTTGCCGGCGCTGCCAGCCCCGGCGGCCAGCCTGCGGAACACCAGCACGTCGTACCACGAGGTGTAGTCGAAATGGCTGGGCAGCTGGTTGTTCAACAGGTCCGAGACGTGCAGGTCCACGAGTTGCCCGCCTGTCCAGCGCTGCAGCGCGGCCTGAATCTCGGGTGAGCCCACCTCGAACTCGCGCCGCGCGCTGCCCACCCAGAGGAAGCCCTCGCCGGGCAGCGTCTCGGGCAGACCCGGCAGTTCAACGAACTGCTCGGCCCTGACGTGGAAGATGCGCATCCTGCGGCCGTGCCTGTTGCAGCGCGCCGGGCCCGGCCTAGCGCCGCGCCAGCAGGCGCGCGGCGTCCAGCGCGAAGTAGGTGAGGATGCCGTCGGCCCCGGCGCGCTTGAACGCCAGCAGGCTTTCCATCATCACCGCGTCGTGGTCGAGCCAGCCGTTGGCGGCGGCGGCCTTCAGCATGGCGTATTCGCCGCTCACCTGGTAGGCGAAGGTGGGCACGCGGAACTCGTCCTTCACGCGGCGCACGATGTCCAGGTAGGGCATGCCGGGCTTCACCATCACCATGTCGGCGCCTTCGGCGATGTCCAGCGCCACTTCGCGCAGGGCTTCGTCGCTGTTGCCGGGGTCCATCTGGTAGACCTTCTTGTCGGCCTTGCCCAGGTTGCCGGCGCTGCCCACGGCATCGCGGAAAGGGCCGTAGAAGGCGCTGGCGTACTTGGCGCTGTAGGCCATGATGCGCGTGTGCACCTGGCCGTGGGCCTCCAGCGCGCTGCGGATGGCGCCGATGCGGCCGTCCATCATGTCGCTGGGCGCCACGATGTCCACGCCCGCCGCGGCCTGCGTCAGGGCCTGCCGCGTGAGCATGGCCACGGTGCTGTCGTTGACGATGTAGCCGGTGTCGTCGAGCAGGCCGTCCTGGCCGTGGCTGGTGTAGGGGTCCAGGGCCACGTCGGTCAGCACGCACAGGCCCGGAAAGCGGTCTTTCAGCGCGCGCACGGCCCGCGGCACCAGGCCTTCGGGGTTGGTGGCTTCCACGCCATCGGGCGTCTTGAGGTGGCCGGCAATCACCGGGAACAGCGCGATGACGGGCACGCCCAGCTGCACACAGGCCTCGGCCTGCGCCAGCACGCCGTTCAGGCTGAGACGCTGCACGCCGGGCATGCTGGGCACGTCTTGCGGCGGGCCGTCGCCGTCGAACAGGAACACCGGCAGGATGAAGTCTTCAGGCGCCAGCCGGTGTTCACGCACCAGGGCGCGGATGCCGGCATCGCGGCGCAGGCGGCGCGGCCGGCTGCTGGGGTAAGGCGGGGGCGTGATCAAGCGGGGCTCCGGTGCCGTGAAGGACCGCTGAAATGCCCGGGAAAACGCGGCACACAGCGTATTGACATCTGATAAAGTGGTTATTGGATGATAGCCGCGAGGCTGTCGTCCCCTGCTTTTCCTCCCTGAGCAGGTGCCTTAGCGTGATGACAGCGATAAGGCTTACCCGCCCCGGTCTAGTACCGGGGCTTTTTTTGGCCTGAACGCGGCCTGGATAATGTTGCGATGAGCAGCAGCTATCTCTGGGTCAAGGCCTTCCACATCGTCTTCGTGGCCAGCTGGTTCGCCGGCCTCTTCTACCTGCCACGCCTGTTCGTGAACCTGGCCATGGTGCCGGCCGACAGCCACGCCGAGCGTGAACGCCTGCTGCTGATGGCCCGCAAGCTCTACCGCTTCAGCAGCCTGCTGATGGTGCCGGCCATCGCGCTGGGGCTGGTGCTGTGGCTGGTGTACGGCATCGGCGGCGGCTGGATGCACGCCAAGCTGCTGCTGGTGGTGGGCGTCATCGGCTACCACCACATGTGCCGCGGCCTGCTGCGCAGCTTCGAGCAACTGTCCAACCGGCGCAGCCACAAGTGGTTCCGCGTCTTCAATGAAGTCTCGGTGCTGCTGTTTGCCGTGATCGTGGTGCTGGTCGTCGTGAAGCCCTTCTAGCGCTGGCATGCCTGAGCGGCTGCCCACCCACGCACGCCACCGCAGCTCGGCCACGCCGCTGGCCGCGGTCTACGCGGCCTTGGTGGTGTATGCGAGCCTCTTTCCTTTCGAAGGCTGGCGCTGGCCGCCCGGGCAGGACTTCCTGGCGCTGACCACCCTGCCCTGGACACGCTGGCAGGACGACTTCGACCGCACCAGCAACCTGCTGGGCTACCTGCCGCTGGGGGCGCTGCTGTGCATTGCGCTGCGGCGCAGCGGTTGGAGCACGTGGCCCGCACTGCTGCTGGCGCTGACCCTGCCTGCACTGCTGTCCTACGGCACCGAGCTGCTGCAGCAGTTCCTGCCCCGGCGCGTGCCGGCGCTGGAAGACTTCCTGCTGAACACCGCCGGCGCCGCGCTGGGGGCCCTGCTGGCCCTGGCCGGCCACGCGCTGGGGCTGGTGGGGCGCTGGCAGGCCCTGCGCGCACGCTGGTTCGCGCGCGACAGCGCCGGCGCGCTGGCGCTGCTGGCGTTGTGGCCGGTGGGCCTGCTGTTCCCTGCACCGCTGCCGCTGGGCCTGGGCCAAGTGGGCGAGAAGCTGCGCGAAGTGCTGGCGGCGCTGCTGGAGGGCGTGCCCTGGGCGGAAACGGCGCACGCGCTGCTGGCGACCACGGGGCCGCCCCGTCCACCGCTGCAGCCCTTGAGCGAGGTGTTCATCGTGGCACTGGGCCTGCTGGGGCCCACGCTGCTGGCCTACAGCGTGATGCCGGCAGGCTGGCGCCGCATCGTCGCCGCCGCGGGCGCGCTGGCGCTGGGCACGGCCGGCATGGCCTTGTCGACGCTGCTGAACTTCGGCCCGCCGCACGGCCTGGCCTGGCTCACGCCCACGGCCGGGCCCGGGCTGGTGCTGGGCCTCGTGCTGGGCCTGCTGCTGGCGCCCGTGCCGCGGCGCGTGGTGCGCGGCCTGGCGCTGGTGGTGCTGAGCGGCCTGGTGGTGGGCATGGCACAAGCCCCGGCCGACCCCTACTTCGCGCAGAGCCTGATGGCCTGGGAACAGGGCCGTTTCGTGCGTTTCCACGGGCTGGCCCAGTGGGTGGGCTGGCTGTGGCCCTACGCGGCCATGCTGTGGCTGCTGAGCCGCCTGGGCGCGCCAGACGAGAGGGCGCAGCGCTGAGGCGCGTGCTTCGCGTAGGGCCTTCCGTGCTTGGGCGCTGCCTACAATTGCGCGCATGAGCTACTACAAGCACCACGTCTTTTTCTGCCTGAACGAGCGCAAGAACGGCGAAGCCGCCTGCGCCCAGCACGACGCGCAGGCCGCCTTCGACCACTGCAAGTCGCGCGTCAAGGCCGAAGGCCTGGCCGGCCCTGGTGGCGTGCGCATCAACAAGGCGGGTTGCCTGGACCGCTGCGCCGGCGGCCCCGTGGCCGTGGTCTACCCCGAAGAGACCTGGTACACCTTCGTCGACAAGAGCGACCTCGACGAGATCGTCGAAGAACACCTCAAGAACGGCCGCGTCGTCGAACGCCTGCTGCTGCCGCCCAGCGTCGGCCGCTGAACGCAGCGCGATGAACGCTGCCACCCAAAGCCTGCTGCTGGCCGGGCCGGCCGGCCGCATCGAAGCCGCCGTGGACGGGCCGCCCGCCGGCACGCCAGTGCGCGGCCTGGCGGTGGTGTGCCACCCGCACCCGCTGCATGGTGGCACGATGCAGAACAAGGTGGTGCAGACCCTGGCGCGGGCTTTCGTGGGCCTGGGTTACCGCTGCGTGCGCTTTAACTTCCGCGGCATCGGCGCCTCCGAAGGCCAGTGGGACGAGGGCCGCGGCGAAGTCAGCGACGCGCTGGCCGTGGTGCAGGCCGAACGCGCCGCCGGCCAGCCGCTGGTGCTGGCGGGTTTTTCCTTCGGCGGCTACGTGGCCAGCCAGGCCGCCGCGCAGTTGCCCGAGGGCCAGGGCGCCGAGCGCCTGGTGCTGGTAGGCCCCGCGGTACGGAACTTTGTGATGGCGCCGGTGCCTGAAGACACGCTGGTCATTCATGGCGAGCTCGACGACGTGGTGCCGCTGGCGGCCGTCTTCGACTGGGCCCGGCCTGCCGCCCTGCCAGTGATGGTGCTGCCTGGCGCCGGCCATTTCTTCCACGGGCAATTGCCCGTCCTCAAACGCATCGTCACGGCGGCGTGGCTGGCCCGCGCCGACACTGCATCTTCATGAAACTGCTGCTCTCCTTCGTTCTTCTCGCCTTCACCGCACTGGCCCACGCGCAACTTCCGCTGCCCCCTGAAATTGCGGCCCGCCAGTACATCCTGGTCGACGTCAACAGCAACCAGGTGCTGGCCGAGCGTGATGCCGACGCCCAGGCCGAGCCGGCCTCGCTGACCAAGCTGATGACGGCCTACCTCGTGTTCAACGCCGTTCGCGACAAGAAGCTGGCGCTCGACCAGAAGCTGCCCGTCTCGGTGCGCGCCTGGGACCAGCGCAAGCTTGGTGGCAGCCTGATGTTCATCGACACCACGATGACGCCCACGGTGGCCGAACTGCTGCGCGGCATGATCGTGCAAAGCGGCAACGACGCCACGGTGGCACTGGCCGAAGGCGTGGCCGGCAGCGTGGAGAACTTCGTCGCGATGATGAACCGCCAGGCCCAGGCCTGGGGCCTGAAGAACACGCAGTTCAGGAACCCCGAAGGCCTCACGGAAGCCGGCCACTACAGCAGCGCACGCGACGTGGCGCTGGTGGCCGCACGCATCATCACCGAGCACCCCGAGCACTACCCGCTGTACAGCCTTCGCGAGTACACCTACAACAGGATCAAGCAGGACAACCGCAACCTGCTGCTGGGCCGCGACCCCAGCGTCGACGGCATGAAGACCGGCTACACCGAAGCCGCCGGCTACTGCCTGGTGGCCAGCGCCGTGCGCGACACCCCCGCCGGCAAGCGCCGCCTGGTGAGCGTGGTGCTGGGCACCGCCAGCCGCGAGGCCCGTGCCGGCGAAAGCCAGAAGCTGCTCAACTGGGGCTGGCAGGCCTGGGACACCGTGCGCCTGTTCGAAGCCGGCAAGGCCGTGGCCACGGTGCCGGTGTGGAAGGGCACGGCCAACGAGGCGCGCCTGGGTGCCGCGGGCGGCTTGTTCGTCACCGTGCCCAAGGGCGAAGGCGACAAGCTCAAGACCACGGTGGAGCGCACCGACCCCCTGGTGGCCCCGCTCACGGCTGGCCAGAACGTCGGCAGCATCGTCGTCACCACCGCCGGCGGCACTGCGGTGGCGCGCGTGCCGCTGACGGTGCTGGAACCGGTGCCGCTGGCAGGCATCTTCGGCCGCGCCTGGGACGCCATCCGGCTGTGGATCCAGTAGCCGCTACGCCGCAGCGCGCGCCAGCCCGCGTGCCACAATTTCCGCGCACCCTGGAGGCTTGCCGATGAACGACGCCCTGGTCTACCTCAACGGGGACGTGTTGCCCCTGTCTCAAGCCAAGGTGAGCGTGCTCGACCGCGGCTTCATCTTCGGCGACGGCATCTACGAAGTGGTGCCCGTCTACGGCCAGCGGCTCTTCCGCTTCGAAGAACATCTCGCGCGCCTGGCGCGTTCGCTGGGCAAGCTGCGCATCGCCAACCCGCACACGCCGGAAGAGTGGCTGCGGTTGTGCCGCCGGCTGGTGGCTTCTACCGCCGAGGCCACGGGCGCGGCGGACCAGCTGGTCTACATCCAGATCACGCGCGGCGTGGCCCCGCGCGACCACGTCATGCCTGCCGGCCTGGTGCCCACGGTCTTCATGATGGCCAACCCGATGAAGGCGGCCAGCGCCGAGCAGCGCCACGCCGGCGTGGCCTGCACCACGGCACGCGATTTCCGCTGGGAGCGGGGCGACATCAAGAGCATCAGCCTGCTGGGCAACGTACTGGCGCGGCAGATGTCGGCGGACCACGGCGCGGTGGAGACCATCATGTTCCGCGACGGCTGGCTGACGGAAGCCGCCGCCAGCAACGTGTGGGTGGCGCACGAAGGCGCGCTGCTGGGCCCGCCGAAGAGCGACCATGTGCTGGAAGGCATACGCTACGAGCTGCTGCGCGAGCTGTGCGAGGACTGCGGCATCGCCTACAACCTGCGCCCCCTCTCCGAGGCCGACGTGCGTGCCGCCGACGAGGTGATGCTCAGCTCGGCGACGAAGGAAGTCCTGCCGGTCACGCACATCGACGGCGAACCCGTGGGCCACGGCGCGCTGCGCGGCAAGCCCGGCCCGGTGTATGCGCGCCTGTACGAGGCCTACCAGCGCGCCAAGCAGACCATGGTGGTCTGAAGGCAGGGCCACGATGGAAGACGACCGCCAGAGCCTGATCGAGTACCCCAGCGCCTTTCCCATCAAGGTGATGGGCCTGCAAGCCGAGGGCTTCGAGGCGGCGATGGTCGCCGTGGCCCTGCAGTTCGACCCGGGCTTCGACGCCACCACCGTGGAACGACGGCCCAGCAAGGCCGGCAACTACCTGGGGCTGACGCTCACCATCACGGCCACCAGCCGCGAGCAGTTGGACGACCTGTACCGCGCGCTCAGTTCACACCCAATGGTGAAGGTGGTGCTGTAGCACGCCTCACCCGGGCACCGAAGCCAGCAGCGCATCCATCTGCTTGACCTTGGCCGGCGCGATCTCGTCGCCGTGCTGCGCCGCGATGGCGTACCAGTAGCGCGCCAGCCGCAGGTCGCGCTCGACGCCATCACCCTGCTCGTACATCGATGCCAGCAGGTACATCGCACCGACGTCGCCACCCTTGGCGCCCTCGCGGAACCAGTGCACGGCGCGGGCCGGGTCCTTGGGCAGGCCGCGGCCCAGGTAGTGGGCGGTGCCCATGGCCACCTGGGCCTCGACGCTGCCGGCTTCGGCAGCCACCTCGTACCAGCGGTGGGCCAGCGCGAGGTCGCGCGGGCCGAGTTCGCCGCTTTCCAGCGCCTGGCCCAGCATCACCTGGGCGGTGACGAAGCCGCCCTCGGCAGAGCGCTGCAAGAGCTGGCGCGCGCGCTTCAGGTCGGGCCGGGGCACTTCACCGCGGATGTGCATCACGGCCAGGTTGAACTCGGCAGCCGGCACGCGGCGCCGGGCCATCGCTTCGAAAGCCGCCTGCGCCGGGCCGAGACGCCCCGATTCGTAGGCCAGCACGGCACGGTCGAGTTCGTTCTGCACAGCCGGGGGCAGCGGCGGTGCGGCACGGGCCGCCAGGGGCGACAAGCACAGGCCCAGGGCCAGCAGCCCGGCAAGCAGCGCCAGACGGCCATGCAGGTGCAGCGACATCACGGGTCTCCTTTGCCTATGGGTCGCGCCACGATAGCCTTTCCTCACACGGCCTGCAGGCACAGGCCGGCTGCCAGCGCAGGCAGCGGCCGGGCCCATGCTCCAATCGCGCCATGACAGAACGCCCCAAGATCCGTGTGAAGGCGCGTGCCCCGGCGCGCGACCCCTTCAGGCCGCCCGTGCGCGGCTACGGTGCACCACGCACCCCGGCCCCTGGCGCTGCGCCGCCCGTGCCGCCTGCGGCAGCAAGGCCCAGCCGCCCTGCCCGGGCCGAGCCTGGCAGCCCGCCGCAGCGCCAGGAGCGGCCTGAGCGTGCTGAGCGGCCCGTGCGGCCTGAGCGTGCGGAGCGGCCTGAGCGCTCTGCGCGCCCCGATCGCGCTGATCGCCCACCGCGCCCGCCCCGGCCTGCCCCGCCGCCGGAGCGGCCCGTCGCCGCTGCTGCTCGCCCCGCCGCGCCGGCAGCGACGGCCCCGCATGCCGAAGGCCTGCGCGTGGCCAAGCTGATGACCGACCGCGGCCTGGCATCGCGCCGCGAGTCCGACGAGTGGATCGAGGCCGGCTGGGTGCGCGTGGACGGCCGCGTGGCGGTGCTGGGCCAGCGCGCGCGCAGCGATGCCGTGATCGAGATCGACCCGCGCGCGCGCGCCGAACAGCTGCGCCGCGTGACCGTGCTGCTGCACAAGCCCATCGGCTACGTCAGCGGCCAGGCCGAAGACGGGCACGAGCCGGCCTCGGTGCTGGTGACGCGCGCCAACCGCTGGGAGGGCGACAGCTCGGGCATCGAATTCCAGGGCGGCCACCTGCGCCACCTGGCGCCCGCCGGCCGGCTGGACATCGACAGCACGGGCCTGCTCGTGCTCACGCAGGACGGCCGCATCGCCAAGCGCCTGATCGGCGACGAAACCCGCGTCGAGAAGGAATACCTGGTGCGCGTAGCCTACACCGGCGAGGGCCGGCTGCCCGACGAAGCCCTGGAACGCCTGCGCCACGGCCTGGAACTGGACGGCGTGCAGCTGCGCCCGGCACGCGTGAGCTGGCAGAACGAAGACCAGCTGCGCTTCGTGCTGCGCGAAGGCCGCAAGCGGCAGATACGACGCATGTGCGAGCTGGTGGGCCTGGAGGTGCTGGGCCTGAAACGCGTGCGCATCGGCAGCGTGGCTTTAGGCCCGCTGCCGCCCGGGCAGTGGCGCTACCTGCGCGACGACGAACGCTTCTAGCCCAGCCCCGCAGCGCAGCGGGGCTGGGGCTGCCTAGGTGCCCAGCTGCGCCAGGCGCTTGCGGGCGTCTTCCAGCGAGGTCTTGTGGCCCTTGCCCGCGGCCACGAAACGCTGGAAGGAAGCACGCGCCGCCTCGGTGCGCCCCAGCTGCTGCTGCGAAATGCCCAGGCGCCAGGCCACCGGCAACTCATGGGCACCGCGCAGCTTGGCGGCCTGCTCGTAAAGCACCACGGCCGCTTCGTGCTGGCCGGCTTCGGCACGCACGCGGGCCAGCGCGAAGACGGGGCCGGCATGCTCGGGGTGTTCACGCACCAGCTTTTCAACCGCCGGCAAGGCAGCCGCCGCCTGGCCGGCGTTGGCCATGCCCAGCGCGCATTGCACGCCCCAGCCCCGCACGTCTTCGGCCAGCGCCGGCGGCAGCGCGGCAGGCAGGCTGGCCAGCAGCTTCAAACCATCTTCGAAGCGGCGGTCGTTCATCGCGATGCGCGCTTCCAGCGCCCGCACCTGCTCGGGCGTGGGTGCGCCGCGCGCCAGTTCGGCGGCCTGGCTGGTGCTGCCGCCCATCATGCCGGGGGCCAGCAGGTAGAACTCCACGAGCGCGCTGCGCGCCGGATACCAGGCGGGCTCGATCGTCTGGGCCGTGATCAGCGCCTGGCGCACGGTGCCGGCACTGCGCGCGGCCTTCATCAGGCCTTCGCTCATGGCCTGCACGCCCAGCACCACGCCCTGGGCGTAGTGGCAGGGGGCGGCCTGCGGCTGCTTCTCGACGCAGGCGGCGGCAGCGTCCAGCGCCTGCTGGCGCGTGGCGGCGTTGTTGCGAGCCAGCGCCGCCATGGCCAAGGCCAGCACGGCCTGGGCATCGTCGGGCCGGGCGGCCAGGCGCGGGGTGGCGGTGCGCAGCAGCTCTTCGTGCTGTTCAGCCTGGTACAGCGCCTCCAGCGCCGGCTCCTTGAACATCGTGCCCTGGGCCCAGGCACCCTGCACACAGGCTGCGGCCACCGCCAGCGCCCCACCGAGCTTCCGCACAGACATCGCACATCTCCGTTCTCGAACAGCCGCCATGATGCCCACGGCCGCGGCTGCCGGCAGCCCCGTGCGACAGGCTGCGGCCGCAGGGCGACGAAGCGCGGCCGGCGGTGCCTGATAACCTCGGCCGGCATGCCCCCGAACCTGCCCAACGCGCCCACCCTGCCACCCCGCGTGGCCCCCTGGCTGGCCGCACTGGCGCTGTCGCTGCTGCTGGGGCTGCAGCCGGTCAGCACCGACGTCTACCTGCCGGCCCTGCCCATGCTGACGGCCGCCCTCGGCGCCCCGATGAGCAGCGCGCAGCTCACGATGTCGGCCCTGATCCTGGCCTTCGGCCTGGGCCAGATGGTGTGGGGCCCGGTGTCCGACCGCATCGGCCGCCGCCCCGTGCTGCTGGCCGGGCTGGCCCTGCACACGGTGGCCAGCGCCGGCTGCGCGCTGGCCGGCAGCATCGAGGCGCTGGTGCTGTGGCGCACGCTGCAGGGCGCCGCGCTAGCCGCTGCCGTGGTGTGCGCGCGCGCCATCGTGCGTGACCTCTACGAGCCCGTGGAAGGCGCGCAAGTGATGGCGCTGGCGCTCTCGGGGCTGGGCGTCATCGCGCTGCTGGGGCCGCTGGCGGGGGGCTTCGCGGCCGCCGCGCTGGGCTGGCGCGGTCCGCTGGTGCTGGTGACCGCCGTGGCCGCGCTCACGCTGGGCTTCATCGCCTGGCGGCTGCCGGAAACCCTGCCCCGGCCCGACCCCAACGCCACCCGCGCCGGGCCGCTGCTGCGCCGCTGGGCGACCATCGGCCGGCACCGCGTGTTCCTGGCCTGGGCGCTGCTGGTGGCCTGCACCTACGGCGGCCTGTTCACGCTGCTGGCGGCCTCGTCCTTCGTCTACATGGACGTGCTCGGCCTCTCGCCCGCGGCCTATGGCGCTGCGATGGCGCTGGGCTCGCTCAGCTACCTGGCCGGCACGCTGCTGTGCCGGCGCTGGATACCACGCCACGGCATGGCCGGGTCGGTGGCGCGCGGTGCTGTCTTCACGCTGGCGGCGGGCCTGCTGTTCGCCGGCGCCGCAGCGGCGGGCGTGCAGGCGCTGTGGGCCGTGCTGCTGCCGCAGTGCCTGTACGCCTTCGGCCACGGCATCCACCAGCCCTGCGGGCAGGCCGGCGTGGTGGGGCCCTTTCCGCAGGCGGCGGGGGCGGCCTCGGCCCTGGCCGGGCTGGTGCTGGCCCTGGTGGCCTTCGGCATCGGCCTGTGGCTGGGCGTGGCGCTGGACGGCACGGTGCGCCCGCTGGCCTACGGCCTGGGTTTCTGGGCGCTGCTCACCTGCGCCGTGGCGTGGACGCTGGTGCAGCGCCTGCCGCCTGCGCTGCCGCTGGCGCCTGCGCGCGCGGCTGCACCATGAAGCCACGCGCGCTGTGCCTGGCGGGGCCTACGGCCTCGGGCAAGACGGCGCTGGCGCTGGCGCTGGCCGAACGCGTGCCGCTGGAGATCGTCAGCGTCGACTCGGCGCTGGTCTACCGCGGCATGGACATCGGCACCGCCAAGCCCAGCGCGGCCGAGCGTGCCGCAGTGCCGCACCATCTCATCGACATCCTCGACCCGCTGCAGGCCTACAGCGCCGCGCGCTTCGTGGCCGAGGCGCAAGCGCTCATCGAACAGATCCAGGCCCGGGGCCGCCTGCCGCTGCTGGTGGGCGGCACGATGCTCTACTACAAGGCCTTGCGCGAGGGCCTGGACGAGATGCCGCCCGCCAACCCCGCCGTGCGTGCCGCACTGGACGCCGAAGCCGCGGCACAGGGCTGGCCGGCGCTGCACGCCGAACTCGCCCGCGTGGACCCAGCCACTGCCGCCCGGCTGCCACCCGCCGACGCGCAGCGCATCCAGCGCGCGCTGGAGGTCTGGCGCGTGAGCGGCCGACCCTTGTCGGCGTGGCAGCAGGGGCGCGCGGCCGGTGCGGCCTCTTCGGGCCAGACGGAAAGCCTGCCTATGGTGTCGCTGGAGCCGCAATCACGCGCCTGGCTGCATCAACGCATTGCCGTACGCTTCGACGCCATGCTCGCGGCCGGCTTCCTGGACGAGGTTCGTGCGCTGCGCCAGCGCGGCGACCTCAGCCCCGAACTGCCTTCGATGCGCTGCGTGGGCTACCGCCAGGCCTGGCAGGCCCTGGAAGCGGGCCGGCTGGAGGCGCTGCGCGACGAAGGCATCGCCGCCACGCGGCAACTGGCCAAGCGTCAGATCACCTGGCTGCGCTCAACTTCGGTGCAGGCCCGCATCACCTGCGACCAGCCCGGCGCACCACGGCAGGCCTTGCAGCAGCTCATCGCGCTGGCAGGTCAATGAAACGGCGGTTCATTTATCATGGCCTCAATCTTGCAACCGGGTGTTGCCCAGCGCGGGTGCTACTGGAATCTGGCCCCCTCGTCTAGGGTGCGGCCCCGGGTAAGTGAGGTGCCGCTTCGCGATATAGTCCCGCGCCTTGGCCGCATCGGCTTGGGGCGGCCCCAGGGGCTGTAGTTTGAATACACCGGCTTGTGCGCCCCTCGAGGGTGCATGTGCCGGGTGGAGGATTGAGTGGATTTCGGTCAAGAACGCAAACCAAACAAGCACCTCGTGGGTTTCGGCGTGGTGCTGGGGCTGCATGCCGTGCTGGGCTGGGCCCTCGTGAACGGCTTGGCGCAGCAGCTCGTCGACGTGATCAAGGCCCCCATCGAGACCAAGATCATCGAAGAGGTGAAGCGGGAAGAGCCGCCGCCGCCCGAGAACCTGCCCCCGCCGCCGAAGTTCGCGCCGCCCCCGCCTTCCTTCGTGCCGCCGCCCGAAGTGAACGTGAACCCGCCGCCCACGCCGGCACCCACCATCACCACCACCACCGTGGCGCCCCCGCCGGCACCGCCCGTGTTCATCCAGCCGCCGCCCGTGGCGGCGCCCCCGGCCCCGCCCGCCCCGCCGCGCGTGGCTGCCAAGCCGGCACTCACCAACGCGAGCAGCTGCGCCCCCCGGCCCGAGGATTACCCGCCTGCCGCCCAGCGCGCCGAGGCCACCGGCACCAGCGTCATCCGCTTCACCGTGGGCGCCGATGGCAAGCTGGCGAAATCGGAAGTCATCCGTTCGGCGGGTCCCTCGCGCGAACACAAGATGCTCGACCGGCTGGCGCTGTCCAAGCTGGGCCAGTGCAATTTCAGCGCCGGCACCGACGAGAACGGCCGCCCTGTGGGCGCCACCGTCGACGTCGAGTACGTCTGGAAGCTCGACTGAGCGCGCTGAAGCCGCCCTCCTCTTCAGACCCTTCCCCTTTTTCCCACGAGTGCGGCAGGAGCGCCGCGCGAGTTCGTTCCTCTGGAGTCACAAGACCATGCAACACACCACCAAAACCCGCTCGTGGGCAGCCAAGTCCCTCGCGGCCCTGCTGGCCGGCTTCGTCCTGACGGTCAGCCTGCCGGGCACCGCCTTCGCCCAGGCCGCTTCCGAGCCGGCCGCCGCTGCGCCGGCCGCCCCGCCCGCGCCCCCCGCTGCCGCCGAAGCCCCGGCCGCGCCGATGAACGCCGTGACCCAGGAAGCCGTCGAGAACCCCTTCGGCCTGCGCGGCATGTGGACCTCGGCCGACCCCGTCAAGCGCGGCACGCTGGTCATCCTGATCATCATGTCGGTGTGGAGCTGGTACGTCATCTTCGCCAAGCTGATGGAAACGCGCGCCATGATGAAGAGCGCCCGCGCCTCCAGCGAAGCCTTCTGGAAGGCCCCCTCGGTGAAGGCCGGCGTCGCCGCCCTGGAAGAAGGCAGCGCCTTCCGCTACATCGCCGAGCAGGGCATCAAGGCCGCCGACAACCACGAAGGCTCGATGGCCCAGGCCGTGGACAAGAACACCTGGATCAGCATGTCGATCGACCGCTCGGTCGGCAACGTGCGTGGCCGTCTGTCGGAAGGCATGGCCGTGCTGGCCACGGTGGGTTCCACGTCACCTTTCGTGGGCCTTTTCGGCACCACCTGGGGTATCTATGACGCGCTGGTGAAGATCGGCCTGTCGGGCCAGGCCTCCATCGACAAGGTGGCCGGCCCCGTGGGCGCCGCCCTGATCCTGACCGCCGTGGGCCTGTTCGTGGCCGTGCCGGCGGTGATGGGCTACAACTGGCTGGTGCGCCGCAACAAGGGCGTGCTCGACGAGACCCTGGCCTTCGCCGGCGACCTGCAGAACGTGCTGCTGTCGGGCAAGCGCTGAAGCGCTGCTTTCCAGCCCTCATCACGCAAGCACCACTTAAGGACGCACAGCGATGGCGATGCAGGTCGGTTCCGCCGGTGGCGACGACGAAGAGCAGCTGAACAACACGATCAACACCACGCCGCTGGTCGACGTGATGCTGGTGCTGCTGATCATCTTCCTGATCACGGTGCCCGTGATCACGGAGACCGTGAAGCTGGACCTGCCGATCGAGCAGAACATTCCGCTGATGACCAAGCCCGAGAACATCACCATCGCGGTGAACCGCGATGGCGAGATCTTCTGGGGCACCGAGCGCATGCCCGACATCGAGACCCTGGTCAACCGCCTCAAGGTCGAGGCGTTGAAGGAGCCCCAGCCTGAAGTGCACATCCGGGGCGACCAGGAAGTGCGCTACGAGTCGGTGGGCCGCGTGGTGGTGGCCTGCCAGCGGGCGGGCATCTTCAAGGTCGGCTTCATCACCGAGCCGCCCGCCGGCGTCGGCGGCTGAGAAAGAGAGAACGAACCATGGGTATGAATGTCGGCAACGACAGCGGTGATGGTGATGGCGATGTCATGGTCGACATCAACACCACGCCGCTGATCGACGTGATGCTGGTGCTGCTGATCATGTTCATCATCACCATCCCCATCCAGACGCACGCGGTGAAGATGAACATGCCGGTGCCGAACAACGCGGCGCCGCCGCCGACACCGCCGGTCATCGTGCGCATCGACGTCGACTTCGACGGCACCATCGGCTGGAACGGCGAAATCATCCAGGCCGGCGACCGTGCCGCCGTGGAACAGCGCCTGCGGGCCATCGCGGCCCAGCCCGACCAGCCCGAGGTGCACCTGCGCCCGAACAAGCTGGTGACCTACAAGCACGTGGCGATGATCATGGCCACGGCGCAGCGCCTGGGTGTGACGAAGATCGGCATCGTCGGGAACGAACAGTTCCTCTGAGGCTCACACCGCTTCCCCTGACTTTTTTCTGCGATGACCATGAAGACGCTGCGCGCTTTGACCCTGGCCCTGGTGACGGCCGGTTGCCTGACCGCCGCCTCGGCCCAGGGCTTGCGCCCCGAAGTGGGCAAGCCCCTGCAACAGGCCGGCGAGCTGCTGAAGGCCAACAAGGCCAAGGAGGCCCTGGCCAAGGTGCGCGAGGCTGAAGGCGTGGCCGGCATCACGGCGGCAGAACGCCAGACCATCGATGCGATGAAGGCCGCCGCCGCCCAGCGGGCCGGCGACTGGGCCGCCGCGATCGCGCCGCTGGAAGCCCTGGCGGGCCGCGCCAGCGGGGCGCAGCTGGGCCAATACGCCGAGCAGCTGGCCTCGGCCTATGCCCAGCTCCGCAACAACGCCAAAGCCACGGAGTGGATGAACAAGGCCATCGCGGCCGGCAACAACAGCGCCACCATCAAGCAGCTGCAGGGCTACCTGCGTGAAGCCAGCGGCGACTTCGCTGCCGTGGCGCGTGATGCCGCTGCTGCCGTTGCGGCCGCCGAACAGGCGGGCCGCCGCCCCGAAGAATCCGACCTGCTGCGCCTGGCCGACGCCCAGAACCGCACCAACAACGCCGCCGGGTATGCCAGCACGCTGGGCAAGCTGCTGGCGAACTACCCGAAGAAGGACTACTGGAACCTCTACCTCGGCCGCCTGCCGCGCAAGGCCGGCTTTGCCGACCGTTTCCTCATCGATGTGCTGCGCCTGCGTCTGGCCAGCGGCACGCTCACGCGCACCGAGGACTACATGGAACTGGCCCAACTGGCCATGCAGCAAGGCCTGCCCACCGAGGCCACGCGCGTGGTCGACCTGGGCTACAAGGCCGGCGTGCTGGGCACGGGCCCTGAAGCCGCCCGCCACCAGCGCCTGCGCGACCTGGCCCTGAAGGAAAGCGCCGAGCTGAAGGACAAGCTGCCCGTGCAGGCGACCGAGGCGGCCGGCTTCAAGGAAGGCGACGGTCTGGTGCGCGTGGGTTCTTCCTTCGTCGCCATGGGCGAGGTCGACCGCGGCATTGCGCTCATCCAGCAAGGCATCAGCAAGGGCAACCTCAAGCGCCCGGAAGACGCCCGCCTGCGCCTGGGCCTGGCCCAACTGCAATCGCCCAAGACCCGGGCCGCCGGCGTGCAGACGCTGCGCGGCGTCAAGGGCACCGACGGCGCCGCCGACATAGCGCGGCTCTGGCTCATCGTTGACCGCTGAAGCCTCCGCGGCATGAAGGCGCCCGCGCCTTCTTGCCCGGCGACGGCCACCCCGCCGAACCCCACCGTGCCGCCCTACCTGCACGCGCTGCCGCAGGGCGTGTACGCCATCGACACCGGCTTCCACCGGGACGTGTTCGACGCCGCCTACCTCGTCGTCGAGCAGGGCCGCGCCGCCTTCATCGACACCGGTACCAACTTCGCCGTGCCGCGCCTGCTGGGCGCGCTGCAGGCCCTGGGGCTGGGTGTGGAGGCGGTGGACTGGGTCATTCCCACGCACGTGCACCTCGACCACGCCGGCGGCGTGGGCCTGCTGATGCAGCACCTGCCCGGTGCGCAACTGCTGGTGCACCCCCGCGGCGCGCGGCACCTGATCGACCCCGCCAAGCTGTGGGCCGGTGCTACGGCGGTGTATGGCGAAGCCGAGATGCAGCGCTCCTACGGCCGGTTGCAGCCCGTGCCCGAAGCCCGCGTGCAGCACAGCCACGATGGCCAGGTGCTCAGCCTGGCCGGCCGGCCGCTGAAGCTGATCGACACCCCCGGGCACGCCCGCCACCACCACTGCGTGTGGGACGAAGCCAGCCGCGGCTGGTTCACCGGCGACACCTTCGGCCTGAGCTACCGCGAGTTCGACACCGCGCAGGGCGCCTGGATCATGCCCACCTCGACGCCGGTGCAGTTCGAGCCCGAACTGCTGCAGGCCTCGGTGCAGCGCCTGCTGGCCGCCGATCCTGACTGCATGTACCTCACGCACTTCGGCCGCATCGGCGGCACGGCCGCCGAGGTGCAGCGCCTGGGCCGGCTGCTGCTGGGCCTGCTGGCCGACATGGTGACCCTGGGCCGGCGCGTGCAGCACGCTCCGAACCGCCACCAGGCGCTGAAGGAAGGGCAGCTGGTCCTGTTCAGTGCCAGCCTGGCCGCCCATGGCTGCAAGCTCAGCGTGGCCGACATCGAAACGCTGCTGGGCATGGACCTCGAGCTCAACGCCCAGGGCATGGCGGTGTGGCTGGACCGGCCCGCGCCCTGAACCATTCCGCCCGGCATCCACCTCCCACAGAAAGCTCCCATGCGCAGCAACAACGTGCACTTCGGTCTGCAAGGCCAGGTGGTGGTGATCACCGGCGGTTCACAAGGCATCGGCGAGGCCTGCGCGCGCCGCCTGGTGCGCGACGGCGCTGCCGTGGCGCTGTGGGACGTGGCCGATGAAGTGGGCCAGCGCCTGGCCACCGAACTGAACGCCGCCGGCGGCCAGGCGCTGTATCTTCACTGCAACGTAGCCAGCAAGGCCGAGGTCGACGCCGCGCTGGCGGCCACGCTGGCACGTTTCGGCCAGGTGCATGGGCTGGTGAACAACGCCGGCATCTTCAAGGCAGCAGCTTTCCTCGACATCACCGAAGCCGACTGGGACGCCGTGATCGCGGTGAACCTCAAGGGCAGCTTCCTGGTGGGCCAGGCTGTGGCGCGCGAGATGGCCCAGCGCCGCCAGGGCGCCATCGTGAACATGAGCTCGGTGAACGGCACGCTGGCCATCCCCAGCATCGCCAGCTACAACGCGAGCAAGGGCGCCATCAACCAGCTCACCCGCGTGATGGCGCTGGCCCTGGCCGACCAGGGCGTGCGCGTCAACGCCGTGGCCCCGGGCACCATCGCCACCGAACTGGCCAAGAGCGCGGTGCTCACCAGCGAAGACGCCAAGGCCCGCATCATGAGCCGCACGCCGATGAAGCGCCTGGGCGAACCGGAAGAGATTGCCGACGTGGCCGCCTTCCTGCTGAGCGAGGCTGCCAGCTACATGACGGGTGAGATCGTCGTCGTCGACGGCGGGCGCATGACGTTGAACTACACCGTGCCCGTGTAGCCGGCCTCAGGGCCGCGGCTTCACGGCCCCGCAGTCGGCCGACAGCCAGCGGCCGGTGTGGTTCATGTCCATGCGCACGGTCTTGCCGCCTTCCACCGCTTCCACGGTGGTGCGGCCGCGGTGGGCCTTGGGGCTTTCCAGCGTGTACTCGCCTTCGCCCGTGGCCTGCCGCTTGCCGGTGCAGGTGAACTTCACGCGCAGGGTGTTGCCGCTGCGCTGCATGCTGGTGTGCTTGCAGTCGCCATCAGCGGGCGGAGGCATCTCGTCGCGGGCAGCCTGCTCGGGGGTGAGGCACACCTTGGCCGTGATGGCCGGCCCGCCGGCGCCAGCGCCCACGCCCACGCCCATGCTGATGCCCTGCGCGGCCATCAGGGCCTCCATCTGCTGCCGCTGCTGGGGCGTCATGTTGGCCATCTCCTTCTGCATGCGCGCCATGCCCTCGGCCATGCGGGGGTCGCTGCTCTTCACCGTCATGCTGTGCTCCCACAGGCCGGGGGCCAGCTTCTGAGCGACGGCCGGGCTGCTGGCCAGAAGGCCACAGGCGGCCAGCGCCCCCAGGGCGGTGATGGCAAGGATCTTCATTTGGGGTTCTCCTCGTGGGTGTTGCCCGCGTGCACCAGGCCGGCCAGGGCCCGGGCTTCGGCCGGGCCGGCGGCCAGGCCGACAGCCACGCCCTCGCGGTCGGCTGCGCTGCGGTTCTGGCTGATCTTCCACTTGCCGAGCAACTTGTCCACCCCAATCTCAATACCGACGATGGCGCCCAGCATCTGCTGCACGTAATCGGGCGGGGCGTCGCTCACCGCCCAGGGCTGCGGGCGCGCGGCTTCGTGCTGCTGCGTGAGCCCGCTCACCAGGGCGTGCAGCCAGGGAGCCTCTTCCACCACGCGCAGGCGGCCGTGGGCGTGCACCACGGTGTAGTTCCAGGTGGGCACCACCTTGTGCGTGCTGGCCTTGCTGGGGTACCAGCTGGGGGACACATAGGCCTGCGGGCCGCAGAACACCGCCAGCACCGGCTGCCCGGCTGCCGCACGCCACAAGGGGTTGGCGCGCGCCACGTGGCCGCGCAGCGTTTGCGTGTCGGCATCGAAGCTCAAGGGCACGTGGTCGGCCATGGGCTCGCCGCCCTGCAGCGTGACCAGCGTGGCCAAGGGGTGGTCGCGCATCAAGGCGTGCAGCAGCGCCGGGTCTTCTTGCGCAAAGTGGGCGGGCAGGTACATGGGCGCTCCGGGGGCGGGTGGGCTTCGGTGCCTGGCGGTTGAGCCGCGTTTCGGTGGCGGCTACCAGGTGCCGACGTTGGGCATCGAGACCCAGGGCTCGGCGGGGGCCCGGGCCGGCCCGGCCTGCAGCAGTTCCACGCTGATGCCATCGGGAGAACGCACGAAGGCCATGCGGCCATCGCGCGGCGGGCGGCTGATGGTGACGCCGTGGTCCACCAGGCGCTGGCAGACGGCATAGATGTCGTCCACCGCATAGGCCACGTGGCCGAAGTTGCGGCCGCCGGTGTAGGTTTCGGCGGTCCCGTCGGGCGCGGGCCAGTTGTAGGTGAGCTCGATCTGCGCCTTGGCATCGCCCGGTGCCGAGAGGTACAGCAGCGTGAAGCGCCCCTGCTCGTGGTCGGTGCGGCGCACCACCTCCAGGCCCAGGGCGTCGCGGTAGAAGGCCAGCGACTTCTCGATGTCGGTCACGCGGACCATGGTGTGCAGGTAGGTGAGCATGCGGTTCGTCCTCGGGGCTGGGCCATCCCAGCGATGCCCGTATTGTGGACAGGACGCCGCACCCCGGCTCCGTCAAGAGGTAGCGTCAAGCAGCAGCGTCAAGAGGCCGCGGCCTCCTGGCGCCGCCGCGCCGCTTCGCTGATGGCCAGCACGGCGGGGCTGGAGATGCGGCGTTCGCAGGTCACGGCCCACAGCTGGTGCGTCACCTCTTCCGTGCTGCCCACCGGCAGCACATGGAACTGCTTGGCCGTTTCTTCCGCCACCATGGTCGGCATCGGGAAGAGGCCCGCACCGCCCTGGCCGAAGGCCTTCATCACCGCAGTGTCGTCGAAGTCGCCCACCACCTGCGGCTTGATGCGCAGCTTGTCGAACCAGCGCATCAGCTGCGGCCGCATGGCCGAGTCGCCGCCTGGCAGCAGCATCGGTGCGCCATGCAGGCTGTGGGGGAAACGCTTGCGCGCGCGCTTGGCCAGCGCGCCCGACCCCAGAAAGGTGATGCCCCCTTCCGACAGCAGGTGATTGAAGCCGCGCACGTTCAGCGTGCCCGACATCGCGCGGTCGCTGATGACGGCATCGAGCTGCTGTATGGCCAGCAGCGACAGCAGCTCGTTGAAGCGGCCTTCGCGGCACAGCAGTCGGTGTCGCGGCTCGAGCCTGAGCACCGGTTCCAGCGTGCGGTAAGCCACCACCTTGACCACCGAACCCGTCACGCCCACACGCAGCGTGCTCTGGGCCGCGCCGGGGCGCTCGCGCAGCGCTTCCTTGAGCTCTTCACCCACGGTGAACAGGCGGTCGGCGTACTCGAGCACGAGGTTGCCGGTGTCGGTGAGTTCGAGCGTGCGCCCCGCCCGCCGCCACAGCGGCGCGCCGATGCTGCCGGCCAGCTGCTGCATCTGCGTGCTGATGGACTGCGGCGTGACGTTGAGCTTTTCGCCGGCCTTGGCCACACCGCCGCAGCGCGCCACGGTCCAGAAGTAATGCAGGTGTTTGTAGTTGAGATGCTGCATGAACTTCACCTCCAGAAAATGGATTTTAGTGGGTGCATGAATCTACTTTGGCTTTCGCGAGTGCTTGCTTAGCGTTGCGGCCGTTGTCCAGGACAAGGCCACTCGAAGTCCTGGGTCATTGCCTTCAATCGCTTGCCTCACTCACAACTACGGAGACCGAACTCATGGAACGCCGCTCATTCCTCAGCAAGGCCAGCATCGGTGCTGGTGTCGGCACGGTGGCACTGGCCGCCCCGGCCATCGTGAAGGCCCAGCCCACCGTGCGCTGGCGCTGCTCTTCGGGCTTCCCGAAGGCGCTGGACACCATCTACGGCGCCGCCGAAGACGCCGCCAAGCGCATCAGCGAAGCCACCGGTGGCCGCTTCCAGATCAGCGTGGCGCCGGCCGGCGAGATCGTGCCGATGCCGCAGGCCGCCGACGCCGTGGCGGCTGGCACCGTGCAGTGCTCGCACACCGCCGCGTTCTACTACGTGGGCAAGGACCCGGCCTGGGCCTTCGGCTCCTGCATCCCGTTCGGCATGAACTTCCGGCAGATGAACGCCTGGTGGTTCGAAGGCGGCGGCGAGAAGCTGTTCAACGACTTCCTCAAGCCGCAGGGCGTGAGCTACATCATCAGCGGCAACACGGGCGCGCAGATGGGCGGCTGGTTCCGCAAGGAAATCAAGACCATGGCCGACGTCAAAGGCCTGAAGATGCGCATTCCCGGCCTCGGCGGGCGCCTGTTCCAGGCCGCCGGCGCCGTGCCGCAGCAGATTCCCGGCGGCGACATCTACCCCGCGCTGGAGCGCGGCACCATCGACGGCGCCGAGTGGGTCGGCCCCTACGACGACGAGAAGCTCGGCTTCAACAAGGTGGCCAAGTTCTACTACTACCCTGGCTTCTGGGAAGGCGGCGCGGCACTGGGCTGGATCGTCAACAACAAGGCCTTCGAAGAACTGACCCCCGAATACCGCGCCATCTTCCGCGCCGCTGCCCACGAAGCGAATGCCGAGATGATGGCCAAGTACGACGCCCGCAACGGCGCGGCGCTGCGGCGTCTGATCGCCGGCGGCACCCAGGTGCGCCCCTTTCCGCGCCCGGTGATGGAAGGCTTCTACAAGGTGGCACTGCCGATGTATGCCGAGATCAGCGCCGGCAACCCGGCGTTCAAGCGGCTGTATGACAACTACACCGCCTTCCAGCGCGAAACCACGAGCTGGCTGCGCTTCACCGAGAACAGCTTCGACGACTTCATGGCCCAGATGCTGCGCAGCTGAAGCGGCCCGCGGCCACCCCTGCCGCTGCAGCACAAGCCCCGCCCCGGCGGGGCTTTTCCTTGATGAGCGCGGCTTTCTGACGCGTCGCTGACAAGCACGTCCCGAGAAGACAAGGAGGAAGACTCCCCATGCAAGCCCTTCTGACCTTCAGTCGCGGTGTCGACTGGCTCACCGAGCGCATAGGCCGCAGCGTGTACTGGCTGCTGCTGGCAGCGGTGCTCATCAGCACCGTCAACGCCATCGTCCGCAAGACCTTCAACCTCAGCAGCAACGCCTACCTCGAGGCGCAGTGGTACATGTTCGCGGCCATCTTCATGCTGGGCGCGGGTTATGTGTTCCTGCACGACCAGCATGTGCGCATCGACGTGCTGTCCAGCAAGCTGTCGCGGCGTGCGCAGGTGTGGATCGACATCGTGGGCATCGTGGTCTTCCTGTTGCCGCTGTGCGCCTTCGTCGTGTGGACCTCGCTCCCTTCGGTGATGACGGCCTGGGAGACGCAGGAGGTCTCGGCCAACCCGGGGGGGCTGATCCGCTGGCCGCTGTATGCGCTGGTGCCCATCGGCTTCTCGCTGCTGGCACTGCAGAGCCTGTCGGAGCTGTTCAAGCGCATCGGCTTCCTCTCCGGCACCGGGCCCGACCCGCATGCCAAGCCCGAAGCCACCGACGAGGAACTGCTGCTCGAGGAAATGAAGCACGAAGCCGAGGAGCGCGAGGCCAAGGAGGCCGCTGCCGCGGCTGCCGCCAACACCGCGGGGGCCAAGCCATGAGCTTCATTGCCGACAACATCGCGCCGATCATGTTCGGCAGCCTGCTGCTGTTCCTGCTGACGGGCTTTCCGGTGGCCTTCGCGCTGGCCGCCACCGGCATGAGCTTCGGCTGGCTGGCAGTGGAACTGGGCCTCGTGCCGGCGCAGTTCTTCAACGCCCTGCCGCTGCGGCTGTACGGGATCATGGCCAACGACGTGCTGCTGGCCATTCCCTTCTTCACCTTCATGGGGCTGATCCTCGAACGCAGCCGCATGGCTGAGGACCTGCTGGACACCATCGGCCAGGTCTTCGGGCCGATGCGCGCGGGCCTGGCCATCGCCGTGGTGCTGGTGGGCGCCATGCTCGCGGCCACCACCGGCGTGGTGGCGGCCTCGGTCATCTCGATGGGCCTGATCTCGCTGCCCATCATGATGCGCTACGGCTACAGCCGACCGCTGGCCGCGGGGGTGATCACGGCCTCGGGCACGCTGGCGCAGATCATCCCGCCTTCCATCGTGCTCATCGTCATTGCCGACCAGCTCGGCCAGAGCGTGGGCGACATGTACAAGGCCGCCTTCATACCGGCCTTCCTGCTGGTGGGCGTGTACATCGTGGGCATGCTGCTGCTGGCGGTGCTGCGGCCCAGCTGGGTGCCGGCGCTGCCGCCCGAGGCGCTGGTGCACCACGAGAAAAACGGCAACACCGGCCACAAGTCGCTGGGCATCCTGTCGCTGGCCAGCCTGATCGTCGGGCACCAGACCTTCACGCACTGGGCCGCCATCAAGGTGAAGCTGGGTGCCGACCCGAGCCTGGCCACGCCCACCGACGAGCGCGTGGTGATGGCGCTGATGATGGGCATCCTGTTCGCGTGGCTGGTGGCCCTGGTGGACAAGCTGGCACGCACGAACCTGCTGTCGGCTTTGGCACGTCAGGTCACCTTCGTGCTCATCCCGCCGCTGCTGCTGGTGTTCCTGGTGCTGGGCACCATCTTCCTGGGCGTGGCCACGCCCACCGAAGGCGGCGCCATGGGTGCGGCCGGTGCACTGCTGATGGCGCTGTGGCGCAAGCGGCTGAGCACCACGCTGCTGAAGCAGGCGCTCGACTCTTCGGCGCGGCTGTCGATCTTCGTGCTGTTCGTGCTGATCGGCTCGACCATCTTCGCCCTCACCTTCCAGGCCATCGACGGGCCCGATTGGGTGAAGGCGCTGTTCGCGGCGCTGCCGGGCGGCGAGCTGGGCTTCCTGCTCTTCGTCAACGTGCTGATTTTCATCCTGGGCTGCTTCCTCGACTTCTTCGAGATCGCATTCATCCTGCTGCCGCTGCTGTTGCCGGTGCTGAAGGAGATGGAGATCAACCTGGTGTGGTTCGGCGTGATGGTGGCGCTGAACCTGCAGACCTCGTTCCTGACGCCGCCCTTCGGCTTCGCGCTGTTCTACCTTCGCAGCGTGGCCCCGAAGAGCGAGTACACGGACAAGGTGACGCGCAAGCGCATCGCGGCCTTCAAGACGGGCGACATCTACAAGGGCGCGGTGGCCTTCGTGGTGCTGCAGCTCATCATGGTGGCCGCCGTGGTGTGGAAGCCGGAGATCGTGCTCTACGGCCTGGGCGAGGCGAAGGTGCTGGACGTGGAGAACGTCGACCTCAACATCACGCCAATGGACGAGGAAGAAGAACCGCCACCCAGCTTCGGCCCGAGCATGGACCCCTTGCCCAGCCCGCCGCCGGCGCCGACCCAATGAGCGCCGTTCACAACCCACGATGAAGCCATGGCGCCAGACGACAGCCCGCCGCGCGCGCCACTGAACGGCCTGTCGCACGTGCGCGGCGTGCAGACGCCGGCGCTGTCCGACCGCACCATCGGCGCCTGGCTAGACGACACCGCCGCGCGCTGGCCGGGGCACCTGGCCTGCACCTTCCGCGACAGCGGCCTGCGCTCCACCTGGGCGCAGCTGCGCAACGAGAGCGACCGCCTCGCCGCGGCCCTGCTGCGGCTGGGCCTGGGCCCGGGCGATCGCCTGGGCATCTGGAGCCCCAACCGCGCCGAATGGGTGCTGGCCCAGTACGCCACGGCGCGCATCGGCGTGGTGCTGGTCAACATCAACCCGGCCTACCGCCTGGCCGAGCTGGAGTACGCGCTCAACAAGGCCGGCTGCAAGGCCGTCATCAGCGCGCCGGCCTTCAAGACCAGCGCCTACCTGCAGATGCTGCAGGCGCTGGCGCCCGAGCTCGCGCACTGCGCGCCGGGGCAGCTGCAGGCCGCGCGGCTGCCGCACTTGCGCGCGGTGGTGCGCATGGGCGACGAGCCGACGCCCGGCATGCACAACCTGGGCACCCTGCTCGCTGCGGTGGACGCCGCGGCGGTGGCCGAGGCGCGGCGCATCGGCCACACACTGCAGTGCCATGAGCCCATCAACATCCAGTTCACCAGCGGCACCACGGGCCACCCCAAGGGCGCCACGCTCAGCCACCACAACATCGTCAACAACGCCATCGCGGTGGCCGACGCGATGGGCTTCACCCAGGCCGACAGGCTGTGCATTCCGGTGCCGCTGTACCACTGCTTCGGCATGGTGATGGGTTCGCTGGTGTGCACCGTCACCGGCGGCAGCATGGTGTTCCCCGGCGAAGGCTTCGACCCGCTGGCCACGCTGCAGGCCCTGCACGACGAGCGCTGCACCGCGCTGCACGGCGTGCCCACGATGTTCATCGCACAGCTCGACCACCCCGAATTCGGTCGCTTCGACCTGAGCGCGCTGCGCAAGGGCATCATGGCGGGCAGCCCCTGCCCCGTGGAAGTGATGAAGCGCGTGAACGTCGACATGCACATGAGCGAGGTCACCATCGCCTACGGCATGACCGAGACCTCGCCGGTGTCCTTCCAGAGCGCGCCCAGCGACCCGCTGCACCTGCGCGTGTCGACCGTGGGCCGCGTGATGCCGCACCTGGAGGTGAAGATCGTCGACGCGCAGGGCGCCACCGTGCCGGTGGGCCATCCCGGCGAGCTGTGCACGCGCGGCTACAGCGTGATGCGTGGCTACTGGGGCGACGAAGAGCGCAGCGCCGAGGCCGTGCACGACGGCTGGATGCACACCGGCGACCTGGCCACGCTGGACGCCCAGGGCTACTGCAACATCGTCGGCCGCGTGAAGGACATGCTCATCCGCGGTGGCGAGAACGTCTACCCGCGCGAGGTCGAGGAGTTCCTGTTCCGCCACCCCGCGGTGGCGCAGGTGCAGGTGTTCGGCGTGCCCGACGCGCGCTACGGCGAAGAGGTGTGTGCCTGGGTCGTGCTGAAGCCCGGCATGCAGGCCAGCGAAGACGAGATACGCGCCTTCTGCCAGGGCCAGATCGCGCACTACAAGGTGCCGCGCCACGTGCGCTTCGTGGCCGAGATGCCGATGACGGTGACCGGCAAGGCGCAGAAGTTCGTGATGCGCCGGCAGATGGCCGAGTGGCTGGGCGTGGCCCACCTGCTGCAGGGCGCCCCGGCGCAGCCCACCTCCGGGCCCGGCGCTTGAGCCCACCCGGCCAGCCGCGCCACCGCGCGCGCCGCGCGGCGTTTGCGGCCGGCTTTCGCGCCGTGGCGGCCAGCCTGCCGGGCATGGCGGCCTGGGGCCTGGCCACCGGCATCGCCATGGTGAAGGTGGGCCTGGAACTGCTGCCCGCGCTGTGGATGACCTTCGCGGTGTACTCGGGCACTTCGCAGCTGGCCGTGCTGCCCCTGCTGGGCGCGGCCGTGGCGGTGCCCACGCTGCTGCTCACGGCCCTGGTGGCCAATCTGCGCTTCGTCGTCTATTCGGCCACGTTGGCGCCCCACCTGCGGCGCCTGCCGCTGCCCTGGCGGCTGGCCACGGGCTTCGTCACCATCGACGGCCCGCTGGCCGCACTGATGCTGCGCCGCCAGCAAGGCCCGCTGGTGCAGCGTGTGGCCTTCCTGTGGGGTGCCAACGTGGCCACCGGGCTGACGTGGACTGGCGCCTCGGTGGCCGGCATCGTGCTGGCCGACCACCTGCCCTACGGCACCGAACTGGCCTACCTGGGCGTGCTGGCGCTCTTCGGCATTGCGCTGCCGCTGCTGGCCGGCCGCCCGGCCTGGGCCGCGGCGCTGGCCAGCGGCGGGGTGGCGCTGGCCACGCTGGGCTGGCCGCAGCGCCTGGGCACCGTGGCGGCCGTGCTGGCGGGCGTGGCG
>LJHT01000037.1 GCA_001295905.1 beta proteobacterium AAP51 | reverse complement strand
CCCAGCAGGGCCAGGGCCGCGCCGGCCAGCGCCAGGCTGGTGGGCTCGGGCACGCCGTTGGGCGCCGTCACGATGGGGCCGGTGCCCACGTTGATCAGGCTGTTGTTGATGCCTTGCTTGAAGTTGTAGAAGTTGTCGCCCGGGTCGATGTCGCGCAGCTGGAACGAGATGCTGTTGGAGGCATCGATGTTGGCGAAGATGGCCGCCAGCTGCGTCGCGTTGGTCACGTCGAACCAGCCGGTGTCGAGCAGGCTGTCGCGGAAGCCGCCGCCGCTGAAGCCGCCGGAGAGGGTATTGCCCAGGCCGTCGGTGTTCTGCGTCTGCACGGTGGACCAGTTGCCCACTTCAACGCCGTTGACCTGCAGGAAGTTCTCGTTGAAGTCGAAGTTGCCCGTGGCGTTGTCGCCGTCGAACAGGCTGAAGCGGAAGACAGCGCGTGAGAGGCCACCGCCCAGCACGCCGGTGATGGCGTCGGTGTAGCCTGCCTGCGTGCCGATCGTGAACGGGTTGCTGCTGGCGAAGCCCTCGAACAGCGACGAGGCCGCCAGCTGGCTGGTGATGGTGGTGCCGTTGCTGCCGACCAGCTGGACCACGATGCCGCCCACGGTGGAAGCGCCCACCGTCGTCACGTCGAAGCCCGTCGGGCTGAAGCTGGTGAAGGGGGAGGCGGCAGCGAATTGGCTGCCCAGGGCCAGCAGTGCGGCCAGCGTTGTTTTGCGAAGAATGCTCATCGAAGACACCTTGGTGATGGATACGAGCGAGAACGGCTCGCAGCTGCATACGCAAGACGTTGGCCAGCTGTGGGAAAGTCCAGGCGCATCAACAAGTTAGGGGGGTGTTCGATGCAGATTCGTTGCTTTTCTGCGGCGATCTGTAACGGTATTCGACAGCCAAATCCGTCACGGATTTCAAATGCGCTACCTGCTTCGGGTTATGACCAAAGAAGTCATTTATGTCCCAGAAAGGGCGCATCGTGGGCACGCAGGAAAGCCGCGCCTTCTTCGATGACGAAGTAGCGAAAAGCCTCGGCCGCCGGGCTGAGCACCTTGGCGCCCAGGTGCACCACGTGCCAGGTGCGCATCACCGGCGTGCCGGCGATGTCCAGCACCTTCAGCAGGCCGTTGCGCAATTCCAGGCCCACGGTGTGCAGGCTGAGGAAGCTCAGCCCCAGGCCTGCGATGACGGCCTGCTTGATGGTTTCGTTGCTGCTCATCTCCATGGCGATGTGCGGCGCGAAGCGGTGCTCGGCGAAAAAGCTGGCCATGGCCGCGCGCGTGCCCGAGCCCTGCTCGCGCGCGATGAAGCCATGCGGCCCCAAGGCCGCCACGGGCGACTGCGGTTGCTGCAGCAGGGGGTGGCCGGGCGGCGCCACGAACACCAGCGGGTGCGGCGCGAAGGCTTCGGCGCGGGTGGCAATCTCGCGCGGCGGGCGGCCCATGATGCAGAGGTCGACCTCGCCGCTGGCCATCAGCGCCACCAGTTGTTCGCGGTTGCCCACCACGCGCAGCCGCATGTCCACGCCCGGGTGTTCCTGGTGGAAGCGCGCCAGCAGGTGGGGCACGAAGTACTTCGCCGTGCTCACCATGCCGATGGTGAGCAGCCCGCGCTCCACGCGCTTCAAGCGGGCCATGGCGTCGTCGGCTTCCTTCAGCGCAGCCAGCAGCCGCTTGGCGTGCACGACGAAGTACTCGCCGGCGGTGGACAGCATGATGGTTCGCCCGCTGCGGTCGAAGAGCTGCAGGCCCACCTGCGTTTCCACCTCCTTGAGCTGCATCGACACGGCCGGCGGCGTGAGGTGCAGTGCCTCGGCCGCCCGGGTGACGCTGCCTTGCTTGGCCACCTCCACGAAAACCCGCAATTGTCTGAATGTGACGTTCATCGTTAAGACTTTGCTGAACCGAAACCCAACTTTATCTGACTGGCATTTACATCAGCCCGTTCTGATGATGCGTGCAGCCGCCGCTCACCCACCGCCAGGAGACCCGCATGAACGCACCCGCCGACGCTGGCATTGCCGAACTGAAGGCCGACGCCACCCAGATCACCGACGCCAGGAAGCGCTACAGCGCCGGCGTGCTGAAGTACCGCCAGATGGGTTACTGGGTGCCCGACTATGTGCCCAAGGAGACCGACACCGTCTGCCTGTTCCGCATCACGCCGCAGGAAGGCGTGGACCCCGTGGAAGCCGGTGCCGCCGTGGCCGGCGAGAGCAGCACCGCCACCTGGACCGTGGTGTGGACCGACCGCCTGACGGCCTGCGAGAACTACCGCGCCAAGTGCTTCAAGGTGGAGCCGGTGCCGGGCCGGCCGGGCGAGTTCTTCGCGTGGGTGGCCTACGACCTCATCCTGTTCGAGGAAGGCTCCATCGCCAACATGACGGCCAGCCTGATCGGCAACGTCTTCAGCTTCAAGCCGCTGAAGGCGGCGCGGCTGGAAGACATCCGCATCCCGGTGGCCTATGTGAAGACCTTCAAGGGCCCGCCGACGGGGCTGATCGTCGAGCGCGAGCGGCTCGACAAGTTCGGCCGCCCGCTGCTGGGCGCCACCACCAAGCCCAAGCTGGGCCTTTCCGCACGCAACTACGGCCGCGTGATCTACGAGGGCCTGAAGGGCGGGCTCGACTTCATGAAGGACGACGAGAACATCAACTCGCAGCCCTTCATGCACTGGCGCGACCGCTTTCTCTACGTGATGGAAGGCGTGAACAAGGCCAGCGCCGTGACGGGCGAGGTGAAGGGCAGCTACCTCAACGTCACGGCCGGCACCATGGAAGCCATCTACGAACGCGCCGAGCTGGCCAGGCAACTGGGTAGCGTGGTCATCATGATCGACCTCATCGTGGGCTGGCCCTGCATACAGTCGCTCGGCGAATGGTGCAGGCGCAACGACATGATCCTGCACCTGCACCGCGCCGGCCACGGCACCTACACGCGGCAGAAGAACCACGGCGTGAGCTTCCGCGTCATCGCGAAGTGGCTGCGCCTGGCGGGCGTGGACCACATGCACACCGGCACCGCCGTGGGCAAGCTCGAGGGCGACCCGATGACGGTGCAGGGCTACTACAACGTCTGCCGGGATGCGTACACCAAGACCGACCTGCCGCGCGGCCTGTTCTTCGACCAGGACTGGTGCGACCTGAAGAAGGTGATGCCAGTGGCCAGCGGCGGCATCCACGCCGGGCAGATGCACCAGCTGCTGCACCTCTTCGGCGACGACGTGATCCTGCAGTTCGGCGGCGGCACCATCGGGCACCCGGCGGGCATCCAGGCCGGCGGCGTGGCCAACCGCGTGGCGCTGGAGTGCATGGTGAAGGCGCGCAACGAGGGCAAGGACATCCTCAACGAGGGCCCGGAGATCCTCAAGAAGGCCGCGCAGTTCTGCACACCGCTGAAGCAGGCCCTCGACACCTGGGGCGACATCAGCTTCAACTACACGTCCACCGACACCAGCGACTATGCCGTCACGCCGGCGGTGGCCTGAGAACGAAGGAGAACCGGACCATGATGACCAACCCGACCGGCCGCATCACGCAAGGCCAGTTCAGCTTCCTGCCCGAACTCACGGATGAAGAGATCGCGCTGCAGATCGACTACGGCCTGAACAAGGGCTACGCCTGGAGCGTGGAGTACACCGACGACCCGCACCCGCGCAACACCTACTGGGAGATGTTCGGCATGCCGATGTTCGACCTGCAGGACGCCGCCGGCGTGCTGATGGAGCTGAACAGCTGCCGCAAGACCTTCCCCGGCCACTACATCCGGCTGATGGCCTTCGACAGCACGCGCGGCATCGAGAGCATCGCGATGAGCTTCATCGTCAACCGGCCCGCGCAAGAGCCCGGCTTCGGCCTGGTGCGGCAAGAGGTGGACGGCCGCAGCATCCGCTACACGGTGCACGGCCACGCCCATGACCAATCCGAAGCGCAACGGTCTTGATCGGCCGAACATGAACGCGCCGCTCTACCGCATTCCCGGCGCCACGGCGGCCGAGGCCGAGGCCGCGGGGGCCGTCACGCCCGCGCCACAGACCATCGGCGAGGTGCTGGCGCAGAGCCAGGTCGAGGCCGTGATGGACGAACTGGACCGCGACCTCATCGGCCTGGTGCCGGTGAAGCAGCGCATCCGCGACATCGCCGCGCTGCTGGTGGTGGACAAGCTGCGGCTGGCGCATGGGCTGCAGGCCTCTTCGGGAGCGAACGCGCCATCCCTGCACATGTGCTTCACCGGGAACCCCGGCACCGGCAAGACGACGGTGGCCATGCGCATGGCGCAGATACTCCACCGCCTGGGCTATGTGCGCAAAGGCCACCTCGTGGCGGTGACGCGCGACGACCTCGTGGGCCAGTACATCGGCCACACGGCCCCCAAGACCAAGGAGGTACTGAAGAAGGCGATGGGCGGCGTGCTCTTCATCGACGAGGCCTACTACCTCTACCGCCCCGACAACGAGCGAGACTACGGGCAGGAGGCCATCGAGATCCTGCTGCAGGTGATGGAGAACCAGCGCGACGATCTGGTGGTGATCCTGGCCGGCTACAAGAATCGCATGGACACCTTCTTCCAGAGCAACCCCGGCATGAGCAGCCGCATCGCGCACCATCTGGACTTTCCTGACTACGCCCACGGTGAGCTGCGGGCCATTGCCGACCGCATGCTGCTGACCATGAACTACCGCTTCGGCCCCGGCGCGCGCGAGGCCTTCGACGACTACCTGCAGCGGCGCATCGCGCAGCCGCACTTCGCCAATGCCCGCAGCGTGCGCAATGCGCTCGACCGCATGCGCCTGCGCCAGGCCAGCCGGCTGTTCGCCGAGCGCGACCGCGTGCTGAGCCGCGACGACCTCACCACGCTGGCCGAAAGCGACGTGCGCGCCAGCCGCGTCTTCACGGCCACCTGACACCGAAAAGATCTTCCGAGGAACCCCCATGCCACTCACCGGACGCTGGACGCTCACGCGCTACCTCATCGAGCAGCGCAAGCGTTTCCCGCAGGCCAGCGGCGAACTCAATGCCCTGCTGCTGGATGTGTCGCTGGCCTGCAAGTCCATCGCCCGCATCGTGGCCATGGGCGCCCTGGGCGACGCCACGCCCGGCGCCGAGGTCGAGGCGGCCCCCGCGGGCGGCGCGGTCAACGTGCAGGGCGAGGTGCAGAAGCCGCTGGACGTGATGTCCAACGAGATCTTCATCCGCATGAACGAGTGGAACGGCCACCTCGCCGGCATGGCTTCGGAGGAGATGGAAGCGCCAATGCAGATACCCGCGAACTACCAGCGCGGCAAGTACCTGCTGGTGTTCGACCCGCTGGACGGCAGCGGCAACATCGACGTCAACGTCAGCGTGGGCAGCATCTTCAGCGTGCTGCGCGCGCCGCAAGACGTCGTCGACAGCGGGCGTGCCGTGGTCGAGGCCGACTTCCTGCAACCCGGTTCGGCCCAGGTGGCCGCAGGTTATGCGCTGTACGGCCCCACCACCATGCTGGTGTTGACCGTGGGCGACGGCGTGGCCGGCTTCACGCTCAACCCCAACCTGGGCGAGTTCGTGCTCACGCACGAGAAGATCACCGTACCGCGCGAGACGCAGGAGTTCGCCATCAACACCAGCAACGCCCGCTTCTGGGAGCCGCCGGTGAAGCGCTACGTCGACGAATGCCTGGCCGGCAAGCCGGGCCCGCGCGGGAAAGACTTCAACATGCGCTGGATCGCCAGCATGGTGGCCGAGGCGCACCGCATCCTGATGCGCGGCGGCGTGTTCCTCTACCCCCGTGACACCAAGGACACCAGCAAGCCCGGCCGCCTGCGCCTGCTGTACGAGGCCAACCCCATCGGCATGGTGATGGAGCAGGCTGGCGGCCGCTGCAGCACCGGCCGCCAGCCTATGCTGGGCGTGGTGCCGAGCAGCCTGCACCAGCGCATCGGCCTCGTCTTCGGCAGCGCTGCGGAAGTGGAGCGCATCGAGCGCTACCACCGCGAGCCGCAGCCCGACGAAGCGCCGCCGCCGTTGTTCGCCCCGCGCAGCCTCTTCAGGGACTGACCCGCCATGTCGCACAAGCACCCCATCATCGCCATCACCGGCAGCAGCGGCGCCGGCACCAGCAGCATCACGCGCACCTTCGAGAACATCTTCCGGCGCGAGGGCGTGAAGGCCGCCGTCATCGAGGGCGACAGCTTCCACCGCTATGACCGCAAGGAGATGCGCACGCGCCAGGCCGAGGCCGAGAAGGCCGGCAACAAGCACTTCAGCCACTTCGGGCCGGAGAACAACCTCTTCCCCGAGCTCGAGAACCTGTTCCGCGCCTACAGCGAAACCGGCACCGGCCGCCGCCGCAGGTACCTGCACGACCCCGCCGAGGCCGCGCCCTACCAGCAGGAACCCGGCACCTTCACCGCTTGGGAAGACATTCCCGCGGGCACCGACATGCTGTTCTACGAGGGCCTGCACGGCGCCGTGCGCACCGCCGACGTCGACATCGCCCAGTACCCCGACCTGCTCGTGGGCGTGGTGCCGGTGATCAACCTCGAGTGGATTCAGAAGCTCTGGCGCGACAAGCACGTCCGCGGCTACAGCACCGAGGCCGTCACCGACACCATCCTGCGCCGCATGCCCGACTACGTGCACTACATCGTGCCGCAGTTCGAGCACACGCACGTCAACTTCCAGCGCGTGCCCATCGTCGACACCAGCAACCCCTTCATCGCGCGCGACATCCCGAGTGCCGACGAGAGCATCTGCGTCATCCGCTTCAAGAACCCCAAGGGCATCGACTTCCCCTACCTGCTGAACATGATCAACAACTCGTGGATGAGCCGGGCCAACACCATCGTGGTGCCGGGCGGGAAGATGGAGCTGGCGATGCAGCTGATCTTCACGCCCTTCATCTGGCGCATGGTCGAGCGGCGCACGCGCGCGCTGGGGGCGCTCTGATTGAAGCCCCGCATCGCGCTCGTCAGCTTCGACCTCGACGGCACGCTGGTCGACACGGCCGGTGAGATCGCCGAGGCCGCCAACCGCGCCATCGCCGAGTTCGGCCTGCCGCGCCAGCCCGTGGCCGAGCTGACGCTGCTCATCGGCCACGGTGCACACGCGCTGATGCGCCAGTTGCTGGCACGCCTGGGCGCTGCGGTGGACGCCGACACCGTGATTCCGCGCTTCGAGCACCACTATCTCGAAACCACCGGCACGCTCGGCCTGCCTTACCCCGGCTGCGCCGAGATGCTGCAGCGCCTGCGCACGGCCGGCGTGCGCCTGGCCTGCGTCACCAACAAGGAAGGCCGTCTTGCGCAGCAACTGCTGCGCCACCACGGCCTGGCCGAGGCCTTCGATCTGGTGGTGGGCGGTGACACGCTGCCGCAAAAGAAACCGCACCCCAGCGTGCTGCAGCACGTGGCTGCGGAACTCGGCGTGCCGCTGGTGCAGCTGGCCCACGTGGGCGACTCGGCCACCGACGTGCTGGCCGCGCGCAACGCCGGCGCCGCCGCCTGGGCCGTGCCCTGGGGCTACAACGGCGGCCAGCCCATCGAGACGGCCGCGCCCGACCGGCTGTTCCATTCACTGCCCGCCGTGGCCGACCACGTGCTCGGGGAGGCCGGCGCGTGATCGAGGCGCTGCTCTGGGACGTGGACGGCACGCTGGCCGAGACCGAGCGCGACGGCCACCGCCCGGCCTTCAATGACGCCTTCGCCTCGATGGGCCTGCCCTGGAGCTGGAGCGAGGCGCGCTACGGCGAGCTGCTGCGCGTGACCGGCGGCCGCGAGCGCATCCTGTCCGACCTGCCCACGCACGCCGACGCGCCGGCCACGGCGCCCGAGCGCGAGGCGCTGGCGCGCGAGCTGCACCGCCGCAAGAACATCGCCTACGAACGCCGGCTGGCCGAAGGCGCCATCACGCTGCGCCCTGGCGTGCGCGAGCTGCTGGAAGAGGCCGCCACGCGCGGCCTGCGCCAGGCCATCGTCACCACCACCAGCCGCGCCAACGTGGCGGCGCTGCTGCGCCATGCGCTGGGGCCCATGGGGCCGACGGGTCGCTTCGCCCGCCCGCTCTTCGAACTGGCCGTGTGCGGCGAAGACGTGGTGGCCAAGAAGCCCGACCCCGAGGCCTACACCCAGGCGCTGCAGCGCCTGGCCTTGCCGCCGCGTGCCACGCTGGCGCTGGAAGACAGCCCCGCCGGCGTGGCTGCCGCGGGCGCCGCTGGCGTAGCGGTGGTCGTGACACGCAGCGCCTACTTCGAGGCCGACACGGTGGCAGGCGCGCTGGCCGTCGGCCCTGGCCTGCACACGCGGGCAGGGTGGCAGCCGGTGCCGCCCGCGCTTGGCGCCGGCCCCGGCCGCATCACGCTCGGCGACCTGCTGGCGTGGCAGGCCGGCCATGACTTCGCCTCGAGCGAAGCCCCCAGGTCCGCGGGCCAGCCCGCAGGGTGGCAGCATTCGAAACTTCCGTGAACTTCCGACAGGGCCACCGCATGCAACCGCTGTTCCACCGCACCTTCATCGCCACGGCCGCGTTTTGCGGGGGCCTCTCGCTGGCCCAGGCCCAGAACGCCCCTGCCCAGAACCCCCAGACTCCCCGCGCCGCTGCCGGTCCCGCCACGGCGGCGGCAGCCTGCCCGGCCCTGTTGCAGCACACCTTTCCACGCCTGCAGGACGAAAAGCCGCAGAACCTGTGCCAGTACGCCGGCAAGGTGGTGCTGGTGGTGAACACGGCCAGCAAATGCGGCTTCACGCCCCAGTACGAAGGGCTGGAAGCGCTGCACGGGCGCTACGGCGCGCAGGGCTTGGTGGTGCTGGGCTTTCCCAGCGGCGATTTCGGCGGCCAGGAACTCAGCGACAGCAAGGCCATCGCCGACTTCTGCTTCAACACCTATGGCGTGAAGTTCCCGATGTTCGCGAAGAGCTCGGTCAAGGGCACCGCCGCCAACCCGCTGTTCGCGCAGCTGGCCCAGAGCACCGGCAAGGCGCCGGGCTGGAACTTCCACAAGTACCTCATCGGCCGCGATGGCAAGCCGCTGGGCAGCTACGACAGCAACGTGCTGCCCACCGGGGCCACGCTGGTGGCACAGATCGAGAAGGCGCTGGCCGCGAAGTAGCGGCTGCTCGCCGCCGGGCTTACTGCAGCGATTCGATCAGGTCCACGTAGGCCTGCATCGCTTCGTCGGCCGACTTGCCCTTCATCTCGGCCCAGGCGTCGTACTTGGCGCGGCCCACCATGTCGGTGAAACCGGGGCGCTTGCCTTCCACGTCACCTTCGGTGGCCTGCTTGTACAGCGAGTAGATTTTCAGCAGCGTCATGTTGTCGGGCTTTTCCGGCAACTGCTTGCTGGCGGCGACGGCGGCTTCGAACTGGGCTTTCAGGTTGGCCATGGCGGAACACTTTCGTGGGTGAAAAACCTGGGTTGACGGCCCGCATGTTACCCAGCATCGTGCGCCGCTCTTCAAGAACAACAGCCCCGGGAGTGCCCATGTCCGTGCCCGCCGAACGCATGTCGCGTGTGGATACCGCGTGGCTGCGCATGGACAACGACGTCAACCTCATGATGATCGTGGGCGTGTGGCTGCTCACGCCGGCCCTCACGCTGGAGGCCCTGCGCGAGCGCATCGAGAGCAAGCTGCTGAAGTACGAGCGCTTCCGCCAGAAGGCCGTGGCCGATGCCATGGGTGCGCAATGGGTGGCCGACGCGCACTTCGACATCAAGCAGCACGTGGTGCCGGCCACGCTGGAGCGCCAGCCCGGCGAGAGCGAGCGTCAGGCCCTGCAGCGCCTGTGTGGCGAGCTGGCCATGACCCCGCTGGACCCCATGCGCCCGCTGTGGCAGTTCCAGTTCATCGAGCACTACGAGGGCGGCAGCGCGCTGGTGGCGCGCATCCACCACTGCATCGGCGACGGCATCGCGCTCATCAGCGTGATGATGAGCATCACCGACGGCGGCGCCGACCCGCCCAAGCGCCGCGTGCGCGAAGCGGCCCCCGATGGCCTGGAGGGCAGCGAGGCCGACTGGCTGGCCGACGCCGTGCTGAAGCCGCTGACCGACATCACCATCAAGGCCATCGGCATGTACGGCGGCGGCATGGCCAAGAGCATCGACATGCTGGCCAACCCCTACCAGCCGCTGCTGGGCAGCATGGACATGGCCCGCACCGGCTACAAGGTGCTGGGTGACGTGGCGGCGCTGGGCCTGATGCCCGACGACTCGCCTACCGCGCTGAAAGGCAAGCCGGCCGGCCGCAAGGTGGTGGCCTGGAGCGAGCCCATGCCGCTGGACGACGTGAAGACAGTCGGCAAGGGCCTGGCCTGCAGCGTGAACGACGTGCTGCTGGGCTGCGTGGCGGGCGCCATCGGCGAGTACCTGCGCAGCCGCGGCGAAGACCCGGCGGGCAAGGAAATCCGTGCCATGGTGCCGGTGAACCTGCGCCCGCTGGACAAGGCCTGGCAGTTGGGCAACCGCTTCGGCCTGGCGCCGCTGGTGCTGCCCATCGGCATCCGCAACCCGGTGGAGCGCACCTACGCCGTGCACCAGCGCATGAACGAGCTGAAGGGCAGCTACCAGCCGCTGCTAGCCTTCGCGGTGCTGGCGATGTCGGGCCTGTTCATCAAGCCCGTGCAAGATGCTGTACTGGGCATGTTCGCGAAGAAGGCCACGGCCGTGATGACCAACGTGCCGGGCCCGGCCGTGGCGCTGAAGTTCTGCGGCAGCACGCTGCGCCAGACCATGTTCTGGGTGCCGGCCTCGGGCGACATCGGCGTGGGCGTGTCCATCCTCAGCTACGGCGGCGGCGTGCAGTTCGGGCTGATCACCGACGCCGCGCTGTGCCCCGAGCCGCAGGCCATCATCGAACGGTTCCAGCCCGAGTTCGAGAAGCTGCTCTACCTCACCCTGATGCTGCCCTGGCCCGGCCAGGAAGCCGCCTGAACCTCACCCCACCGGAGACACTGCCATGGCCATCACCGTTGCCATCGACCTGGGCTACGAATTCACCGTCAAGGCGGGCATGGACGACGTGTTCGCCGTGCTCTCGCACGTGCCCACCTCGGCCAGCTTCTTCCCGAAGGTGGATGCGCTGACCGAGATCGCGAAAGACACCTACCGCTGGGAAATGGCCAAGGTGGGCACGGCGCAGGTGAACATCCAGACCGTGTACGCCAGCAAGTACACCAGCGACCGCAAGAAGGGCACCGTGGTGTGGGTGCCCGTGAAGGGCGAGGGCAACGCGCAGGTGGGCGGCCACTGGAAGCTGAAGGCCGGCAAGCAGGGCACCGAGATCGAGTTCAAGGTGGGCGGCACGGTGGACGTGCCGCTGCCGGGCCTGATGAAGGCCATCGTGGCGCCGGTAGTGAGCAGCGAGTTCGAGAAGCTGGTCGACAAGTACATCGCCAACCTCATCAAGAAGTTCGGCGGCGAGGTGGAGTAGGGCTCAGGCCGCCGCCAGCTTCGCGGCAATCGCCTCGCCCATCTGCGTGGTGCTGGCGCTGCCGCCCAGGTCGCGCGTGAGGTGCTCGCGCGGGCCGGCGAGCACGGTTTCGATGGCGCGCAGCATGGCGTCGTGAGCGGCCTGTTCGCCCAGGAACTGCAGCATCAGCGCCGCGCTCCAGACCATGGCCACCGGGTTGGCAATGTTCTGGCCGTAGATGTCGGGCGCACTGCCGTGCACGGGTTCGAAGAGGCTCGGGAACCTGCGCTCGGGGTTCAGGTTGGCCGAAGGCGCCAGGCCGATGGTGCCGGTGGTGGCCGGGCCGAGATCGCTGAGGATGTCGCCGAAGAGGTTGCTGGCCACCACCACGTCGAAGCGCCCGGGCTGCAGCACGAAGCGCGCGCTGAGGATGTCGATGTGCTGCTTGTCCACCGTCACGGCCGGGTAGTGCGCGTGCAGGGCATCGGCACGGCCGTCCCACCAGGGCATGCTGATGGCGATGCCGTTGCTCTTGGTGGCCACCGTGAGGTGCTTGCGCGGGCGGCTGTTCGCCAGCTCGAAGGCGTACTTCAGCACGCGGTCGGTGCCGTAGCGGCTGAACACGGCGTCCTGGATCACCACCTCTCGCTCGGTGCCCTCGAACATGATGCCGCCCAGCTTCGTGTACTCGCCTTCGGTGTTCTCGCGCACGATGAGGTAGTCGATGTCGCCGGGCCGGCGTCCGGCCAAGGGGCAGGGCACGCCTTCGAACAGCCGCACCGGGCGCAGGTTGATGTACTGGTCGAACTCGCGGCGGAACTTCAGCAGGCTGCCCCACAGCGACACGTTGTCGGGCACCGTGGCCGGCCAGCCCACGGCGCCGAAGAGCAGGGCGTCCTGGTCCTGCAGCTGCGTCTTCCAGTCGGCCGGCATCATCTCGCCGTGCTGGGCGTGGTAGTCGCAGCTGGCCCAGGCCACGTGCTGCTGCTCGAGCTTGAAACCGAAGCGCTGCTCGGCCACACGCAGGGCACGCAGCGCTTCGGGCATCACTTCCTTACCGATGCCGTCACCCGGAATGACGGCGATGCGGTGGGTTCTGGCGTTCATGGGCTTCAGGCAGGCAGGGGTGGGGGCCGAGATCGTAGCCGCCCGGCCATGCGATAGTGCGCCCCGCCATGATCGAGTACGAGCCCGACGCCTACCGCCCCGTCAACCGCCGCCGCCGCTTCCTGCTGGCCCTGCTGGCGCTGGCCACCGCCTCGCTGGTCATCTGGGCCATGACGCGCCGCGAAGGCATGCTGCCTTCCACGGTGCCCATGCCCAACGAGGGGCAGCGCTGCGCTCAGGGCCAGACCGAAGGCTGCCTGGGCAGCATCACGCGCGTGATTGCCGTGCCGCCGGCCTTGCCGGCTTCGGCCGCTGCGGCCGCCTCGCGCTAGGCGGGCAGCCTCAGCCTCAGCCTCAGGCGCTGGCGCCTTCGCTAGGCTGCGGGGGCCGCACCACCGTCACGGGCACCGGGCTGTGGGCCAGCAGGGCCAGCGTCACGCGGCCCAGCGGGCCGCTGCCTTCGCTGCTGCCCCGGGCGGCCATCACCACGGCGTGGCAGCCGTAGTTCTCGATCAGGTCCACCAGCGCGTGGCCAGGGTCGCCGCCGGCCACCTCGCTCTCGTAGGACAGGCCGGCGGCATCGAGCATGGCCTCGGCGGTGCGCAGCAGGTCGGCACCGGCTTGCGCACGCACCTGGTCCAGCACTTCGGGGTCGTGCGCCACGACCACCTCGTACAGCGAGGGCGGCTCCTGCACGTTGGCCAGCACGAAGCTGGCCTTCAGCCCGCCGCGCACCAGCTGCACCGCGTGGTGCACCGCCGCCAGCGAAGCCACCGAACCGTCCACAGGCAGAAAGATCTTCATGGCGGCAGTGTGCCTCGGCAAAAGGAAAGGGGCCTTGATGCAGCGCAGGCTCGGGCCTGCCGGTGCCGCGCTCTGCAGCGCCGGGGCCGTCAGCTCTTCGCCGCCATGCCCAGCCGCTCGATGGTGGCCTTCTCGGCCTGGAAGGTCTCGCGGGCCCACTTCGTGTACTGCTCGGTGTTCATGTAGATCACCGTCTGGTCGAACTTGTCGAACATGGCCAGCACCGCGGGGTCTTCCAGGGTCTTGCGGAAGGCGTCGTGCAGCGTGCGCGTGACGGCCGGGTCCATGCCCTTGGGGCCGCACACGCCGAAGGGCGAATCGCTCACGGTCTTGTAGCCCAGCTCGTCCAGCGTGGGCACGTCGGGCCAGCGCTTGGTGCGCTTGCTGCCGTAGGTGGCAATCAGGCGCAGCTTGCCGCTGGCCACGTGCGGGGCCCAGCCGGTGGCGTCGCTGGCGGCCATGGTGTGGCCGCCCAGGATGGCCTGCATGTTGTCGGCGTTGCCTTTGAAGGGAATGTGGTTCAGCTGGATGCCGGCGCGCTGGGCAAACTCTTCCACCGCCAGGTGCGGGCTGGTGCCGGTGCCGGTGCTGCCGTAGGTGAACTTGCCGGGGTTGGCCTTGGCGTAGGCCACGAGGTCGGCAATGCTCTTGATGGGGCCATCGGCCGGCACCACCAGGCCGAAGGTGTAGCCCGTGAGGCAGGCGATCCAGGTGAAATCGTTCAGCGTGTCGAAGGTGGTCTTCTGCATGTGCGGTATGCGGAACACACCGTGCGGCAGCTGGCTCAGCGTGTAGCCATCGGGCTTGGCGTTCACCAGTTCGTTGGCGCCCAGCATGCCGCCCGCGCCAGGCTTGTTCTCCACGATGACCTGCTGGCCCAGCGTCTTGCCCGCGCTTTCGGCCAGCGCGCGGATGACGGCGTCGGTGCTGCCGCCGGCCGGCCAGGGGCAGATGTAGCGGATGGGCCGGGCCGGGAAGGCCTGCGCGCGGGCCAGCGAGGGCAGGGCGAGGGCGGCGGCGCCGGCGGCGGCGGTGCCCAGTAGGTGGCGGCGGGTGCTCATGGGGCGTGTCTCCTGCAAGGGGTGGGCGCCAGCGGTCTGCGCGCTGGCTGCGAAAAGCTCGGGGCAGGATAGGACAAGCCCGCGATCGCGCCACTGCGCACAAGCCCTGAGGGGTTTCCCCGCGCCTTGTCGCGGGCGCGACAGGCCGCAGGCAGCACGCCGCCGTGGCGGCTGTCTTCAGGCCTTCACGCCTTCAGGCCTGCAGGTAGGCCGCTGCCAGGGTGTGCAGGTGCGCGCGCGAGTCGGCGTCGAGGTGGGGCAGCAGCATCGCCAGCGCGTGGTAGCCGCCGCGGCCCATGGCGGCCGCAGCCGCTTCGGTTTCCAGCGCCCGGCGCGGTTCACGCACGTACTCGAAGCTCAGCCAGTAGGTCACCAGCACCACCATGCTGGTGGCCAGCGGCACGGCTTCCAGCGGGCTCAGGCGCACGGCGCCGCGGCGCTGCAGCCCGTCCAGCAGGGCGTGCATGGCCTTGGCCTTGTTCTTCAGCACGAACTGGAAATGCGTCTCGAGCCGGCGGTTCTTGCTGAGCAGGTCGTTGAGGTCGCGGTAGAGGAAGCGGTAGCCCCAGATCAGCTCGAACAGCATGTGAAAGAAGAGCCAGGCGTCTTCCACGTTTTCCACGCCGTCGGCGGCGTGCAGGATCTCGGTGAGGCTCTTCTCGTAGCGGTCGAAGAGCGCGTTGATGAGCTCGTCCTTGGCCGGGTAGTGGTAGTACAGGTTGCCCGGGCTGATGCCCAGTTCGGCGCTGATCAGCGTGGTACTGACGTTGGGTTCGCCGAAGCGGTTGAAGAGGTCGAGCGTCACCTCGAGGATGCGCTCGGCGGTGCGGCGGGGTTTCTTGGTGGCTTTCGGCGCAGGCATGGCCCGCATTCTGTGGCCGGCAGGCTGCCGAGCGGCTGCCTACAATCCCGCGCTCGCCCCAGGCCCTTCGGGTCTTCCTTGCGGCCCACCCCATTTGCCCATGCCCGCGGTTTCCTTCGAGCAAGTTCACAAGACCTACAGCGGTTCGCGCGGCAGCTTCCAGGCCCTGAAAGGCGTCAGCTTCAACATCGAGGCCGGCGAATTCTTCGGCCTGCTGGGCCCCAACGGCGCGGGCAAGACCACGCTCATCAGCATCCTGGCCGGCCTGGCACGGGCCACGCAGGGGCAGGTGCGGGTGATGGGCCACGACGTCGTCACCGACTACGCCGCCGCGCGCAAGTGCCTGGGCATCGTGCCGCAGGAACTGGTGTTCGACCCCTTCTTCAGCGTGCGCGAAACGCTGCGCATCCAGAGCGGCTACTTCGGCGTGAAGCACAACGAAGCCTGGATCGACGAACTGCTGCAGTGCCTGGGCCTGGCCGACAAGGCCGGCGCCAACATGCGGCAGCTGTCGGGCGGCATGAAGCGCCGCGTGCTGGTGGCGCAGGCCCTGGTGCACAAGCCGCCGGTCATCGTGCTGGACGAACCCACCGCCGGCGTCGACGTGGAACTGCGCCAGACGCTGTGGCAGTTCATCAGCCGCCTGAACCGCGAAGGCCACACGGTGCTGCTGACCACGCACTACCTGGAAGAAGCCGAGGCCCTGTGCGGGCGCATCGGCATGCTCAAGCAGGGGCAGCTGGTGGCGCTGGACCAGACCTCGGCGCTGCTGGCCGGCCGCGCCAGCACCATGCTGCGCTTCAAGACCGACGCCGCGCTGCCGCCGGCCATTGCGGCCGTGGCGCGTGTCACCGGCCGCATCGTGCAGGCCAAGGCGCAAGACGCAGCGGCGGTGGAAGAGATGCTGGCGCTGCTGCGCACCGAAGGCGTGAAGATCGAAGACCTGGAAATCGGCCGCGCCGACCTGGAAGACGTGTTCCTGGAAATCATGCAGGCCGGCGCTGCGCCTGCAGTCGCGGGTGCCACCGCCGGGAGCCCCGCATGAACTTCGAAGGCGCCTGGCCGCTGTTCCGCAAGGAGGTGCTGCGCTTCTGGAAGGTGGGCTTCCAGACCGTGGCTGCGCCCGTGCTCACGGCGGTGCTGTACCTGCTGATCTTCGGCCACGTGCTCGACGACCATGTGCAGGCCTTCCCGGGCGTGGGCTACACCAGTTTCCTGGTGCCGGGCCTGGTGATGATGAGCGTGCTGCAGAACGCCTTTGCCAACAGCAGCAGTTCGCTGGTGCAAAGCAAGATCACGGGCAACCTGGTGTTCCTGCTGGTCACGCCGCTGTCGCACTGGGCCTGGTTCGCGGCCTACGTGGGTGCTTCCATGGTGCGCGGCCTGGTGGTGGGCGCGGGCGTGATGGCCGTCACCGTGTGGTTTGCGCCGCTGCAGCTGGCCGAGCCCTGGTGGATTCTGGTGTTCGGTGCGCTGGGCGCGGGCCTGCTCGGTTCTTTGGGCCTGATCGCTGGTTTGTGGGCCGACAAGTTCGACCAGATGGCCGCTTTCCAGAACTTCATCATCATGCCGATGACGTTCTTGTCGGGCGTGTTCTATTCGGTGCACTCACTGCCGGCGGTGTGGCAGGCGGTGAGCCACCTGAACCCGTTTTTCTACATGATCGACGGCTTCCGGCGCGGCTTCTTCGGGGTGAGCGATGTCTCGCCCTGGCTCAGCCTGGCCGTCGTGGGCCTGAGCTTTGCGCTGGTGGCCGGCCTGGCCTTGCGCCTGCTGGCCACCGGCTACAAGCTGAGAAGCTGAGCCCGCGCGTGCGAGGCCGGAAGGCCTTGCGCGGCTGGCGAAGGCTTCACGGCGATTTCACGCCGGGAAGCTGAGCTCGCGCGTGCGAG
>LJHT01000036.1 GCA_001295905.1 beta proteobacterium AAP51 | reverse complement strand
GCGAGATTCCGGAAGACGGCCCCATTCCCAACCCGCTGCAGCAGACCTACGACAAGCGCGCCCTGCAGCGCGACCGCATGCCGCAGCGCGAGATTCCCGAAGACGGCCCCATCCCCAACCCGCTGCAGCAGACCTACGACAAGCGTTTCGCCGGTGGCGGCAACGGTGGCGGTTTCGGTGCCGGCGGCAGTGGCAGCGGCGGCCCCGGCGCTGGCAAACGCGGCGGGCGCAACGGCCGCGCTGGCGGCCCGAAAAAGGCGGGGGGCGACCCCAACCGCGTGCCCGACCCGCTCCAGACCGCCGTGGGCTACATCGGTGCCAATGCCTTCCTGGGCAAAGGCAAAGGCAAGGGCAAGGGCGGCGGCGGCCGTGGCGGCCCCCGCCGGGGCGGCGGTGGCGGCGGCGGTGGTGGTGGCACGGGTGGTGGCGGCGGCGGTGGCCAGGGCCGTGGCGGCCCTCGCGGCGGCCGCAGCGGCCCGCGCTGAGCATGCTGCCCCGGTGCCTGCGACGCAGCTTTTCGGCGCCGTAGTCACGCTACAATCAAAAGCTTTGCCAAGTCATTGATTCAGGAGAACTTTTCAACATGGCCATCGAACGTACCCTCTCGATCATCAAGCCCGATGCCGTGGCCAAGAACGTCATCGGCCAGATCTACGCCCGTTTCGAAGGCGCCGGCCTGAAGGTGGTGGCGGCCAAGATGGTGCACCTGTCGCGCGGCGAGGCTGAGGCCTTCTACGCCGTGCACAAGGCCCGCCCCTTCTTCAACGACTTGGTCACCTTCATGATCAGCGGCCCGGTGATGATCCAGGCGCTGGAAGGCGAAGGCGCCATCCTGAAGAACCGCGACCTGATGGGCGCCACCGACCCCAAGAAGGCCGAGAAGGGCACCATCCGCGCCGATTTCGCCGACAGCATCGACGCCAACGCCGTGCATGGCAGCGACGCGCCGGAAACCGCGGCCGCCGAGATCGCGTTCTTCTTCCCCGGCATGAACGTCTACAGCCGCTGAAGCAGGCGATGGCCGTCAATCTTCTCGACTTCGACCTCGAGGGTTTGGCGGCCTTCTGCGGCAGCCTGGGCGAAAAGCGCTTCCGCGCCACCCAGCTCTACCGCTGGGTGCACCAGAAAGGCCAGGCTGATTTCGAGCAGATGTCAGACCTGGCGAAAAGCCTGCGCAGCAAGCTGGCGTGCGCCGCCGAAGTGCGCGGGCTGCCGGTCATCAGCGAACATGTCTCGGCCGACGGCACCACGAAGTGGCTGTTCGACGTCGGCGCGGGCAACGCGGTGGAAACCGTGTTCATCCCCGAAGCCGACCGCGGCACGCTGTGCGTGTCTTCACAGGCCGGCTGTGCGGTGGGTTGCCGCTTCTGCAGCACCGGGCACCAAGGCTTCAGCCGCAACCTGAGCACGGGCGAGATCATTGCGCAGCTGTGGTTCGCCGAACACCGCCTGCGCCAGAGCCTGAATCTGCTCGAAGGCGAGCGCGCCATCGACAACGTGGTGATGATGGGCATGGGCGAGCCGCTGCAGAACTACACCGCGCTGGTGCCGGCCTTGCGCACCATGCTCAGCGACCATGCCTACGGCCTGAGCCGACGCCGCGTGACGGTGTCCACGTCGGGCGTGGTGCCCATGATCGACCGCCTGCGGGAAGACTGCCCCGTGGCCTTGGCCGTTTCGCTGCACGCCCCTGAAGACGTGCTGCGCAACGACCTCGTGCCGCTGAACCGCAAGTACCCCATCGACGAACTGCTCGACGCCTGCACGCGCTACCTGCAGGCGGCGCCGCGCGACTTCATCACCTTCGAGTACTGCATGCTCGATGGCGTGAACGACACGCCCGAACACGCGCAGGCCCTGGTGCGCCTGGTGCAGCACCGCCTGCCGTGCAAGTTCAACCTGATTCCCTTCAACCCTTTCCCGGCCTCGGGCCTGCTGCGTTCGCCGCGCGAGCGCGTGCAGGCCTTTGCCCAGGTGCTGCAGGCCGCCGGCATCGTCACCACCGTGCGCAAGACGCGCGGCGACGACATCGACGCCGCCTGCGGCCAGCTGGCCGGCGAGGTGCAGGACCGCACCAATGCGCGCGAACGGTTGGCGCGGCGACGCGAGGTCATTCCGATCGTGGCGAACGGGGCGGCGGCATGAAGGCCTGGCAAGCGTTGCACCTGCTCCTGCTCGCGGCGGGAGCAAGCCTGCTGGCCGGCTGCGTCACCACCACCACTAACACCCGAACGGGTGCCGAGGTGCGCGAGGTCAAGCCTTCCAACGAACCCGCCGACCTGGAACGCCGCGCTCGTTTGCGGCTGGAACTGGCCGGCCTGTACCTGGGCCGTGGCCAGTTCGACACGGCGCTGGAGGAAGTGGAACGCGCGTTGGGTTTCAAGGCCGACCTGCCTGAAGCGCACAACCTGCGCGGGCTGGCCTTGTCGGGCAAGGGCGATGTGGTGCAGGCCGAAGCGGCCTTCCAGCGCGCGCTGCAGCTGGCCCCGCGCGATGGCAACACCATGCACAACTACGGCTGGTTCCTGTGCCAGCAGCAGCGCTGGCCCGACAGCGACGCGCAGTTCACCGCAGCCCTGGCACAACCCCAGTACCGTGACGCGGTTCGCACGTTGCTGGCCCAGGGCGTGTGCCAGGCCCGCGCCGGGCGCTGGGCCGATGCGGAACGCACGCTGTCGCGCTCTTTCGAGCTCGACCCCAGCAACCCCGTCACGGCCTTCAACCTGAGCGACGTGCTGCTGCGCCGCGGCGAGCTCGAACGCGCGCGCTTCTACGTGTCTCGCATCAACGCCCAGCCCGAGCTCAGCACCGCGCAAAGCCTGTGGCTGGCGGCACGCATCGAGCGCCGCCTGGGCAACATGCAGGCGCTGCAGGAGTTCGGCCGCAAGCTGCAGGAGCGTTTCCCCACCTCGGCCGAGGCGCTGCAGTACGAAAGAGGGCGTTTTGATGAGTGAGCCCCAGCCGGGCCCCGACAGCGCCGGCAGCCTGCTGCGCGCCGCGCGCGAGAAGCAGGGCCTGCACATCGCTGCGCTAGCGGCCGCCATCAAGGTGGCGCAGCGCAAGCTCGAGGCGCTGGAAGCCGACCGCTACGACGAACTGCCCGACGCTACCTTCACGCGTGCCCTGGCGCAGACCGTCTGCCGCACGCTGAAGATCGACGCCCGCCCGGTGCTCGAGCGGCTGCCGCCCGTGCCTTCGGTGGCGCTGGAACCCGGCACGGGCAGCCTGAACACCCCGTTTCGCGACAGACCGGCGCGCGAAGAGCCGGGTCTGGCCACGGTGGCCATGCGGCCCATGGTGTGGGCGGCGGCGGCCCTGGTGCTGGCGGCGCTGGCCGTGTTGCTGGCCCCGGCCGATTGGTGGGGGCCGTGGCGCGGGCTGGCGGCGCCTTCGGCGGCCTCGGCTGCGGCTTCTGCCTCGGCCGTGGCTGCGCCCGCGCTGCAGGCCGCCCCCGCCGAAGGCGCCAGCGCGCCATTGGCTGCCAGCGAAGCGACTTTCGCCTTCACGGGTGGCGCCTCGCAGCCCATGGTCGAAACCGTCTTCGGCTCGCAGAACCCGGAGCCAGCAGCCAGTGCACCTGCGGCCAGCCCGGCCCCGGCAGCAGCAGGTGGCATGGCGCTGCTGCAGCCGCCACCGGCAGCCCCCGCGGCCACCGCGCCTGCGGGTCTGGTGCAGTTGCGCAGCACCGAAAGCAGCTGGGTGGAGGTGCGAGACGCGCGGGGCCAGCTGCTGCTTTCGCGCACCGTGCAGCCCGGCGAAAGCATCGGGCTGGACGGCAGCCTGCCCATCCGCCTGATCATCGGCAATGCCGCCGCCACGCAACTGGGCTTTCGCGGCCAGCCCGTCGATCTGACCACGAGCACGCGCGACAATGTCGCACGCGTCGAGTTGCGCTGAACACCGCCCTGCCGGCCGGGTCGTGCACCTGCCGCCGGCCCCGAACGAGACAACGCCATGAATGCACCTGAAGCCGTGGACATCATCGAGGCCGCCTCGCCGGCCCCCCGCCGTTCGCGCCAGGCGCGCGTGGCCTGGGGCGACCACGTGGTCACCATCGGCGGTGATGCGCCGGTGCGCATCCAGAGCATGACCAACACCGACACGGTGGACGCCGTGGGCACCGCCATCCAGTGCAAGGAACTGGCCCAGGCCGGCAGTGAAATCGTCCGCATCACGGTGAACACGCCCGAGGCGGCCGAGGCCGTGCCCTACATCCGCGAGCAGCTCGACCGCATGGGCATCCCGGTGCCGCTGGTGGGCGACTTCCACTACAACGGCCACCGCCTGCTGACCGAGTACCCGGCCATGGCGCAGGCCCTCAGCAAGTACCGCATCAACCCCGGCAACGTGGGCAAGGGCGACAAGCGCGACCGCCAGTTCGCGATGATGGTGGAGGCCGCGGCCAAGTACGACAAGGTGGTGCGCATCGGCGTGAACTGGGGCAGCCTCGACCAGGAACTGCTGGCCGAGCTGATGGACCAGAACGGCCGCCGCGCCGTGCCGCTGGATGCCAAGCAGGTGATGTACCAGGCGCTGGTGCAAAGCGCGCTGAGCTCGGCCGAGTACGCGCGCGAGATCGGCCTGAACCCCGACAACATCATCATCAGCTGCAAGGTCAGCGGCGTGCAGGACCTCATCAGCGTCTACCGCGCGCTGGCCCGGCGTTGCGACTACGCGCTGCACCTGGGCCTCACCGAAGCCGGCATGGGCACCAAGGGCACGGTGGCCAGCGCCACGGCGCTGAGCATCCTGCTGCAGGAAGGCATCGGCGACACCATCCGCGTGAGCCTGACGCCGCAGCCTGGCGAAGCGCGCACGCAGGAGGTGGTGGTGGCCGCCGAGATCCTGCAGTCTCTCGGCCTGCGCAGCTTCAACCCCAGCGTCACCGCCTGCCCGGGCTGTGGCCGCACCACCAGCACCACCTTCCAAGAACTGGCCAAGCAGATCGACGACTTCCTGCGCGCACAGATGCCGGTGTGGAAGACGAAGTACCCGGGCGTGGAAACGATGAAGGTGGCCGTGATGGGCTGCATCGTCAACGGCCCCGGCGAGAGCAAACACGCCGACATCGGCATCAGCCTGCCTGGCACGGGCGAGGCGCCGGCCGCGCCGGTGTACATCGACGGCGAGAAGGCCATGACGCTGCGCGGCGAGGGCATCGTCCAAGAGTTCCACCAGATCGTCGAGGGCTACATCGCCAAGCGCTTTGGCAGCGCGACAGCAGCGCATTGACGCTGCCGACTCAGCGCCCACCCGCCCCCTTGATCACCACGGCGCAACCCCGCGCCGCCCCTTCTCATGGCTGAAAAACTCACTGCCGTCAAAGGCATGAACGACATCCTGCCCGCCGATTCGGCGCGCTGGGAGTGGTTCGAAGACACCGTGCGCCGCGTGCTGGCGCGCTACGGCTACCGCGGGCTGCGCACGCCCATCGTCGAACCCACCGCGCTCTTCGTGCGCGGGCTGGGCGAGGTGACCGACATCGTCGAGAAGGAGATGTACTCCTTCGAAGACAGCATGAACGGCGACCGTCTCACGCTGCGCCCCGAGGCCACGGCCGGCATGGTGCGCGCCATCAACGAACACAACGCGCTCTACAGCGGCCCGCTGCGCGTGTGGCAGATGGGGCCGATGTTCCGCCATGAGCGGCCGCAGAAAGGGCGCTACCGCCAGTTCCACCAGCTCGACGTGGAGGCCTTCGGCCACGCCGGCCCCGATGTCGATGCCGAGATCATCCTGATGGTGCGCGCGCTGTGGCGCGAACTGGGCCTGAAGGAGGGCAGCGACGTCACGCTGGAGCTCAACAGCCTGGGCGAGCCGGCCGAACGCCAGGCGCACCGTACGGCGCTCATCGCCTACCTGGAAGGCCACGCCGAACAGCTGGACGAAGACGCCCGTCGGCGCCTGCACAGCAACCCGCTGCGCATCCTGGACACCAAGAACCCGGCCATGCAGGCCCTGGTGGACGGTGCGCCGCAGCTGATGGACTTCCTGGGCGAGGCCTCGCTGGCCCACTTCAACGCGCTGCGGGCCGTGCTGGACGCCGCCGGCCTGGCCTACCGCGTGAACCCGCGCCTGGTGCGCGGCATGGATTACTACAACCTCACCGTCTTCGAGTGGGTGACGCCGCACCTGGGCTCGCAAGCCACGGTGTGCGGCGGCGGGCGCTACGACCAGCTCATCGAGCAACTGGGCGGCAAGCCCGCGCCGGGCGTGGGCTTTGGACTGGGCATCGAACGCCTGCTGCTGCTGCTGGAAGCGTTGAACCTGCAGCCGCCGGCGGCCGTGCCCGATGCCTACGCGGTGGTGCCCGAGCTGGGCGCGCTGCCGCAGGTGATGCCGCTGCTGGAAACACTGCGGGCGCAGGGCCTGGCCGTGGTGCTGAACGGCGGCGGCGGCAGCATGAAGAGCCAGTTCAAGCGCGCGGACGCCAGCGGCGCGCGCTGGGCGCTGGTGTTCGGCCCCGACGAGCTCGCGCGTGGTGAGGTGGCGCTGAAGCCCCTGCGCGATGCGCAGGCGCCGCAGCGCACGCGGCCCATCGCCGAGGTGGCCGCCTGGGCAGCGGAACTGCGCACCGCATAATCCCGCAGTTCTTTTTTCACCCGTCTTTCCCTACTGATTGGGCGCCGCGTTGCCATGGCTACACAACTGAACCTGGAAGAGCAGGAACAACTCGACTCGCTGAAAGCCTTCTGGAACAGGCAGGGCGGCCTCATCACCTGGACGCTGGTGCTGGTGCTGGGCGGGTTCGCGGGCTGGAACGGCTGGAACTACTGGCAGCGTGATCAGGCCGTGAAGGCCGGTGCGATGTTCGAGGAACTCGACCGCGCCGCCGCCGCCGGCGACGCCGAGAAGACCGCACGCGTGTTCGCCGACATGCAGCAGCGTTTCCCCAAGGTGCCCATCACCCAGCAGGGCGGCCTGACGGCCGCCAAGGTGCAGGTCGACAAGGGCCAGGCAGACGCCGCCAAGGCCAGCCTCACCTGGGTGGCTGAAAACGGCGCCGAAGAAGAGATGCGCACCATCGCCCGCCTGCGGCTGGCGGCGGTGCAGGCCGATGCCAAGCAGTTCGACGAGGCACTGAAGACGCTGGCAGCCGCCACGGCACCGGAGTTCACCGCCCTCGTGGCCGACCGCCGTGGTGACGTGCTGATGGCCCAGGGCAAGAAGCCCGAGGCGCGGGCTGCCTGGGAAGCCGCCTACGCGGCCATGGACCCGAAGGTGGACTACCGCCGCCTCATCGAGGCCAAGCTCATGTCGGTGGGCGTGGTGCCGGGCGAGGCGCCGGCCGTGGCCGCCGCGGCTTCCGGGGCTGGCAAGTGATGGCGTCTTCGCTGCTGAACTGGCGCGGCCAGCTTCGCCGCCTGGGTCTGCTGGGCGTCGCGCTGGGCTTGGCTGCCTTGGTGGCCGGCTGCGCGGCCGACCGGCCCAAGCCCACGCCGCTGGAGCCTGTCACGCCCCAGCTGGCGGCGGTGCAGGTGTGGGAGGCCCGCGTGGGCAACGTCGGCTTCGCGCTGGTGCCCACGGTCAAGGATGGCGTGCTGTTCATCGCTTCGGGCAGCGGCGACGTCATCGCCCTGCAAGCCGATAACGGCGCCACGCTGTGGCGCGCCAGCGCTGGCGGCGCCATCGCGGCCGGCGTGGGCAGCGACGGCCGCTACACCAGCGTGGTGACGCGGGGCAACGAGGTCGTCACCTTCGACAGTGGCCGCGAACTCTGGCGCAAGCGGGTGCCTTCGGCCGTGGTGACGCCGCCCTTCGTGGCCGGCGAGCGTGTGTTCGTGATGGGGGTCGACCGTGCCGTGCACGCCTTCGATGCCATCGATGGCCGCCGTCTCTGGGTCTACAGCAAGCCGGGCGACCCGCTCACGCTGGCCCAGGCCAGCGTGGTGAGTGCCTTCCGCAACAGCCTGCTGGTGGCCCAGGGGCAGCGCCTCACCGCGCTGGACCCGCTGCGCGGCACCGTGCTGTGGGAAGTGCCGCTGGCCTCGCCGCGCGGCACCAACGAGGTGGAGCGCCTGGCCGACCTCATCGGGCCGCCCGTGCGCGTGGGCGACCGCGTCTGTGCCCGGGCCTTCCAGTCTGCCGTGGGCTGTGCCGATGCCGCCCGCGGGGCGCTGCTGTGGTCGCGCAACACCGCGGGCGCGCAGGCCGTGGGCAGCAATGCCGAGCTGGTATTCGGCGCCGACGCCAGCGACCGCATCACCGCCTGGCGCGCCAACACCGGCGATGTCGTCTGGCAGAGCGAGAAGCTGCTCTACCGCGGGCTGAGCGGCGCACTGGCCCTGGGGCCGAGTGTCGTGTTCGGTGACAGCGAAGGTTACCTGCACTTCCTGGAAGGCAACACCGGCCTGCAGCAACTGCGCCTGCGTGCCGGCAGCAAGGGGTTCGTGGGTGCGCCGGTGCTCGCGGGCACCACGATGATGGTGATTTCCGAGGACGGTGGCGTTTACGCCTTCCGCCCGAACTGAGCCGGTGCGCGCCGCATGAAGCCGGTCATCGCCCTGGTGGGCCGGCCCAACGTCGGCAAATCGACGCTGTTCAACCGCATCACGAAGAGCCGCGACGCCATCGTCGCCGACTACGCCGGCCTCACGCGCGACCGCCACTACGGCGACGCCCGCCTGGGCGCGCAGGAGTTCATCGTCGTGGACACCGGCGGCTTCGAACCCGAGAAGCCCAGCGGCGTGGTGGCCGAGATGGCCAAGCAGACCCGGCAGGCCGTGGCCGAGGCCGACGTGGTGATCTTCGTCGTCGACGTGCGCGGCGGCCTTTCGGCCCAGGACCACGACATCGCGAACTACCTGCGCACGCAGGAAAAGCGCGTGTTGCTGGCCGTGAACAAGGCCGAGGGCATGCAGGAAAGCCCGCTGCTCAACGAGTTCCACGAACTCGGGCTGGGCGAACTGCACCCGGTGTCTTCAGCGCACGGGCAGGGCATACGCAGCCTGCTGGAAGCGGCCCTGGAAGGCTTCACGCCCGACGAAGACGAGTTCGGCGACGGCCCCGGCGACGAACAGCGCCCCATCCGCCTGGCCGTGGCCGGCCGGCCCAACGTGGGCAAGAGCACGCTGATCAACGCCTGGCTGGGGGAAGAGCGCCTGGTCGCCTTCGACCAGCCCGGCACCACCCGCGACGCCATCCACGTGCCCTTCGAACGCGACGGCCGCAGGTTCGAGCTGATCGACACCGCCGGCCTGCGCCGCAAGGGCAAGGTCTTCGAGGCCATCGAGAAGTTCTCGGTGGTGAAGACGCTGCAGGCCATCGCCGACGCGCATGTGGTACTGCTGCTCATCGACGCCACCCAGGGCGTCAGCGACCAGGACGCCCACATCGCCGGCTACATCCTGGAAAGCGGCCGCGCGGTGGTGATAGCCATCAACAAGTGGGACGCCACCGATGACTACCAGCGCAAGACGCTGCAGCGCAGCATCGAAAGCCGCCTGTCGTTCATGAAGTACGCGCCGGTGCTGCACATCTCGGCCTTGAAGCGGGCGGGGCTGTCGGCGGTGTGGAAGACGCTGCTGCAGGCGCATGCCTCGGCCACCATCAAGATGAGCACGCCGGTGCTCACCCGCCTGGTGCACGAAGCCACGGAGCATCAGGCGCCCCGGCGTGACGGGCGCTTCCGTCCCAAGATGCGCTATGCCCACCAGGGCGGCATGAACCCGCCGGTGGTGGTGATCCATGGCACCTCACTGGACCGGGTGCCCGACACCTACAAGCGTTTCCTGGAAAGCCGCCTGCGCGAGCACTTCAAGCTGGTGGGCACGCCCATCCGCATCGAAATGCGCTCGGCGGCCAACCCCTTCGACGAAAAGCCGGCTTGAAACGGAACCTCTGCGGCGCTGTTCACCCCAATGGCCGTAGCCCCCAGAGGCCGCCGGCCCCTGTGATAACGTGACCGCTTCGTCGATTTCAACACGGAGAATATCGTGAGCAACAAAGGCCAACTTTTGCAGGACCCCTTTCTGAACCTGCTGCGCAAAGAGCATGTACCGGTCTCCATCTACTTGGTGAACGGCATCAAGCTCCAAGGCCACATCGAGTCGTTCGACCAGTACGTGGTGCTGCTTCGCAACACCGTGACGCAGATGGTCTACAAGCACGCCATCTCCACCGTGGTGCCCAGCCGCGCCGTGAACTTCCACGCCAACGAGCCGGGCGAACAAGCCTGAAGCCCGGCCCGGTGACCGGCCCGAAGCCCGGCGAGAAGCCCACGCCACCTTGAGTTCTGCTGCACAACCTGCCGCGCCGCGCGGTGATGAACCGACGCGCGCGGTGCTCGTCGGCGTGGATATCGGCGGCTCGTCGCACTTCGACGCCAGCCTGGATGAGCTGGCCTTGCTGGCGCAGTCGGCCGGTGACCTGGCCGTCGCCCGCGTGACGGCCAAGCGCCGCTCGCCCGACCCGGCCTTGTTCGTGGGCAGCGGCAAGGCCGATGAAATCAAGGCGCTGGTGGCCGCCACGGCCGCGCACGGCGTCATCTTCGACCAGGCCTTGAGCCCAGCGCAGCAGCGCAACCTCGAACGCCACCTGGGCGTGCCGGTGGCCGACCGCACCGGCCTCATCCTCGACATCTTCGCCGACCGCGCGCAGAGCCACGAAGGCAAGCTGCAGGTGGAACTGGCGCGCCTGCAATACATGGCCACGCGCCTGGTGGGCCGCTGGAGCCACCTGGAGCGCCAGCGCGGCGGCATCGGCACCCGTGGCGGCCCTGGTGAGGCGCAGATCGAACTCGACCGCCGCATGATCGGCGACCGCATCAAGACCGTGAAGGAACGGCTGGAGAAGGTCAAGCGCCAGCGCGGCACCCAGCGCAAGGCGCGAGAGCGTCGTGGCACCTTCCGTGTCTCCCTGGTGGGCTACACGAACGCCGGCAAGAGCACGCTGTTCAACGCGCTCACCAAGTCGAAGGCCTACGCCGCCGACCAGCTGTTCGCCACGTTGGACACCACCACGCGGTCGCTGTGGCTGGGCGAGGCGCAGGCCTCGGTGTCGCTGTCGGACACCGTGGGTTTCATCCGCGACCTGCCGCACAAGCTGGTCGAGGCTTTCCGCGCCACGCTGCAAGAGGCCGCCGAGGCTGACTTGCTGCTGCACGTCATCGACGCCGCCAGCCCCTTGCTGGCCGAGCAGCAGGCCGAGGTCGAGCGTGTGCTCGAGGACATCGGGGCCGACGGCGTGCCGCAGCTGCTGGTCTACAACAAGTGCGACCTGCTCGAAGCCTCGCAGCAGTCGCGCGAGGTGGCCGACTCCATCGAGGTGCACCCTGGTGTTCGCCGCCGGCGGGTGTTCGTCAGCGCGCGCACCGGCCAGGGGCTGGATGTGCTGCGCCAGGCCATCGGAGAAATCGCGCTGGAGCACTTGAACGCTTCGGCCCGCGCACCACTTCCCACCTTGCCCGATGGCACGCCCGTCATCGCCCCGCTCGTCGGCACCACGCCGGCAGCCGCCCATTGAAGACTGCCTGGACCGCACCCGCATGCGTCACGCCCACGAACCCTCTCTTCACGAGCCCTTCACCGCGCGCCTGAGCGCACTGGCCAGCGCCGCGCGCGCGCTGCTGGCCGGTCTGTTGCCGGGCCGCCGTGCCCAGGCCGCAGCGGCCCGGGAAGGCCTCTCGTACAACAACCGCAACGACGGCCCGCCCGACCTGGACGAGCTGTGGCGCGACTTCAACCGCAAGCTCAGCGGCCTGTTCGGCGGCAAGCCCGGCGCGCCACCGCCTGGCCGCGGCGGCAACGAGGGCCCTGGCGGCGGCAGCCCTTTCCAGCCCGACATGAAGAGCGCCAGCATCGGCGTGGGCCTGGTGGCGGTGGTGGCCTTGCTCATCTGGCTGGGCAGCGGCTTCTTCATCGTGCAGGAAGGCAACCGCGCCGTCGTCACCACCTTCGGCAAGTACAGCACCACGCTGGACGCCGGCTTCCAGTGGCGCATGCCCTTCCCGGTGCAGGCGCACGAGGTGGTGGCGGTGTCACAGCTGCAGAGCGTGGACGTGGGCCGCAACAGCGTGGTGCAGGCCACCGGACTGAAAGACTCGTCGATGCTCACGCAAGACGAGAACATCGTCGACATCCGCTTCACCGTGCAGTACCGCCGTGCCGATGCGCGCGCCTACCTGTTCGAGAACAACCGCCCCGACGAAGCGGTGGTGATGGCCGCCGAAACCGCGGTGCGTGAGATCGTCGGCCGCAGCCGTGTCGACCAGGTGCTGTACGAGCAGCGTGACGCCATTGCTGCCGACCTGGTGAAGTCCATCCAGGCCCAGCTCGACCGCCTGAAGGCCGGCATCGTGGTGGCCAACGTCAACATGCAGAACGTGCAGGTGCCCGAGCAGGTGCAGGCCGCGTTCAACGATGCCGTGAAGGCCGGCGCCGACCGCGACCGCTTCAAGAACGAAGGCCAGGCCTACGCCAGCGACGTCATCCCGCGGGCGCGTGGCACGGCCAGCCGCTTGCTGGAAGAGGCCGAAGGCTACCGCGCACGCGTGGTGGCGCAGGCCGAAGGTGATGCGCAACGCTTCCGCTCGGTGCTCACCGAGTACCAGAAGGCGCCCGCCGTCACGCGTGACCGCCTCTACCTCGAGACCATGCAGCAGGTGTATTCCAACGTCACCAAGGTGATGGTGGACAGCCGTGCGGGCTCGAACCTGCTCTACCTGCCCCTGGACAAGCTCATCCAGCAAAGCGGCACGACGGCGGCCACGCCAGCACCAGGCCCGACGCCCGCGCCCGCCATGATCGACCCGACCGGCACCCAGAGTGTCGACATCCGTTCACGCGACGGCGCCCGTGGCCGTGATCGCGAAGGCCGGTGAGAGGACAGCAGCACATGAATCGCATTGCATTGACCGTTCTGGGCGCGCTGGTGGCGCTGATGATTGCTGCCAGCAGCCTTTTCGTGGTGGACCAACGCCAGGTCGGCGTGGTCTACGCCCTGGGTGAAATCCGCGAGGTCATCACCGAACCCGGCCTGAAGTTCAAGCTGCCGCCGCCCTTCCAGAACGTGGTGTTCCTCGACCGCCGCGTGCAGACGCTGGACAGCCCCGACACCCGCCCGATCTTCACCGCCGAGAAGAAGAGCCTCGTCATCGACTGGCTGGTGAAGTGGCGCATCAGCGACCCGCGCCAGTTCATCCGCAACAACGGCGTTGACTTCCGCAACCTGGAAAGCCGCCTGGCGCCCGTGGTGCAGGCGGCCTTCAACGAAGAGATCACCAAGCGCGACGTGCGCGGCGTGCTTGCCACCGAGCGTGAGAAGGTGATGAGCGACGTGCAAGCCCGCCTGGCCGATGAAGCGAAGTCCTTCGGTATCGAGATCATCGACGTGCGCATCAAGCGCGTCGACTTCGTGGCCGACATCACCGACTCGGTCTACCGGCGCATGGAGTCCGAGCGCAAGCAGGTCGCCAACGAACTGCGCTCGCAGGGCTCGGCCGATGGCGAGAAGATTCGCGCCGACGCCGACCGCCAGCGCGAGGTGATCATCGCCGAGGCCTACCGCGACGCGCAGAAGGTCAAGGGCGAGGGCGATGCCAAGGCGTCGGCCTTGTATGCCGAAGCCTTCGGCCGCGACCCGCAGTTCGCCCAGTTCTACCGCAGCCTGGAGGCCTATCGCGCCACCTTCCGCAGCAAGAGCGACATGATGGTGCTCGACCCCAGCGGTGACTTCTTCCGCGCCATGCGCAACGGTTCGCCCCCGGCCGGCCGCTGATCTTCTGCGCAACCAGCCAGCGCCCGGGGCCCGTGAGCGATCTGCTGCTCGGTGCCCTGGCGCTGATGCTGATCTTCGAAGGGCTGCTGCCTTTCCTCAGCCCCTCGGCCTGGCGGACGGCCTTCCAGAAGGCCACCGAGATGAGTGACGGCCAAATCCGCTTCCTCGGGCTTTGCAGCCTGCTGCTGGGCCTGTTGCTGCTGGCCCTCTGGCGCTGAAACGCCGCGCGGCCATCTCGGGCATGGCCGGTACAATGCCGGTTTCAATACCGGTGTCTTTCATGCTCTCTGCTTGGCTGTTGCCAGAGCACATCGCCGACGTCCTGCCCGCACAGGCGCGGCGCGTCGAAGACCTGCGCCGGGCGATGCTCGACCGAGCGCACGGCTACGGTTTCGAACTGGTGATTCCACCGCTGCTCGAGCACATCGATTCCCTGCTCACGGGCACGGGCGGCGAACTCGACCTCAAGACCTTCAAGCTGGTCGATCAGCTCAGCGGCCGCATGCTCGGGCTGCGCGCCGACACCACGCCTCAGGCCGCACGCATCGACGCCCACCTGCTGAACCGCGAAGGCATCACGCGGCTTTGCTACTGCGGCCCGGTGCTGCACACACGGCCTGCGGGTTTGTCGGCGACGCGCGAGCCCTTGCAGTTCGGCGCCGAGATCTTCGGCCACCCCGGCCTGGAGGCCGACCTCGAGGCCGCCGAACTCGCGCTCGATTGCCTGCAGGCCGCACGTGCGGAACCGCTGGTCATCGACCTGGCCGATGCCCGCGTGCTGCGCGGGGTGCTGGCTGGTGTGCCTTTGGATGCGGCTGCCTTGCAGGAGGTGGTGCAGGCCTTGTCCGAGAAAGACGCCTCGGCCTTGGCGCAGCTGACGCGCCACGCCCCGGAAGAAGCGCGGCGCGGATTGCAGGGCCTGCTGCGGCTCTATGGCGGTGACGAAGTGCTGCAGGCCGCACGCGCAGAACTGCCGCAGCGCCCCCTGGTGCAGCAGGCGCTGGACCAGCTGCAGTGGCTGGCCAGCCATCTGCGCGCGGCCTTTCCGGCCTTGCGCATCGGCTTCGACCTTTCCGACATGAGCGGCTACGCCTACTACAGCGGCGCGCGCTTCGCGGTGTATGGCGCCGGCAGCAGCGAAGCGCTGGCCCGGGGCGGCCGTTATGACGAAGTGGGCTCGGTCTTCGGCCGCAACCGGCCGGCCGTGGGCTTCAGCCTCGACGTGAAGGCGCTCGCCGAAGTGGGCGGGCCCCTGCCCACGCCGTCAGCCATCCGCGCCCCCTGGGGCGAAGACGCCGCCTTGCGCGCGGCCGTGCGTCGCCTGCGTGAAGCGGGCGAAACGGTGCTGGCCATGCTGCCGGGTCAGGAACCCGAAGCCCAGGCCTTCGATTGCGACCGCGAACTGGTGCAGGTCGACGGGCGCTGGGTCTTGCGCGCGCTGGGCGCCTGAACGCGGTGCTGCCGCCCTGAACACGAACTTTTTGCAAGGAACTCTCTTGAACATGCAAGCAGCCATTCGTCCTGCCGCAGGCCGCAACGTCGTGGTGGTGGGCACCCAGTGGGGCGACGAAGGCAAGGGCAAGATCGTCGACTGGATGACCGACCACGCCCAGGGCGTCGTGCGCTTCCAGGGCGGCCACAACGCGGGCCACACGCTGGTGATTGCCGGCCGCAAGACGGCGCTGCAACTCATTCCCAGCGGCGTGATGCGCGAAGGCGTGGCCTGCTACATCGGCAACGGCGTGGTGGTCGACCCGGCGCACATGCTCAGCGAGATCGAACGCATCGAGGCCCTGGGCATCGACGTGCGCTCGCGCCTCTTCCTCTCGGAGGCCTGCCCGCTCATCCTGCCCTTTCACGTGGCACTGGACAGCGCGCGCGAAGGCCGCCGCGAAAGCAGCGGCAGCGGCAAGATCGGCACCACGGGCAAAGGCATCGGCCCCGCCTACGAAGACAAGGTCGCGCGCCGTGCCTTGCGCGTGCAAGACCTGAAGCACCCGGCTCGCTTCGAAGCCAAGCTGCGCGAGTTGGTGGAACTGCACAACACCGAACTCGCCTACCTGGGCAGCCCGGCCCTTGCCTGGCAGCCCATACTGGATGGTGCGATGAAGGCTGCAGAGCAGCTTCGCCCCTTGATGGCCGATGTGGGCTACCGCCTCTATGCCGCGCATGCGGCGGGCCAGAACCTGCTGTTCGAAGGCGCGCAAGGCACGCTGCTCGACATCGACCACGGCACCTACCCCTACGTCACCAGCAGCAACTGCGTGGCGGGCAATGCGGCTGCGGGCTCCGGCGTCGGCCCGGGCCTGCTGCACTACGTGCTGGGCATCACCAAGGCCTACACCACGCGCGTGGGCGGCGGCCCCTTCCCGACGGAGCTGCCGCTCGAAGCCGGCGTGGGCCACCATCTCAGCACCGTGGGGCAGGAGCGCGGAACCGTCACCGGCCGGGCACGGCGTTGTGGCTGGCTGGATGCGGCGGCGCTCAAGCGCAGCATCATCATCAATGGTGTCTCGGGCCTGTGCATCACCAAGCTGGACGTGCTGGACGGCCTGCCCGAGATCAACATCTGCACCGGCTACCGGCTGGGTGGCCAGACGCTGGACGTGCTGCCGATGGATGCCGACGAGATTGCCGAGTGCGAGCCCCTCTACGAAACCCTGCCGGGTTGGACCGACACCACCGCGGGCCTCACCAACTGGGAGCAACTGCCGGTGAACGCCAAGCGCTACCTGGAGCGCATGCAGGCTTTGATCGGCGCGCCCATCGACATGGTGTCCACCGGCCCCGACCGCGTGCACACCATCCTGCTGCGCCACCCCTTCCGCGCCTGAACGCGCACTGTCGCCTCTGCCCGCCCCCTACCCACCGAGGAGAAAAACCGCATGCTCACCGACGACGGCAAGCACCTGTATGTGTCTTGGGACGAGTACAACCTTCTGACCGAAAAGCTCGCGCTGAAGGTGCACGACTCGGGTTGGGAGTTCGACCAGATCCTCTGCCTGGCGCGTGGCGGCATGCGCCCGGGCGATGTGCTCTCGCGCGTGTTCGACAAGCCGCTGGCCATCATGAGCACCAGCAGCTACCGCGCCGAGGCCGGCACCATCCAGGGCCGTCTCGACCTGGCCAAGTACATCACCATGCCCAAGGGTGAGCTGGCGGGCCGCGTGCTGCTGGTGGATGACCTCGCCGACACCGGCGTCACGCTGCGCGCGGTGGTCGACCGCCTGCGCGGCATGCCTTCCATCAGCGAACTGCGGGCCGCCGTCATCTGGGTGAAGGGCGTGTCGACTTACGTGCCCGATTACTTCGTGGAAACGCTGCCCACCAGCCCCTGGATCCACCAGCCCTTCGAGGAGTACGACAACCTCCGGCCGGCCGCTCTGGCCAAGAAGTTCACCGTCTGAACGCGACGCGAAGGTGCTGCTTCCGGCCCTTTTTCTTCACGCCCTTCTTCAACTCACCCATTGAAGAAGTGGCCGCCACAATGCAAAAAGCCGGTTGTTTTCACAACCGGCCTTCATGCTTTTCGCTTACCTGGGTGCGGCTACTTCCGTACCCACACTTTCAAACATTTTGGTGCCCAGAAGAGGACTCGAACCTCCACGCCGTTAAGCGCTAGTACCTGAAACTAGTGCGTCTACCAATTCCGCCATCTGGGCGCTTCAGGAAAGACAAGGACTATACCATTAAAAAAGATAACACCGCAAGCAGCGGCGCCCCGGGCCCAGCCCTGATGGGCGAGTTCGAAGGCCGCGTTGAAGGCCATCGTGATGGCCACGGTTTCGTGGTGCCCGACAGCGGCGATGCCGCCATTTACCTGGCACCGCAAGAGATGCGCAGCGTGCTGCACAAAGACCGTGTCCGCGTGCGCGTGCTGCGCTACGACCGCAAGGGCCGACCCGAGGGCCGCGTGCTCGACATCCTCGAGCGGCGCAAGACGCCCATCATCGGCCGCCTGCTGCACGAAGGCGGGCAGTGGCTGGTGGCACCGGAAGACAGCCGCTACGGGCAGGACATCCTCATCCCCAAGAACGCCACGGCCAACGCGGCCGTGGGGCAGGTGGTCTCGGTGGAACTGACCGAGCCGCCTTCGCTGCACTCGCAGCCCGTGGGGCGCGTGGCCGAGGTGCTGGGCGAGATCGACGACTCGGGCATGGAGATCGAGATCGCGGTGCGCAAGTACGAGGTGCCGCATCTCTTCAGCCCGGAAACCCTGGCGCAGGCGGCGGCCCTGCCCGAAAAGCTGCGCCCGGCCGACCGCAAGCAGCGCGTGGACCTCAGCGATGTGGCGCTGGTCACCATCGACGGCGAAGACGCGCGCGACTTCGACGACGCGGTGTATGCCGAGCCCTTCAAGCGCGGGCGCGGGAAGACGGCTTTCGAGGGCTGGCGCCTGCTGGTGGCCATTGCCGATGTCAGCCACTACGTGAAGCCCGGTGAGCCGCTGGACGAAGACGCCTACGAGCGCGCCACCTCGGTGTACTTTCCGCGCCGCGTGATCCCCATGCTGCCCGAGAAGCTGAGCAACGGCCTGTGCTCGCTGAACCCCGAGGTGGAACGCCTGAGCATGGTGTGCGACATGCTGGTGGACACCGAAGGGCAGGTGCAGGCCTACCAGTTCTACCCGGCGGTGATCCGCTCGCATGCCCGGCTGACCTACACCGAAGTGGCCGCCGTGCTGGCCAACACACGCGGCCCCGAGGCCGCCGCGCGGGCCGACCTGGTGCCGCACCTGCTGCACCTGCACGAGGTCTACCGTGCGTTGCTGAAGCAGCGCGCCAAGCGCGGTGCCGTGGACTTCGAGACCACGGAGACCCAGATCGTCTGCGACGACAACGGCCGCATCGAGAAGATCGTGCCGCGCACGCGTAACGAGGCGCACCGGCTCATCGAAGAAAGCATGCTGGCGGCCAACGTGTGTGCCGCCGATTTCATCGCCACGGCCGAGCACGCCAGCCTGTACCGTGTGCACGAAGGCCCCACGCCCGAGAAGCGCGTGGCCTTGCAGGCGATGCTGAAGTCACTGGGCGTCGGCGCCTCGCTCAGCGACGAGCCCACGCCGGGCGAGATCCAGGCCATCGCACAGGCCGTGCACGGCCGACCCGATGCACTGCAGATCCATACGCTGCTGCTGCGCTCGATGCAGCAGGCCATCTACACCGTGCACAACAGCGGCCACTTCGGCCTGGCCTATCCGGCCTACACGCACTTCACCAGCCCCATCCGCCGCTACCCCGATTTGCTGGTGCACCGCGTCATCAAGGCGCTGCTGGCGGGCAAGCGCTACCACCTGGCCGCCAGTGCGAAGACGCGCACACCCGAGTTGCGCAAGGGTGGCAAGGTCGCGCGCCAGGCCAAGCCGATGTCGCAGGAAATGGCGCTGTGGGAAGCCGCCGGCGGCCACTGCAGTGCCAACGAGCGGCGCGCCGACGAGGCCAGCAAGGACGTCGAGGCCTGGCTGAAGTGCCGCTACATGCGCGAGCACCTGGGCGAGGAGTTCTCGGGCACGGTGAGTGCCGTGCAGGGCTTCGGGCTCTTCGTCACGCTGGACGGCCTTTACGTGGAAGGCCTGGTGCACATCACCGAGCTGGGTGGCGAGTACTACCGCTTCGACGAAGCCCGTGGCGAACTGCGCGGCGAGCGCACCGGCATCCGCTACAGCGTCGGGGCGCGCGTGCGTGTGCAGGTCAGCCGTGTCGACCTCGACGGCCGCAAGATCGACTTCCGCATGGTGCGCGAAGGCGAGGCCGAGCGTCTGCTGGCGCGCGGTGAGCGGGCCCGCCCGGGCGCGGCGGGGGGCAGCGTCAGTGCGGTGGCCGAACTGGCCGCCGTGCGCGAGGCCGACCGCGCCGCAAAGGCCGGCACGCGGGCCTTGAAGAACGGCACCAAGGCGGGCACCAAGGCCGGTGCGGCGGCCGGGGCCGATGCCAAGCGACGCTCCCGCAAGCCCGGCCCGGCGCGGCCCGCGCCCAAGCCGCGAAGCCGGCGCTGAGGCCTTAGCCGCGAAGCCGGCACTGAGGCCTTACCCGCGAAGCCGGCGCTGAGGCCTTACCCGCGAAGCCGGCGCGGAGGCCTCAGCCCTCCGGCGGCCGGGCGGCCAGTGCGCTGATCAGCGCACCGGCCGTCAGCGGCGCACCGGGGGCCGCGTGGCGGGCATGCAGGTCTGCGGCGCGGCCGTGTTGCCACACCGCCTGCTGCGCCACCGCCTCGGGGTCGGCTGAAGGCCGCTGAGCCCAAAGGCCGGCCACCCAACCCGCCAGAACATCGCCTGTGCCTGCAGTGGCCAGCGCGGCGTTGCCGGTGGGGTTGATGCAGGGCAGGGTGCCCGGAGTCGCCAGCACGCTCCCCGAGCCCTTCAGCAGCACGGTGGCCTGGCACCGGGTGGCCAGGGCCCAGGCCGCAGCCAGGCGGTCAGCCTGCATTTCGGCCGTGCTTTGCCCGAGCAGGCGCGCAGCTTCCAGCGGGTGCGGCGTCAGCAGGGTGGCGTGCCCGTGGGCGGCGCGTTCCCGCAGCCGGGCCAGCAGGCTGGCATCGGCGGCCAAGGCGTTCAAGGCGTCGGCATCGAGCACGAGCCGCGGCACGTGGCGCAAAAGGGCCGGCAGCGTGGCAGCGACAGCCGAGCCGCCGCCGCAGCCCACCACCACGGTGGCGGTGGCCAGCACCTCGGGCGGCAGTGTCCACCACTGCTGGCGTGCCATCAGCGCCGGCTGCATGGGGTCGAGCAGGGCTGCTTCGGGGTCGAGCGCGCTCACGTACACACGCCCGGCTCCGGCCTCCAGGGCGGCGCGTGCGGCCAGCCAGGCCGCGCCCACCATGCCCGGTGCACCACCCACCACCACCACATCGCCGTGGCTGCCCTTGTGGCTGCTGTGCAGCCGAGGCTGCCCTACCGGCGGGCCCAGCAGCAAGGCCGTCGGCGGGCCGGCCGCCACGCCCAGGTTGTCGAACCACAGGTCGCCGGCATGGTCACGCCCTTGCGCGGTGTGACAGCCGGGCTTGAGCGTCAGCAAGGCCAGCGTGGCGCTGGCGCGCACCGCCTCGGCACCGAGCAGGGCGCCGGTGTCGGGGTGCAGACCGGATGGCAGGTCCACGGCCAACACCACAGCGCCCCGACCGGCCGCCTGGTTCAGGGCCTGGATGGCCGCGGCCGCCGCGGCGCTGGGCGCCTGGCGCACGCCCAGGCCCAGCAGGGCGTCGATGTGCAGGTCGGCCGCGGGCGCGGGCCCTGCCGTCCAGGCCTGCGCGGGCACGCCGGCGCGCAGGGCCTGCTGCCGCGCTTGTTCCGCATCCGCCGGTCCGTGCGCGGATGCGGCCATGTGCAACACCTGCACCTGCAGACCGCGTTCATGCAGATGGCGGGCCGCCACCCAGCCATCGCCGCCGTTGTTGCCAGGCCCGGCCCACACTGCCACGCGGCGCGCGTGCGGCGCCAGCGCCAGGCCCAGCCTGGCCACGGCGAGCCCCGCTGCTTCCATCAGCGCGTGCGGCGCCGCGGCAAGCAAGGCCTGCTGTTCGGCCTGCCGGGAGGCGGCAGCGTCATGCAGCGGCCAAGGGCCGTTCAGGGCCGTGATGCGGGTGGGTGGCGGGCGCATCGCGGCATTGTGCGCGGGGCAGGGACGCCTAACGCTGCAGGCGTGCGATGGTGAGGTTGGTGGCGTCCAGCGGTGGCTCGCGCCCCGACAGGGTCTCTGCCAGCACGCGGGCCGAGCCGCAGGCCAGCGTCCAGCCGTGGTCGCCGTGGCCCAGGTTCAGCCACACGCCGGGCGCGCCGCTGGCCCCCAGCACCGGCGGGCCGTCGGGCAAGACCGGCCGGGCCCCTTTCCAGTGCTGTGCCTTCTGCGTGAGCGCGGCGCCCGGGAAACACTCGTCCAGCACGCGGTGCAGCAGGCGCAGCGAGCCCAGCGCCAGGTGATCGGGCCGACCCCCGAGTTCAGCCACCCCGGCCACCCGCACACGCTGGCCCAGCCGGGTGATGCTGATGCGGTGGCGCGCGTCGGTGATGGCAGCGCGTGGGCCTGGTGCCGCCAGCCCATCCACGTGGCGCAGCGGCGCGGTCATCGAGTAGCCGTGCACGGCCTGCAACGGCAGCTTCACGCCTGCGCGCGCCAGCAGGGGCGCTGCCGCGGCCCCAGCGCAGAGCACGGCCGCGTCGAAAGCCTCCGGGCTGTGGCCGGCCCGCTGCAGCATCACCGGCGCACCCGGGGTGATGCCTTGCACCGGCGCTTCGAAGAAGAAACTGGCCCCCAGGCGCTGCGCCTCGGTCTTCAGCAGGTGCGCGAACTGCCGGCAGTTGCCCACGCCGTCCTGCGCAAAGTGCACGCCCGCCTTCAGCGCCAGGGCTTCGTTCAGGCCCGGCTCGATGACGCGGCAGCGGTCTGCGTCAGCGAGTTCGTGGGTCACGCCTGCTTCGGTCAGCAAGCGCAGCAGGGGCTGCACGGCCTGCACCTCGGCCGCGGTGCGCAGCAGCAGCAGGTGGCCAGGCGCCTGTTCGAACTCCAGGCGCAGGGCCTGCGTCAGTTCCAGCAGTCGCTGGCGGCTGAATTGCGCCAGCCGGTGCATGGCCGCGCGGTGGGCCTGCAGGGCTGCAGGGCGGCCAGCGCGCCACGCGCGCCACAGCCAGGGGCATTGGGCGAGGGCGCCCACACTGCCCAGCCTGGCCGAGGCCTGCCGGCTGAAGGCCTGGCGCAGCACACGCCAGGGCACACCCGGCCCGCACCACGGTGCAATGCTGCTGGAGGCCAAGAGCCCGGCACTCGCGAAGCTGCCTTCGGCAGCCACGCTGCCCCGCTGCTCGAAGACACTGACCTCATGCCCTGCGAGCGCCAGCTCGTAGGCTGTCGTGACGCCGACGATGCCGGCGCCGATGATGGCGATGCGCAAGCGTCAGGCCCCTGGCTGGCCGGTGGCCGGGCTGCGGCGTGCCTGGGCGCCCACCGGGGTGCGTTTGACGCGTGCTAGAATCATTAGGTTTTGCCTCGATGACGGGGTGCTTTGGGTGTCTGTTTGCCCGGGGTGCGCCAGCTTCGGTGCCGAGCGAGGAAAGGGCAGCGAATCAAGCGCTGCACCGGCTCGTTTCATCACCTGAAGGTTTTCATCGGCTGGTTTTTATCGGCTGCCGGCGGGTGGTGTTTCATGCACTCGACGGCAAGGCAGATCAATCGCGAACCCGGTTCCACCAAGGTGTTGCCCGCATTCGTTACGGCCCTGCAAGGGGCGTATCAGCGGGTGATCAAGCGGCCGGGATTCTAGACCCAACCTTAGGACTTTCCATGACTGTCTCCATGCGTGAAATGCTGGAAGCCGGCGTCCATTTCGGACACCAAACGCGCTTCTGGAACCCCAAGATGGCCCCGTACATCTACGGCCATCGCAACAAGATCCACATCATCAACCTCGAGAAGACGCAGCCGCTCTTCGAAGAGGCGATGAAGTTCATCCGCCAGCTGTCGGCCCGCCGCGGCACCATCCTGATGATCGGCACCAAGCGCCAGGCGCGCGAGGTCATCGCCATGGAAGCGCAGCGCTGCGGCATGCCCTACGTCGACCAGCGCTGGCTCGGCGGCATGATGACCAACTTCAAGACGGTCAAGGGCAGCCTGAAGAAGCTGAAGGACATGCAGGCCACCAAAGAGGCCGGCACCGACGCCATGATCAAGAAGGAAGCGCTGCTGTTCGACCGCGAGCTCGTGAAGCTCGAGAAGGACATCGGCGGCATCCAGGACATGGGCGCTCTGCCTGACGCGATGTTCGTCATCGACGTGGGCTACCACAAGATCGCCGTGGCCGAAGCCAAGAAGCTGGGCATTCCGGTCATCGGCGTCGTCGACACCAACCACTCGCCCGTCGGCATCGACTACATCATCCCCGGCAACGACGACTCGGCCAAGGCCGTGGCGCTGTATGCCAAGGCGGTGGCCGACGCCGTGCTCGAAGGCCGTGCCAACGCCACGAACGACGTGGTGCAGGCCGTCTCGGCCGCCGGCGACGAGTTCGTCGAAGTCAACGAAGAGGCCTGATCGGCCCTGAGCTGATGCACCGCGCCGCCCTGGCGCGGTGTGCTTCGTGCCGCCGGGCCTGCGCTGAACGCAGGTCCAGCGAACCCCGTATTCATTGGAGATGACGATGCCCGCAATCACTGCAAGCATGGTGGCCGAGCTGCGCGCCAAGACCGACGCGCCGATGATGGAATGCAAGAAGGCGCTGACCGAAGCCGAGGGCGACCTGGGCCGCGCCGAAGAGATCCTTCGCGTGAAGCTGGGCAACAAGGCCGGCAAGGCCGCTGCCCGCATCACTGCCGAAGGCGTGATCACCGCTGCCGTCAACGGCAGCGTGGGCGCCGTGGTGGAAGTCAACTGCGAAACCGACTTCGTCACCAAGAACGATTCGTTCCTGGCCTTTGCCAAGGCCGTGGCGCAGCTGACCGCCGAGCACAACCCGGCCGACGTGACGGCGTTGTCGGCGCTGCCGCTGTCTCAGGACGGCTTCGGCCCCACGGTGGAAGACGTGCGCAAGGGCCTGATCGGCAAGATCGGCGAGAACATGTCGATCCGCCGCTTCAAGCGCTACAGCGGTGGCGGCCAGCTGGCCAGCTACCTGCACGGCACCCGCATCGGCGTCATCGTCGAGTACACCGGTGACGACGTGGCCGCCAAGGACGTGGCCATGCACGTGGCCGCCATGAAGCCCAAGGCCCTGGCCACCAGCGACGTGCCGGCCGAGCTGATCGAGGTGGAGCGCCGCGTGGCGGCCGAGAAGGCGGCCGAAAGCGGCAAGCCGGCGGAGATCGTGGCCAAGATGGTCGACGGCTCGGTGCAGAAGTTCCTCAAGGAAGTGTCGCTGCTGAACCAGACCTTCGTGAAGAACGACAAGCAGACGGTTGAGCAGATGCTGAAGGAAAAGGCCACGAAGGTGGCTGGCTTCACGCTGTACGTGGTGGGCGAGGGCATCGAGAAGAAGGTCGACGACTTCGCCGCCGAAGTGGCCGCGCAGGTGGCCGCTGCCAAGGGGCAGTGAGCAACGACAGGGCCCCCCGGGGCCCTGTTTCCTGATGGGCCACGTTGCCCGCCCACCTTACACTGCACGTTTTCTCACGGAGTTGTATCGATGCCGGCCTACAAGCGCATCCTGCTGAAGCTGTCGGGCGAAGCCCTGATGGGTGACGACGCCTATGGCATCAACCGCGCCACCATCGTGCGCATGGTGCAAGAGGTGCAGGAAGTGACGCAGCTGGGCGTCGAGGTGGCGGTGGTCATCGGTGGCGGCAACATCTTCCGCGGCGTGGCTGGCGGCAGCGTCGGCATGGACCGCGCCACGGCCGACTACATGGGCATGCTGGCCACCGTGATGAACGCGCTGGCCCTGGCCGACACCATGCGCCAGGAAGGCATGACGGCACGCGTGATGTCGGCCATCAGCATCGAGCAGGTGGTCGAACCTTACGTGCGCCCGAAGGCGCTGCAGTACCTGGAAGAAGGCAAGGTGGTGATCTTCGCCGCCGGCACCGGCAACCCCTTCTTCACCACCGACACCGCCGCCGCGCTGCGCGGCGCCGAAATGGGCGCGGAGATCGTGCTCAAGGCCACCAAGGTCGATGGCGTCTACACCGCCGACCCCAAGAAGGACCCGGGTGCCACGCGCTACGCCACCATCAGCTTCGACGAGGCCATCGCCCAGAACCTGCAGGTAATGGACGCCACCGCCCTGGCGCTGTGCCGAGACCAGAAGCTGCCGATCAAGGTTTTCAGCATCTTCAAGCCCGGCGCGCTCAAGCGCGTGGTGCAGGGCGAAGACGAAGGTACGCTGGTTCACGTTTGAGGAGTGCCGTCGGCCATGGCCATCCAGGACATCAAGAAGACCGCAGAAGGCAAGATGGGCAAGTCCATCGAAGCCTTCAAGAACGAACTGCACAAGATCCGCACCGGCCGTGCCCACCCGGGCCTGCTCGACCAGGTGCATGTCGATTACTACGGCTCGGCCGTCCCCATCAGCCAGGTGGCCAACGTCACCCTGCTCGACGCGCGTACGATCAGCGTGCAGCCCTGGGAGAAGGGCATGGGCGCCAAGATCGAGAAGGCCATCCGCGAAAGCGACCTGGGCCTGAACCCTTCCTCGCAGGGCGACCTGCTGCGCGTGCCCATGCCAGCGCTGACCGAAGAGCGCCGCAAGGAGCTCACCAAGGTGGTACGCCACGCCGGTGAAGAGGCCAAGATCGCCGTGCGCGCCGTGCGCCGCGAGGCCAACGAGCACCTGAAGAGGCTGCTGAAGGACAAGGAAGTCTCCGAGGACGATGAGCGCCGCGCGCAAGACGAAGTGCAGCGCCTCACCGACCGTGTCATCGCCGAGATCGACAAGCTGGTGCAAGGCAAGGAAGCCGAGGTGATGGCCGTCTGAGGCCATCTGCCTGCCACCCTTCGCCCCACGCACCATGACAGCTGCCACCCTTGCCACCGCGGCCCAGGAGCCGAACACTTCCACCCCTGCTGCCGTGCCGCGCCATGTGGCGCTGGTGATGGACGGCAATGGCCGCTGGGCCAAGCAGCGCTACATGCCGCGCTACTTCGGCCACAAGAGCGGGGTCGACGCGCTCGTGCGCGTCATCAACACCTTCGCCGACCGCGGCGTCGAGTACCTCACCGTCTTCGCCTTCTCTTCCGAGAACTGGAAGCGCCCCGCCGACGAGGTCTCGGGCCTGATGGGCCTGGTGCTGGTGTCGGTCTCGAAGTACCTCACCAAGCTGGCCGGCGACGGCGTGCGCATCCGCATCGTGGGCGACCGCGAAGCCGTGTCTGAAAAGCTGCGCAAGGCCTGGGACCACGCCGAAGAGATCACGAAGCACAACACCCGCATCAACCTCAGCGTGGCCTTCAACTACGGCGGCCGCTGGGACGTGATGCAGGCCTGCCGCCAGGCCCTGGCCGAAGGGCTGCCGCCCGAGCAGCTCACCGAAGACTGGTTGTCGGGCCGCATGGCCATGGCCTTCGCGCCCGACCCCGACCTCTTCATCCGCACCGGCGGCGAGATGCGCATCAGTAACTTCCTGCTGTGGCAGACGGCCTACTCGGAGCTCTTCTTCACCGAATGCCTGTGGCCCGATTTCGGCATCGCCGAGATCGACGCCGCCTTCGCCGCCTATGCGCGCCGCGAGCGCCGCTTCGGCACCCTGCGCCCCAGCGTCGCTGCGCCCGAGGCGAGCTGACGCAGCCATGCTCAGGCAGCGTCTTGTCACTGCGCTCGCGCTCGTGGCCCTGCTGCTGGTTTCGCTGCTGGCCGACAGCCTCTGGCCCTTTGCCCTGCTCACCCTGGTGTTGATGGCCGCTGCCGGCTGGGAGTGGGGGCGCTTGAACCAGGCCGGGGCTCGCACCGCGTCGGCCATGGGCGCTGCGGTGGCGCTAGGCGGCGCCGCCGCCTGGGGCGCCGGCTGGAACCTGCAGCCACCGGGTTGGCTGTGGGCGGCGGCACTTGCGCTGTGGCTGGTGGGCGGCGGCGTGGCCTTGCGCAGCGGCCCTGCGGCCTGGCCGCAACTGCCGCGCAGCGGCCGTTGGGCGCTGGGCCTGCTGGCCTTGTGGCTGGCCTGGCTGGCGCTGGCCCAGGCGCGCAGCGTCGGCATCAACTTCATGCTGTCGGTGATGTGTCTGGTGTGGATGGCCGACGTGGCGGCCTACTTTGGCGGCCGGGCCTTTGGCCGCCGCAAGCTGGCGCCCAGCATCAGCCCGGGCAAGAGCTGGGAAGGGGTGTGGTCGGGCCTGGCCGGCGTGCTGCTGCTGGCAGCCTTCTGGATATGGCTGGACGGCCACATCAACGCCGACGGCCTGAGCTTCTACAGCCGGCTGTTCCAGCAGTGGGGCGCGGCCGGGCTGGTGCTGGCGCTGGCCTTGCTGGCTGGCCTGAGCGTGACGGGCGATCTCGTCGAATCACTGGTCAAGCGTGCCGCAGGCGCCAAGGACAGCAGCCGCCTGCTGCCCGGCCACGGCGGCGTGCTCGACCGCGTGGATGCCCTGCTGCCGGTGCTGCCCGCGGCCATGGCCTTCACGGTGCTGGGGGGCATGGCATGAACACGGCAAGGCAGCGCCTGGCCATCCTGGGCTCCACGGGTTCCGTGGGCACGAGCACGCTCGACGTGGTGGCGCGCCACCCCGAGCGCTTCGAAGTCGTCGGCCTCACGTCCTACCAGCGCACCGAGCTGCTGGTGCAGCAGTGCCTGCAGTTCCGCCCGCGCGTGGCCGTGGTGCCCACGCCCGAGCGGGCCGCTGAAGTGCGCGCGGCACTGAAAGCGGCGGGCAGCGCCACCGAAGTGCAGCACGGTGCGCAGGCGCTGTGCGACCTGGCTGGTGCCGACGACGTGCACAGCGTGATGGCCAGCATCGTGGGCGCAGCGGGGCTGCCGCCCTGCATGGCCGCCGCGCGGGCCGGCAAGCGCCTGCTGCTGGCCAACAAGGAAGCCCTGGTGGTGGGCGGCGCCCTCTTCATGCAGGCGGTGAAGCAGGGCGGGGCCACGCTGCTGCCCATCGACAGCGAACATTCGGCCATCTTCCAGTGCCTGCCCGAAGACCGCAGCACCTGGGCGCGGCGCATCGACCACATCATCCTCACCGCCAGCGGCGGGCCTTTCCGCCAGCGCGACCCCGCCACGCTGCACGCGGTGACGCCCGCTCAGGCCGTGGCCCACCCGAACTGGGTGATGGGCCGCAAGATCTCGGTGGACAGCGCCACCATGATGAACAAGGCGCTGGAGGTCATCGAGGCGCGCTGGCTGTTCGACCTGGCGCCCGAAAACATCCGCGTCGTCATCCACCCGCAGAGCATCATCCATTCGATGGTGGTGTGCCGCGATGGCAGCGTGCTGGCGCAACTGGGCACGCCCGACATGAAGGTGCCCATCGCCTACGGGCTGTCTTTCCCCGAGCGCATCGAATCGGGCGCGCCGCGGCTCGATTTCCTGCAGATGCAGGCCCTGCACTTCGAAACGCCCGACCCGCAGCGCTTCCCCGGTTTGCAGCTGGCCTGGGAGGCCCTGCGCGGTCCGACGGGCAGCACCGCCGTGCTGAATGCCGCCAACGAGGTGGCCGTGGCCGCCTTCCTGGACGGAACGATAGGCTTCACCGCGATTCATACGCTGAACGCCCGCACCATCGAACGACTGGAGCCCCGACTGCACCCCGACCACACGCTGGAAGACCTGATCGCGCTGGACACGGAAGCCCGTGCCGTGGCGCAAGAGCTCATGCAGGAGCTGGCCGCGTGATCACCACGGTGCTGGCCTTCCTGCTGACGCTGGGCATCCTGGTCGTCATCCACGAGTACGGTCACTACCGCGTGGCCGTGGCTTGCGGCGTGAAGGTGCTGCGCTTTTCGGTGGGCTTCGGGCGCGTGCTGTGGCGCCGCCAGAGCAGCCCCGATGCCACCGAGTTCGTCGTCTGCGCGCTGCCGCTGGGCGGCTATGTGCGCATGCTGGACGAGCGCGAGGCGCCTGTGGGCCCCGGCCAGCTCGAGCAGGCCTTCAACCGCAAGACGCTGTGGCAACGCGCGGCCATCGTCTCGGCCGGTCCGCTGGCCAACCTGGGCCTGGCGGTGCTGCTGTATGCCGCCGCGCACTGGATCGGTGTGCAGGAACCCAAGGCCCTGATCGGTCCGCCCGCCGCTGGCAGCCTGGCCGAACGCGCGGGCCTGAGCGCCGGCGACTGGGTGCGCGCGCTGGCCGTGGGCAGCGCAAATGGTGCGGGTGAAGGCGAGGGCGAATGGCGCGACCTGCGCTCATTGACCGACCTGCGCTGGGAAGTGACGCAGGCCGCCTTGAACGGCCAGAACCTGCAACTGCAGGTGAGCGACCGCGACGGCCGCGGCACCCGCACGGTGAACATCGACCTTGCGGGTGTGGACGCCCGCGAAGTGGACGCCGCGCTCAGCCAGCGCATCGGCCTGGGCAGCCCCTGGCGTGAGCCGGTGCTGGGCGAAGTGAAGGCCGGCGGCCCGGCCGCGGTGGCGGGCCTGCAGCGCGGCGACCGCGTGCTGAGCCTGGACGACCAGCCCGTGGCCGATGCCCAGCACATCGTCGAGCGGGTGCGCGCCAGCGTGCGCGACGGGCAGCCCGTGGCCCAGCGCTGGCTGGTGGAGCGCGACGGCCGCACCCTGGCCGTGATGGTGACGCCGCGTGTCGTCAGCGAAGGCGGCAAGACCTTCGGCCGCGTCGAGGCCGTGCCCGGCCAGCCGCCGGTGATGCAGACCGTGCAGCACGGCGTCTTCGAAGGCCTGCAGCACGGCGTGGTGCGCACCTGGGAGATTTCGGTGCTCACCGTGAAGATGCTGGGCCGCATGCTCATCGGCGAGGCTTCGCTGAAAAACCTCAGCGGCCCGCTGACCATTGCCGACTACGCCGGCCAGTCGGTCAACCAGGGCCTGGCCTACTACCTGGGCTTCCTTGCTCTGGTGAGCGTGAGCCTGGGCGTGCTGAACCTGCTGCCGCTGCCCATGCTCGATGGGGGCCATCTGATGTATTACATTTTCGAGGGCGTCACCGGCCGCCCCGTCTCTGACCTCTGGCTGGCACGGCTGCAACGCGGCGGCATCGCGGTGCTGTTGATGATGATGTCGGTCGCCCTTTTCAACGACGTAGCGCGCCTTCTCGGCCTGCACTGAATCCCCATGTTCCCTGTGTTTCCGATCGGGCCGAGCGGCCAGTTGGGCCCTGTCGCCGTGCTCATGGTGGCGCTGGCATCTGCCGTGGCCACGCCTGCAGCGAGGGCGGTGACGCCCTTCGTGCTGAAAGACATCCGCGTGGAAGGGCTGCAGCGCACCGACCCCGGCACCGTGTTCGCTGCGCTGCCCTTCCGCATCGGCGACACCTACACCGACGACAAGGGCTCCGCCGCCCTGCGCGCGCTCTTCGCCACCGGCCTGTTCAAGGACGTGCGCATCGAGATCGAGGGCGAAGTGGCCATCGTCATCGTCGACGAGCGCTCCATCATCGGCGCGGTCAGCTTCGTCGGCCTGAAGGAGTTCGACAAGGAACCGCTGACCAAGAGCCTGCGCGATGCCGGCATCGGCGAAGGCCTGCCCTTCGACCGCGCATTGATCGACCGCGCCGAGCAGGAAATCAAGCGCCAGTACCTCGGCCGCAGCCTCTACGGCGCCGAGGTGGTGACCACCATCACGCCGCTGGAACGCAACCGCGTCAACGTCACCTTCACGATGACCGAAGGCGATGCAGCGCGCATCCAGGACATCAAGATCGTCGGCGCCACGGTGTTCAGCGAGCGCACCCTGCTCGACCTCTTCGAACTCACGCCCACGGGCTGGTTCACCTGGTACAGCAAGACCGACCGCTACTCGCGCACCAAGCTCAACGCCGACCTGGAGAAGCTGCGCGCCTACTACGTGAACCGCGGCTATCTCGAGTTCGCCATCGAGAGCACGCAGGTCACCATCTCGCCCGACAAGCAGACCATCTCCATCGCCATCTCCATCAGGGAAGGCCAGCCCTACACCGTGACCTCGGTGCGCCTGGAGGGAGACTACCTCGGCAAGGAAGACGAGTTCCGCGCCTTCGTGGCCTTGCGCCCCGGCCAGCCTTACCGGGGCGATGCCGTCACCGCCACCAGCAAGCGCTTCACCGACCTTTTCGGCCTGTACGGCTACGCGTTCGCGCGCATCGAGTCGCGGCCCGAGATCGACCGCGCCACCGGGCAGGTGGCCGTGGTCTTCGTGGCCGAGCCCAGCCGCCGCGTGTATGTGCGCCGCATCGACGTGGCAGGCAACTCGCGCACGCGCGACGAGGTCATCCGCCGCGAGTTCCGGCAGCTCGAAGGCGCCTGGTACGACGGCGGCCTCATCAAGCTGAGCAAGGAGCGCGTCGAACGCCTGGGCTACTTCAAGGAAGACATCGGCATCGACACCAACGAGGTGCCGGGTGCGCCCGACCAGGTGGACCTGGTCGTCAACGTGGTGGAAAAGCCCACCGGCAACCTGCTGGTGGGTGCCGGTTATTCGAACGCCGAGAAGCTGACCTTCACCGCCTCGGTGAAGCAGGACAACGCCTTCGGCTCGGGCAACTACCTGGGCATCGAGCTGAACACCAGCCGCTTCCAGCGCACCATCGTCGTGAGCACGGTCGACCCCTACTGGACGGTGGACGGCATCTCGCGCGCCATCGACGTCTTCTACCGCACGCAGCGCCCCATCAACAGCCTGGGCGACACCTACGACCTGAAGACGCCGGGTGCCTCGGTGCGTTTCGGCGTGCCGTTCTCCGAGTACGACACGGTCTTCCTGGGCATCGGTGTGGAACGCACGGAAATCGGCACCGCGGCCGGCATTCCGCTGTCCTACCTGAACTACCGCGCGCTCTATGGCGACAAGACCACCTCCTTCCCGTTGACGCTGGGCTGGTCGCGCGATGCCCGCGACAGCGTGCTGGTGCCCACCGCCGGCCGCTACCAGCGCGTGAACCTCGAATGGACGGTGGCCGGCGATGTTCGCTACCTGCGCGCCAACGCGCAGTACCAGGAATACTGGCAGCTGCCCTTCCGCATGTCGGTGGGCGTGAACACCGAAATCGGCTGGGGCAAGGGCCTGGGCGGCAAGCCTTTCCCGGTGTTCAAGAACTTCTACGGCGGCGGCCTGGGCACGGTGCGTGCCTTCGAGCAAAGCTCGCTCGGCGTGGTCGACCCCACCGGGGCCTACATCGGCGGCGCCAAGCGCTTCAACGTCAACACCGAGTTGTACTTCCCCGTGCCCGGCACGGGCAACGACCGCTCCTTGCGCATCTTCGCCTTCGTCGACGCCGGCAACGTGTGGCGCGAAGACGAAACCATCACGGGCGATTCCATCCGCTCCTCGGCAGGCCTGGGCCTGTCGTGGATCTCGCCCGTGGGCCCGTTGAAGCTGAGCTGGGGCAAGCCTCTGGCCCTGCAGCGCAACGATAGAATCCAGCGTTTCCAATTCCAGATCGGGACTGCCTTCTGATGAAGATGTTCGCCACCCTGCGCCCCGCCACCGTCGCCACGTTCGCGCGCTGGTTCGCCGTCGCCGCCCTCAGCACCGCTGTGGCCGCACCCGCCTTGGCGCAAGAACTCAAGGTGGGCTATGTCAACAGCGAGCGTGTGCTGCGTGAATCGAACGCCGCCAAGGCCGCGCAGACCAAGCTCGAAACCGAGTTCGGCAAGCGCGAGCGCGACCTCAACGAGGCCACCACCCGCCTGAAGGCCGCCGCCGACAAGCTGGAGAAAGACGGTCCCACGCTGGCCCCCGCCGAACTGCAGCGCCGCCAGCGCGAGCTGGTCGATCAAGACCGCGACCTGCAGCGCAAGCGCCGCGAGTTCCAGGAAGACCTGAACCAGCGCCGCAACGAAGAGCTGGCCGCGGTGGTGGAACGCGCCAACCGCGTCATCCGCCAGATCTACGAAACCGAGAAGTACGACCTCATCCTGCAGGAAGTGATCTTCGCCAGCGCCCGCGTCGACATCACCGACAAGGTGATCCGCCAGCTCAACGCCCCCGCCGCCGCGCCGGCCGCCACGCCGGGTCGCTGAAGCCTTGCCGGGCCTGGCAGCGATGGCCGTGCGCCTGGGCGACCTGGGCGCGCTGCTGGGCGGTGAACTCATCGGCGACGCCGACACCGCCATCCTGCGCATCGGCCCGCTGGAGTCTGCCGACGCGCAGACCATCAGCTTTCTTTCCAACCCGCGCTACCAGCCGCAGCTGGCGGCCTCCAAAGCCGCCTGCGTGATCGTGGGCCCGGCCCTGCGCGAGGCCGCTGCCGCGCGCGGTGCGGCGCTGGTCTGCGCCGACCCCTACCTCGCCTTCGCCAAGCTCACGCAATGGTGGGCGGCACGGCAACGCCGCGCACCGGTGGCGGGCGTGCACCCCAGTGCGGTGGTGGAAGAGGGCGCGCGCGTGCACCCCGGAGCTTCCGTCGCTGCGCTGGCCTTCGTGGCCGCCGGTGCCGAGGTTGCGGCGGGCGCGGTGGTGGGGGCGCAATGCCACATCGGGCCCGATGCCTTCGTGGGCACGGGCACCTGGCTCAAGCCGCGCGTGGTGCTGGGCGAGGCCTGCCGTATCGGTGCACGCGGCATCGTGCACAGCGGCGCCGTCATCGGGGCCGATGGCTTCGGCTTCGCGCCGGCGCGCAACGAGGCCGGTGCCTACTGGGAGAAGATCGAACAGCTGGGCGGCGTGCTGATCGGCGACGACGTCGAGATCGGCGCCAACACCTGCATCGACCGCGGCGCGCTGGAAGACACCGTGCTCGAAGACGGCGTGAAGCTCGACAACCTGGTGCAGATCGGCCACAACGTGCGCATCGGCGCACACAGCGCCTTCGCGGGCTGCGTGGGCGTGGCGGGCAGTGCGCGCATCGGGCGGCACTGCACGGCCGGGGGCGGCGCCATCATCCTGGGCCACCTGGAAGTCTGCGACCACGTGCACATCACCGCGGCCACGGTCATCAGCCGCTCCATCCACAAGCCGGGCCAGTACAGCGGCATGTTCCCCTTCGATGACAATGCCAGCTGGGAAAAGAACGCTGCCACCCTGAGACAACTGCACACGCTGCGCGACAGGCTGCGGGCGCTGGAAAAGAAGAACTGAGCCACCGATGGACATCCAATACATCCTGCGCAAGCTGCCGCACCGCTACCCCATCCTGCTGGTGGACCGCGTGCTCGAACTCGAGAAAGACGTGCGCATCAAGGCGCTGAAGAACGTCACGATGAACGAGCCGTTTTTCATGGGCCACTTCCCCGCGCGCCCCGTGATGCCCGGCGTGCTGATGCTGGAAGCGCTGGCGCAGGCCGCAGCCATCCTCTCGTTCGAGAGCGCCGGCACCGACCCCGGCGACGACACCGTGGTGTACTTTGCCGGCATCGACAACGCACGCTTCAAGCGGCCGGTGGTGCCGGGCGACCAGCTCATCCTGGAAGCGCAGATCGACCGCGTGAAGTCGGGCATCTACCGCTACAAGACACGCGCCAGCGTCGACGGCGCCACTGCCGCCGAAGCCGAGCTGATGTGCACGATGCGGCGCGTGGCCGCACCCTGAACACCGCCATGGCGCTGATACACCCCACCGCCATCGTCGACCCCGGCGCTGAACTGGCGGCCACGGTGCAGGTGGGGCCCTACGCCACCATCGGCGCGGGCGTGCACATCGGCGAAGGCACGCGCATCGGCGCGCACTGCACGCTGGAAGGGCCGATGCGCCTGGGCCGCAACAACGTCGTGCATGCGCATGCGGCCCTGGGCTGTGCGCCGCAAGACAAGAAGTACGCGGGCGAGCCGACCGAACTGCACATCGGCGATGGCAACACCATCTTCCAGTTCTGCACCTTCAGCCGCGGCACCGTGCAGGACGGCGGCGTCACGCGCGTGGGTGACGACAACTGGATCATGGCCTACGTGCACCTGGCGCACGACGTGCAGCTGGGCCACCACACCATCCTGGCCAACAACGCCACGCTGGCCGGGCACGTGCATGTGGGCGACTGGGCCATCGTCGGCGGCCTCACCGGCGTGCACCAGTTCTGCAAGGTGGGCGCGCACGCCATCCTGGGCTTCCAGAGCCATGTTTCGCAGGATGTGCCGCCCTTCATGACGGTCAGCGGCAACCCCTTGTCGGTGGCAGGCATCAATGCCGAGGGTCTGCGGCGCCGCGAGTTCTCGCGCGAGCGCATCGGGCTCATCAAGCAGATGCACAAGCTGCTGTACCGCGAGGGCCTGACCTTGGAGAAGGCGCGCGAGTCCATCGCGGCGCTTCAGGGCACGGTCGATGGCGCCGATGCCGACATCGCGGTGTTGTTGAACTTCCTCGCCGCCAGCCAGCGCGGCATCGTGAGATAGCGCGGCGATGCAATTTGCCATGGTCGCCGGCGAGGCCTCGGGCGACCTGCTCGCCGGCCTCTTGCTCACCGGCCTGAAACAACGCTGGCCCGCGCTGCAGGCCCGGGGCATCGGCGGGCCGCGCATGGCCGAGCAGGGCTTCGAGGCCTGGTGGCCGCACCAGAAGCTGGCCGTGCGTGGTTATGTCGAAGTGCTGCGCCACTACCGAGAGATCTCCGGCATCCGCGATGCGCTGGCCGAACGGCTGCTGCGCGAGCGCCCGGCCGCCTTCGTGGGTGTCGACGCCCCTGATTTCAACCTCGGTCTCGAAAAGCGACTGAAAGCCGCCGGCATCAAGACCGTGCACTTCGTCTGCCCGTCCATCTGGGCCTGGCGCGGCGGGCGTGCGAAGAAGATGGCCGCCAGCTGCGACCACGTGCTCTGCCTCTTCCCCTTCGAACCCGAACTGCTGCACCGCCACGGCGTGGCGGCCACCTTCGTCGGGCATCCCCTGGCCGATGCCATCCCGCTGCAGCCGCCGCGCGCCGCCAGCCGCGCCGCGCTGGGCCTGGCCGAGGCCGACGAGGTGGTGGCGGTGCTGCCGGGCAGCCGACGCAGTGAGATCCAGTACATCGCGCCGGCCTTCCTGCAAGCCGCAGCCTTGATGCATCGTCAGCGCCCGGGCCTGCGCTTCGTGCTGCCCATCTCGCCCGGCCTGCGCGAGATGATCGAACCCTTGGTGCAGTCCCACGCGCCAGGCCTGCCGCTGCAGTTGCTGAACGGCCAGTCGCACGCCGCGCTGGCAGCGTGCGATGTGACGCTGATCGCCAGCGGCACCGCCACGCTGGAAGCCGCGCTGTTCAAAGTGCCCATGGTCATCGGGTACCGGATGCACGGCCTCAGCTGGCAGCTGATGAAGCGCATGCGCTACCAGCCCTGGGTGGGCCTGCCCAACATCCTGAGCGCCGAATTCGTCGTGCCCGAACTCATCCAGGAAGCCTGCCAGCCCGTGGCCCTGGCCGCCGCCACGCTGCGCTGGCTGGACGACCGCCCCGCGGCCGCCGCCCTGGCGCGCCGTTTCGAAGACCTGCACCACAGCCTGCGCCGGGACACGGCGCGCTGCGCCGCCGATGCCCTCGCGCAAGTCCTTCAAGCTTGAACAGCTCGGCTTCGGCTGGAACGAGCCCGGCCTGCTGGCCGGCGTGGACGAAGCCGGCCGCGGCCCGCTGGCCGGGCCCGTGGTGGCCGCGGCCGTCATCCTGGACGAGCTGAAGCCTATCCGCGGGCTGGGTGATTCGAAGGTGCTCAGCGAACGCAAGCGCGAGGCGCTGTTCGACGAGATACGCGCCAAGGCGCTGTGCTGCGCCATCGCCGAAGCCAGCGCGGAAGAAATCGACCGCCTCAACATCCTGCAGGCCACCCTGCTGGCCATGCGCCGTGCCGTGGAAGCGCTGCGCCTGCCACCGCACCGCGTGGTGGTGGACGGCAACCGCGTGCCCGTGCTGAAGATGCCCGTGGCCGCGGTGGTGAAGGGCGACGCGCTGGTGCCGGCCATCTCGGCCGCCTCCATCCTGGCCAAGGTGCACCGCGACCGGCTGTGCCTGGCGCTGCACGAGCAGCACCCCGCCTACGGCTTCGACGGCCACAAGGGCTACCCCACCGCCGCGCACCTGGCGGCCTTGCAGCAGCACGGGGCCTGCCCCGCGCACCGCCGCAGCTTCGCGCCCGTGCGCGCCGTGCTGGAGCGCCCGTGAACGAGCCGCTGCTCATCACCTCGCGCGACAACCCGCTGCTGCAGCGCCTGCGCAAGCTGGCGCAAGACGGTGCCGGCTACCGCCGCGCGGGTGAGCTGTGGATCGAAGGTGAACACCTGTGCAGCGCGCTGCGCGAGCGGCGCGGTGCGGCCTTGCAGGCGGTGGTGGTGGATGAAGCCTGGGTGCGGCCCGCGCTGCGCGACCTGGCCGCCTGGGCGCCACGCATCGTGCGCGTGCCGGCAGCGCTGTTCAAGGGCTTCAGCACGCTGGAATCGCCCGCGCCCATCGGTTTTCTCATCGAGGCGCCAGCGCCCGCGGCCCCTCGCAGCGGCGTGGCCACGGTGGTGCTGGACCGCGTGCAAGACCCGGGCAACGTGGGCAGCATCCTGCGCAGCGCGGCGGCCTTCGGCGTGCCGCAGGTGCTGGCCTTGAAGGGCACGGTGGCGCTGTGGTCGCCCAAGGTGCTGCGCGCCGGCATGGGCGCGCATTTCGCTCTGCACCTGGTGGAAGGGCTGGAGGCCGAGGCCCTGGCCACGCTGGGCGTGCCGCTGGTGGCCACCAGTTCCCACGCCGGCCAACTGCTGCCCAGCGCGCCGCTGCCCCAACCCTGCGCCTGGGTGCTGGGCCACGAAGGGCAGGGCGTGCAGGCCGAGCTGCTGGCGCGCTGCGCACTGCAGGTGCGCATTCCGCAGCCGGGTGGCGAAGAGTCGCTGAACGTGGCCGCCGCAGCGGCGGTCTGTCTCTACGAGTCGGCCCGGCGTCAGTAGATCAGGCGATCAGGCCTGAGATCTCGCAGGATGGTGGTGGCGATCTCCTCGATCGACTTGTGCGTGCTGCTCAGCCAGCTGATGCCTTCGCGCCGCATCATGGCCTCGGCCTCGTTCACCTCGTAGCGGCAGTTGCTCAGCGCCGCGTACTTGCTGTCGGGCCGGCGCTCGTTGCGTATCTGCGCCAGGCGCTCGGGGTCGATGGTCAGGCCGAAGCACTTGCGCTTGTAGGGCGCCAGCGGCGTGGGCAGGCGGCCGCGGTCGAAGTCTTCGGGAATCAGCGGGTAGTTCGCGGCCTTGATGCCGTGCTGCATGGCCAGGTACAGGCTGGTGGGCGTCTTGCCGCTGCGGCTGACGCCCAGCAGGATGACATCGGCCACGTCCAGGTTGCGCGAGCTCTGGCCATCGTCGTGCGCCAGGCTGAAGTTGATGGCCTCGATGCGGTCGTTGTACTCGCGGCTGGCGCTGGCGTCGCTGAAGCGGCCCACGCGGTGGTTGCTCTTCACGCCGAACTCGGCTTCCAGCGGTTCGACGAAGGTGCGGAACATGTCGAGCACCAGGCCCTTGCAGGCTTCGCCCGTGATGATGCTGCGCACGTCGTCGTTCACCAGCGTGATGAAGACGATGGGCCGCTTGCCTTCGCGGGCCGCGGTTTCGTTGATCTCCTGCAGCACCGTGCCGGCCTTCTCGGGCGTGTCGATGAAGGGCCGCCGCACGTGCCGCGGCTTGGCCGGAAACTGGTTCAGGATGGAGTTGCCGAAGGTCTCGGCGGTGATGCCGGTACCGTCCGAGACAAAGAACACGGTGCGTTCGGTCATGGCTGCTGCGATGCGGGGAAGGGGGGCGGCGGCGGGGCCGCGAACAGCCCATCATAAGGAAGAAGTCCTTAGAATCAGGTCAACTTTCCGCCCTGCTGGCACCCCGTCTTGAACCCCACGCCACCGCCCCAATTCGAACAACATGCCGTCGCGTGGGCATGGGCTGCAGCGCTGTTTGCGGAAGCACCGGTTCTTTCACACTTCGGAGCTTTCCCATGTCCAACAGCCCACTGGCGACCGCCCTGGTCGCCCCGTTTGAACACCTGAGAATGACCGACGTCGAGGCGGTGGGCGGCAAGAACGCCAGCCTCGGCGAAATGATCAGCCAGCTGGCCGCCCGTGGCGTGCGCGTGCCGGGCGGTTTTGCCACCACGGCCCACGCCTTCCGCGTGTTCCTGCAGCACGAAGGGCTGGCCCAGCGCATCCAGGACAAGCTGGCCACGCTGAACGTCGACGATGTCAACGCGCTGGCCGCGGCCGGCGCGCAGATCCGCCAGTGGATCGTCGACACGCCTTTCCCCGCCGCGCTGGACGCCGCCATCCGCGAGCAGTTCGAGCGCCTCACCGCCGGCAACCCGGCAGGCCAGAGCACCAGCTTTGCCGTGCGTTCTTCGGCCACCGCCGAAGACATGCCCGACGCCAGCTTCGCCGGGCAGCAGGAGACCTTCCTCAACGTCACCGGCATCGACGACGTGCTGCACCGCATGAAGGAGGTGTTCGCGTCGCTGTACAACGACCGCGCCATCAGCTACCGCGTACACAAGGGCTATGCCCACCACGACGTGGCGCTGTCGGCCGGCGTGCAGCGCATGGTGCGCTCTGACCTGGGCTCGGCCGGCGTGATGTTCACCATCGACACCGAAAGCGGCTTCCCCGACGTCGTCTTCATCACCAGCAGCTACGGCCTGGGTGAACTGGTGGTGCAGGGCGCGGTGAACCCCGACGAGTTCTATGTGCACAAGCCCATGCTGGCGGCGGGCAAGTTCGCCGTCATCCGCCGCGGGCTGGGCAGCAAGCTGCAGCGCATGGAGTTCGCCAGCGCCGCCGACAAGGCCAGCACCGGGAAACTGGTGCACACCCTGGACACCCCGCCCGAGCAGCGCAACCGCTACTCGCTCACCGACGCCGAAGTCACCGAGCTCGCAAAGTACGCCGTCATCATCGAGCAGCACTACGGCCGCGCGATGGACATCGAATGGGGCAAGGACGGCGTCGACGGCCAGCTCTACATCCTGCAGGCGCGCCCCGAAACCGTGAAGAGCCAGGCCGCCGGCAAGGTGGAGCAGCGCTTCCGCATCAAGGGCGACCGCACGAAGAACACCGTGCTGGCCGAAGGCCGCGCCATCGGGCAGAAGGTGGGCACGGGCCCGGTGCGCCTGGTGCGCAGCACGGCCGAGATGGACCGCGTGCAGCCCGGCGACGTGCTCGTCACCGACATGACCGACCCCAACTGGGAACCCGTGATGAAGCGCGCCAGCGCCATCGTCACCAACCGCGGCGGGCGCACCTGCCACGCGGCCATCATCGCGCGTGAACTCGGCATTCCGGCCGTGGTGGGCTGCGGCGACGCCACCGACACGCTGAGCGAAGGCGCACTCGTCACCGTCAGCTGCGCCGAGGGCGACAGCGGCTATGTCTACGACGGCCTGCTGGAAACCGAGATCAGCGACGTGGTGCGTGGCGAGATGCCCTACTGCCCCATCAAGATCATGATGAACGTGGGCAACCCGCAGCTGGCCTTCGATTTCGCCCAGATGCCCAACAGCGGCGTGGGCCTGGCGCGGCTGGAATTCATCATCAACAACAACATCGGGGTGCACCCGAAGGCGATTCTCGACTACCCCAACATCGACGCTGATCTGAAGAAAGCCGTGGAAAGCGTGGCCCGCGGCCATGCCAGCCCGCGTGCCTTCTATGTGGACAAGCTGGCCGAGGGCATCGCCACCATTGCCGCGGCTTTCTGGCCCAAGAGCGTGATCGTGCGGCTGAGTGATTTCAAGAGCAACGAGTACCGCAAGCTCATCGGCGGCACGCGCTACGAGCCTGATGAAGAGAACCCGATGCTGGGCTTCCGCGGCGCCAGCCGCTACATCAGCGGCGACTTCAGCGACGCCTTCGCGATGGAGTGCGAGGCCCTGCGCCGCGTGCGCACCGACATGGGCCTCTCCAACGTCGAGATCATGGTGCCCTTCGTGCGCACCGTGAAGCAGGCGGCCACGGTCAAGCAGATGCTGGCCGAACGCGGCCTGCAGCGCGCCGCCGATGGCGGCAAGGACGGGCTGCGCCTCATCATGATGTGCGAGGTGCCCAGCAACGCCATCCTGGCCGAGCAGTTCCTCGAGCACTTCGACGGCATGAGCATCGGCAGCAACGACCTCACGCAGCTGACGCTGGGCCTCGACCGCGACAGCGGCATCGAACAGCTGGCCGGTGATTTCGACGAGCGCGACCCGGCCGTCAAGGCCATGATCTCGCGCGCCATCGCGGCCTGCCGCGCCACCGGCAAGTACGTGGGCATCTGCGGCCAGGGCCCCAGCGACCACCCCGATTTCGCCGACTGGCTGGCGCGTGAGGGTATCGTCTCGATCTCGCTGAACCCCGACACCGTGGTCGACACCTGGCAACGTCTGGCCAAGGGCTGACTGAACAGGAGCCCACAGTCATGCAGGTCAACGGCGTGGCCCTGCGGCCGCTGCGGGCCCTGCCGGGCCGGCAGGGGCTGGAGGTGATCGACCAGCGGCTGCTGCCGCACCGCCTGCAGATGCGGCCGCTGCACAGCGCGCGCGATGTGTTCGTGGCCATCCGCGAGATGTGGGTGCGCGGCGCGCCGCTGATCGGCGCGGTGGCTGCCTACGGCCTGGCCTTGCAGGCCGGGCGCGATGCATCCGACACGGCGCTGCGCAACACCGTGCATTTCCTCAAGGGCGCGCGGCCCACCGCCGTGAACCTGGCCTGGGCGCTGGACCGCGTGCTGGCCCCGGTGCTGGGCTCCCCCGAGGCCACGCGCGCCGAAGTGGCCTGGCGCGAGGCCGATGCGCTGGCCGAGGAAGACGTGGCCGTGAACCACGCCATCGGCCGTCACGGGCTGGGCTTGATCGAGGCCCTCGCCGCGCGCAAGGCCGCAGCCGGCGGCGGCCCGGTCAACGTGCTGACGCACTGCAACGCCGGCTGGCTGGCCACGGTGGACTGGGGCACCGCCACCTCGCCCATCTACCAGGCCCACGCGGCCGGCCTGCCGGTACACGTGTGGGTGGACGAAACCCGCCCGCGCAACCAGGGGGCCAGCCTCACCGCCTGGGAACTGGGCCAGGCCGGCGTGCCGCACACGGTGATTGCCGACAACGCCGGCGGCCACCTGATGCAGCACGGGCGGGTTGACCTGTGCATCGTGGGCTGCGACCGCGTCGCCGCCAATGGCGACGCCTGCAACAAGATCGGCACCTACCTCAAGGCCCTGGCCGCGCGCGACAACGGCGTGCCCTTCTACGTGGCCATGCCCACCTCCACGCTCGACCTGGCCGTGGCCGACGGCGTGCGCGACATCCCCATCGAGGAACGCAGCGGCCGCGAAGTCACGCACCTCAGCGGGCGCACGGCGGCTGGCGAGGTGGTGGAAGTGCAGGTGGTGCCCGATGGCAGCCCGGCGGCCAACCCCGGCTTCGACGTGACGCCGGCACGGCTGGTCACGGCTTTCATCACCGAACACGGACTGGTGGCGCCCGAGGCAGCAGCTTTGCGCGCCTTGATGAAGCCCGCAGGCTGAAGCGTTCCAGGCCCTGCACCAGGCCCCTTTCCATGTCCGAAGCCATGACCCTGCCGAACGAGTTCGAAGACGAAACGCATGCGCGCACCGCCGCCGTGGCCGCCGTGCGCCAGCTCGACGCCAGCGGCATGAACCGCGGCAGCACCGGCAACCTCAGCCTGCGTTGGGGGCTCATGGAAGATGGTGCGCTGCACGACGGCCTGTTCATCACGCCCACCGGCATGGGCGCCGCCGACCTGCGCCCGCAAGACCTGGTGTGGGTGGCCCTGCAAGACGGCCGCGTGCGCGGCGACTGGCAGCCTTCCTCGGAATGGCAGTTCCACCAGGCCGCCTACCGTGCGCGGCCTGATGTGCGCGCCGTGGTGCATACGCACGCGCCCAACGCCACCGCGCTGGCCTGCCTGGACCGCCCCTTGCCCGCCTTCCACTACATGGTGGCCATCGCCGGCGGCGCGGACGTGCCGCTGGTGCCTTACCACACCTTCGGCACCGAAGCGCTGTCACAGGGCGTGGGCGATGCGCTGCGCGAGCGCAACGCCTGCCTGCTGGCCCACCACGGCCTGGTGGCCGCCGCGCCCACACTGGCGCAAGCGATGAAGGTGATGCAGGAGATCGAAACGCTGTGCGAGGTCTACCTGAAGGCCCTGGCGGTGGGTGAACCGGCGCTGCTGAGCGAGGCGCAGATGGCCGAGGTGATCACGAAGTTCCGCAGCTACGGGAAGAGCGCGCGGCGCTGAGGCACGACGGGGCATCGCCGAGGTCAACCCGCTCGCGAAACCTCAGGGTGCAGGCACGACACGGTTGCGCCCGTCCTTTTTGCCCGCCTGCAAGGCCTTGCTGGCACGCAGCACCAGGTCGTCCAGGCTCTCGCCCGCCCCCAGGTGTTGAGCCACGCCCGCGCTCACGGTGATGCGCAGGGCCTCGCCGTTCTGGCCCCGCATCTCCGTGCCTGCCACCAGCGAGCGCAGCCGTTCGGCTGCCTGCAGTGCAGAGGGCAAGTCGGCAGGCATCACGACACAGAACTCCTCGCCGCCGTAGCGCGCCACCCAGTCGTTCGGACGGATCGCGAGTGCCACGGTCTGCGCAAACTGCTTCAGCACCGCGTCGCCCGTGGGCACGCCGTGCTCGCGGTTGAAGCGGCCGAAGTGGTCGATGTCCAGCAGCAGCAAGGACAAGGGTCGACCGTCTTCGGCGCACAGTGCCAGCTCTCGCGCCATGCGCCGGTCGAACAGGCCCCGGTTGGCGATGCCTGTCAGCGCGTCCTTCTGCGCTTCGCGCTGCATCTCACGCAGCATCTGCTTGCCCATCAGCGAAACCAGGTTCGCCACACGTTCCGTGACCACGCGGGTCACGTTTTCGAAGTGCTGCATGCGCAGGGCGGCAGGGTCGTCGGTGGCGCCAGCCAAGGTCTCGGCGTACACCGTGCGGTTGCGGCCGGCGGCCTTGGCGGCATACAGCGCCTGATCCGCCTGTTCCAGCCAGGCTTCGGGCTCGGACGAGGGCACGTGAAACGCAACCCCGAGGCTGATCGTCAGCATCTCAAGGCCCGGCGCGATGTCCGACCATGCGAGCGTGGCCACACGGTGGCGCAACTGCTCCAACTCGCGGTGAAAGTCCTCGGGGGTATCTCGGTGCAGAACGAGCAGGAACTCCTCGCCGCCCATGCGCGCCACCAGATCCGCCTCGCGCACCTGAGCTCTCAGCGTCTGCGCGATGCGCACGATGGCGGGATCACCGGCCGAGTGCCCGTACTGGTCGTTGAAGCGCTTGAAGTGATCGATATCGATCAACACGGCCGCATGCACACCTTCGTTGTGCGTCGAGGTGGCGGCAATGGCCGAGAGGTGGCTCATCGCAGCCCGGCGGTTTTTCAGCCCGGTGAGCGGGTCGTGCGAAACACTGGCATCGCTCTGCTGGCGCCGCCGCTGCGTCAGCCGGTGCAGCCGCAAGCCCCGTGCTGCCTCGGGTTCCGACGCGAGCGCGACCTCGTCGTCTTCGCGCGCCAGCCGCAGCAGCGCCACCAGACCCTCGGCATCCGCTGCGAGCAGCAGCACCGGCGAGGGCTCGGCCTGCAAGGCGTCGCTGAGGCGTTGCAGCTCCTCTTGGCTGTTCAGCACCAGGGTACGCGCCTGTGCCTCGACGTTGCAAGGTACGAGCCCTCTGACCACCTGTTCAGGAACCTTCCGTTTTGATTGCCGCCGCCACGCGTTCCGGCCACGTGGCCAGCAACAGCCCCGCCATGGCCAGCCCGAAGGCCGCCACGTGCACGGCGCCGAAGCTCTCGCCCAGCACCACGATGCCCACCAGCGCCGCGCTCACCGGCAGCAGCACCGTGAAGACCCCGGCGCGCGAAGAGGGCACGTGGCGCAGGCCCTGCATCCACAGCCACACCGTGACCATGCTCGCGGCAATCGCATAGAAGACCAGCAGGCCCCAGGTGGGCAGGGTGACGGCGCCGAAGTCGAAGCTCAGCGCTTGCCAGATGCCGAAGGGCGTGACGAGCGCCAGCCCCCACAGGTTGATGAGCGCACTGATGCGCCGCGGCGAGACGTTGCCCGTGAGCCGCTTGCCGATGACCACGTAGCTGGCCTCGCACAGCACGGCGGCCAGCAACAGGCCGTAGCCCAGGTACTCCCAGGGCGAGACGGCCGTCTCGGCACTGCCGCTGCGCGCCAGGGCCAGCAGGGCGATGCCGGCCATCGCGCAGGCGATGGCCACGGCCACGCGCGGACGGATGTGTTCGCCCAGGAACACGCGCGACAGCACGGCCACCGCTGCCGGAATGGCCGCCATCGTCACGCCCGCGGCCAGCGCCGAGGTGAGCTGCACGCCGTAGAGCATGCAGATGCTGAAGAGGAAGTTGCCGAGGAAGCTTTCCCAGAACAGCAGCCTGCGGTCGCGCGGCGACAAGGGCGCTTCGCCGGGCGCGCGCTGCACCCAGTGCGCCATGGCCACGGCGGCGATGCCGAAGCGCAGCCAGGCCAGCAGCAGCACCGGGAACACCGCCACCAGCAGCTTGCTCAGGCCCACGTAGCTGCCCACCAGCGCCATGCTGGCGGCCAGGCTGAGGTAGGCCCAGGGGGGCGGTGAGCTGCCGCCCGTGCGGGCAGGCGGTGCGGCAGGGGGCATCAGGGTGGCGAGATCAACACGTCAGAACGCCGCAGCGTAACGCTCCAGTTCCCAGGCGCTGACGTGCCGCGCATAGGCCAGGGCCTCGTCGCGCTTCAGGCGCAGGAACTCGTCGGTGAGCGTCTCGCCCAGCGCTTCGGTGATGACGTCGTCGGCCTCCAGCGCGTCCAGCGCTTCGCCCAGGCTCTGCGGCAGCAGGTCGATGCCGTGCGTGCGCAGCTGCGGCAGCGTCCACGTATAGAGGTCGGCGGTGGTGGCCGGTGGCGGCTCTTGCCGGCGCTGCAGGCCATCCAGACCGGCGGCCAGCAGCGCGGCGGTGGCGAGATAAGGGTTGGCGCTGGCATCGGGCACGCGCCACTCGAAGCGGCCGGGCAGGGTGCGCACGGCCGCCGTGCGGTTGTTCGGGCCGTGGGCGATGTAGGCCGGAGCCCAGGTGGTGCCGCTGAGCGATTCGCCCACCGTCAGGCGCTTGTAGCTGTTCACGGTGGGCGCACACAAGGCCGTCAGCGCCCCGGCATGCGCCAGCACGCCGGCCACGAAATGCCGGCCGGTTTCCGAAAGCTCACCGGTTTCGCCAGGCCCGGGCGCAAACAGGTTCTGCGCGCCCTGCCACAGCGAGACGTGGAAGTGCAGCCCGCTGCCCGGCTGGTTGGCAAAGGGCTTGGGCATCATCGAGAACACCATGCCGCGTGCTTCGGCCGCAGCGTGCGCGGCCAGCTTGAAGAGCATCAACCGGTCGGCGCTGAGCAGCGCGTCGCCGTGGGCGAAGTTCAGTTCGTACTGGCCGTGGGCGTCTTCGTGGTCGATCTGCTGCACGTCCAGCCCGCAGGCCCCCAGGTGCTGCGCCAGCTCTTGCAGCAGGCCGAACTGGCGCGCCAGGCTCTTCAGGTCGTAGCTGGGCTTGTCGAGCCGGTCTTGCGCATCGGCCGGGGCCCAGGCGCCTTCGGCGCCGCGGCGCAGCAGGAAGAACTCGGGCTCCAGCCCGGTCTGCAGCTGCCAGCCGCGTTCGGCCAGGCGGGCCTGCTGGCGCCGGAGCACCTGGCGCGGGCAGGCCTCGAAGGGCTGGCCATCGACAAACCCGTCGCCCACGATGCGCGCCACGCCCGGCAGCCAGGGCAGGGGCTGCAGGGTGCGGGCGTCGCCCCGTGCATAGAACTCGGAGCGCGGGCCGCTGCGCGGCAGGCCCGTGCCCCAGATGGAAGGGCCGGCAAAACCGGCGCCCGCGCCCAGCACCGTGCCCAGGTGGGCCAGCGGTACCAGCTTGCCCTTGGCGCAGCCGTGCACGTCGGTGAACTGCACCAGCAGCGTGTGGATGCCCTGGTCCTGCAGGCCTTGCTGCAAGGTGGCGACCGAGGCGTTCGGGTTCATCAGCGCGGCTTCACAGCTTTCGTGCTCTCAGGCGTCAACCGGCGTTGATGCGCAGCCAGGTCGTCTTCAGCTCCGTGACCTTCTCGAAGGCGTGCAGGCTCTTGTCGCGGCCGTTGCCGCTTTGTTTGTAGCCGCCGAAGGGCACGGTGATGTCGTCTTCGTCGTACTGGTTCACGTGCACGGTGCCGGCGCGCAGCGCACGCGCCACGCGGTGGGCGCGGTGCACGTTGTCGGTCCACACGCTGGCCTGCAGGCCGTAGGGGCTGTCGTTGGCCATCATCACGGCCTCGGCCTCGTCCTTGAAGCGCAGCAGGCTCACCACCGGGCCGAAGATCTCTTCCCGCGCGATGCGCATGCTGGGGCGCACGGCGGCAAACACCGTGGGCTGCACGTAGCAGCCGCCGGTTTCCACACGCGCCTGCGCGCCGCCGGCCAGCAGCTGCGCGCCTTCTTCGCGGCCGGCCTGGATGTAGCCCAGCACGGTCTGCAGCTGCGTGCCGTCGACGATGGCGCCCATCACGGTGGTGGGGTCCAGCGGGTCGGCCGGCTGGTACTGCGGCGCCTCGGCGGCCACCATCGCCGCGAAATCGTCGGCGATGCGCTCGTGCACCAGCACGCGCGAAGGCGCATTGCAGCTTTCGCCTTGGTTGAAGAAGATGCTGCCGGCCACGGTTTCGGCGGCGCGCTGCAGTTCGCTGCAATCGTCGAACACCAGGAAGGCGCTCTTGCCGCCCAGTTCGTTGAACACGCGCTTCAGGTTGCTGCGGCCGGCATATTCGAGCATGCGGCGGCCGGTGCGCGTGCTGCCAGTGAAGCCCAGGGCATCCACGTCCATATGCAGCGCCAGCGCCTCGCCGGCCTCTTGCCCATAACCCGGCACGACGTTGAACACACCCGGCGGCAAGCCGGCTTCCATGGCCAGTTCGGCCAGGCGCAGGGCGCTGAGCGGGCTCTTCTCGCTGGGCTTGAGCACCACCGAGTTGCCCGCCGCCAGCGCCGGGCCCAGCTTCCAGGCGGCCATGATCATCGGGTAGTTCCAGGGCACGATGGCGCCCACCACGCCCACGGCCTCGCGCGTGATCAGCGCCAGCGCGTTGCGCCCCGTGGGCGCGATCTCGTCGTAGACCTTGTCCACCGCCTCGGCATACCAGGCGATGCAGCGCGCGGTGCTGGCCACGTCCACCGCCAGCGCATGCGCGATGGGCTTGCCCATGTCCAGCGTTTCCACCAGCGCCAGTTCCTCCTTGGCGGCCAGGATCTTCTCGGCAAAACGCAGCAGCACGCGCTTGCGCGCGGCCGGGCTCTGGTGCGCCCAGCGGCCGCTGTCGAAGGCGGCGCGGGCGCTGGCCACGGCGGCGTCGATGTCGGCCGCAGCCCCACGCGCCACGGCGCCGAGCACGCGGCCGTCGATGGGCGAGATGCAGTCGAAGGTGGCGCCGCTGGCTGCCGCGCGACGCTGGCCGTCGATGACCTGCCGGCCGTCGATGCCCTGGCTGCGGGCGCGGGCGTGCCAGTCGGGGGCCGGCGGCTTCAGGGCGCTCAGAAGCTCACCACCATCGAAGCGCCCAGCAGGCGGTTGGTCTTGGCGAAACGCGTACCGGCTGGGTTGGTGAAGACGGGCTGCGAGGCGCCGTCGAAGCGGTACTCCAGCTTCAGCAGCGAGTTCTCATCCACGCGGTAGTTCATGCCCAGCGTCAGCGCGTAGCGGTTCGTGCCCACGGCCTCGCCCTTGGCGAAGCTGCCATCGGCGTTCAGGCCGCGGCCGATGCCGTTGATGCCATCGTCGAAGCTGTAGCCCAGCAGGCCGCCGCCGTTGCGCTTGTTCTCGATGTAGTCGGCCCGCACCACGCCTTCCAGCCGCGGCGTGAACATGTAGCCCAGGGTGCCCGACAGGCCCCACCAGCGTGCGTCACGCAGTTGCCCGTCGCTGTTGAAGATGGCCGCGCCCTTCTGCTGGCCGTAGCTGAACTGGCCGTAGAGCGAGAGGTCGCCGCGGATGTAGTAGCCGTCAATCTCGAACAGGTGGACGTCGGTGGCCTTGCCGGCGCTGGCGAAGGCGGTCTCTTCGAAGATAGGGTCGCCGTTGGCGTCCACCGTGCCGGTGTCACGCTGCCAGGTGCCATCGGACGCGAAGTTCGCGGCCTTGCCGTGCAGGCCGGTGAAGCCGAAGCCGTCGAACTCGCCCTTCGAGTAGTCGACGCGGTAGATCAGTACCGGCGCGTTGTTACCCGGCGCACGGCGTGCGGTGTTCAGGTTGGCCAGGCCGATGCGCGTCCACCACTTGCCGCTGGTGACATCCAGCACCGCGCCGGTGTAGTTGGTGGGCGCCATGAAGTCGAACAGCAGGTTGTGCGTGATCAGCTTGTTGCCCGCGGGCAGCGTGAGTTCGTAGCCCGTCCAGTCGGGAATCTGGCCCAGCCACAGGCGCGTCTGCAGGTCGGTCAGCGGTAGGGAGACCGAAGCCTCGTGCACGATACTGCCGCCATTGGTGAGCGCGCCAGTGCCGCGTTCCGGCGCCAGCGTCAGCTTCCACTTCGTGCCGCTTTCGGTTTCTTTGTCGAAGTCGATCACCAGCATGCCGAAGTAGCTGTTGTCGTAGGTGTAACGCGCGCCTTCGCCGTTCAGGAAGACGAAGGTGCTGTTGTTCTGGCGCTTGTTGTAGATGTAGGTCGGGTCCATCTGGCCCGAGATCTTCAGGCCCTTGAAACCCTGGTCGGCGAAGTTGTCCTGCAGCGCCTCGGTCTTGGTGCCGATGCGGGCCAGCTCACGCGCCTGCTCGGGTGTCATGCCCCACTGGCCGGCCGGCACGGGCGCCGGCGCGGGTGCAGCCTGTTGCTGCTGCAGCTTCTGCTCGAGCTGGTTCACGCGGTCGCGCAATGCGCGCAGTTCCTTCAGCAGCTCTTCATTGCTCTGGGCCTGGGCCGGAAAGGCGGCCACCAGCGCCAGGGTGAGGGCGGTGCATGCGGTGCTCTTCTTCATGGGTTCTCCTCGGGTGTGCGGCATCAAGCGCGGTGTGCGGCGGCCATTTCCTGCTGGCGTCTTCGTTCCTGGCGGGCGATGAGGTAGCTGGCCAGCACCACGCCGATGGCCACCACCACCACGATCAGCGTGGCCACGGCGTTCACGCTCGGGTTCAGGCCCAGGCGTGCGCGTGAAAAGATGACCAGCGGCATGGTGGTGCTGCCCGGGCCGGAAAGGAAGGCCGAAAGCACCACGTCGTCAAGACTGATGGTGAAGGTGAGCAGCCAGGCCGAGATGAGGCTCTGCGCGATCATCGGCAGCGTCACCAGCCAGAACACCTGGTGCGGCCGAGCGCCCAGGTCCATGGCGGCTTCTTCCAGCTGCGGGTTCAGGTCTTGCAGCCGGCTCTGCACCACCACCGCTGCGTAGGCCATGCCCAGCAGCAGGTGGCCCAGCCAGATGGTCATCGTGCCGCGCTCGGGGAAGCCCAGGGCCCGCTGCACGCTCACCAGCATCAGCAGCAGGCTCAGGCCCACCACCACCTCGGGCATGACCAGGGGCGCGTTCACCATGCCGCTGAACAGCGTGCGGCCCTTGAAGCGCTTGTACTTCACCAGCGCGAAGGCGGCCAAGGTGCCCAGCACCACCGAACCGCAGGCCGTCATGAAGGCGATCTTCAGGCTGAGCCACAGGCCCTGCAGCATCTCGGTGTCGCTGGCCAACGCCACGTACCACTTCAGTGTGAAGCCGCGCCAGACATTGGGAATGGGTGAATCGTTGAACGAGAACACCACCAGCGCCACGATGGGCACGTAGAGGAACAGGAACACGGCCGCCAGCCAGCCGCGGCCGAACCAGCGGTTGAAGTTGGAGGCCTTCATGGCGCCCCCTCTGGGGGCCGCAAGCGCAGCGAGTTGGGGGGCATCACTTCCGGGCCTCCTGCGCTTCCGCCTGGTATTTGTTGAAGATGGCCAGGGGCACGATGATCAGCAGCACCATCACCACCGCCACGCTGCTGGCCATGGGCCAGTCGTTGTTGCTGAAGAACTCGTCCCACAGCACGCGGCCGATCATCAGCGTCTCGGGCCCGCCCAGCAGTTCGGGAATGACGAATTCACCCACGCAGGGAATGAACACCAGCATGCTGCCGGCAATGATGCCGGCCTTGCTCAGCGGCACGGTGATCTTCCAGAAGGCCGTGAAGGGCGTGGCGCCCAGGTCGGCCGCCGCCTCGAGCAGCCGCAGGTCCATCTTCACGAGGTTGCCGTACAGCGGCAGGATCATGAAGGGCAGGTAGGTGTAGGTCATGCCCAGCACCAGCGAGAACGGCGTGTGCATCAGCGTGCCCGGCGTGGCAATCAAGCCCATGGCGTAGAGCACCTGGTCCAGGCCCAGGCCGATGATGGCGTCGGACACCCAGCCGCCCTCGGTGAGCAGGCCGCGCCAGGCGTAGACGCGCAGCAGGAAGCTGGTCCAGAAGGGCAGCATCACCAGCATCAGCAGCACCGGCTGCACCGTGCTCTTGGCGCGCGCCATGAAGTAAGCGAAGGGGTAGCCGATGAACAGGCACAGCACCGTGGTGGCCGCGGCGTACTGCAGGCTGGCCAGGTAGGTCTTGAAGTACAGCGAGTCCTGCGTGATGAAGATGTAGTTGCCCAGCTTGATGGTGAGCTGCAACACCCCTTCGCTGTAGGTGACGACATCCTTGAAGGTGACCGTCTCCATCTCCGAGACGCTGATCTTCCCGACGATGAGGAAGGGCGCGAGGAAGAAGACGATCAGGAACAGGAAAGGCACCGCGATCACCAGACCGCGGCCGCTGAAGAAACTGCGCAGGGCTTGCATGGCGGCGCGGCGCGCTCAGGTGGTGAGCACCACGTGGGCCGAGGGCGACCAGTGCGCCCAGACGGTGTCGCCCCAGGTGTAGGTTTCGTCGCGGTGGCGCTGCGTGTTGGCCTGGCTCACCTTGAGCATCGCGCCGCTGGCCAGCTTCAGGTGGAAGACGCTGAAGCTGCCGAAATAGCTCATCTCCTGGATCTGGCCCTGCACCATGTTGAAGTCGCCTGCCACGCCTTCGATGCCTTCGGGCTTGTCGCGCTGCAGCGCGATCTTCTCGGGCCGCAGCGCCACCGTCACGGCCATGCCTTCGGTGCCGGTGATGCCGTGGCCCACGTAGTGCTTCACGTCGGCGCAGCCGATGATGCAGTGGTCGGCCTCGTCGTGGTCGAGCGTGCCGTCCATCAGGTTCACGTTGCCGATGAAGTCGGCGACGAAGCGCGTGGCCGGGGTTTCGTAGATGTCGCCCGGCGCGCCCACCTGCAGGAAGCGGCCTTCGCTCATGATGGCGATGCGGCTGGCCATGGTCATGGCCTCTTCCTGGTCGTGCGTGACCATCACGCAGGTCACGCCCACCTGCTCGATGATGTTCACGAGCTCGATCTGCGTCTGCTCGCGCAGCTTCTTGTCCAGCGCGCCCAGGGGCTCATCCAGCAGCAGCATCTGCGGCTGCTTGGCCAGGCTGCGCGCCAGCGCTACGCGCTGCTGCTGGCCGCCCGAGAGCTGATGCGGCTTGCGCTGCGCGAACTTCGACAACTGCACCAGCTTGAGCATGGCTTCCACACGCTGCGCGATCTGCTCGCGCGGCTGGCCTTCGCGCTTCAGGCCGAAGGCGATGTTCTCCCACACCGTCAGGTGCGGGAAGAGCGCGTAGCTCTGGAACATCATGTTCATCGGCCGCTGGTAGGGCGGCAGCGTGGCGAGGTCTTGGCCGTTGAGCACGATGCGGCCCGAGGTGGGTGTCTCGAAGCCGGCCAGCATGCGCAGCAGCGTGCTCTTGCCGCAGCCGCTGCTGCCCAGCAAGGCGAAGATCTCGCCCTTGGCGATGTCGAGGTTGACGTTGTTGACGGCCTTGAAGCCGCCAAAGTCCTTGACGACGTTCTGGATCTGCAGAAACGCCGGCTGCGCTGGAGCCATCACAACCCTGTCTTGAACGAGGTGAAGGTGCGCGTCATCAGGCGGCGCAGGTCGTTGTTCAGCGAATCGGGCGGGATCATCTTCGCCATGTCGGCCGCCGAGAGGAACACCGTCGGGTTGTTCGCCACCTCGGGCTTCACCTTGGCCTTCGAGGCGGCGTTGGGGTTGGCGTAGAACACCTGGTTCGTCAGGCTGGCGTGCACCTCGGGGCGCAGGATGTAGTTGATGAACTTGTGCGCGTTGCCCGGGCGCGGCGCGTCGGCGGGAATGACCATCACGTCGAAGAACAGCAGGCCGCCGGTGCTGGGAATCAAGGCCTCGATCTTCTGGCCGGTCTTGTTGTCGATGGCGCGCTGGCGGGCGATGTTGATGTCGCCGCTCCAGCCCAGGGCCACGCAGATGCTGCCGCCGGCCATGTCATTGATGTAGCCGCTGCTGGAGAACAGCGTCACGTGCGGGCGCACGCGCTTGAGCAGCTGCGCCGCGGCGGCGTAGTCGCTGGGGTTCTTGCTGAAGCTGGGCTTGCCCAGGTAGTGCAGGGCCGCGGGCACCACTTCGCTGGCGCTGTCGAGGAAGCTCACGCCGCAGCTCTTGAGCTTGCTGATGTACTCGGGCTTGAAGACCAGGTCCCAGGCGTTCTCGGGCATGGGCATGCTCCCCAGGGCGGCCTTCACCTTGTCGACGTTGATGCCCACCGTGGTGTAGCCCCACAGCCAGTTCACCATGTACTCGTTGCCCGGGTCCATGCGCGCCAGCTGCGCCTGCACGGCGGGGTCGAGGTTGCGCAGGTTGGGCAGCTGGCTCTTGTCCAGCTTGCGCAGCAGGCCGCCGTCCATCTGCAGCTTGGCCCAGTTCGAGCTGGGAACGACGATGTCGTAGCCCGTCTTGCCGGCCACCAGCTTGGCGTGGACGATCTCGTTGTTGTCGAAGTTGTCGTAGCGCACCTTGATGCCGGTCTCGCGCTCGAAGTTGCGGATGGTGTCTTCGGCGATGTAGTTCGACCAGTTGTAGATGTTGAGGACCTTCTCTTCCTCTTGGGCCACCGCGGAGGTGGCCGCCATCGCCAGGGTGGCAGCGGCCCAGGTGGCCAGGGCGCGGACGAGCAGTTTCGGCGTCATGCGAGCAAGCTCCAGAGTGGGGTGGTTCGTTCGGGCGGGCGGGAGTCTAGCAACGGCGGGGCGTTTGCACCGCTTCAGCGCAGCCAACCATGGCGTTGGGCGTCGCCCAGTGTCAGATCGAGACAACGGCGGATGAGCGCCACCATCTCGTCGATCTGCGCCCGGGTGATGACCAGGGGCGGTGCCACGATCATGCGGTCGCCCACGGCACGCATGATCACGCCCTCGCGGAAGCAGTGGCCGCGGCAGACCATGCCCATGCCCAGGGCCTCGGGGAAGTTGATGCTGTCTTTCGGGTCTTGGGCCTTCTTCTTCACGAGCAGCAATGCCCCCATCAAGCCACAGGTCTGTGCCTCACCCACCAGCGGGTGGTCGGCCAGTTGCGCGTAGGCCTGAGCAAGATACGGGCCCACGTCTTCGCGCACGTGCTCCACGAGCTTCAGCTCTTGAATGAGCCCGATGTTGGCCAGCGCCACCGCGCAGGCCACGGGGTGTCCGCTGTAGGTGTAGCCGTGGTTGAACTCACCGCCCTGGTCGATGAGGACGCGCGCCACGCGCTCGCCCACCATCACGCCGCCCAAGGGCACGTAGCCGCTGGTCACGCCCTTGGCGAAGGTCATGAGGTCGGGCTCGTACCCGAGGGTCTCGCAGCCGAACCATTGCCCGGTGCGGCCGAAGCCGCAGATGACCTCGTCGCTGACCAGCAGCACGCCGTACTTGCGGCAGATGCGCTGCACCTCGGGCCAGTAGGTGCTGGGCGGGATGATGACCCCGCCGGCGCCCTGGATGGGTTCGCCGATGAAGGCCGCCACGTTCTCGGGGCCCATGTCCAGGATCATCTCTTCCAGCCAGTGCGCCGCCTGCAGGCCGAAGGCCTCGCGCGTGAGGCCTTGCTCGCGGCCGTGCTCCCACCAGTAAGGCTGCTGGATGTGCACGATGCCGGGTATGGGCAGCCCGCCCTGCGCGTGCATGCCGCTCATGCCGCCCAGCGAGGCGCCGGCCATGGTGCTGCCGTGGTAGGCGTTCTGGCGGCTGATGATGACGTTGCGGTGCGGCTGGCCCAGCACGTCCCAGTAACGGCGCACCATGCGCACGATGGTGTCGTTGCTCTCGCTGCCGCTGCTGCTGAAGAACACGTGCTGGAACTGCGGCGGTGTCACCTGGGCCAGGCGTTCGGCCAGCTCGATGGCGGGCACCGTGGCCGTCTGGAAGAACGCGTTGTAGAAGGGCAGCTGCTGCATCTGCTGGGTGGCGGCCTGCACCAGCGCGGGCTGGCCGTAGCCCACGTTCACGCACCACAGGCCGCTCATCGCGTCGAGGATCTGGTGGCCCTCGGTGTCCCAGAGGTAGATGTTCTCGGCGCGCTCGATGATGCGCGCGCCCTTCCTGGCCAGGCCCTGGAAGTCGGTGAAGGGGTGCAGGAAATGCGCGCTGTCGGCGGCCTGCAGTTCGGCCGTTGTTCTGGAGTTCATGCGGGCGTTCATGGGCAGGCTTTCAGACGTGAAGAAGAAGATGCTCGCGTTCCCAAGGCGAGATCACCTTCATGAACTCGGCGTATTCGATCTCTTTCACCTCGGTGTAGACGGTGATGAAGGCCTTGCCCAGCACGCTGGCGAGGTCGGCCTCGTCGCGCAGCAGTGACAGTGCTTCGCCCAGGCTGCGCGGCAGCTGGAAGTCGCCCAGGTAGGCATCGCCCTTGCATTCGGGTGCGGGTTCGATCTTGTTCATGATGCCCAGGTAGCCGCAGGCCAGCGTGGCGGCCAGCGCCACGTAGGGGTTGGCGTCGGCGCCGATGACGCGGTTCTCCACGCGCCGGGCCGAGGCGCCCGCCACCGGGCTGCGTATGCCCACGGTGCGGTTGTCGGTGCCCCACTGGATGTTGATGGGCGCGGCGTTGCTGCGCACCAGGCGGCGGTAGCTGTTGACGTAAGGCGCGAACAGCGCCATTGCCGCCGGTATGTACTTCTGCAGCCCGCCGATGTACCAGTAGAACTCCTGGCTGGGCGTGAAGTCGGGGTTGCTGAAGATGTTCTGCCCGGTGGCCTTGCTGACGATGCTCTGGTGGATGTGCATCGCGCTGCCGGGCTCGCCGGCAATGGGCTTGGCCATGAAGGTGGCGAACATGCCGTGGCGCAGCGCAGCCTCGCGCACCGTGCGCTTGAAGAGGAACACCTCGTCGGCCAGGCCCAGCGGGTGGGCGTGGAAGAAGTTGATCTCCATCTGCCCCGCGCCCACCTCGTGGATGAGCGTGTCGACGTTGAGCTCCATCTTTTCGCAGTAGGCGTAGACGTCTTCGAACAACGGGTCGAACTCGTTGACGGCGTCGATGCTGTAGGCCTGCCGGCTGGTTTCGCTGCGGCCGCTGCGGCCCACTGGCGGCTTCAGCGGCACGTCGGGGTCGGTGTTGCGTGCCACCAGGTAGAACTCGAGCTCGGGCGCCACCACGGGCGCCCAGCCCTGGGCATCGAAGAGGTCGCACACATGGCGCAGCACGCTGCGCGGGGCGAAGGGCACGAGCAGGCCGTCGCGGTCATAACAATCGTGGATGACCTGGGCCGTGGGGTCGGTGGCCCAGGGCACGATGCGCACCGTGCTCGGGTCGGGGCGCAGGTGCATGTCGCGGTCGGTGGGCTTGATGACGTCGTAGTACGGCCCTTCCTCGGGGAACTCGCCCGTCACGCCCATGGCGACCACGGCCTCGGGCAGGCGCATGCCGCGGTCTTCGGTGAACTTCTGGCGCGGCAGGATCTTGCCGCGCGCCACGCCGGTGAGGTCGGGCACCAGGCACTCGATTTCGGTGACGCGGTTCTGGTCGAGCCACTGCTCGAGCTCGCTGAAGGTGAACTGGTCTCTGGCCATCATGGGAAGGTCCTCGTCGCACCGGTGGTGCGGTGTTGGTAGCGGGTGGCGGCCTCGCCGAAGGCGCGAAGAATTTGCATCGACACCGGGTTGTCGGCGGCCTGCCATTCGGGGTGCCACTGCAGGCAGAGGTTGAAGCCCGGGGCATCGGCCGCGGAGAAAGCCTCCACCAGCCCGTCGGGGGCCACGGCCTCCACGCGCAGGCCGGCGGCGAGCTGCTTCACGCCCTGGCCGTGCACCGAGTTCACCTCGAAGCTAGCGCGGCCGGTGATGGCGGCGAGCCGGCCACCGGGCACCACGTCCACCGGGTGCGCCGGGCCGTACTGCACGGCGGCCGGTTGGCTGCCATCGGCGCGGTGGTCGTTCAGGCCGGGCTGCTCCTGCACGGCCTGGTACAGCGTGCCGCCCAGCGCCACGTTGGTTTCCTGCGTGCCGCGGCAGATGGCCAGCAAGGGCAGCCCGCGCTGCAGCGCCAGGCGGATGAGCGGCAGCGTCCAGGCGTCGCGCTCGGGGTCCAGCGGCAGCGTGGCGTCATGCACCGCTTCACCGAAGTGCGAGGGGTGCACATTGCTCGGCGAGCCCGTGAGCAGCACGCCATGCGCCGCATCCAGCAGGGCGGGCAGCTCGGCCTCGGTGAAGGGCGGCGCGATCAGCGGCAAGGCGCCGGCCAGGCGCACGGCGTCGACGTACTTGCGCCCGGCGATGTGGAAGGGGTGCTCGCCCAGGGTGCGGTTGCAGCTGCTGACGAGAACGATGGGGTGCATGGAAATGAAGGGTCGCGGGTAGGGGGGGTGGGGCAGGGCGGGCAGTGGGGCGGCCTGTGCGATCTTCAGCCCAGCACGTCGCGCAGCCGGTACCAGGCCATGCCCAGCACCAGCGCGGGCGTGCGCAGCAGGCGGCCGCCCGGAAAGGGCCGGTGGCGCAGTTTCGCAAACACGTCGAAGCGGCTGGCGTCGCCACACATCGTCTCGGCCACCAGCCGCCCTGCCAGGCCCGTGAGCGCGAGGCCGTGGCCCGAGAAACCCTGCAGGTAGTAAACGTTCTGCGGCACGCCGGGTGCAGCGGCAGGCAGGCGGCCGAAGTCAGGGGCCCGGTTCATGGTGATGTCGACGAAGCCGCCCCAGGCGAATTCCACGCGGTGGGGCGCCAGCTGCGGGAAGGTGGCCAGCATGCGCTGCCGCATGCTCTGGGCCAGGTCGGCCGGCGGCACGGTGCTGTAGCTCACGCGGCCGCCGTAGAGCATGCGGTGGTCGGGGGTGGGGCGAAAGTAATCGAGCACGAAGTTGGTGTCGCAGACCGCAGCCTGGCTGGGCACCAGGCTTCGGGCCAGCCGCTCGGGCAGCACCTCGGTGCACGCAATGTACGTGCCCACGGGCATCACGCGCGGGGCCAGCCCCGGTGCCAGCAGGGGCGCGCCGGGCGCGCCAGGCGCGTGCAGGTAGACGTTGCCGGCCAGCAGCGCCTGCTGCGCGCACACCCGGCCCTGCGCGGTGCGCAGCACGGGCTGGGCCCCGGGCTCCAGCGCCACCACTGGGCTTTGTTCGTGCAGCTGCACGCCGGCGGCCTGCGCGGCGGCGGCCAGGCCTCGCGTGTACTTCAGCGGGTGCAGATGGCCGGAGCGCGCGTCGTAGATGCCGCTGTGGAAACGCGGGCTGCTGATCCACCGGCCCACCTCGGCCGCGGCCACGGTCTGCAGCGGGTAGCCGTAGACGCTGCCCATGCGTTCGGACCAGGCCGCCAGCTCGGCGCCCTTGCGCGGCGTGGTGGCCAGGCCCAGGTAGCCGTCTTGCCAGTCGCAGGCGATGCCGTGTTCGGCGATGCGCTCGCGCAGCAGGTCCAGCGCCTCGATGGACATCGCCCACACGCGCCGGGCTTCTTCCAGCCCGAGCTGCGCCTCGATGGTGTCTTGATCGCAGGCCAGCCCATGGATGGCCTGCCCGCCGTTGCGGCCGCTGGCGCCGAAGCCGATCTCGCGCGCTTCCAGCAGCACCACGCTGCGGCCGCGGCGGCGCAGGTCGAGCGCGGCGCTGAGGCCCGCCAGGCCACCGCCGACGATGGCGACATCGCAGGCCACCTCGCCCTGCAAAGGCGGGCAGGCCGGCCCCGGCGCCGCCGTGGCGGCGTAGTAGCTGTGCTTGGCGAGGCTGAGGTCGGTGTCCAGCAGCGGCATGAGGCGGGGTGGGGTCGCCGGGCGTCTGGGGCAGGCGCGGCGCTGCGCTCAGGCCAGGCTCAGGCCCATCTCAGGCCACTCGGCGCAAGGCCGTGCGCAGGGTGTCGACGATCTGGTCGATGTGGCTGCGCTCGATGATGAGCGGCGGCGACAGCGCGATGGTGTCGCCCGTGGTGCGGATCAGCACGCCCTGGGCGTGGCAGTCGAGGAAGACGTTGAAGGCGCGCATGGCCGGTGAACCGGGTATCGGGGCCAGCTCGATGCCGCCCACCAGACCCATGTTGCGCACGTCGATGACATGCGGCTCGTCACGCAGGCTGTGCACGGCCTGGGCGAAGTAGTCCTGCATCTCGCCGGCACGCGTGAGCAGGCCTTCCTCGGCATAGGTGTCCAGCGTGCCCAGCGCGGCGGCACAGGCCAGCGGGTGGCCGGAATAGGTGTAGCCGTGCGGGAACTCCACCAGGTGCTCGGGCCCGGTCATGAAGGCGTCGTGGATCTCGTCCTTCACCAGCACCGCGCCCATGGGCACGGCGCCGTTGGTCAGGCCCTTGGCGCAGCAGATCATGTCGGGCACCACGCCGAAGGTCTGGGCCGCGAAAGGCTGGCCCGTGCGGCCGAAGCCGGTGATGACCTCGTCGAAGATCAGCAGGATGCCGTGCTTGGTGCACAGCTCGCGCAGGCGCTGCAGGTAGCCCACCGGCGGCACCAGCACGCCGGTGCTGCCGGCCACGGGCTCGACGATGACGGCCGCGATGTTGCTGGCGTCGTGCAGGGCCACCATGCGCTCCACGTCGTCGGCCAGTTCGGCGCCGTGTAGGGGCTGGCCCACGCTGTAGGCGTTGCGCTCGGGGTCGTGGGTGTGGCGCAGGTGGTCCACGCCGGCCACGGCCAGGCCGTAGGTCTTGCGGTTGCCCACCATGCCGCCCACCGAGATGCCGCCGAAGTTCACGCCGTGGTAGCCGCGTTCACGGCCTATGAGCCGGGTGCGCGTGCCCTGGCCGCGCACGCGGTGGTAGGCCAGCGCGATCTTCAGCGCCGATTCCACGGCCTCTGAACCCGAGTTGGCATAGAACACCTTGCCCAGGCCTTCCGGGGCAATCTGCGCCAGCCGCGTGGCCAGTTCGAAGGCCTTGGGGTGGCCCATCTGGAAGGGCGGCGCGAAGTCCATTTCCGCGGCCTGCTGCTGGATGGCGGCCGTCACACGCGGGCGGGCGTGGCCGGCGTTCACGCACCACAGGCCGGCCACGGCGTCCAGGATGGGGCGGCCCTGGTCGTCCCAATAGTGCATGCCGGCGGCGCGCGTCATCAGCCGCGGCGCCTGCTTGAACTGGCGGTTGGCCGTGAAGGGCATCCAGTAGGCGCCGAGGTCGAGCCCCGAGCTTTCCGTGTGTGTGCCCGCGTGTGCGCTGCCGGGTGTGCCGGTGTGCGAGCCGATGGCCTCGGCGGCGTGCATCAGGGCGGGGTCGATGGCCTTGTTCATGGCGGGCTCCGGGGTGGGTGGGGCTGACGGGCAGGCTGTGCGTGCACGGCTGTCGCGCAGTCTAGACAGCGGCACGCGCAATGTGCATGCCTATGGGGCCCGGGTGTACCCGCGCCCACGCAAGATAATGCGGCGAAACCGCTGCCGCACACAAGCCCATGCCAACCAGAACCCCAGAGCTGCAACTGGATGCGATAGACCGCGCCATCCTCACCGAGCTGCAGGCCGACGGCCGGCTTTCCAACCAGGCGCTGGCGGCGCGGGTGCACCTGTCGCCCAGCGCCTGCCTGCGGCGCGTGAAGGCGCTGGAAGACAGCGGCGTCATCAGCCACTACGTGGCCTTGCTGAACCCCAAGGCGGTGGGGCGCCACGGCACCAGCTACACCATCATCAACCTGGAGAGCACGCAGACCGCCCAGCTCGAAGCCTTCGAGCGTGCGGTGCGCGAAACGCCGGAGATTCTGGACTGCGTTTACGTGGCCGGTGCGAACGACTACTTGGTGCGCTTCGCCTACCGCGACGCCGAAGACCTGGAACGCTTTCACACCGAAGTGCTGCCGCGCCTGCCCGGCGTGGTGCGCAGCAACTCCATGCTGGTGCTGCGCACGGTGAAGAAGACGACGGCCCTGCCGGTCTAGTCCTGCTGCACGGGCCGCGAGTCGCTCAGGCGCCCGAGACCGGCAGCTTCGCGGCCTGCCCGCAGAGGTAGGTCCAGACGAAGTGCGCCGCGGCCTGGCTGGTGAGTTCGGCGTGGTCGTAGGGCGGGGCCACTTCCACGCAGTCCATGCCCACGAAGGGCAGGTCGGCCAGTTCTTCCAGCACGGTGAGCACCTGGTTGCTGCTCATGCCGCCCGGCTCGGGCGTGCCGGTGCCGGGGGCGTAGGCGGGGTCGAGGCAGTCGATGTCGAGGCTGAGGTAAACCGGCGGATCGCCATGCTCGGCCAGGCGCTGGCGGATGGCCTGCAGCACCGGGGCCAGCTGTGCCGGGCTTTCCAGGCCGCGCAGGGCCCGCGCGGTGAAGATCTGCCCGCCGCGCGTGGCGACGTACTCGCGCGCCTCTCGCTCGCCGGCCGAGCGTATGCCCAGCTGGGTGAAGCATGCGTCGATGACCAGGCCTTCCTGCATCGCTTCATACACCCAGGTGCCGTGGCCGCTGGGTTCGCCGAAGTGGTCGCTCCAGGTGTCGCAGTGCGCGTCGAAATGGATGACGGCCAGCGGGCGGCCGAGTTGTTGGCGGTACTCGCGCAGCAGCGGCAGCGTGATGGAGTGGTCGCCACCCAGCCAGGCCAGGTGGTAGCGGCCGATGAGCTGCGCCGCCAGCGGCTGCAGCGCGGTTCGCAGGCCTTCCAGCGAGGTGTTGGGCAGGGGCAAGTCGCCCACATCGCCCAGCAGGCCCATCGGGCTGAGGTTGAAGTGCGGGTGCGTGCCGTCGCACAGCATGTGGCTGGCCGTGCGGATGGCGCGCGGCCCCATGCGCGCGCCCGGGCGGTTGGTGGTGCTGCCGTCCCAGGCCACGCCGGCCACGGCGAAAGGCGTGCCGGCGCCGGGGGCGCCGCACTTGAGAAAACCGGTGTCTGAAAGGTAGGCAAAGGCGGTCATGCGGGGCTGCTCTTCGACGGAAAGGGGCCGCGGCCTGCGCGGCGGGTTGCACACTGCGGGCTCATCATAGAGAGCCCACCGCCGGCGCCCCGCTCATGAAACCCGTCCTGATCCTGCAGCACCTGAACACCGACGGCCCGGCCTACCTGCAGCAGTGGTTGCAGACCGAAGGCCTGGCGCACGAGGTCTTCAACACCGAGGCCGGGCAAGCCTTTCCCGCAAGCCTGGCCCCCTACGGCGCGCTGGCCATCTTGGGCGGCGAGATGAGCGCCAACGACGACCTGCCTTCGCTGCGCCGGGCCGAGGCGCTGTTCCTGCAGGCGGTGGCCAGCGGCGTGCCCACGCTGGGCCACTGCCTCGGCGGCCAGTTGATGGCGCGCGCGCTGGGCGCGGCGGTGGTGGCTTCGCCGGCGCCGGAAATCGGCTGGCAGCCGATGCAGGTGCAGGCGCCGCCAGAGGCCCAGGCCGAGGCGCTGGCCTGGTTCGGCCATGAAGGTGAGCACCACGTCTACCACTGGCATGCCGAAAGCTTCGGCCTGCCCGCCGGGGCGGCCTGGCTGGCCCGCAGCGCCGCCTGCCCGCACCAGGCCTTTGCGCTGGGGCCGCACCTGGGCATGCAGTTCCATGTGGAAGTGGACGAGGCCAAGCTGCGCTACTGGGCACAGGAAAACGACGAAGCCTGGTTCGACCCCATCACCTGCCCCAGCGTGCAGCGCCCCGGGCCCATGCTGGCCGACACGCCGGCCCGCCTGCCGGTGCAGCAGGCGCTGGCGCGGCGCATCTATGCGCGGTGGATGGGCCTGGCTTCGGGGCGCTGAGCGCATGGCCGGTGGGTTTTCGCATCGGCCTTCATTGATTCCGCATGATGAAAAACAGCGCCGCTGCAGTGCAGCAAAATCCACCATACGGAAAAAAATGCTTCCATAATGCGGAATACATACGCAAGTCATTGATTTATATGGAGACAATCTCATGTCTTATATAAGACATAGGTCTTCACAGCCGGGTCTGCCAGGGCTACGCTGAGGGTGTTGATTTCGAGTTCCGGCCACCGCCGGGCCGGCTCTCAAGTTCCCTGACCTGCCAACCCTTGGAGAAGACGCCATGACGACCCTCACCCGCCAGCAGCAAGTTGAAGCCCTCAAGAAAGACTGGGCCGAGAACCCCCGTTGGAAAGGCATCCAGCGCGGCTACACCGCCGAAGACGTGGTGCGCCTGCGCGGCAGCATCCAGATCGAGCACACGCTGGCCAAGCGCGGCGCCGAGAAGCTCTGGAACCTGGTCAACACCGAGCCCTTCGTCAACAGCCTGGGCGCGCTCACGGGCAACCAGGCCATGCAGCAGGTCAAGGCCGGTCTGAAGGCCATCTACCTCAGCGGCTGGCAGGTGGCGGGTGACGCCAACAGCAACGGCGAGATGTACCCCGACCAGAGCCTGTACTCGGTGGACTCGGTGCCCAAGGTGGTCAAGCGCATCAACGCCACCTTCAAGCGCGCCGACGAAATTCAGTGGAGCGAAGGCAAGAACGACATCGACTACTTCGCGCCCATCGTGGCCGATGCCGAAGCCGGCTTCGGCGGCGTGCTCAACGCCTTCGAACTGATGAAGGCCATGATCGATGCCGGCGCCGCCGGCGTGCACTTCGAAGACCAGCTGGCCGCGGCCAAGAAGTGCGGCCACATGGGTGGCAAGGTGCTGGTGCCCACGCGTGAAGCCGTGAGCAAGCTGGTGGCCGCCCGCCTGGCCGCCGACGTGATGGGCACGCCCACCATCCTGCTGGCCCGCACCGATGCCGAAGCCGGCGACCTCGTCACCACCGACGTGGACGACAACGACAAGCCCTTCTGCACCGGCGAGCGCACCGTGGAAGGTTTCTTCCGCACCCGCAACGGCCTGGAGCAGGCCATCAGCCGCGGCCTGGCCTACGCGCCCTATGCCGACCTGATCTGGTGCGAGACGGGCAAGCCCGACCTGGCCTTCGCCAAGGCCTTCGCCGACGCCATCCACGCCAAGTTCCCGGGCAAGCTGCTGGCCTACAACTGCAGCCCCAGCTTCAACTGGAAGAAGAACCTGGACGACGCCACGATCGCCAAGTTCCAGCGTGAACTGGGCGCCATGGGCTACAAGTTCCAGTTCATCACGCTGGCCGGCTTCCACAGCCTGAACTACGGCATGTTCGACCTGGCCTACGGCTATGCGCGCAACAACATGAGCGCCTTCGTCGAACTGCAAGAGAAGGAATTCGCCGCCGCCGAGCGCGGCTTCACCGCGGTGAAGCACCAGCGCGAAGTGGGCACGGGTTACTTCGACGCCGTGACCACCACCATCGAGCGCGAGGCCAGCACCGCCGCGCTGAAGGGCAGCACCGAAGACGAGCAGTTCTTCGACGCCAAGCACGGCTGACGCGTGCGGGCTGCCTGACGATCAGCCGCACGGCGTGAAATCGCCGTGCGGCCTTCGTCAGGCGAGCAAGGCCTTCCGGCCTTGCACGACCTGACTCAGCCCCACAGCGTGAAATTGCCGTGGGGCCTTCGCGAGGCGTAGAAGGCCTTCCAGCCTTCTACGTCCACGCTCAGTACATGAACCGGCCGTCGCGGCTGATGACGGTCAGCTCGGCCAGCCGCGAGCCCTGGCGGCTGTCGCGCGGGTAGGCCAGCGTGAAGTCGCCGAGGTCGAAGGTGTTGGCGCGGTTGATGGCGTCCACCAGGCCCGCGCGGTCCACGCCCGGCCCGGCGCGGCGGATGGCCTCGTGGATGAACTTGGCCGTCACATAACCCTGCAGGCTGGCGTGCGAGACCGGCACGCCGGGCGGCTGCGCCGCGGCTTCGCGGAATTCGCTGACCACGCGCACGCGGCCCGCATGGGGGCTGGGCATGACCTGCGTCACCACCACACCCTCGGCGGCCTTGCCCAGATCCTGGATGAACGAAGCCGAGCTGGTGTTCGACAGGGACACGAAGGTCGGCCTGAAACCCAGCGCGCGTGCGCCGTTGACGAAGCTGGCCGCGGCCTTGGCATTGCTGATCAGCAGCACCACCTGCGGGTTGGCCTTGCGCAGCTGTTCGATTTGCTGCGTGACGTCGGCACTGCGGTTATCGATGGACGCTTCGGCCAGCAGTTCGAGCTTGGCCTCGGCCATGGCGCTGCGCAGGCCGGCCATCACGTCCTTGCCGAAGGAATCGGAGGCCACCAGGGCGGCCACGCGGGTCATGCCCAGGTTCTTGAAGAAGTTCACCGCGCGGCTGACTTCGTCGCTGTAGCGCGCGCGGGTGTTGAACACCTCGGTGAGCTTGGGGTCGTACAGCAGCGAAGGGCCCACCTGCGTGCCGATGTAGGCCGCACCGGCCTTGCGCGCCAGCGGCAAGGCTGCTTCCGACGAAGGCGTGGTGCGGTACAGCGCCAGGCCGAGCACGCCCAGGTTCAGCAGCTTCTGCGTGTTTTCGGCGGTGCGCTTGGCGTCCTGCGCGTCGTCCATCGACAGCAGTTCGATGGGCCGCCCGTGCACGCCGCCGCGCTGGTTCAACTGGCTGAAGTACAGGCGCGCGGCGGCCGTGGTTTCCGCATTGGAGGCGGCCAGCACACCGGTTTGCGGCGCCGACTGGCCGATGACCCAGGCCGCGTTGGCGCGGGCACCCAGCCAGGGGGCCGAGAGCACCGACGCAGAAGCGGCGAGCAGCAGGCGGCGACGCGGGCGTGAAACGGGCAGGGCCCGTTCAGCCGGGACGAGGGTGGGAAAAGGAGAGGGGATAGAGGGTGTCGACATGGCCGCGGATTATGCGAGCAGCCACCCCAACAACCCAGGGTTTACCCCCGGTTACGCCGGCCCTGCGGGGCCGCTTGAGCAGGACTTCTCACACCGCCAGCAGCGGTGCACGGAAGACATAGCCCACGCGCGACTTCGACTGCAGCGGCACCACGGCCGGCGTGGCCCTTTCGATGCGCCGGCGCAGGCGGTAGATGGTGGCGTTGAGGTTGTCGCCATCGGGCGGCAGGCCCAGGCGCTGGCACAGCGCTTCGCGCGTGACGGCGTCGCCGCCGGCGTTCACGAAACACTCCACCACCGCCATGTCGCCTTCGCTCAGGTCGACGTGCACGCCATCGGGGGCCACCAGCTGCCGGGCGCGGCGGTCCAGCTTCCAGGGCGCCACGCCGGGGCTGGCCGAAGCCACGCGGCGCTGCACCGCTTCGATGGCCAGCGCCACCTGCTCGAACTGCACCGGCTTGGCCAGCAGCATGTCGGCACCGGCCGTGATGACCTGGCTGAAGACATCGGGAGCCACGCGGCCCGACACGACCAGGATGCCGGCCTGCGTGCGGCGCCGCAGCAGCTTGATCATGTCGACACCGTCGATGCCCGGCAGGGTGAGGTCGAGCACGTAGAAGTCGAACTCGAAAGCGCCGGCATCCACCAGCAGGTCGCTGCTGTCGCTGAAAGCACGAACCTGGATGCCGCGGCCTTGCAGGTACTGCGCCAGGAACTCGGAGAAGTCGGGGTCGTCTTCGACGACGGCAAGGGTCTTCGGCAGCATGGTGAGGGCGGGGTTGTCAGCTTGCATTGACAGCAAGCTTACATGCTCGCGCGGGGGCTGCTTCCGGACAACCCCCTTTTTGTGCACGCGAGCTGCGGGTTCAACCGGCCGCGCCGGCACCGCGTTCGCGCCACAGCACCAGCAGGTAGAAGCAGCCACCGGCGAAGAGCAGCCCGCCCAGCAGCAGCGGCGAAGGCAGTTCGCGCAGGGCCATCACGAAGTCGTGCCAGGCCCAGGCGGGCAGGGCGCTGAGGCGCTCGACGCCGTCGCTGCCGCCCATCTTGAACTCCGAATCGGCATACACCAGGGCATTGCCTGCCTGCTTCAGCAGGGCCAGCGTCACGTCGGACAGGAAGGGCTGACCGAACAGCTGCTTCAACAGCTGGCTGCCCAGGCCGATGCCCACGCCGAGAATCACCCACGACCAGCTGCGGAACCAGGCCGACAGCAGCACCACCAGCAGGATCAGCGGCGACAGCCACAGCATCGCCAGCGGCAGCCCGGCGAGCATGCGCGCCGTCAGGGCGCCCACGGCGGGCAGCAGGTCCAGCCAGGGCATGGCGAACCATTCGCCCACCCCCACCACCCGCGCTACCACCACCAGCGACACCAGCAGCCCGCCGGCCAGCCCGGCCAGCAGCGCCGCCGCCGGCACGAGCAGCAGGTGCACCAGCAGCGGTGCGGCCAGGCTCGCGCTGTGGGTGGCCGGCAGCGAGAGCCAGAACTCCACGGAACGATCGCTGTGGTCGCGCCGGGCCATGCCCGCGACGATGATGATGGAGGTGAAGCAGGCGATGAGAAAGAGCGTCACCGCACTGCCCGCCAGCGAGGCCACTGTGAGCAGCGGCGCCAGCTTGCTGCCGACGGTCTTTGCGGCCTCCTGCCCGATCTGGATCTCGCCGAAGGCCAGCAGCAGCAAGGCCACGCCCAGCGGCACGGCCACCATCAAGGCCCAGCCGAAGCGGTATTGCAGCCATTCGCGCTGCAGCAGAGGAATGAGTTTGTTCATGGCAGCGGGCCTTCAGAAATGGGTGCGGTCGAGTTCGGGCTTGCGCGTCAGGGCGACGAACAGGTCCACCAGGCTGGGGCGCATGCGCTGGCCCAGGGCCTGCACATGCTCTGGCGGCGCGCCGTCGAAGATGGCGGCATTGCCCAAGGCGCCGCCACCGGTGCCGGTGCGGTAGCGCAGCAGCGGGTGGGCAGCGGCAATTTGCTCGGCCACCGCGGCGTCGTGGCTCACGCCGACGAAGCGCTTTTCCATGTCTTCCAGGCTGATGCTGAGCACGAGCTTGCCTTCGTTGAGCATCAGCACGTCGCTGAGCAGGCTCTCGATCTCTTCCACCTGGTGCGTGCTGATGATCACGCTGCGCTCGCCATCGCACCATTCGTCGATGAGCATCTCGTAGAAGGCCTTGCGGCTGAGCACGTCCAGGCCCAGCGTGGGTTCGTCCAGGATCATCAGCCGGGCGTCGATGGCCGCCACCAGTGCGAGGTGCGCCTGCGCCACCATGCCCTTGGAGAGCGTCTTCACCTTGTCGCGCAGGCCCACGCTGGTGCGGCGCAGCAGCGCACGCGCCCGCTCGGCCGAAAAGCGCGGGTGGATGGCGCTCATCATCGACACCAGGTCTTCCACGCGCGCCCAGCGCGGCAGGATGGCCACGTCGGGGATGTAGCAGGCCTGCTCCAGCAACTGCGCACGCTGCGGCCGCGGCTGCATGCCCAGCACGGTGAGTTCACCGTCGCCCTCCTTGCAGGCCACCAGGCCCACCAGGGCCTTCATCAGCGTGGTCTTGCCCGCGCCGTTGTGGCCCAGCAGGCCCACGACCCGGCCTTTGGGGATGCTGAAGCTCACGTCGTCCACGGCCGTCTTGGCGCCATAGCGCACGCTCAGGTGGCTGGCCTTCACGAGCAGTTCTTGTGCTGCGGCGTTCATCAACGCTCCTCCCAGTTCAGTTGTTGTGCGGTGATGCCCAGGCGGCGCAGGCGTTCGCGCAGCCGGGGCCATTCGGTGTGCAGGAAACGGTCGCGCTCGGCGGCGCGCAGCCGCTCGCGGGCGCCGGGGGTGACATAGAGCCCCATGCCGCGGCGGTTCTCCAGCAAACCTTCGTCACCCAGCGCCTGCAGGGCGCGGTTGACGGTCAGCGGGTTCAGCAGGTAGCGGCTGGCCAGCGTGCGCACCGAAGGCATGGCCGCGCCTTCGCCCGGTTCGCCGTCGAGCAACTGCGCGGCCAGCATGTCGGCCAGCTGCTGGTAGATCGGTTGTCTGTCATCCCAGGTCTGCATGGGGCGCCTGCTGGTGTGTTGGTGATGTAGCACACCATATCAAGGACCCCCCGGGCGCGTCTTGTGCCGTGCGACAGGCTGCACGCGGTGGCGACAGGCTGCAGCCCGCCCGTGGCACTGCAGCCGCGTGGCGCCTACATCGCCGCGTGCAGCATCGCGCGGTAGTCGTCGCGGCTGGCGAGGCGCGGGTTGGTCTTGTGGCAGTGGTCGGCCAGCGCGCCATCGATGACACGTTCGAAGAGGTCCTCGTGCACGCCCAGCTCGCGCAGGCCGCTGGGCAGCCCCAGGCGCGCGTTCATCGCCAGCACGGCCTCGGCCACTTCGGTGCCCTGGCTGTCGCAGCCGGGCAGGCCCATGGCGTGGGCCATGCGCTGCAAGCGCTGCTCGGCCTGGATGGAAGGCGCCTGCGCATTGAAGCGCAGCACCGCGGGCAGGAACATCGCGTTCAGCGTGCCGTGGTGCAGGCGCGGGTTCACGCCGCCCAGGCTGTGGCTGAGCGAATGCACGCAGCCCAGCCCCTTCTGGAAGGCCATGGCGCCCTGCATGCTGGCGCTCAGCATCTGCCAGCGCGCCTCGCGGTCCTGGCCGTTGCGCGTGGCGCGTTCGATGTGGGCCCAGCCGCGTGCCAGGCCGTCCAGCGCGATGCCATCGGCCGGCGGGTTCACGGCGTGGGCCATGAAGGTTTCCATGCAATGGGCGATGGCGTCCATGCCGGTGGCGGCCGTCAGCAGGGGGGGCAGGCCGACCGTGAGCCCGGGGTCCAGCAAGGCCGCCTTGGGCATCAGGTGCCAGCTGTGGAAGCCCAGCTTGCGGCCGTCGTCGACGATGACGATGGCGCCGCGCGCCACCTCGCTGCCGGTGCCGGCGGTGGTGGGCACGGCAATCAGCGGCGGCACGGCCGCGGTGATCTTCGCGCTGCCGCCTTCGATGGTGGCGTAGGTGGCCAGCGGGCCCGGGTGGGTGGCGGCGATGGCCACGCCCTTGGCCAGGTCGATGCTGCTGCCGCCGCCCACGGCCACCAGGCCGTCGCAGCCCTCGCGCCGGTACAGCGCCACCGCGTTGCGCACGGCCGCCTCGGTGGGGTTGCTGGGCGTGGCGTCGAACACCGCGTGCGGCAGGCCGTTCAGGGCGTCCAGCGCCTGCTGCAGCACGCCTGCCGCACGCACGCCGGCGTCGGTGACGATGAGCGGCCGGCGCATGCCCGTGCGCTGGCATTCCTCGGGCAGCAGGCGCACGGCGCCGTCTTCGATGTCGATCTGGGTCAGGTAGAGGATGCGGGCCATGGCAGGGCGGGGTCGGGTGAGGATGCCGAATGTAGACCCTTCGCTCGGCTCTCGATGCCGCCGCAGGCCCGCTTACGCAGCGTTGAGCCTGAAGCGCGACACCACGTGCACCAGCTCCTTGGCCTTCGTCTGAAGTGAAGCCGAAGCCGCCGCCGACTGTTCGACCAGGGTCGCGCATTGCCGGGTGGAGCCATCCAGCTGGCTGACGACGCGGCTGACCACGCCGATCCCCTGCGCCTGCTGGCCGGTGGCGGCACTGATCTGGTTGATGAGTGTGCTGACATGCTCCACCTGCTGCACGATGTCGCCCATGGTGGCACCTGCATGGTTGACCAGCTGCGCCCCGCTGTCGACCTCGGCCACGCTGGCCTGGATGAGGGTGCTGATCTCCTTGGCCGCTTCTGCTGAACGACGGGCAAGACTGCGCACCTCGGCCGCCACCACGGCGAAGCCGCGGCCTTGTTCTCCGGCTCGCGCGGCTTCGACGGCGGCGTTCAGGGCCAACAGGTTGGTCTGGAAGGCGATGGCGTCGATCATGGCCGTGATCTCGCCGATGCGGCGCGAGCCGGTGCTGATGCCGTTCATGGTCCGCACCACCTGCTGCATGACCTGGGCGCCCTTCTGCGCCACGTCCTGGGCGCTGCGCGCCACTTCGTTGGCCTGTGCGGCCGTGGCTGCGTTGTTCTGCAGGCTGCCGCCGAATTCGGCCATCACGGAAGCGGTCTGCTCCAGGCTGGCGGCCTGGCTGACGGTGCGGTGCGAGAGGTCCTGGCTGCCCGAAGCCACCTGCTGCGAACCGGTGGCGATGGCGTGGCTGCCGCTGCGCACCTCGCCCACCAGCAGGTGCAACTGGTGGCGCATGCGGGCCATGGCGGCCATCACGCTGGTCTGGTCGCCGGCGGCCACGGGCACCGAGATGGACAGGTCACCTTCGGCCACGGCGTTGGCAATGCGGGCCACCTCGGCGGGCTCGGCCCCCGTGGACCGCATCACCCCCCGCAGGATGGTCATGCCCAGCACGACGAAGGCAGCGGCAGACAGCAGGCCCAGCCCCAGCAGTGTCAGCGTGGCCTGCCTCGCCGTGTCGGCATAGGACGTCAGCGCAGCGGCGGCGAAGGCGTTGGCCTCCTGCACGGTCGCGTTCACACCCTGGCGGTGTTCGAGGTACAGCTTGTGGAGACCGGCCAGTTCATCGGGGGCGCTGGGCGGCTCGGAGGCAGCCCGCCGCTTCAAGGCTTGTTCGGCGGCGGCGATGAAGCGCTGGCCTGCCGCGTGCTGCTCGCCCAGCAACTGCGCTTCCAGCCCATAGGGCGGGTTCGCCTGCCAGTGGGCCACACGGGCGCTGTAGCCCTGCGCCAGTCGCTGGTGCTCCTTCAGCGCCTCCTCGGCAGACAGGCTGCCATCCAGCGCCATGCCCAGTACCAGGCGCATCTCGACGAGGTACATCGGCGGAGGCAGGATGTCAGCAACGACATCCTTGGCCACCATGCCGCGGTCCACCGACTGCGTTTGCGAGTGCTGCTTCAGGAGGGCTGTGCCGGCCAGCGCCAGCAGGGCACAGACACCCAAGGCGATCAAGGTGAAAAGAGACTGCTTGAGAGAACCGCTCTGCATCGTGCACCACTGCCAAGGCTCTGTTGAACAAGAGCCCGGGCTATCGACAGAACATGTTCGTCTCTTGAGTGATTAGTGCCCTTACAGCTTATCCAAAGGTAAGGTCGGGACGAGGCGGTCTGACAAGTCAGCCGCCGAGCACACCCCGCAGATGGCTGGCGATGGCCTCGTCCTGGCAGTTCGCGAAGAAGAGCTGCTGAAACTTCTCGCCCGAGACGGCGGCCTTCAGCAGGTCTTGGTCGACGGCCTTCAGCACGCTGAGCATGTCCTTGCAGGCCGCGCCTTTCAGCTCGCGCAAGATGCCGCGGTTCTTCGCCATGATGGCGGCGCGCTCCTTGGGGTAGCCCACGCCGCGCTCGACCTCGAAGAGCTTGCGGTAGCAATCTTGCAGGTTGAGTTCGGCGGCCCAGCCGAAGCCCTTGGCGTAGGGCATGGACAGGCAGTTGCCGTCGTTGATCTGGCCGAAGAGGAAGGCATCGGTGGGGTCAATGACCAGGCCGCAGAACACACCCGGCATGCTGTTGCAGGCCAGCATGGAACCCATGCCGGTACCGCAGCCGGTGACGACGAAATCCACCGCGCGCGAGTTCAGCAGGATGCCGGCCAGCAGGCCGTTCATCACATAGGTGAGCGAGGCCTTGTCTTCGGGCGTGTACATGCCGTAGTGGTGCACGCTGTGGCCCAGCGGCTCGACCACCGACTTGAGCGCGCCGTGCACGATTTCAGACTTCGCGGCCTGGCTGTTTTCGATGATGAGAGCGATCTTCATGCGGGTTCCTTGGTTGACAGTCGAATCTTGAAAGCGGCCGGGGGCGGGTCGTTCAGGCCGCCCCCGTTTCTTTGTTCCAATCGGCGGGGCGGTGGCTGCCTGGCGCAGGCCGGGCACCGCGGCCCGCCTGCGGCTTGCGAGCCGACCCGGTGCGTTTCGAGACGGTATGCATAGATTATCGAAACGTTGTTTCAAAACTGTCCAGGGTAATCCATGACGCGCGCCTCGGGTATTGCGGACCTGGCACTCCAGCGAAGCCGGCTTTGAGACCCCAACTGCTCACCCCCCCGATGGCCGGCGTGCTCGACCGCATCCGCCGTGCCGCGCGCCCGCCTTTCCACACGCTCACCCCGGTGGCGGCCCGTGCTGCCTACGAAGCCGCCGCCGAGGTGCTGGACCTGCCGCGCACGCCCTTGCCGCGCGTGCAGAACCTGCAACTGCCCGGCGGCGATGGCCAGCCGCGCCCGGCGCGGCTGTATGCAGCTTCCGCCCAGCCTTCGCCGGGCCTGCTGTACCTGCACGGTGGTGGCTTCGTCATCGGCGGCCTGGAAACGCATGACAGCCTTTGCCGTCAGCTGGCGCTGCGCAGCGGCTGCACCGTGGTGGCGCTGGACTACCGCCTGGCCCCCGAGCACCGTTTTCCCGCGGCAGTGGAAGACGCCTGGGCTGGCTTGCAGGCCCTGAGCGCCAACCCCGGGGCCTATGGCCTGGCGGCCACGCCGCTGGCCGTGGCTGGCGACAGTGCCGGTGGCACGCTGGCCGCCGTGTGCGCGCTGCTGGCCCGCAACCACCGCCTGCCACTGGCCCTGCAACTGCTCATCACGCCCGGCACGGCAGCGCAGCCCGACACGCCTTCGCACAAGTTCTTCGGCCACGGCTTCCTGCTCGACCGCGAAGCCATCGCCTGGTTCTTCGACCACTACATCGACGCCGCCCAGCGCCATGACTGGCGCTTCGCACCGCTAGAGGCCGACGGCGATGGCGTCGCACCCGCCGCCTTCATCCTGGCCGAATGCGACCCGCTGGTCGATGAAGGCCTGGCCTATGCCGACCACCTGCGTGCCGCCGGCGTGCCGGTGCAGCTGGAGCTGGTGCGCGGCATGACACACGACTTCATCAAGATGGGCCGCGTGCTGAAAGAGGCCGGCGCCGCGCTGGACTTCGCCGCAGCCGCGCTCAGGAACAGCTTCGAGGCCGGGCCGGCACCGCAACCCCACCCCCTCCCAGGACCGCTTCCATGAAACGCAGCGAATTCAGGTTCTTCGACCGCCAGCGCGTGCGCTGGGCCGAAGTCGACATGCAGAAGATCGTCTTCAACGGCCACTACCTGATGTACTTCGACACCGCCGTCAGCGGCTACTGGCGCGCGCTGGCGCTGCCCTACCACGACACCATGGCCGCGCTGGGCGGCGACCTGTACGTGCGCAAGGCCACGCTCGAGTACCTGGCCTCGGCGCGCTACGACGACCAGCTGGCCATCGGCATGCGCTGCTCGCGCATCGGCAATTCGTCGCTGGTGTTCCAGGCTGCGGTGTTCCGCGCCGAGCAGTGCCTCGTGCATGGCGAGCTGGTCTATGTGTTTGCCGACCCCGCCACGCAGACCAGCCGCCCGGTGCCCCAGACCCTGCGCGAGGTGCTGAACGGCTATGAAGCCGGCGAGCCCGTGCTCAGCCTGCAATGCGGCCCCTGGCAGGCGCTGGGCGAGGCCACGCGCCAGGTGCGGCAGGCGGTGTTCGTGGAAGAGCAGGGCATCGCCGCCGATCTGGTGGTGGACGCGCTGGACGAAGAAGCCGTGCACGTGCTGGCCTGCAACCGCTTCGGCGTGCCGGTGGCTGCGGGGCGGCTGCTGCAGCCCTCGCGCGGGCTGGCGCAGCTGGGCCGCATGGCCGCGCTGCCTTCGCTGCGCGGTGCCCACCTGGGGCAGGCGGTGCTGCAGCGGCTGCTGCAGGCCGCGCGCGAGCGCGGAGACGTGGCCGTGACGCTGCACGCGCAAACCGGCGCCGTGGGCTTCTACGAACGTTTCGGCTTCGTGGCCGAAGGGCCGGTGTTCGAGACCGCCGGCATCCCGCACCGGACGATGCGCCGCGCGCTCTAGCCTGGCAGGTCTTCGAAGGCCTCGACGTGCCGCGCCGGCAGGCCCAGCGCCGCGAAGGCCCGCTCGGCCTCGGCCTGGATGGCCGCCTGCATTGCAGCGGTGACGCCGGGCGCTGGTGCGCGGTAGGTTTCCATGAAGGTGGCCTTGTCGCCGCCTTCGTCGGCACGGCGCAGCAGGCGCACCTGCAGTGCAGGTTGTGCCTGGGTCAGGGCCTGCAGCAGCGCCGCAGCAGCGCCGTGTGCGGCCTCGGCCTGCGCCAGTGGCACCTTCCAGTAGATGAACAACTCGCGGGCCATCTCAGTGCGCTGTATCGGGCCGCTGCATCAAGCCGCCTCTGCAGGAATGGCGTAGGGCAGAACCGCCAGCGTCAGCAGTGGCCCCTGTGCGCTGCCGGCGTGCAAGGGACCGGCCGCCAGCGCGGCGATCTTCAGCTCCACCAGGCCCGCATGCTGCCCTGCCCAGCTGCCGGCCAGGGCCACCATGCCGGCGGGCTGTTCGGGTTCAGCGGCCAGGAAGACCTCTTGCCCGGGCGCCAGCGCTGCCGCGCTGTGCAGCACGTAGGCGCGCCGCTTCAGCGTGCCGCGGTACTGGCTGCGCGCCACGATCTCCTGGCCCGGGTAGCAACCCTTCTGGAAGTTCACGCCGCCCACCAGTTCCAGGTTCACCATCTGCGGCACGAACTGCTCGGAAGTGGCGGCCACGATGCGCGCCACGCCGCTGTGCACTTCCAGCCAGCGCCAGGCTTCGATGTCCAGCGCAGCGGCGCCATCCACCGCCGCGGGTTCGCCGCCGCCCAGCCACAAGGCGCGGGCGATGGCCTGGCCGGCCACCACGGCATCGGGCAGACGCAGGCATTCGCCGGCGGCGGTGGTGATGTGGCTGCCCACCGGGCCCTGTTCGGCCAGCGGGCCGGCCAGCCCCCACAAGGGCAGCTCGGCGCTGGCATCGCTGAGCTTGCACTTCGCGCGCAGCACGAACATCGACAGCCGCTTCAGCACCGCCGGCAGCAAATCGGCACTGCAGGCCAGCAGCAGTTCTTCGGGCCCGCGCCGCCACACCACGAAACTGGCCTGCAGACGGCCCTTGGCCGAGCAGAAACCCGCCAGCCGCAGCTGGCCTTCGGGCAGGTGCAGCGTGTCCTGTGTCAGCTGGCCGTGCAGGAACTTCGCGGCCTCGGCGCCGGCAGCGCGGATGACGCCCCAGTCGTGCAGGCGCACGGCGCCTTGGGGCATGACGGTGGAACCGGGCGTGACGGGGGGCAGGGCACTGGCGGGCTGATTCATGGGCTGGTTCATGCGCTGATTATCATCAGCGGCCATGTCGCGTCGGTCTTCGGGGTTGCGCTGGTGGGGGCCCTTGTTGGGCCTGCCGGTGGTGGTGTGTGTGGTGGCCCTCTGGCTGGCCTGGAAGTGGGTCGACCGCCCGCTGGCACTGGCCGCGCCGACGGTGGAGCTGTCAATCGAAAGCGGCACCACCCCGCGTGGCGTGGCCCAGGCCTGGGTAGACGCAGGCGTGCAGACCTCGCCCGATTTCCTCTTCGCCTGGTTCCGCTGGTCGGGCGAAGCGCGGCGCATCCGCGCCGGCAGCTACGAGGTGGAGACCGGCGTCACCCCACGCAGCCTGCTGGCCAAGATGGTGCAGGGCGACGAAACCCTGGAGCAGGTGCGCTTCATCGAAGGCTGGACACTGCGCCAGCTGCGTGCGGCGCTGGCCCAGGCCCCGCACCTGAAGCCCACCACAGCCGGCATGAGCGAAGCCGAGCTGATGGCGGCGCTGGGCGCTCCCGGCCAGGCCGCCGAAGGGCGCTTCTTTCCCGACACCTACCGCTACAGCCGCGGCGTGAGCGACCTCACCGTGCTCAAGCGCGCCCACCGCAGCATGCAGCAGCGGCTGGATGAAGCCTGGGCCCAGCGCGCGCCCGACACGCCGCTGAAAAGCGCCGACGAGGCGCTCATCCTGGCCAGCATCATCGAGAAGGAAACCGGCCTGGCTTCCGAGCGCGGGCTGGTGGCCTCGGTCTTCGTCAACCGCCTGCGCATCGGCATGATGTTGCAGACCGACCCCACCGTCATCTATGGCCTGGGCGAAAGCTTCGACGGCAACCTGCGCAAGCGCGACCTGCAGACCGACACCCCCTTCAACACCTACACGCGGGCAGGCCTGCCGCCCACGCCCATTTCGCTGCCGGGCATGGCTTCGCTGCGCGCTGCCGTACGGCCGGAAACCAGCCGCGCGCTGTACTTCGTGGCGCGCGGCGACGGCAGCAGCGTCTTCAGCGAAAACCTGGCCGACCATAATCGTGCGGTGAACAAATACCAGCGCGGCCTGCCTTGAACCTGCCCGGCACCTCGGCACCCCGGCGGGGCCTCTTCATCAGCTTCGAAGGCATCGACGGCGCCGGCAAGAGCTCGCACATCGACACCCTGGCCACCTGGCTGCGCCAGCGCGGGCACGAGGTGTTGGTGACGCGTGAACCCGGCGGCACGCCGCTGGCCGAGCGCCTGCGCGAACTGGTGCTGCACGTGACCATGGACGCGCTCACCGAAGCGCTGCTCGTCTTCGCCGCCCGACGCGACCACCTGCAGCAGCACATCGAACCCGCGCTGGCGCGGGGCGCCACGGTGCTGTGCGACCGTTTCACCGACGCCACCTTCGCCTACCAGGGCGGTGGCCGCGGCTTCGACCTGGCCGTGCTGCGCCAGCTGGAAACCTGGGTGCAGGGCGGCCCGGCCGGCCTGCGCCAGCCCGACCTCACGCTGTGGTTCGAGCTGGCCCCCGCCACCGCCGCGGCGCGGCGCGCGGCCGTGCGCGTGCCCGACCGCTTCGAGGCCCAGGACGAGGCCTTCTTCGAACGCGTCAGCGCCGCCTATGCCGCGCGCTGCGCCGCCGACCCGCGCCGCTTCGCACGCGTGGACGCCAGCGCCGAGCGCCCGGCCGTGTGGGCGCAGATCGAAGCGCATCTGCAGACCCTGGCCCGCGCATGAACGACCTGGTGGTGGGCGAAGACGGCGCGCTGCCGCTGCCCTGGCTGGCCGAGCCCCTGGCCCAGGCCCTGCGCACGCACCGGGGCCATGCACTGCTGGTGCATGGCGCGCCCGGCGTCGGCGCGCTGGCTTTCGGGCTGGTGCTGGCGCAGGCCTGGCTGTGCGAAGGGCAGGGCGAGGCCGCCCCCGCCCGCGCGCTGCGCCCCTGCGGGCGCTGTGGCAGCTGCCGCCTGATCCATAGCCATCTGCACCCCGACCTGACGGTGCTGCTGCCCGAAACCCTGCGCCGTGATCACGGCTGGCCGCTGCCCGACGACAAGACCGACGGCGAGGACAGCAAGCGCAAGCCCAGCCGCCAGATACGCATCGACGAAGTGCGCCTGCTCATCGAACGCAGCACGCGCACCAGCGCGCGGGGCCAGGGCAAGGCCGCGCTGTTGCACCCGGCCGAGGTGCTGAACCTGCAGTCGGCCAACGCCTTGCTCAAGACGCTGGAAGAACCCGCGGCAGGCACCCGGCTGCTGCTGACCACCAGCGACCCCGCCACCTTGCTGCCCACGGTGCGCAGCCGCTGCCAACTGCTGCGCCTGCCCGCACCGCCGGAGGCCGTGGCTTTGCCCTGGCTGCAGGCCCAGGGCGTGGCCGATGCCGCCGAAGCCCGGCTGCTGCTGGCCGCCTGCAGCGGCCGGCCGCTGGACGTGCTGGCCCTGGTGCAGGCAGGTGTGAACGCGCGCGCCTGGGCCGCGCTGCCGGCGGCGGTGGCGGCTGGGCAGGCTTCGGCGCTGTCGGGCTGGCCCATTCCACGCGTCGTCGACGCCCTGCAGAAACTCTGCCACGACGCCATGGCGCGGGCCAGCGGCGCTGCGCCGCACTACTTTCCGGCCGAGGCCTGGGCGCACCGCGCCGCGTTGCCGGCCTTGCCCGCCATGCCCGCTTTAGCGGCATGGGCGGCGGAACTGCGCCGCGTGGCCAGGCATGCCGACCACCCCTGGAGCGAAGCGCTCCTGATCGAATCTCTGGTGAATGGCGGTGCGCAGGCACTTTCCGCACCCGCGGGCCCGGGCAACGGCAGCCGCGCCGCCAGCGCCCCGGCCCGTTGACGGCGCAGGGATGGATACACTCGGACCATGAAGGACAGCACCCCCACGCGCGCCGGTGGCCTGGGCCCACCCGTGGCCCCAGGCGCGAACACGGCGGTGGCCAGCCGGCCCAGCGTCATCCAGCTGGTGTTCCGCGAGAAGGGCGCGCTCTACGCGGCCTACATCCCGGTCTTCACCGACGGCGGGCTGTTCGTGCCCACCACGCGCGACTACAAGCTGGGCGAAGACATCTACCTGCTGCTTTCACTGCCCGACGACCCGCAACGTTTTCCGGTGGCCGGCAAGGTAGCCTGGATCACGCCGCCCAACGCCTCGGGCGGCCGCACGCAAGGCGTGGGCGTGCGTTTCCCGAACGACGAAAAGTCGCGCCAGCTCAAGGTGAAGATCGAGGAAGTGCTGGGCACCAGCATCTCTTCGAGCAAACCCACGCAGACGCTGTAGCGGCACGCGCAGGGCGCGGCGCCTTGCGGGCTGCCGCCCCAGGCCCGCCGCCAGCTCGCGTCGGGCTCGTTCCAGGCTTACCGGCCCGCCATGTACATCGATTCCCACTGCCACCTTAGCTTCCCTGAACTGCAGGCCCGCCTGCCTGAACTGCGGCAGGCCATGGCCGAGGCCCAGGTGAGCCGTGCCCTGTGCATCTGCACCACGCTGGAAGAGTTTCCGCAGGTGCATGCGCTGGCCACGGCGCACGGCAACTTCTGGTGCAGCGTGGGCGTGCACCCCGACAACGAGGGCATCCAGGAACCCACGCTCGAAGACCTGCTGCAACGCGCCGCCCTGCCCAAGGTGGTGGCCATCGGCGAGACCGGGCTCGACTACTACCGCCTGAACGGACGCACCGTGGCCGAGATGGCCTGGCAGCGCGAACGTTTCCGCGTGCACATCCGTGCGGCGGCGGCCACGGGGCTGCCGCTGGTCATCCACACGCGCAGCGCCAGCGAAGACACGCTGGCCGTGCTGCGCGAGGAAATGGCACAAGCCGGGCAGGGCGCCGTGCGCGGCGTCTTCCATTGCTTCACCGAGACCATGGAAGTGGCCATCGCGGCGCTGGAGCTGGGTTTCCACATTTCCTTTTCCGGCATCCTCACCTTCCGCAACGCCGAGGCGCTGCGCGAGGTGGCGCGCGCGGTGCCGCTGGAGCGCTGCCTGATCGAGACCGACAGCCCCTACCTGGCGCCCATGCCGCACCGCGGCAAGACCAACCAGCCGGCCTGGGTGCCGCACGTGGCGGCGCAGCTGGCGGCCCTGAAGCAACTGCCGCTGGAAACCGTGGCCCGGGCCACCACGGCCAACACCGAGGCCCTGTTCGGCCTGCCCCGCGAAACCCAGGACACCCGATGAAACGTAGAAATTACTTCAAATTCATCGCCTATCTATTTGCAGCGATGGCATTTTCTTCAGCGCAGGCCGATGCGCTGGTCGATTTCTTTCGCGCCGTGCACCTGGACGACGCACGCACCGTGCAGCGCTTGCTGGCGCAGGGCGTGGACCCCAACGTGCTGAACGAAAAGGGCCAGCCTGCGTTGTTCGTCGCCATGCGCGACGAATCGGTGGCCGTGGCCGCCGCCCTGCTGGCGCACCCGAAGATCCAGCCCGACCTGGCCAACGCCAGCAACGAGACACCGCTGATGATGGCGGCCCTGCGCGGCAACCTGCCGCTGGCCGAACAGTTGCTGGCCCGCGGAGCAGCCGTGAACCGCGCAGGCTGGACGCCCCTGCACTACGCCGCCACGGGGCCGGAGACACGCCTGGTGGCCTTGCTGCTTGACCGGGGTGCGGCCATCGAGGCGGCGGCGCCCAACCGTTCCACGCCGCTGATGATGGCCAGCCGCTATGGCCCGGAAACCAGCGTCGACCTGCTGCTGGCCCGCGGCGCCAGCCTGCAGGCCCGCAACGACCAGGGCATGAACGCGGCCGATTTCGCCGGCTCTGCAGGGCGTGAATCCTTGGCACGCCGGCTGGCGGCGGCGACGCGCTGAGCCCGGGTGTGCAGAGTGACCGTGTCAGAAGTCGTCTGACACGATGTTTGTCGCGCCGCCGACTCAACAGGAACGAAGGCCGTGCCTAGAGTGCCGATAACTGCCATACCGCAGTGATAGGAGGCCCGCCATGGCGCACCCCGCTCCCGAACGCAACCCGTTCATGCTGATGATCAACCCCGAAGTCGTGCTGGCTGCGATGGAAAAGTCGGAACGGCTGGGGCAACTGAACCGGCAGCTGTGCCGCCCGCTGGACCGCGTGGCACCTACTGCGGGCAGCGCGGTCGAGGGTGATGACGACGGCCCCGACGAGGGCGAGGGCGCCGGCGTCCGCTGAAACCTCCGGCGGCCTTCCGGGCCGCCAGTGAAGGAGGGCCGGCTCTGCTCAGGCTGCCCGTCGTGCGCGAGCCCTGGCGCCCCAGGCGGGGAGCGCGTGCTTCAGCCGCGCCGCCGGTTGAACATCACCGAGGCCGTCCACCCCAGCAGCAGCAGCGTGGCGGTACTGCCGGCCACCCAGGTGCGGTTCTCGCGGATGTACTCGATCACCTGCCGAGGCCAGGCGAGCCAGCGCTTGAGCTCGGGGGGCGCTTCCGAGCCGGGTTTCGACGAAGAAGGGCGGCCGGGCATCTCGGCCGAGCGCGAAGGCGCATCCACGGCCACATTGCGGGCCTGAACGGTGGGCGTGGCGCCACTGCCGAACAGGCCCGAAGGCGGCGTGGGCGGGGCCTCGATGGCGGCAGGCGCCGCCGGCCGCGCGGGTGCGGCCGCGGCCGGGCGTGCGAGGGCTTCTTCCGTGCTGCGCCGAGGCGCGCGCTCATTGAACTGGATGCCGGCCGTGGGTTGCTGCATCTCCACCAGCAGGTCGATGGTGCGGGCGTCGCGGTTCGTGTCGTTCGCGCGCAGACCCATGGGGCCGCTGGAAGACTTCACGAGCCCGGGCTGGGCTTCGGGTGCGGCGTTGACGTCGGTAGTGGGCGCGGCGTGTACGGTCGCCGAGGCCAGCGCGAATGCCAACAGCAAGGGCCTGAGGGGGTGCGCGTGTTGCATGTCGAGGCTGCTGGTCCGTAGATGTGTTCTTCAACGCCATGAATGAGCGCGGGCGGAATGCTACGGAAAAGCCGCGATCGTTCGTGGGGGTGGCCCCGGATCAGGGGGTGGGTGCGCGGCCATCGTCATTGGTGTGGGAGTAACTGCCCCTCGTATGAACTGTGTACGATGTATATTATGTTAACCATCAAGCCTGCGAACGGGGCAGCGGATGGTTGATGTTTGTCGGAACAAGCTTCCCCTGCCAACGTCGCAACTCAACCCTGCCAACAGCTGCAAGCTAAGTCTGCCAACGGGCCCTGAAGGCCTGCGTGCCCTCGAAACTGCCGTCGCTAAGTTATTGATTTACCTGGCCCTTAGTTCGCAGGGCTACCTGGAATCAACAATGTTGATCCGTGCGCGCCTCTCACCCCCATCGCGGCTCGCGGCGCTCAGGGTCTGGCGGCTGCGGAGCCGTCCAAGGCCATCAGAAGCGCCGCATGGAGGTCGTGCATCCCACCCAGTACGGGCCGCGCGGGCTCCAGCCCAGGCTTGAAACCCAGGGCCACGAAGCGCGCCAGCAGCACCGGGTCGCGCGTGACGATGTGAACCGGCACATCCCAGCTGGCGCCCTCGCCGCTGACACTGGCGGCCGGCTGGTGGTCGCCCACCCACAGCATGACCATCTCGCGCGGGTGCGGGCGCTGCAGGTAGCCGCCGAGCCAGCGGTAGGTGTAGTCGAACATGCCGACGTAGTTCGGCAGCATGTCCAGCCAATCGACATAGGCGTTGCGCAGCCGTTCGGTGTCCTCGGCCCCGAACGGGTCAGGCGTCAGCAGGCGTTGCCAGTCAGGCTGGTAAGGCGGCACCGGGCCGAAGGGCAAGTGGCTGGTGATGGTGGGAAAGAACAGGAAGCGCGGGCGCGAGCCGGCCGTCAGCGGGTTCAGCTGCTCGAAGCGCGCGATGCTGAACTGGTCAGGCACTTTCCAGTAGCCCAGCGGCGGGCCTTCGTAGCGCAGATCCCGCGCGTCCAGCAGGCGCTCGAAACCGTAGAAGCGGCCCTCGGGCCAGTCCCAGCTCAGCGCCGGGTACAGCGCCACGGTTTCGTAGCCGGCGCGGGCGAACAGCCGCGCCAGCGTCGGGCGCTTGGTGGTCAGCAACACGTCGTGGCGCAGCGGGTCGCTGAGGTCGATGCCCGACAGCAGCGACAGATGCGACAGCTCCGAAGCCCCGGCGAACGTGGCAGCGCGCACGAACGCCGAGGCCACGAGGTACCCGCTGGCCGCGATGTCGTGCGCCAGTTGCGCCCGCGCCGGCGCGAGCTGCGGCCCGGCACGCGGATGCTCGAAGGCCATGGCGCCATAGGACTCCAGAAACATCAGCGTGAAATCGCGCCCGGCCAGCAGGCCCAGCGCCTGCGCGGGCGGCGCCTGCATCGCGGCCTCCAACGGCTGCGCCACCGGCAGTGCGGCTTCTGCCCTTCCGGGCAGGAAGGCCGTGCCCAGCAGCACCGCCTGGCGCGCATACGTCGGCGTGATCGGGTCGGCCACCAGGTGCCAGGTGATGCTGGGCGCCCAGCCAGCCAGATGGGCGACCACGGCAACCGTGGCGGCCGTCGTGGGCAGCCAGGTCCAGCGCGCGCGCAGCGCGTAGGGTGCTGCGTCACGCACCAGCCGCGTCGTCGCCCAGCGCAGCAGCACCCAGACAACCCAGGCTGCCAGCAGCGTCCACAGCACGGCGATGGCAACCGCCCAGCCGGGATAGTCGCGCGCGGAGACCCACAGGAAGCGTGGGATCTGCTGGCCGTCCCAGTACAGATTGACGGGCCGCCCGAAGAGCGTGGGCACCGTGACGTTGGCATAACGCCCCAGCAGAAGCAGCGCGCTGGCCAGCGTGAAGAGCGTCACCACGCGCGGCGAGGCGCGCTGGCGCCAGGCCACCCAGCCCAGTGCCAGCAGCCACAAGGCGACGAACTCCGGCGCGAGCCGGCTGTTGGGCAGCACGAAGGGCGTGGGCCACCAGTTGCGAAGGCTGAAGGCGGCGTTGAGCAGCAGCAACGCGGCCAGGGCAGCAGCCACGGCGCCGGCCATGGCCCAGCGTGAAGAGGGGGTCGTGGTACTCATGCAGTCGTTGTCACCGCGCCAGTTCCCGGTGAACCCAGGCGCGACGGGCTTCGGTCCCCGGCAGCCGCTGCACCGGGGCCGGTGCGGCGCCCGGGCGTGGTGGCCCGGGGGTCAGCCGGGCTCAGGCCACCGTCAGGCGCGAAGGGCCGGCCTCGATGCGTCCCACCACCGCCGCCGCGTCGAAACCGTGGCGGCGGAACACGGCCAAGACCGCGTCCACGGCACCAGGCTCGCAGCTGACGAGCAGGCCGCCGCTGGTCTGGGGGTCGGTGAGCAGGGCGCGGTCTTCAGCGGCCAGGCTGGCCGGCACGTCCACGTCGTGCCCGTAGCCGGCCCAGTTGCGGCCCGACGCCCCGGTGACGAAGCCCTGCCCGGCCAAGGTGCGCACACCCTGCAGCAAGGGCACTGCGGCCCAGTCGATGTGCACCGTGCAGCGGGCGCCGCGCGCCAGTTCGAGCGCGTGGCCCGCCAGGCCGAAGCCGGTGACGTCCGTCAGCGCGTGCACGCCGTCGATGGCGGCCAGATCCGGCCCTGGCGTGTTGAGCTTCGTGGTCGTCGCGATCATCTGCGCGTAGCCGGCCTCGCCCAACTCGCCCTTCTTCAGCGCCGCGCTCATCACGCCCACGCCCAGCGGCTTGCCGAGCACCAGCACGTCGCCCGGGCGCGCGTCGGCGTTGCGCTTGACTTGGCGAGGATGCACAAGTCCCAGCGCCACCAGGCCGTAGATGGCCTCGACGCTGTCGATGGTGTGGCCGCCGGCGATGGGAATGCCTGCCGTGCGGCACACGGAGGCGCCGCCCTCCAGCACGCGCCCGATGGTCTGCGTGGACAGCACGTTGATGGGCATGCCCACGAGCGCCAGCGCCAGGATGGGCCGGCCGCCCATGGCGTAGACATCGCTGATGGCGTTGGTGGCGGCGATGCGCCCGAAGTCGAAGGGGTCGTCGACGATGGGCATGAAGAAGTCGGTCGTGGCGATCAGCGCCTGTTCGTCGTTGAGCTGGTAGACGGCGGCGTCGTCGGCCGTCTCGATGCCCACCAGCAGCTCTTTCGGGATGGGCATGGCGGCCGTGCCCTTGAGGATCTCCGACAGCACGCCGGGTGCGATCTTGCAGCCGCAGCCGCCGCCGTGCGAAAGGGAGGTCAGGCGCGGTTCACCGGGGGTCTTTTCGGGGGCATTCATGGGCGGGTCTCCAGGGACGGGTTGGAAGCCGGGTCAGGGCCGGTTCGGGGGCTGCTTCATGCACCGGGGGGCAGCAGTTCGGCCAGCAAGGCCTTCAGCGCTGCGGCCTCGGCCTCGGGCTTGAACAGCGGCGCCCGGCGGTCACCCGCGGCGCTCAGGGCCGGCAGTATGGCGGGCTCGTCGCGGCAGCGCTCAAGCAAGGTCGCCAAGGCGGCGTCGTCGCCCGGCGTGAACAGGCCCGGGTGGTCGTCGCCGAGCAGGCCGGTGTTGCCGTCGATGGCCGAAGCCAGCACCGCAGTACCGCTGCGCAGCGCCTCGATGACCACGTGAGCGCCGCCTTCCATGCGGCTGGCGTGCACGAGCAGGTGCGCGCGCTGGATGCGGGCGCGGGTGGCAGCGTGCGGCAGCGCGCCCAGCCAGCGGAAGCGCGCGTTGGCTGCAGCCAGTGCACGGGCCTCGGCGCCCAGCACGGGGTCCAGCGGGCCCCCGACGTGGTCGAAGCGAAGATCGGCGCGGTGGCGCAGGCGGGCGATGGCGCGCCAGACGGTCTGCGGGTCTTTCTCGTCGCGCAGGTGGCCCACCATGAGCACACGCAGGTGACGCAGTGGCTTGGTCAGCGCCTGGCGTGCGGCGCAGCTTTGCAGCACCACGCGGGCTTTCCCGCGCAGCGATGCAGGCAGCGAGCGCGCGCCGTGGCCGTTCAGCACGACGAGGCGGTCGGCCAGCACCAGAGAGCGCTGCGCATCGGCGTCGCTGGCGATGTCGCGATAGAGGTCGGTGCCCGTGAGCACCACCACCAGCGGCCGCGTGACGTGAACCTCGCGCCAGGCCTGGATGGAGGCTGCCGAGCGGCGCGCGTGCAGTGCCAGCATGGCGTCGGCGGCCTCGATCTGGGCGGGCGTGGCATGGTCGGTCAGCGTCACGCGATAAGCTGGCGCCAGCAGGCGTGCCCAGCGGCGCGCCGTCTGCCAATTGCCGTTGTTGGCCGAAGCCAGCGCCGGTGTCACGAGGACGAGATGCGGAACCATGGGCGGCCGATGCATGTGACGACGCTATCAGAGCCCGGGGCCGCTGGCCGGGGCAGCCCGGGCACGCCGGCCTGGGCCGCGCGCCACGGCGGGCGCGCCACGCTGGCCGCGCTGCTGCGCGCCAGCCGTACCGACACGCTGGCCACCTTTGCCGCCTTCGAGCAGGCCCTGCCCGGGCTGCGCGTGCCGCCCAGGACGGAGCTGAACCCACCACACTGGGAACTGGGCCACATCGGCTGGTTCCAGGGCTGGTGGACGACGCGGTTTCCGGCCTGGAGCCAAGGGCCGCGGGCCGAGCCCACGCTGACGCGCCGCCCCGCGCTGCGCCCCGACGCCGAGGCGCTGTACGACAGCAGCGCCGTGCCGCACGCCACGCGCTGGGCCTTGCCGCTGCCCGACGTGGCCACGACGAAGGCCGAACTCGCGCGGCAGCTCGATGCCACGCTGGCCCTGCTGGCCGACGCCCCCGACGACGGCGACGACACGCTCTACACCTTTCGCCTGGCGCTGCTGCACGAGGACATGCACCACGAGGCTGCGCTGTACATGGCGCAGGGCCTGGGCGTGCCGGCGGCCGACGCGCGATGGCAGCCGCGCCCCTTGCCAGCGCCGCCGGCCGCGCTGCGCATCCAGGGCGAAGAGATCGAACTCGGCCGCGATGTGTCTGCCCCCGGGTTCGCCTTCGACAACGAGTTCGGCCGCTGCCGCGAGCGCGTGGCGCCCTTCACCATCGACGCCCAGGCCGTGCGCTGGGACGAGTTCCTGCCCTTCCTCGAACAGGGCCACGGCCAGGCGCGCTGGTGGACCGAAGCGGGCTGGGCCTGGCGCCAGCAGCAAGGCACGGCGCGGCTGCAGCGGCTGCACGCGCAAGCGCGCCCCGGCTTCGCCGTCACTTTCATCAGCGCGCACGAAGCCCAGGCCTGGTGCCGCTGGGCCGGTCGCCGCCTTCCTGCCGAAGCCGAGTGGGTGCTGGCGCAGCGCCAGGCTGGCGCCGCCTTCCGCTGGGGCGATGTGTGGGAATGGACGGCCAGCGCCTTCGTCCCCTTCGAAGGCTTCGAGCCGCACCTCTACCGGGACTACAGCGCACCCTGGTTCGACGGCCGGCCAGTGCTCAAGGGCGCGAGCTGGCTCACGCAGCCGCGCCTGGCGCACCCGGCCTACCGCAACTTCTTCGGCGCCAGCCGCTGCGACATCCCGGCGGGGCTGCGCAGCATCGCGGTCTGAAGCGCCGGACCGGCCGGGGTTCAGCGGGCGACGAACACCGCGAGGTCGGAACGAAGTGCGGTTGCGGGGTGTTCCGGGCTCGGGCCACTCTCGTCGCGGGCATTCGCTAGAGTCCGCAGTCCGGAGAAGTACCCACCACTGCGAGGAGTTCCATGTTCACCCGTCCCACCCCCCACCCCGCCCTCCGGCCCCTGGCTGGCCGCCGCGCCGCGCTGCTGGCCGCCCTGGCCGGTCTGGGCCTGTGCGCCTTGCCGGCGCGGGCACAGGCGCCGCAGGTCCTGCGCGTCACCACCATTCCCGAGGAAGCCGCTACGGAGCAGGTGCGCAAGTTCATGCCGCTGGCGCAGTACCTCGAGCGCGCGCTGGGCCTGAAGGTGGAGTTCACGCCCGTCTCGGACTACCCGGCGGCCGTGGAGGCCCTGGTCAACAAGAAGGTCGACCTGGTGTGGTTCGGTGGCTTCACGCACGTGCAGGCGCAGCTGCGTTCGGGCGGCAAGATCATCCCCATCGCGCAGCGCGAGGAAGACACGCAGTTCCGCAGCGTGTTCATCGCCAAGACCGACAGCGGCATCAAGACCCTGGCCGACATGAAGGGCAAGCAGGTCAGCTTCGGTTCGCAAAGCAGCACCTCGGGCCACCTGATGCCGCGCAGCAACCTGCTGGACGCCGGCATCAACCCCGAAAGGGACTTCCGCCGCATCGCCTACAGCGGTGCGCACGACGCCACCATCGCCAGCGTCGTGAGCGGCAAGGTCGATGCCGCCGCGCTGGACATCACCGTCTGGCGCAAGTTCGTGGCCGAGAACCGGGTCGACACCAAGGCCGTGGACGTGTTCTTCACCACGCCGCCCTTCTTCAACTACAACTGGTCGGTGCACGCCGACATGCCCGCGGCGCTGCGCGAGCGCGTCACCAAGGCCCTGCTCGACCTGAGCCCGGCCACGCCCGAGGGCGCCGAGATCCTGCGCCTGAACCGCGCCACGCGCTACATCCCCACCAAGGCCGAGAACTACAAGGGCCTGGAAGCCGCCGGCCGCAGCGCCGGGCTGATCTGAGCCGCGGTACGCCCTTGAGCGCCGGCCTCGCCATCGAGCTTCAGGCCGTGGCGGCCCGCCACCCGGCGGCGCGGCCGGGCGCAGCGCCGGCTCTGCAGCCCACCACGCTGAACGTGGCGGAGGGCGAGGTGCTGGCCGTCATCGGGCCCTCGGGCGCGGGCAAGACCACGCTTCTGCAGGCCCTGGCCTGTGCATTGCCGCCCAGCGCGGGCAGGCTCAGGCTCGACGGGGTCGACCCCTGGGAACTTCCGCGGCGTGAACTGCAGGTGCTGCGGGGCCGCCTCTTCCTCGCGCCGCAGGTGCCGCCGCTGCCGCCGCGGCAGCGGGTGGTGACGTCCGTGCTGGCCGGCCGCCTGCCTTCGATGGGGCTGCTGGGCAGCGTGCGCAGCCTCTTCTACCCCTCCGACATACCGGCCGCGCACGCTGCGCTGGAACGCTTCGACCTCGCCGAGAAGCTGTTCGAGCGCGTCGACCGCCTCTCGGGCGGCGAAAGGCAGCGCGTGGGCCTGGCGCGCGCGCTGCTGGCCCCCGCTCGCTTGTGGCTGGTGGACGAGCCCCTGTCGGCGCTGGACCCCGCGCGCTCGCGGCAGGCCATCGACACCCTGGTGGGCGAAGCCCGGGCACGGGGTGTCACGCTGGTGGCCACACTGCACCAGGTGGACGTGGCGCTGGCGCACTTTCCGCGCATCGTGGCGCTGCACCAGGGCACCGTGGCCTTCGACCTGCCTGCCGCCGCCGTCACGCGCGAGCGGCTGCAGCGCCTGTATGCCCAGCACGAGCACGAGCTGCGCGGCGACGCGCCCTCGGCCGAGCCCGCCACCCCCCCAGCCCCGGTGGTGATGCACTGCCGATGAAACATTCCCGGCACGGCGAACGACTGGCTCCCTGATGTCCCATGTGTTGGCCCCCCGACTGAGCCCGCCCGCGCGCGACCCCGCCTGGCTGGGCCGCTTGTTCTGGCTGGGCGCCGCGGTCGTGGTGCTGTGGCCCATGCTGGTGGCCACCGAATTCCGCCCCTGGATCTTCCTGGAGCGTGACAACCTCAAGGTCACGGGCCAGTTCCTCGCCAGCTTCTGGCCACCGGCGCACGATGCCGAGTTCCTGCTCATGGTGGCGCGCGAGGCGTGGCGTACCGTGGCCATCGCCACCGCGGGCATGACGTTGGCCTTCGTGGTGGCCGTGCCGCTGACGCTGCTGTCCACGCGCGTGCTGTCGGTGTCGGCACTGTCGGGCCGCATGGCGGCAGCACCGGCGCTGCTGCGCCAGGCCGTGCGGCTGTTGCTCATCGTGCTGCGCAGCGTGCCTGAACTGGTGTGGGCGCTGGTCTTCGTGCGCGTGGTGGGCCTGGGGCCCACGGCGGGCGTGCTGGCCATCGCGCTCACCTACGGCGGCATGCTGGGCAAGGTCTACGGCGAGATTCTCGAAAGCGGCGAGGGCCACGCCACGCAGACCCTGCTGCGCAACGGCAGCTCGCGCCTGCAGGCCTTCTTCTACGGCCTGCTGCCGCAGAACGCCGCCGAGCTGACGAGCTACACGGTCTACCGCTGGGAATGCGCCATCCGCAGCTCGGTGGTGCTGGGCTTCGTAGGCGCCGGCGGGCTGGGCCAGCAGCTCGACAACTCCATGAAGATGTTCAACGGCGGCGAGGTGCTCACCATGCTGGCCGTGTTCGTGCTTCTCGTGGCGCTGGCCGACCGCGTGAGCGCGGGGCTGCGCAAAGCCCTGGGCTGAAGGGGCGCAGACCATGACCAGGCCGCCCGCCGCCAACGCCCCCTTCCGCTTGCCACCGCCGCTGTTCGATGCGCGCTGCAAGGCCTGCTGGTTCACGGCCGGGCTGCTGGCGCTCATCGTCGCCAGCTTCTGGAGCATCGATCTGCAATGGGCGCAGTTCTTCAGCCTGGAGGCCGCGCGCAGCATGGGCCGCTTCCTCGGCGAGTTCTTCCCGCCCGACACCAGCCCCGAGTTCCTGGCGAAGGTGTTGCGCGGCACCTGGGAGACGCTGGCCATGTCGGCCCTGGGCACGGTGCTGGCCGCTGCTGCGGGCCTGGTGCTGGCCCTGCCGGCCAGCCGCCTGCACGAAGGCGACGCCGCACGCGGCCGCAGTGCCACGCGCCTGCTGCTGAATGCGCTGCGCTCGGTACCTGAGCTGGTGTGGGCGGCGCTGCTGCTCATCGCCGCCGGCCTGGGGCCGTTTGCCGGCACGCTGGCGCTGGCCATCCATACGGCGGGGGTGCTCGGGCGCCTCTTCGCCGAGGCCATCGAGAACGCGCCGCCCGGCCCCGGTGATGCCTTGCGCGCCCAGGGCGTGGGCCCCGTGCGCGTGTTCCTGTACGCCACGCTGCCGCAGGTGCTGCCGCAACTGATGAGCTACACGCTGTACCGGTGGGAGAACAACATCCGTGCCGCAGCCGTGCTGGGCGTGGTGGGCGCAGGCGGGCTGGGGCAGCTGCTGTCCTTCCACATGGGCCTCTTCCACATGGGCAAGACCGCCACCATCCTGGGCGCGATGATCGCGCTGGTGCTGCTGGTGGACGGTTTCAGCTTCACCGCGCGGCGACTGCTGACGCGCTGACCCCCCAAGGAGCCGACACCCATGCTGCCCACCCTGCCCCACTCCACGGCCTGGGTCGTGCTGGCCGTGGCCATCGTGCTGGAAGTGGGCGGCACCACGAGCATGCGGCTGAGCGAGGGCTTGAGCCGCCCCGGGCCCAGCGCCGCCATGTTCCTGTTCTACGCCGGCGCCTTCGTGCTCAACGCCATGATCATCCGCACCCTGGGGCTCAGCGTGGTCTACGCGGTGTGGTCGGGCGTGGGCACGGTGCTCACGGCGCTGGTGGGCTACTGGTACTTCAAGGAGCCGGCCTCTGCGTTGAAGGTGCTGAGCGGCGCGCTCATCGTGCTGGGCGTGATTGGCATGCACCTGGGTTCCAAGCCCGCCTGAACGCGCCAGCGCGGGCATGAATCTGCACTGGATGACCCCCAACGAACGCTCCATCGCGCTGTACCGCCGCCATGCGGCCGGCTACGACGCCTCGGCCGCGCGCACGATGGTGCTGCGGCGGCGCGTGATCGGCCTGCTGGCACTGCAGCCGGGCGAGGTGGTGCTCGACGTCGGCGCCGGCACGGGCCTGAGCTACGAGCCGCTGCTGCAGGCGGTGGGGCCTGCGGGGCGCGTGCTGGCCTTCGAGCAGAGCCCGGAGATGTTCGACCGCGCCGCCGAGCGCGTGGCCAGGCAGGGCTGGGCGAACGTCTGGCACGTTCAGGCCAGTGCCGAGGCCGTGCAACTGCCCGCGGCGCCCGACGCGCTGCTGTTCAACTACGTGCACGACATCACGCGCACCCCCGAGGCGCTGGCCAACCTCGTGCGCCAGGCCCGGCCCGGCGCACGCATCGCCGTGTGCGGCATGAAGTTCTTCCCCTGGTGGACCGGGCCGCTGAACCTGCTCGCCTGGGCCAAGAACCGGCCCTACAACGCACGCGCGGCCGAGCTCTGGCAGCCCTGGAGCCTGCTCGAGCCGCTGTGCAGCGACTGGCAACGCACGAGCATCCACGCCGGCATGGGCTACATCGCCTGGGGACGGTTGAAAGGGCGCCCATGACGGCAAAGGCGCCCGCCCGCGAAGCCCGCCCACGGGTCGGGCTGCTCTTCCCCTACGACTACGACGAGATCGGCTATGCCCGCCAGGGGGCCACGCACACCTTCGACCGCAGCGGCTTCGACCTTTTCGCCTTTCCGAGCAATGCACGCCTGGCCTGGCTGGACCTTGAGCGCTACGCCGCGCGCCAGACCGCGCGAGGGCGGCGCCGCGGCTGGGCCGGGGTCACCTCGCAGAACGAGCATTTCGGCGCACTGATCGCCGCGCTGGTGGCCGAGCGGCTGGGCCTGCCGGGCACGCCGGTCGAGGCCATCCTCGCCTGCCAGCACAAGCTGCACGCACGCCGTGTGCTGCAGCGTGTGGCGCCCGAGGCGACGCTGCCGGCCATGGAACTGCCCGCCCGCTACGGCGGCCCCATTCCCGAAGGCCTGCCCTACCCGCGATACGTCAAGCCGGTGCGCGCGGCGTTTTCGGTACTGGCGCGGCAGGTGCACTCGCACGCCGAGCTCACCGCACACACACGCTTCGGCTGGCGCGAGCTGTGGGTCATCCGCCACCTCATCGACCCCTTCGAGCGCCTGGCTGCCGAACGCCTGCCCGAGGCCGGCACTTGCCACCGCATGATGCTGGAGCAGCCGGTGAGTGCGCCGCAGTTCAACCTCGACGGCTGGGTCTGGAACGGCCGCGCGCACGCCCTGGGCGTGGTGGACGCGGAAATGGTGCCCGGCACCCAGGCCTTCATGCGCTGGGACCTGCCCAGCCGCCTGCCGGCTACGGTGCGCTTGCGCGCGCTCGATGTCGCGCAGCGCTTCCTGCAGGCCGTGGGCTTCACGCAGGGCCTGTTCAACATGGAGTTCTTCTACGACGCCGCGGCCGACAAGCTGACGGTGATCGAGTTCAACCCGCGGCTGGCCTCACAGTTCTCAGACCTCTACCTGCGCACCACCGGCCAGGACCCGCACGCCATGGCCCTGGCCCTGGCCCTGGGCCGCGACCCCGCCACGCTGCCGCGCGCGCAGCCGCTGGGCAGCGTGGCGGCCAGCCTCGTCTATCGCAGCTTCGCTGGCGAACCAGTGCCGACCATGCCCGGCCCTGTGACGCGCGCGGCGCTGCAACGCGAGTTTCCAGATGCGATGCTGCACACCTTTGGCAAGAGCGGCCATGCGCTGGCACGCGAGCTGAAGTGGCTGGGCAGCCACCGCTACGCCACGCTGCATCTGCAAGGCGAGGACGCTGCCGACCTGCGCCGCCGCGCCGAGCGCGCCAGCGCGCTGCTGGGCTGGCCGGTGCCCTACGCGCCGCGCGCTGAAGAACCTGCCTCGGTCTCCACACGGCCGGCCCCACCCTGGATCAGCCCCACGCTGCAAGCCTTGCGATGAATCACCCTACCCCGATGAAGAACCTGCGTTTCTGGATGGCACGCACCCTCCTGCTGGTGCTGGCTGTGGCCCTGGCCGGCTGCCAGCCCTTGCGCGCGCAGAACCCTGGCGAGGGCCTGTCGCCGGTGCGTGCCGAGCCTCTGGACGGCGGCGGCAGTCTCATGCTTGCCGGCACGGACGTCGTTGCCTACTTCACGCAGGGGCGCCATGTCGTCGGCACGTCGCAGCACGCCAGCGTCCACAAGGGCGTGCACTTCCACTTCGCCAGCGCCGAGCACAAAGCGCTGTTCGACGCCGCCCCCGAGCGCTACCTGCCGCGCTACAACGGCTATTGCGCCAACGGCATTGCCTACGCCATTCCCTGGGGCGGCAGCCCCGAGAGCTGGCGCATCCACGAAGGCGCGCTGTACATCTTCGGCGGCGACACATCGCGCGCGGCCTTCGAGCTGGACCTGAAGAACCAGATCGCGCTGGCCGACCGCTACTGGCGCGAGGAAATCGATGGCCGCAACAGCTTCGTGCAGCGCACGAAGCGTCTGGTGTTCCGCGTGCCCCACTACCAGAGCGACGCCGAACTGGCCGCCGCCGTGGCCGCCGCGCGCGCATCGAGCCCGGCGAGCACGCCGAAGTAAGGCCTCAGCGCAACTCGGCCCCGAGGCGCTGGGCCAGCGTGCCCAGCGCGTCACGGTGGGCCTGCACCAGTGCGGCGGTGTCGTCGCGCTCGGCCCGCTGCGTGAAGGCCAGTTCGCCCACCCGCGGCGGCAGGCCGGGGCCGGTGAGGCTGTAGCGCGCTTGCACGGTGACACCGCGTGCGCCGGGTGCTGCATCGAAGGCGAGCAGCTCCACGCGCAGCTGGTGCGTGGGTGCCACCCCAGGCGGCAGCGGCGCTGTCCACACCGGCGCCCCGAGGGCGCGCGCCAGGTCGTGACGCAGCAGGCGCGGCACGGCGTCGCGCAGCGGCTCGGCCCAACGCGCCGCGCCGCGCGGCTGCAGCGCACCGGAGGCATCGGCCACCTGCAGCACCTCGCGCTCCAGGTGGCCGGGCAGCGGCACGCCGCCGACGAGCTGCCAGACCCGGGCCGAGGGTGCCGCAGCAGCCACAGGCGGCGTGGCCTCCGTGGGCAGCCGCCACCACTGCGCGGGCGGCAGCGCGGGGCCCGCGCAGGCCGTCAGCATCAGGGCCGCAGCCGTCGCCGCAGCCATCGCCCCGGCCATCGCCCTGGCGCGCGCGGACACCCGGCGCCACGGGTTCGGGAATGGTTTCATCGGGTGGTCTCCTCGCGGCCGCGCAACAACGCGTCGGGGTGGCGTTCCAGCAGGTCGGCCAGTTCGCGGAGCGCGCGCGCCGCGCGCGACACATCGGCCAGCGTGCGCTGCGCGTCCTGGGCCAGCGCGCCGTCGGCGGCGGCCAGGGTGCCGAGCTGCTGCGCTGCGTGCGCCAGCTCGTCGCCCGCCTTGCGCACCGCCTGCAGTGCGGCGCGGCCGTCTTCACCCAGGCCGCGGGCTGCGCTGCCGGCCGCCGAAGCTGCAGCCGACACGTCGCGCGCGGCCTGGGTTGCAGCCGGGGCGACATCGCGCAGTGCAGCGCGTGAGCCTTCCAGCACGCCCGCAGCGTTGCGGGCGAGGGGCGGCCAGTCTTTATGCAACTGCACGGCCAGCGTCTCCAGCGCTGCAGCAGCACGGCCGGCGCGCACCAGGGCCTGCTCGGCCTCAGGCTGCGCCATCGTGCGCCGTGCGGCGGCTGCCACGGCCTGCAGGTCAGCGCCGAGCTGGGCCACGTCGACGTTGGCCAGTTGCCGCTGCAAGTTCGAGAGCACGGTGGGGCGGGTCGGGATCTCGGGCGGGTCGCCTGCTGCGGGCGTGGCGCCAGCGCGCGCTGGATCGAAGGTCAGGTCCACGTACAGCAGCCCGGTGAGCAGGCTTTGCGTGGCCAAGGTGGCCACCAGGCCGCGCTGCACCAGCCTGGGCGCATAGGCCGCGTCTGAATCAGCCCCGGCCTGCTGGAGCAACGGCGCCAGCGCGGCGCGGTCCAACTCGGCCTGCACCGGCACGCCCGCGGCGCCCCCATCCAGCCCGATGTGTGTCACCTGGCCCACGCGCACGCCGCGCAGCACCACGGGCGCGCCGGCCTGCAGGCCCCAGACGCTGCCCTCGAAGCGCAGCTGTACGCGCTCGGTGGCGCCCAGCCAGTCGCGGGCCACCCACAGCACCGCCAGTACCAGCACGGCCGTTCCCAGCAGCACGAAGAGGCCCACGCGCCAGGCAGCCGGGCGTGGCGTCATGCGGGTTCTCCATCGCGGGCGAAGAAGCGGCGCACCGGAGCGGGACCGTGGCGTGCGAGGTGGTCGGGGGTGTCCAGAGCGGTCATGGTTTGCGATTCTTCATCGAGAAACACAGCGCGGTCGGCCACCGAGCGCACGCTGTCCACATCGTGCGTGACCATCACCACGGTGGTGCCGAGGTCGGCAGCCAGCTGGCGCACCAGCGCATCCAGCCGGGCCGCGTTCACCGGGTCGAGGCCGGAGCCGGGTTCGTCCAGCACCAGGGCCTCGGGCGCCAGGGCCAGCGCCCGCGCCAACGCGGCGCGCTTCTTCATGCCCCCGGACAGCTGCGCCGGCCGCAGCGCAGCGCCCTCGCCCAAACCCACCAGGGCCAGCAGAAAACGCGCACGCTCGGCGCGTTCGGCGGCACTCCAGCGCGTGAACAGGCGCATCGGCAACTGCAGGTTCTCGGCCAAGCTCATGGAACTCCACAGTGCGCCGGCCTGGAACATCACGCCGATGCGGCGGCGGCGCGCGGACTGCTCGGCCTCCGTGCCCGCGTGCAGCGGCTCGCCGTCGAAGAAGATGTCGCCGGCCGACGGCTGGTCCAGCCCCACCAGGTGGCGCAGCAGTGTGCTCTTGCCGCAGCCGCTGCGGCCCACCACCGCAAAGACCTCGCCGCGTGGAATGGCAAAGGCCAGGTCGTGCTGGATCACGCGCCCGCCGGCGGCGACCGCCAGGCCCCGGACCTCGATCAGCGGCGGCGTGGCCATCAATAGCCCAGCGCCGTGAAGACGACCGTGGTGCCGGCCGCTGCCGCGACGATCCACAACAGCCCGTGCACCACGGCGCGCGTGGTGGCGGCGCCCACGGCTTCGGCGCTTCGCCCGGCGGCCAGGCCTGCGCGGCAGCCGGCCAGGGCCACCAGCAGTGCGTAGAGCTGGCCCTTGAAGAGGCCTATCCACAGGTGCGTGGCGTTCAGCGCACGCAGGCTCTGCGCCAGGTACTCGCTGCTGCTCACGCCGTAGGCCAGCGTGGCCGCAGGCCAGCCGGCCAGCACACCGGCCAGTGCACCCAGCACGATGAGCGCCGGCGCCACGAGCGCCAGCGCCAGCAGGCGCGGCAGCACCAGCTGGCTCACTGGGTCCAGCCCCAGCACGCGCAGGGCGTCGATTTCCTCGTTGGCCTTCATCGTGGCCAGCTGCGCCGCGAAGGCCGAGCCGACGCGGCCCGCCAGGATGATGCCGGTCATCATGCCGCCGAGCTCGCGCACCATGCCCACGCTCACCACGTCGGCCAGGAAGTTCTGCGCCCCGATGCGGCCGAGCTGCGCGCCGCCCATGTAGGCCAGCATCAGGCCCACCAGCGCGCAGGCCAGCAGCACGATGGGCAGGCTGCGCGGGCCGGTTTCGTCAAGCTGGCGCAGCAGCTCCGCGCCCTGCGGACCGCCGCGGCCGCGCAGCCAGCGCCAGAGCGCGAGCACGACTTCGCCGACGAAGGCCAGCAGCGAGTCGGTTTCGCGCGGCGCAGGCCCGGCCGCAACCACGGCCAGAGGCGGTCCATCGGCCATCTGCAGCAGGTGCTGCAGGCCGGCGGGCAGACCCTGCACGTCGGTCTGGATGCCGCGCTCTCTCCAGGTTCGCAGACGGCTCCACAGGGCCGCGGCCAGGGCCACGTTCCACACCTCCAGTGCGCAGCCGTCCAGCGTGAGCCGGTGGCCGGTGGCCAGCGCCGCTGGCTCGGGGGGCCAGGCCACGGGCGGGCCGCCTCGGCCTGCCAAGACCAGGCGCCAAGCCGGTGCCTCCCCGGCCCATTGCGCCTGAACCGCTGCGGACGTGTTCATGGCGCAGCCTGGGTTGCCGTGCCACGGCCGACACAAGCTTGCGCGTCTGCAGAAGATGGGAAGGGCATCGGCCGATTGTCGGTGAAGGGCAGCGCCGCGGCGGCCTGTGCCGCCACCACAATGCAGGCCATGACGCCCAGCCTTGCCAGCCAGGCAGACGCCGAACCAGCCCCCGCTGAAGACTTCAGCGACGCGCCGCACGCACAGCCGGCCTATACCGTCTCGGTGCGCAGCCTGTGCGAGTTCACCGCCAAACAAGGCAGCCTCGACCGCCGCTTCACGCCTTCGGCCACGGCCCTGGAAGGCCTGGCGGGCCAGCAGACCGTGACGTCGCGCCGCGGCGCCGATTACGAAACCGAGATCACGCTCGAAGGCCGGCACGGCCCGCTGCGCGTGCGTGGCCGCGCCGACGGCTACGACCCGCGGCGCCGCTGCCTGGAAGAGATCAAGACCATCCGCGGTCGACCCGACGATCTGCCCGAGAACCGCCGCCAGCTGCACTGGGCGCAGCTGCAGACCTACGGCGCCTTGTTCTGCCGCACGCGCGGCCTGCCAGAGCTGGCGCTGGCCCTGGTGTACTTCGACGTGGAAAGCCAGACCGAGACCGAGCTGCGCGAGGTCTTCGGTGCCGAAACGCTGGAGGCTGTCTTCGTCGCCCGTTGCCAGGCCTTCGCCGCCTGGGCGGCGCAGGAAGCCGCCCATCGCCTGGCCCGCGACGCCGCCCTGCCCGGCATGCCTTTTCCGCCCGGCGAATTCCGCCCGGGCCAGCGCGCGCTGGCCGAGGCCGTGTACCGCACGGCGCTGCGCGGGCGCTGCCTGCTGGCCCAGGCGCCCACCGGCATCGGCAAGACGCTGGGCACGCTGTTCCCGCTGCTGCGCGCCATGCCGGGCCAAGGGCTGGACAAGATCGCCTTCCTCACCTGCAAGGGCACGGGCCGGCTCACGGCCTTGCAGGCTTTGGCCAGCCTGCGCGCCGCCCTGCCCGCGCCGGCGCTGCGCGTGCTGGCACTGGTGCCCAAGGAACAGGCCTGCGAACACCCCGACAAGGCTTGCCACGGCGACGCCTGCCCGCTGGCCCGCGGCTTCTACGACCGCCTGGGCGCGGCGCGCGCAGAAGCCGTGGCACTGGGCTGGATGGACGCGGCGGTGCAGCGCGAGGTGGCGCTGCGCCACGGCCTCTGCCCCTACTACCTGGGCCAGGAGCTGCTGCGCTGGGCCGATGTGCTGGTGGGCGACGTGCACCACTATTTCGACGCCAACGGCCAGCTCTGGGGCCTGATGCAGGCCCTGGAATGGAAGCTGGCCGTGCTGGTGGACGAAGCGCACAACCTGGTGGAACGCGCGCGTCAGATGTACAGCGCGGAGTTGAAGCTGAGCCAGCTGCAGGCCGCCGTGCAGGCGGCGCCGGCGGCCCTGCAGGCCCCGCTGCAGCAGCTGGCCGAGGCCACGGCGCAGCTGCTGGGGCCCGAGCCACCTTCTTATGCCCTGCTGCAGCCCGTGCCCGAGGCCTTCACGCAGGCCTTGCAGGCGGCGGCGGGCGCGCTGGCCGAACACTTCCAGCAGCACCCGCTGGCCGTGGGTGCACTGCTGAACTTCCACTTCGAGCTGCAGCGTTTCGGGCGGCTGCTCGAGGCGCTGGGCGAACACAGCTTGTTCGATGTGCAGCCAGCGCAGCCTGAGGATGAGCAGGGCGCAGCCGATGCCGTGGTGTGCCTGCGCAACGTATCGCCGGCGCCCTTCCTGCGGCAGCGGCTGAAGCAGCTGCAGCACCTCACGCTCATCTCGGCCACGCTGGCGCCGCCGGCCTATGCCATCCAGTTGCTGGGCTTGCCGGAAGACAGCGCGTGGATCGACGTGCCTACGGCCTTCCCGCCCGAACACCTGCGTGTGCAGATCGCGCACGACATCTCCACCCGCCTGGCCGACCGCGACGCCTCGATGCAGCGGCTGGTGCAGACCATCGCCACGCAGTTCCAGGCCCACCCGGGCAACTACCTCGCCTTCTTCAGCAGCTTCGAATACCTGGAGAAGGCCGCCGCCCGACTGGCGCTGCAGCGGCCCGACATTCCGCAGTGGCGGCAAGAGCGCCGCATGGGCGCGGCCGCGCGGCAGGCCTTCCTCGAACGTTTCCAGCCCCAGGGCCGGGGCGTGGGTTTCGCGGTGCTGGGCGGGGTGTTTGCCGAAGGTGTGGATCTGCCGGGCTCGCTGCTCATCGGCGCCTTCATCGCCACGCTGGGCCTGCCGCCGGTGAGCGAGCCGCAGACCCAGCTGCAGCTGCGCCTGGCGCAACTGCTGGGGGGCGAACCCGGCCACGGCGAGCTGGTGCCCGCCCTGCAGAAGGTGGTGCAGGCCGCCGGGCGCGTGCTGCGCACGCCCGAAGACCGCGGCTGGCTGTGGCTGCTGGACGACCGCTACCGCCGCCGCGAGGTGCTGGAACTGCTGCCGCGCTGGTGGCAGCTGGGTCAGACCGGCTCCGATCAGATCAGCCCCAGCATGAAGGCCGCCAGCCCCAACGTGGTGTGAATCAGCACCGGCCCGGCCAGGTTGCGGTAGACCATGAAGTAGCTGCCCAGCAGCAGGCTGAACACCATGCTCAGGGCCACGGCGTCCAGGCCGAAGTGGATGTGCGTCACGCCGAACATCAGGCTCACGGCCAGGTTGGACAGCTGCCGCTGGCGCCAGGTGCCGCTGTCGAACACGCGCAGCATCATGCCCAGCAGCACGCCGCGGCCCATGAACTCCTGCACCGCGCTGTGCAGCGCATACAGTGGCCCATAGCGCAGCAGGTAGTCGGGCCTGAAGCGCTCGGCCAAGGGGTAGCCCGCCAGCCACAGCGCCGCCACGCCCAGCATCAACACGGCCGCGATGATGAGCAGGCTGCAGACCAGGTCGCGGCCGAGGTGGCGCGTGGTGATGCCCATGGCTTCCAGCGGGTAGCGTTCACGCCAGGCCACCAGCAGCGTGGGCAGCACCACGGTCAGCAGCCCGGCCCAGGCGAAGGCCGGCGAGTAGATGTCGATGCCGGGGGTGAGGCTCAGCCAGTGGTTGGTGAGGATGGTGATGCTCATCAGCACGATCACCAGGATGAGCAGGCGTGCCGAAGTGTTGCGCTGCTGCGCCAGCGCCATGGTCTGCTGCAGCTGGCGCACGTAGTTGCCGTGGTTCTCGGCCAGGCGCTGCTGGTCGATGCGGATGACGTTGCGCATCAGCGCCTGCGTGATGGCGGTGGCTTCGGGCAGGCCCTGCAGGGCAGCTGCCGACAGCACCCGCAGCCGCGTGGGCGTGGCGGCGGCACGCACCGCAGCCACGGCCTGCCCGCCCGTCAGCGTGGACAGCTCGCCGAAGGTCTGGCCCGCGTGGATGGTGGCCACGGGCACCGCAGCGCTGCCGGAACTGGACGCGGCCAGCACTTCCACGGCACCGCTCTCCACGAAGTGCAGGCCCGGTGTCAGCGCACCGGCCTCGAAGATGGTTTCACCGGCCACGCAGTCGCGCTGCGTGCAGGCCTGCAACAGGGCCTGGCGCTGCGCCTCGCCCAGGCCGCCAAGCAGCGCACTGCCCGCCACCTCGGGCGTGGGGCCGGGCTCGCTCATCGGGGCCGGACAGCGCTCTGCGGTTCGCCGATCCAGTGGAACCAGGGCGCGCCCGCCAGCGGCAGGTAGGGCAGCCGGGCGTGGCACTGGTGCAGCGCCTGCGTGGGCCCGCTGGCCAGCAAGGCCGGCAGCACGCCTTCACGCAGCAGCACGCCGTCGTGCCGGAACCAGCGCGGCCAGAACCAGCGCGCCCAGGCCGGCAAGGGGCGCAGCGGCGGCGGCGGTGCGGCGGGCAAGGTGCAGAAGTCGATGAGGGCCAGCACGCCGCCGGGCCGCAGCAGCGCGCGGGCGTTGGCCAGCGCGGCCTGCCAGTCGGTCATCATCGACAGCGAGTAGGAGAACACCACCAGGTCCGCCGGTGGTTGGGCTGGGGCGGGCCGCCACACGGTGGCGTCGCCATGCACCACCTGCACCTGCGGCTGGCCCGCAAAACGCTGCCGCGCGATGTGCTGCAGCGGCGTGCACAGGTCCACCAGCGTCAGCGAGCCCAGCGCCGGCAGGGCTTCGGCCACGTAGTGCCAGTGGCGGCCGGTGCCGGCGCCGAGGTCGACCACGTGCGCTCCGGGCTGCAGCGGCAGCGCCTGCATGAAGGCGGGGCGGCCGGGCAGCAGGCGCTCGCGGAAGCTGTCGTAGGCCTGGGCCTGCGGGCCGTAGAAGCGGTCGAGGTCGCGCGCGTGGTCGCCGGTGGAGCGTTTGCCCACCAGCAACTGGCGCAGCACGCGAAGGTCATCGCGCCAGCCGCCAGCCGGGATGCCGCCCTCGCCTTTCACGTGGCCCGCGGCACGTGGCCGATGTGGAAGCTGGGGTAGGTGTGCACGCGGTCGGCGCGCGAAAGCTGCCGGGCCACTTCGGGCTCGAAGCGCAGCCATTGCCTCAGCGGCAAGGCCTGCGGGCCGACGCGCAGCGTGTCGATGAAAGGCGGCTCGATGTGCGCCGAGCGGAAGAGGATGCGCCCGCCGGGTGCCATGCGCCGGTGCAGCGCCTGCCACTCGGCGGCCAGGTCGGCGGGGTAGTAGGAACTCATCCAGTCCATGTGGTCCAGCAGCACCGCGTGCGTCAGTTGCGGGCCGGGGCTTTGCAGGTAGTGGGTGATGGTGCAGGTGTGCACTTCGATGCGGTCGACCAGCCCGCCCTTCAGGGCCGCGAAGCCTTCGGGCGTGAGGTAGCGCGGGCAGCGCCCGGCGGCGTACTCGCCGAACACGTACACGGCCCAGAAGTAGTTGCTGGCCGCCGGCACGGTGCGGAAGAGTTCGTCGATCATGGCCTGGATGGCGCCCGAGACATCGCCACCGTGCTGCGCCACCAGCATCTGCCGCTGCGGCATGGGCACGCCGATGAGCGACATGAAGAGGGGCGTGCGCAGGAAGCGCAGCACCCAGGGCTTCCAGAAACGCGGGCGCACTTCGCGGTCGTAATGGCTGCGCTGGGCTTCGAGGTCGGGTTGTTCGAAGAGGCCGTGCAGGGCGGCGCGCAGGCTCGGGTCGCTGCGCATGCGCCAGGCCGCGATGCGCATCACCACGCCCGTGAGCCCGCGGCCGTAGAGCCCCGGGCCGCCGGGCGCGAACCAGGCGGTGCGGCGGTCCCAGAAGGCGCGTGAAGGCGCCGAGAGCAGCGGGCGCAGCTGCGTGCGGTACAGCGCCTCGAAGCCGGCATGCCGGCCGCGGCCGAAGAGCGCGAACATGTCTTCGAAGCCCAAGCTTCGGATGGCCGCAAGCTTCAGCTCGAACAGCGCGGTCTGGCAGGGGTTGGCGTCCACGGCCACCACCTGCTGCGGCGCTTCCAGCGCGTAATCGAGCGCGTTGCAGCCGCCGCTGGTGATGACGAGCACGCGGTCACCGGCCTGCAGCTGCAGCGCGTGGTGGTCGACGGCGGGGTCTTCCCAGGCGGTGTTGTAGACGAGGTTGCGGCTGTAGAGGAAGCCGAACCAGGCCTGTTCCAGCTTCTCCAGCAGGTTCAAGGGGCGGGTATGGGCGGCTTCGGCAGCGCGGGCGGGGTGGGCGGTGTTCATGCAGAGGAAAGGCCGGGGGCTTCACCCCAAGTCTGCAACAGGCGGCGCCGGCCGCCGTGCCGCAAGGACAGTTGCCGGATGAGGGCTTGCGCGCGCTGCGTGGGCTCCACGTAGTAGCGCCAGAACTCGCCGGCGGTGCTGGGCGCCTCGTGCACGGCCGTCAGCGTGCCGGCGGGCAGTTCGCCGCGCGGCCAGGGGGCGGCGCCGGCATAGCGGTGCAGCAGCGCCTCGGCGGCGGGCAGGCGGGCCTCGCCGTGCGCCAGCGCGCGCGCCGCCCCCGCGATGGCCGCCTGGCGCCCGCGCCACAGCCCGGGCACGGCCACCTTGTGCCATTCCTGCACGTTGCGGAACACGCGAGAGCAAGGGTGGCGCACCAGCACCCCGGGCGCCAGGCCCTCCCGGCCGGCCTGGGCCAGGCGCGTGTGCTGCGCCACGATGGCGGCCGCGTCGTCGAAGTGCAGCAGGCCCTGGGTGTCGCAGCCGCGCCGGGCCCACACGCCCGGTGGCTTGCTGCGGTGGGCGCTGCCGTCCCTGACGTAGCCGCGCAGCGCCTCGTGCTCGTGGGCCGCCAGCGCGGCGCGCCCGCCCTGGTTGAAGCGTTCCACCAGTTCCACCGCGTGCTCGACGAAGTGGTGCAGGTGCACCAGGCTGCGCACGCCGGGTGCGGTGAGGCGCTCGTAGGTGTGCGGGTCGCCGGGCAGCAGGCCTTCCAGCAGCGGCAGCAGCGGCATGAAATGCCGGCCTATGAGCGCCAGGCGGTCGGGCCAGGTGTGCGTGGCCACCACCACCTGCGGCCGGTAGCGTTGCCAGTCGGCCAGGCGCTGCAGGCCCTGGCGCAGCGCGAAGCCGGCCACGGCGCCGAAGGCGAACTCGGTCATGAAGGGGCGCGCCATCTCCAGCGTGACCAGCGGCGTGCCAGCCACGGCCGGTGGCGGCGGGGTTCGGCTCAGGCGGGTTTTGATCAGCGTGGGAATGCCGTGGAAGACGGTGAAGTTGGAGAGCGTGTGGTCCCAGTCGAAGCTGATGCAGCAGTGCGACCCTTCGAGCGCCAGCGCCCGGCCCGCGGCGAAGGCGGCCAGGCCGACGGCCGCTGCCGGCGATTCAGCGTGCCCATAGCGCACCCCCGCATAGGCCAGCAGGGCCAGCTGCTCGCCGGCGTGCGTGGTGTCCAGCGGCACGCCGGGCGGGTCCTTCCGGGGCAGCGCTTCGAGCGCGCAGCCGCCGGGCACCAGCGTCAGCCCGCGCGGCAGGCGCAGGCCGGCCAGCCATGAGGCCGGCAGCGGCGGGTGCCGCGTCAGGCCGGGTGGGCTCACTGGACTACCCTGCGCACTGCGTGCTTCGGGATGAGCGCTTGGGAGCGGCTTGGCGCGCTCATGCCCTGCACCACGTACAAGGGCCTGCGGGCCGGCTCGGGGGACAGTGGGGGCTGGGCAAAGGCATGGCGCCAGGAGATCGTAAGTGACTGTGTGCCAGGCGCCACGAGGACAGATACGGCATCGGCAGTATGCGCAGAGCCCGCGGCGGCTGCGTTTGGGGCAGAGGTGGGCCAGGCGCTTACAGTGCGGGGCACGATGCGCCTGAACGCCCTTCCCGGCTCCCACGCCTGCGCCCGGGCTCTCCGCCTCGCCGCGTTGCTGGCGCCCCTGCTCCTGCTGGCCAGTGGCTGCGGTGGGGGCGGCGGTGGGGGTGGCCCCAGCGCCCCGGCGGAACCCGCCGCGCCGACCGCGCTGCGCCCCGCCGACCTGGCCGTGCTGGTGGCCGAAGGCGACGCCACCAGCGAGGCCATCGCGCTGGCCTACCAGCGCGCGCGCGGCATTCCCGAGGCCAACCTCGTCCGCGTGCGCGTGCCCGCCGGCAGCGACGTGATCGACAGCGAAAGCTTCAACACGCTGAAGGCCGCCATCGACGCGCGCCTGCCCGCCTCCGTGCAGGCCACGCTGGTCACCTGGAGCCAGCCGTCGCGCGTGCAGGGCCGCTGCGCCATGGGCCTCACCAGCGCACTGGCGCTGGGCTACAACGACCGCTACTGCGGCGGCTGCGTGGCCACGGCCACCACGCCCTACTACAACAGCAGCAGCGCGCGGCCTTTCTCCGATTTCGGCATCCGCCCGTCGATGATGCTGGGCGCGGCGACGCTGGCAGAAGCTGAAGCGCTGATCAGCCGCGGCGTGGCAGCCGACGGCCGCCAGCGCAACGCCAGCCGGCCCGCCCAGGCCTGGCTGGTGCGCACCAGCGACCCCGACCGCAACACCCGCGAAGCCGACTTCGGCACGCTGGCCGGCACGGTGCAGCCCGGCCTGCAGGTCAATCTGGTGGACAACCGCAACGGCACGGGCAGCAACGAGATCAGCGGCCGCAGCGATGTGCTTTTCTACTTCACGGGCCTGCCGCGCGTGCAGCAGGCCGCCAGCAACACCTGGCTGCCGGGCGCGGCGGCCGACCACCTCACCAGCTTCGGCGGCGTGCTGCCCGGCGGCAACGGCCAGATGCCCATCACCGAATGGCTGCGTGCCGGGGCCACGGCCAGCTACGGCACCGTGGAAGAACCCTGTGCCTTCGAGCAGAAGTTTCCGCGGGCCAGCGTGATGGTGGCGCGCTACCGGCAGGGCGACACGCTGATCGAGGCCTACTGGAAATCGGTGCAATGGCCCGGCCAGGGCCTGTTCGTGGGCGAGCCGCTGGCGCGGCCGTGGGCGCCATGAGCGTAGGCAGAGGGCCCGTGCTGCTGCAGCTGGACGATGCAGCCAAGACCTACCGCCGCGCCGGCACCACGGTGCAGGCGCTGCAAGGCTTTTCCTTGCAGATACAAGCCGGCGACATCCTGGGTCTGCTGGGCCCCAACGGTTCGGGCAAGACCACGGCGGTGAAGCTGCTCACCGGCCTGTGTGGCGCCGACGGGGGGCAACTGCACTGGCGCGGCCGGCCCGTGCCGTTGGGGCACCATGCGCCGCACCTGCGCGAATTCGGCGTGCTGCTGGAAGGCCGTGGGGCCTGCTACGAACGTTTGTCGACACTGGAGAACGCGCGCTACTTCTGCGCCCTGCGCGAAGCCGCCTTCGACCGCGCGCATTTCGACGCCCTGGCCACGCTGCTGGACATTGCCGACGTGCACGCCCCGCTGCGCCAGCTGTCCACGGGCCACAAGCTGCGCGCCTCGTTGCTGGGCACGCTGGTGCACCGCCCGGCGCTGGCGCTGCTGGACGAACCCACGCTGGGGCTGGACCTCTTCGGTGTCGAGCGCCTGCAGGCGCTGGTGCGCCACACCGCCGCGCAAGGCACGGCGCTGCTGCTGGGTTCGCACGACCTGGCCTTCATCGAAAAACTCAGCCAGCGCATCGTCTGCCTGCGCGCCGGCCACAAGGTCTTCGATGGCAGTCAGGCCGAATTCCTGCGGCTGGACCATGAATACCTGCTGCTGCTGGAAGCCGACCCGGCCCTGCACACCCACGAGCCCCCTGCCCTGCCGGAAGCGCTGATGACGCCCCTGGCGTCTTGGCAGCCCCAGCCCGACAGCCCGCCCGGCCACTGGCAGCTGCCCCTGCGTGACCATGCGCAGGCCTGCGCCGTGCTGGCCGCGCTGCAGCCGGTGCTGCCGGCCCAGCGCGGCCTGCAGCTGCGGCGCGTGGCGCTGCGCGACAAGTACATCAGCCTGGTGGGAGGCCACCCATGAAGCGCTGGCCGCGCCATCTGCTGAACGAGCTGCGGCGCACCTGGGCGCTGAAGCGGCGCTACTGGTTCGAAACGCTGCTGGCGCTGGGCTTCGTGGTGGCCATGTTCTGCGGGCTGCTGTTCGCCGTGCTGTCCGTGGGCGGGCGTTCGCTGGCTTCGGGCGAGGCCGATGGCCTGATCGTCGGCTTCGCGGTCTGGCTGTTTGCGCTTTCGGCCTGCGGCAGCGCCAGCCAGGACGTGCAGCAAGAGACCGAACAACGCACGCTGGAACAGCTGTGCATCGCACCGCTGCCGCTGTGGGCGCTGCTGGCGCTGCGTGCCGTGCTCACGCTGCTGGGCGCCCTGGTCACGCTGCTGGTGGCGCTGGGCCTGGCGCACGCGCTCACCGGCGGGCGCCTGCAGGGCGACTGGTTCGCCACCATCGCCGCCTGCCTGCTGGCCGCGCCGGCCCTGGTGGGCCTGGGTTATGCGCTGGCGGGTGTGATGCTGCTGGCCAAGAAGGCCGAACTGCTGCTGACGGCAATGTTCCCGGTGGTCATCGGCCTCGTGGCCCTGCCGGCCTACCCGGTGAATGCGCTGAGCCTGCTGCCCTATGCGCTGGGCGCGGCCACCGCGCGCGCCACGGCGGCCGGGGCGCAGCCCGAGCCGCTGGTGTGGCTGCTGATCGCGCTGAACGGGCTGGTCTGGGCCGTGCTGGGCGGGCTGGTCTACGCCTGGACCGAAAGGCGCGCACGCCAGCTGGGCGTGTTGGGGCACTTCTGAACGCAGCACGGGCTGGGCCGGCAGCCGGCTGGGCTCAACGTGCCGCGTTGAGGGCGATGCCTTCGGCCAGACGCGGCAGCAGTTGCAGCGGCAGGTCGTGGCCCATGCCGGGCACCAGGTCGAGCTGCGCGCCGGCGATGTGCTGCGCCAGCTCGCGGCCCGCCTGCACGGGCACCAGCGGGTCGGCCTCACCATGGATCACCCGCGTGGGCGCCTGGATGCGCGGCAGCAGCGCGCTGCGGTCGCCATCGGCCAGCACGGCCATCAGCTGCCGCGCCGTGCCCTGGGGGTGCCAGGAACGCTGCACCGTGGCCCGCAGGCGCTGGCGCAGGCGTTCGGGGTCGGGCGGGTAGGCGGGGCTGCCGATCACCTTCAGCAGGTTCTCGAAGTGGCGCACCACGGCCTCGGCTTCGCTGCTGGCCGGGCGTGCCAGCAAGGCGCTGCGCACGCGCCAACCGGGCTGCGGCAGATGGCGCGCGCCGCTGGTGCTCATCACCAGCGTCAGGCTCTTCACGCGCTGCGGGTGCCGCGCGGCCAGGTGCTGGGCGATCATGCCGCCCATGCTGGCACCGCACACATGGGCGCTGGCCAGGCCCAGCGCCTCGAGCACGCCCACGGCGTCTTGCGCCATGTCGGCCAGGGTGTAGGGCGCCGTCACCGGCAGGTGCAGCGTGTGGCGCAAGGCGCCGGCCGCGAGGTTGGGCTTGCCGAGTTCGTCGAAGTGCTGGCTGAGGCCGATGTCGCGGTTGTCCATGCGGATGACGCGAAAGCCGCGGCTCACCAGCAGCTGCACCAGCTCTTCAGGCCAGGCCACGAGCTGCATGCCCAGGCCCATGATGAGCAGCAGCGGCTCGCCGCCGGGCAGGCCTTGGTCGTCGACTTCGATGCCGATGCCGTTGGCGACGATGCGCATGCCGCCGTCTTCAGCGCTCGGCCTGGGCCTGGGCCTGCACGGGCGAGTGGTGCGTCACCTTGTAGAACCAGCGCCGCGCGCCCTTGGCATCGAAAGGCTGCCAGGCCTGCGGGCTCTGGCGCAGGCGGTCGGCAATGGCAAAGAGCGCCAGCGGGTTCATGCCCATGCCCAGGTGGCTGGCATGCACCTCGATGTTCTCGGCCCGTGCGTGCGCCGGGTTCAGGCTGCACTGCCAGGCCACCACGCCGTCGGTCTTGCTGTAGATGGAGGTGGTGGGGCAAGGCGGCAGGCCGCGTATCTGTTCGATGAGCGCCGGGTCGTGCGTGCTCTGACCGCTGACCAGTTCGTAGAAGCGCCAGGCGTTGGTGGCCCGCGGGTGGCCGTTGAAAGGCGTGCCCAGCGTGATGACGCAGCGCACGTGGGCGGGCTGCTCCTTGGCCAGTTCGCGCGCGTAGACGCCGCCCAGGCTCCAGCCCACCAGGCTGGCCGGTTCGCGGTGGCGGCTGGCCACTTGCTGCAGCTGTTCGCGGCAGCCTTCCAGCACACCGTGCTTGGGGCCGAAGTTGAAGCCCTGCTTCCAGGCATAGGGCGTGTACCCGCGCTGGCGCAGGAAACTGCGCAGCGGCAGCGTGGTGAAGTCGGCGGCGCCCAGGCCGGGGTAGACGATGACGGGGTGGCCATCGCCCGTGGGCAGGCGGTTCAGCCAGGGGGCGGCGGCCACCATCGCGGCGTATTCCCAGGGCGCGCGCGCTTCCAGCATCAAGCGCCAGGGGCCGGGGGCTTCGACCAGTTCGCGCGCTTCCAGCGGTGCGAACGGCGTGGGGGCCGGCTTGCGCCGGCGCATCGGAACGCTCATGCCGGCATGCTAGCCGGCGCGGCCCGGTTTTTTCGCGCTCGGCGCCGGGGCCGGCCTAGCGCTTGCCCGGGGGCGGCTTGTCACCTGCGAGACAGCGGCGTCCACCACCTTGCCGGCCACGCTGCGCGTGGCGCTGCCGATCATGCTGCGCGTGGCCTTGCCCAGCGTGCTGCCCAAAGTGGTGCTGACAGCCCCGGCCATGCCGCCCACCAGGCGCCGGCCGGCCTGGCTGACCAGGCCCTCGGGCGGCGGCGCATCGGGGTCGTGTTCGCCCGGGCGCGGCAGCGCGCGCAGGTCGTCGAAGGCGATGTGCAGCGCATCGGCCAGCGCGCGCACCTCGGGCAGCGCGGCGGCGTCGGCCATGAGGCCGAAATCGAGGCTCTGGTCGTAGCTCTGCACCGTGATGTTCAGCGCCAGGCCATGCACGACGATGGAGGCCGGGTAGTTGGTGAGCATGCGCGCGCCGGCCATGTACAGCGGCACCGGCGGCCCGGGCACGTTGCTGATGACGAGGTTGGCCACCTGCGGCAGGCGGTCGGCCACGCGGGCGCGGCCGTACAGCGCGGTGGCGGCTTCCAGCAGCCAGGGCACGCCCAGCGAGGGAAAGTCGGTGGGCAGGATGCTCTTCAGGCTGCCCATGGTGCTTTTCATCGCCGAGGTGGCGGCCTTCACATGGGCCAGGCGCTTCTTCGTGTCGGCGATGTGGGTGCCCAGGCTGATGAGGCTCATGCTGGCCTGGTTGTCGGCGCTGGTGTCGCCAGGCGCGCGCAGCGAGATGGGTACCGCGGCCACCAGGCTCTTGCGCGGCAGCGTGCGCTGGCGGGCGTAGTGGCGGCGCAGCGCGGTGCTGCACAGCATCAGCACCATGTCGTTGACGGTGGCGTCGAAGGCGCGGCCGATGGCCTTCAGCTCGTGCAGGGGCAGCGTGACGGTGGCGAAGGCCCGGCCGGCCGTGACCGACACGTTCAGCGGCGTGCGCGGCGCCAGCGTCAGGTTGCCGGGGCCGGCCTGGCCCGTCAGCAGCGAAGAAGCCGACACCGCCTTGGTGGCCGCGTTCTTCAGGGTGCCCACGGTGGCCGGCAGGCTGCGCACGATCTCGGCCACCTTCTGCGCCTGGTTGCCGATGACGCCGCGCAGCATCTCGGTCATCTCCAGCTTGAAGGTGCGCGTGCGGCGCGAGGGCCGCACCTCGATGGCGCGCGGCTCGGGCGTCACGTCGAGGATGGCGTTGGCCAGGGCCACGGCGGCCTGGCCGTCCACGGCGGCGTGGTGCAGCTGGGTGTACAGCGCCACGCGGCGCAGGCCGCTGGGCGAAGGCGCCAGGCCCTCGAAGACATGGAACTTCCACAGCGGCTTCGTGCGGTCGAGCAGCACGGGGTGCAGCCTTGACACCGCCGCTTCCAGCTCGGGCAGGCCTGGGGCCTGGCCGTTCACCTTGGGCAGCTTCACCTCGACGATGTGCTGCTTGAGGTCGGGCTCGGCATCCACCCAGGCCGGGTTGGCCAGGTTCAGCGGCATCCACCACAGGCGGCGCCGCAGCACGGGCGTGATGGGCAGGCGGCTCTCGATGTGCTTGCGCAGCGCCGTGATGAACTTGCCCTTGTGGCCGGCCGGCAGCTCGAAGAGGTGCAAGGCGCCCACGTGCATGGGCATCTCGGGCGTTTCCAGGAAGAGAAAGGTGGCGTCCAGGCCTGAGAGTTGTTGCATGCGCTCGCCGTGCTGGGCCGCAAGGCGCGGCCGGGGCCATGCTAGGCCTGCGGCCGGCGCGCGGGGCTGAGGGCTAGCCCGAACACGCCGCTCTCCAGAGCCACGCCGGTGGCGCCCAGGAAAAAGGGCTGCCCGCTTGCGCGAACAGCCCTTCACCGTTGGCCGGCACCTGCATGGCACCGTGCGACCCTGAGCAACGCCGCCTGTCTGGCGGTCTGAGTGCAACCATAGGGGCTGGCGGCCGCGCCGGCCACTGCAAACCTTGACAGGGTGGCCCCCCGCAGGCTCGGGGGTAGGCAGGGGGTGCGGCGGGGTGCGCCGAGGTCTTGCTGGGGCGTGGCCGGGGTGTTGCGGGACCCAGGGCCGCACCTCCCGGGCCGTTCAGGCGGTGCGGCGTGCGCGCAGGCCCAGCAGCTCGTTGCCCACCAGCGCAGCCAGCACCAGCAGCCCGCCACCCAGCACGGCGGCCGTGGGCGCCTCGTTGGCGCCCAGCCAGGCCCACAGCACGCCGAAGATCACCTCCAGCAGGCCCAGCAAGGAGATCTCGGGGCCCGAAAGCACCCGCGCCACGGCCACCGCCATCAGGCAGGGTATGGCCAGCTGCACGCTGCCCAGCAGCGCCAGCAGGCCCAGGTCGTGGGGCGATGCCACCAGCGGCCAGGCCAGCGGCAGCGTGACGGCGGCCGACAGCAGCGCGCCCACGAGCACGGCGCTCAGCATGTCGGGGGCGGCTTCGGTGGCGTGGGCGCTGGCCGCACGCGCCTTCAGGTGCTGCAGCAGCGTCCAGTTCACGGCCGCCGCCACCGGCACGGCCAGCGCCACCAGCGTGCCCAGCCAGGCGCGCGGGTCGCCGCCGGTCACTTCATGGCCGTACATCCAGGCGATGCCGGCCCCGGCCAGTGCAATGGCGGCCCAGGTGCGGCGGGGCAACCGGTGGCGCAGCACGGCGCGCGACAGCAGCGCGGTGAACAGGGGGCCGAGGGCCATCGTCACCAGCACGTTGGCCACGCTGGTGAGCGTCAGCGCCATCATGAAGGCCGTGTACATCACGCCCCAGCAGGCGCCGCTGAGCCACAGCGCGCGGCCGCCGCTGCGCAGCGTGGCCCACAGCGGGCCCGGGCCCTTCATCCAGCCCAGCAGCAGCACCAGCGTCAGCGCGTTGAAGGCGCTGCGCCAGAACGTGACCTCGAAGCCGCTGGCCGATTCCAGGAAGCGCGAGACCACACCCGCGATGCTCCACATCAGCGTGGCCAGCACCATCACGGCCACCGCCTGGCGGTGGGTCATGCCACCCGCCACCGTGAGGGGTGGCTCATGCTGCCGGCCAAGGCAGCGCTCAGGCCGCTTCGCGGCTGGCGCGCTTGCGCTCGTGCTCGCTCAGGAAGCGCTTGCGCACGCGGATGCTCTTGGGCGTGATCTCGACCAGCTCGTCGTCCTCGATGAACTCGACGCCGTACTCCAGCGTCAGGTCGATGGGCGGGGTGATCTTGATGGCGTCTTCCTTGCCGCTGACGCGGAAGTTGGTCAGCTGCTTGGTGCGCGTGGCGTTGACGACGAGGTCGTTGTCGCGGTTGTGGATGCCGACGATCATGCCTTCGTACACCGGGTCGTTCGGCTTCACGAACATGCGGCCGCGGTCGTCCAGCTTGCCCAGGGCGTAGGTGAAGATCTCGCCGGCGTCCATGCTGATGAGCACGCCGTTCTTGCGGCTGGCGATCTCACCGCGGTGCGGCTCGTACCCGTCGAAGATGTTACTGATGAGGCCCGAGCCGCGCGTGAGGTTCATGAACTCGTTGGAGAAGCCGATGAGGCCGCGCGCCGGGATGCGGTACTCCAGGCGCACACGGCCGTGGCCGTCGGGTTCCATGTTCACGAGCTCGCCCTTGCGCTCGCCCAGGGCCTGCATCACGCCGCCCTGGTGCTGCTCTTCGACGTCGGCGGTGACCAGCTCGATGGGCTCGCACTTCTCTCCGTTGATCATCTGGAACACCACGCGCGGCTTGCTGACGGCCAGCTCGTAGCCCTCGCGGCGCATGTTCTCCAGCAGGATGGTCAGGTGCAGTTCGCCGCGGCCCATCACCTCGAAGACGCCGTCTTCGCCGGTTTCCTTCACGCGCAGGGCCACGTTGCTTTGCAGCTCTTTCTGCAGGCGGTCCCAGATCTGGCGGCTGGTGACGTACTTGCCTTCGCGGCCGGCCAGCGGGCTGGTGTTGACGCAGAAATTCATTGTCAGCGTCGGCTCGTCCACCTTCAGCATGGGCAGCGGTGCCGGGGTGGCGGGGTCGGTGACGGTCACGCCGATGCCGATCTCGTCGATGCCGTTGATCAGCACGATGTCGCCCGGGCCTGCCGAGGTGACTTGCACGCGGTCCAGGCCCTGGAAGGTCAGCACCTGGTTCACGCGGCCCTTGGTGGCCTTGCCTTCGGGGCCTTCCATCACCACCACGTCCATGCCGGGCCTGATGGTGCCGGCGTTGATGCGACCCACGCCGATACGGCCGACGAAGGTGCTGTAGTCCAGCGCCGAGATCTGCAGCTGCAGCGGCGCGGCCGGGTCGCCCTGGTGCGAAGGCACGTGCTTCAGGATGGTATTGAACAGGGCCGACATGTCGGGGCCCCATTGCTCGCCGGGCTTGCCTTCTTCCAGCGAGGTCCAGCCGTTGATGCCCGAGGCGTAGACCACGGGGAAATCAAGCTGTTCGTCGGTGGCGCCGAGCTTGTCGAAGAGGTCGAAGGCGGCGTTGATCACGGCGTCAGGCTTGGCGCCGGGCTTGTCGACCTTGTTCACCACGACGATGGGCTTCAGGCCCAGGGCCAGCGCCTTCTTCGTGACGAAGCGGGTCTGCGGCATCGGGCCTTCCTGCGCGTCGATCAGCAGCACCACGCCGTCGACCATGCTCAGCGCACGCTCCACCTCGCCGCCGAAGTCGGCGTGGCCGGGGGTGTCGACGATGTTGATGTGCGTGCCTTCCCAGCTGACGGCGCAGTTCTTGGCCAGGATGGTGATGCCGCGTTCACGTTCGATGGCGTTGCTGTCCATCACGGTGTCGACGACCTTTTCGTGGTCGGCGAAGGTGCCGCTCTGGCGCAGCAGCTGGTCGACCATGGTGGTCTTGCCGTGGTCGACGTGGGCGATGATGGCGACGTTGCGGATGGCTCGGGTACTCATGACGGTGTTTCCTGGACTTCGATGGGGCTCAGCAGGCGGTCGGCGATGAGCTCGCCTGCGGTGATGTGGGCGGTGCCTAGAAAGGCCACCGGGGCGTCGGGGGGTTCCGGCGGGCGCCGGTAGACACGCACGGCCGGCGTGTCGGCCAGGCCCACGCGCCGGCGCAGCCCGTTCAGGAAACGGCCCGCTTCGTCGTCGGGCAGGTGCACCGCCGGCCAGGTGGCCAGCAGGCTGTCAGGCGGCCGCAGCCGGGCTTCACGTTCCCGTTCGCCCAGGGCCTGCAGCGCTTCCAGCGTGAGGGCGTCTTCCACACGCAGCGGGCCGCTGCCGGTGCGCCGCAAGGCACTGAGGTGGGCGCCGCAGCCCAGAGCCTGGCCGATGTCTTCGGCCAGCGTGCGGATGTAGGTGCCCTTGCTGCAGCTCACGTCGAGAACCAAGCACTCAGCATGCCATTCGAGGATGTCGATGCTGTGAATCGTGACGGCACGCGGCGGGCGCTCGATCTCCACGCCGGCCCGCGCGTATTCGTACAACGCCTTGCCTTCGTGCTTCAACGCCGAGTGCATGGGTGGCGTCTGCAGGATCTCGCCCGTGAAGCGGCGGCAGGCAGCTTCGATGGCGGCGCGCTCGGTGGGCAGCGGGCCTTCGGCGATGACCTCGCCTTCACGGTCGCCGGTGGTGGTGCGCTGGCCCAGGCGCAGCGTGGCGGTGTAGCGCTTGTCGGCGTCCAGGCTGACTTGGCTGAACTTGGTGGCCGCGCCGAAGCACAACGGCAGCAGCCCGGTGGCCAGCGGGTCCAGCGTGCCGGTGTGACCCCCCTTCTCCGCGCGCAGCATGCCCTTGGCCTTCTGCAAGGCGTCGTTACTCGTCCATCCCAAGGGCTTGTCGAGCAACAAGACGCCGTGCAGCGGCTTGCGGGGGGTGCGCACACGCGGCGCCGGAGCGTTCATGGTTCAGTCTTCTTTGGCGCGCACGCTGTTGGCCTTGGCGATCAAGGCTGAGAGGTCAGCGGCGCGCTCGGTGGTCTTGTCGAAGTGGAAGTGCAGCGTCGGCACGGTGTGGATGGCCAGGCGCTTGAAGAGCCCGTTGCGGAGATAACCGGCTGCTTCGTTCAAGGCGGCGGCGCTGTCTTCGGGCGTGCCCACCAGCACCGAGAAGTAGACCTGCGCGTGCGCGTAGTCGGGCGTGACTTCCACGCTGTTGATCGTGACCATGCCCAGCCGCGGATCCTTCAGATCACGGATGAGCTCGGCCACGTCGCGCTGGATCTGGTCGGCGACGCGATAGCTTCTGTTCGGAACGGACTTCTTGTGCTTCATAAGCGCCTTTCAAGCGAAGAGCCCCGCCATGGCGGGGCTCGCATCGCACCGGTCAAGCCGCATGCGCGGAACTGGCTTTGCCAGGCCGCTGCATGAGCCCCCTCGGGGGGTGGCGACCGGAGGGAGCCTGGGGGCTCTACGTCACAGCGTGCGGGCGACTTCCTTCACCTCGAAGAACTCGAGCTGATCGCCTTCCTTGATGTCGTTGTAGTTCTTCAGCTTGATACCGCACTCGAAGCCTTCCTTGACCTCGCGCACGTCGTCCTTCAGGCGCTTCACCGACTCGATCTCGCCGGTGTAGATCACCACGTTGTCGCGCAGCAGGCGGAACTTGGCGTTGCGGATGACCTGGCCGGCGGTGATGTAGCTGCCTGCCACGGTGCCGATCTTGCTGGCCACGAACACCGTGCGGATCTCGGCCGTGCCGATGACCTCTTCACGCTGCTCGGGCGCCAGCATGCCGCCCATCGCCGCCTTGATCTCGTCGACCGCGTCGTAAATGATGTTGTAGTACTTGATGTCGACGCCGTTGCCTTCGGCCAGCTTGCGCGCGCCGGCATCGGCCCGCGTATTGAAGCCGATGATCACGGCCTTGCTGGCGATGGCCAGGTTGACGTCGCTCTCGCTGATGCCACCCACCGCGGCGTGCACGATCTGCACCTTCACTTCCGGCGTGCTCAGCTTCAGCAGGCTTTGCGCCAGCGCTTCCTGCGAGCCCTGCACGTCGGCCTTGACGATGAGGCTCAGCGTCTGCGCGGCGCCTTCGCCCATGTTCTCGAACATGCCTTCCAGCTTGGCGGCCTGGCGCTTGTTCAGCGTCACTTCGCGGTACTTGCCCTGGCGGAAGGTGGCAATCTCGCGCGCACGGCGCTCGTCGCCCAGCACCATGAACTCGTCACCGGCCTGCGGCACCTCGGTCAGGCCCTGAATCTCTACCGGCATGGAAGGCCCGGCCGACTCGATGCTCTTGCCGTCTTCGTCCAGCATGGCGCGCACGCGGCCATAGCTGCTGCCGGCCAGCACGACATCGCCTTTCTTCAGCGTGCCGCTCTGGATGAGGATGCTGGCCACCGGGCCGCGGCCCTTGTCGAGCTTGGCTTCGATCACCAGGCCCTTGGCGGCGGCTTCGGTGGGCGCGCGCAACTCCAGCACCTCGGCCTGCAGCAGCACCTGCTCCAGCAGCGTGTCGATGCCGGTGCCGACCTTGGCCGAAACGCCCACGAAAGGCGAGTCGCCGCCGAAGTCTTCGGGGATGACGCCTTCGGCCACGAGCTCGCTCTTCACGCGCTCGAGGTTGGCATCGGGCTTGTCGATCTTGTTCATGGCCACGACGATGGGCACGCCGGCCGCCTTCGCGTGGGCGATGGCTTCCTTGGTCTGCGGCATCACGCCGTCATCGGCCGCCACCACCAGGATGACGATGTCGGTGGCCTTGGCGCCGCGGGCACGCATCGCGGTGAACGCGGCGTGGCCCGGGGTGTCCAGGAAGGTGATCATGCCGCGCGGCGTTTCCACGTGGTACGCGCCGATGTGCTGGGTGATGCCGCCGGCCTCGCCCGCGGCCACGCGGGCGCGGCGGATGTAGTCGAGCAGGCTGGTCTTGCCGTGGTCGACGTGGCCCATGACGGTGACAACCGGCGCGCGCGGCAGCTGTTCGGCAGCGTCGTGCAGCGCGGTTTCTTCCTCGGTGAAGGCTTCCGGATCGTCCAGCTTGGCGGCCAGCGCCTTGTGGCCCATTTCCTCGACGACGATCATCGCCGTCTCCTGGTCGAGCTGCTGGTTGATGGTGACCATCTGGCCCAGCTTCATCAGCTGCTTGATGACCTCGGAGGCCTTGACGCTCATCTTGTGGGCCAGGTCGGCCACCGAGATGGTCTCGGGCACGTGCACTTCCTGCACCTGCTGCTCGGGCGTGGGCGTGAAGCTGCCACCGCCTTCGGTGCCGCCACGGCGTGCGCCGCCACGCGGGGCGCGCCAGCCGGCACGGCCGCCGGCGCTGTCGCCGCGCGTCTTCAGCGCGGCGCGCTTCTTGGCGGCGTCGTCGGCCCAGCTGCTGCTGAGCTTTTCGCTCTTGACCTGTTTCTTGTCGCCCGGCTTCGCCGCCGCTGTCGTGGTGGTGGTGGCGCCCGGAGCGCCCGGCTTAGCCGTGGGCTTGTGGATGGTGCCCTTGATGGCTTCCTTGGCGGCTTCGGCCGGCTTGGGCTCTTCTTTCTTGGCCACCAGCACCTTCTTGGGGCCGGCCATCATCGCGCGGATGGCGGCGGCCTCGGCCTCGGCGGCCTTGCGGCGGCGGGCCAGGTCGTCGGCCTTGGCGCTGTCTTCGGCGGCCTTGTCGGCGGCCTTCACGACGCGCAGCAGCGGCTTGGCGGGTTCGGCGGGCTTGGGCGGCTCGGCGGCGGCGGCTTCGGCTGCCTTGGCGTCGGCGGCGGCCTTTTCGGCGGCCTTCTCTGCCGCTTCGGCACGCGCGGCCTCGGCGGCCTTCGCAGCATCGACCTTGGCGCCCTTCTTCACGGGCTTGGGCGTTTCCAGCGCGGCGGCCTTGGCCAGCGCGGCGGCGGTTTCGGCAGCAGCTGCGGCGGCAGCAGCCTCTTCGGCGGCACGCGCTGCTGCAGCGGCAGCCGCAGCGGCGGCAGCGGCTTCGGCGGCTTCGCGCGCCGCACGCTCCTGCTCTTCGCGCTGACGGCGTGCCTCGGCGAGTTCTTCTTCCTGCTTGCGGATGGCCTCGGCCTGGGCGCGCGCTTCTTCCTCGCGGCGCTGCAGGTCGAGTTCTTCCTCGCTGGGCCCGATTTCCTCGGTGGCCGGCGAAGCATCGTCACGCTTGACGAAGGTGCGCTTCTTGCGCACTTCCACCTGGATGGTGCGCGCCCGCCCGCTGGCGTCGGCCTGCTTGATCTCTGTCGACGTCTTCTTGGTGATGGTGATCTTCTTGCGCTCGCCCGACACGGTGGTGCCGTGGGCGTTGCGCAAGTACTCCAGCAGACGTTCCTTGTCCGATTCGGTCAGCGCGTCGTCCGGTGACTGTTTGGTCACGCCGGCCGATTGCAGCTGCTCGATCAAGGCCGTGGTGGGGCGGCCAAGCTGGGCTGCGAACTGGGCGACTGTGGTCACGGCCATGGGTGCGTTTTCCTCGGGTGTGCGGTGCGGGCGGTCGGGTTCAACAGGCGTTTCAGGCTGTGAACCAATGCTCGCGGGCTTTCATGATCAAGGCCTTGGCAGCCTCGTCATCGATGCCGGTCATTTCGGTGAGTTCGTCGACGGCCAGGTCGGCCAGGTCGTCGCGGGTGTGGATGCCGCCCTGCGCCAGCGAAGAGATCAGTTCCGGCGTCAGGCCTTCCAGGTCGCGCAGGTCTTGCGACACCTGCTCGACGTTCTCTTCCTTGGCGATTTCCATCGTCAGCAGCGCATCCTTGGCACGCGTGCGCAGCTCGTGCACGGTGTCTTCGTCGAAGGCTTCGATCTCCAGCATTTCCTGCAGCGGCACATAGGCCACTTCTTCCAGGCTGCTGAAGCCTTCGGCGATGAGGATGTCGGCCACTTCGGCGTCGACGTCGAGCTTGTCGACGAAGAGCTGGCGCACCGTTTCGCTCTCGGTGGCCTGCTTGGCCTGGCTTTCTTCGGCCGTCATGATGTTGATGCGCCAGCCGGTCAGCTCGCTCGCGAGCCGCACGTTCTGGCCGCCGCGGCCGATGGCGATGGCGAGGTTCTCTTCGTCCACCACCACGTCCATAGCGTGGCGCTCTTCGTCGACGACGATGCTCACCACGTTGGCCGGGGCCAGCGCGCCGATGACGAACTGCGCCGGGTCTTCCGACCACAGGACGATGTCCACGCGTTCGCCAGCCAGTTCGTTGGTGACGCCGTTGACGCGCGAGCCGCGCACGCCCACGCAGGTGCCGATGGGGTCGACGCGGCGGTCGTGGCTGACCACGGCGATCTTGGCGCGGCTGCCAGGGTCGCGGGCGCAGCTCTTGATCTCGAGCAGGCCTTGTTCGATCTCGGGCACTTCCTGCGCGAAGAGCTCGATCATGAAGCCCGGGGCGCTGCGGCTCAGCATGATCTGCGGGCCGCGCTGCGTGGGGTCGATGCCCTGCAGGAAGGCGCGCACGCGGTCGCCGCTGCGCAGGTTTTCCTTCGGGATCATCTCGCTGCGCTTCAGGCGCCCTTCGACGCGGCCGCTCTCGACGATGATGTCGCCCTTGTCCAGGCGCTTGACGGTGCCGACGAAGATCTTCTCGCCGCGGGCGAGGAAGTCGTTGAGCAGCTGCTCGCGCTCGGCATCGCGGATCTTCTGCAGGATGACCTGCTTGGCTGCCTGGGCGCCGATGCGGCCGATGGTCAGCGACTCGATGGCTTCTTCGATGTAGTCGCCTTCCTCGATGTCGGGAATGCGGTCCAGGGCTTCGGACAGCAGTTCTTCGGCATCGGGGTTCTGCAGACCGGCGCTGTCGGGCACCACCAGCCAGCGGCGGAAGGTCTCGTACTCGCCGGTTTCGCGGTCGACGGCCACACGGATGTCGACCTCGCCACCGTTGAGCTTCTTCGTCGCCGAGGCGAGCGCAGCTTCGACAGCGCCGAAGACGACCTCGCGGTCTACCGTCTTCTCGCGCGAGATGGCGTCCACCAGCATCAGCATTTCGCGGTTCATCAGTCCTTAGCCTCCATCTGTGCCCGTTGCGGCGGCCCCTGCGGGCGCCTCAACGGCCGGGCCGGCCTCGGCAGCATCGCTGCGCCGGGGGCGGCCCTTGAAATCAACCACGGGCACGAGGCGAGCCTCGCGCACCTCGTCGAACATGAAACCGAGCACCTGCTCGGCCTTGCCATCCTTGAAGCACAGGTTCCAGCCTGCCGGGGCGGGCTGGGCTGCACCTTCGGCGGCCGGCGCCTCGGCCCGCTGCAGCACGCCCTGCCAGTTCTTGCGACCCTGGAAGGGCGCCTTCAGCACCAGGTTCACGGCCTGGCCGGCGAAACGCTCGTAATCGGCCTCGGTCTTCAGCGGGCGGTCGAGCCCGGGCGAAGACACTTCCAGGCGGCTGTACTCCAGCCCTTCCACTTCCAGCACGTATTGAAGCTGGCGCGTGACTTGTTCGCAATCCTCGACCAGCACGAACTCGCTGGCGATGGCGTAGCTGCGGCCGGGCTGGCGGTCGATGGTGACGCGCAACAGTCCGCGCGGCGCGCGCTCGACATCGACCAGATCGAACCCCAGGCCCGTGACCGTGGCCATGATGGCCTCGCGCCAGCCCACCCGCACCCCCTCGGGCGCTGGCCGCGGTTCACGGGGGGGGCGCACCGGGCGCTCAGGGCGTGATGCGCGCACAGCATCACCGGCCGGTGCGCCCTTGGCGCCCTGCCCCACGCTCTTGCGTGCCACGCGGGGGCTGGTGGTCTTGCCACCGGCCCTGAGGGGTTTGCTGTTCAAAACTCTGAGTGTCCGATCTGCCCGCTGCGCCCGAAACGCCGGGCGAGCCGCCAAGACCAAACCCTCGCGTGTACCTTTCAGTACACCGGCGGCGCACCAGCACCCCCCAGAGTCGATCAAGCAAAAAAAATGGGCTGGAAAATTCCGCCCACGCAGCTTTACCCGGAAAACCCGAATTATAGACCGCCAGTTTGTCACGCTGCAAGGCGCGGCCACAGGCTTGGGCCAGGGCCCCGGGGCTGCATGCCAGAATCGCGCCCGGTCAAAACCGGCGCCCCGGCCTTGCAGTTGCGTTCCTGTGCCCCGGTGTGCCAGACAACAGGAGACACGCATGGGATTCCTCGCCGGCAAGCGCTTCCTCATCACCGGGGTGCTGTCCAACCGCTCCATCGCCTACGGCATTGCGCGCGCCTGCCACGCCCAGGGGGCCGAACTGGCCTTCAGCTACGTGGGTGAACGTTTCAAGGAGCGCACGGCGGGCTTTGCCGCCGAGTTCGGCTCGACGCTGATCTTCGATTGCGACGTGGCCAGCGACGAGCAGATCGCCGCCACCTTCGACAGCCTGGGCACCACCTGGGGGCCCTTCGATGGTTTCGTGCACAGCATCGGCTTCGCCCCGCGCGAAGCCATCGCCGGCGACTTCCTCGACGGCCTGACGCGCGAGAACTTCCACATCGCGCACGACATCTCGGCCTACAGCTTCCCGGCCATGGCCAAGGCCGCCCTGCCCCACCTGCGCCCCGGCGCCGCCCTGCTGACGCTGAGCTACCTGGGCGCCCTGCGCGCCGTGCCGAACTACAACACCATGGGCCTGGCCAAGGCCAGCCTGGAAGCCAGCGTGCGCTACCTGGCGGCCAGCCTGGGCAAGCGCGGCGTGCGCGTCAACGGCATCTCGGCCGGACCCATCAAGACGCTGGCGGCCAGCGGCATCAAGGACTTCGGCAAGCTGCTGGGCGCCGTGGCCGGCGCTTCACCCCTGGGCCGCAACGTCACCATCGACGACGTGGGCAACGTGGCGGCCTTCCTGCTGTCTGACCTGGCCGGCGGCGTGACCGCCGAAATCACCTACGTGGACGGCGGCTTCAGCCACGGGATGATGGCGCCCGAATAAGCCGCGCCCTCAGTCGCGGATGCAGTCCACGTAGTAGCGCCGGCCCTCGCCCGGCACTTCTTCTTCCACCAGGCCGTGCACGTCGGTGTCGAAGCCCGGGAAGGCGGCGTTGAACTCGCGCGTGAAGCGCAGGTAGTCGCAGATCTTCTTGTTGAAGCGTTCGCCCGGGATCAGCAGCGGAATGCCCGGCGGGTAAGGCGTCAGCAGGCTGGTGGTGATGCGGCCTTCCAGCTGGTCGATAGGCACACGCTCGGTCTTGCGGTGTGCGATGTGCGCGTAGGCGTCGCTGGGCTTCATGGCCGGCACGATGTCTGAGAGGTACATCTCGGTGGTGAGCCGAGCGATGTCGCCCTTCGCGTAGGTCTGGTGGATGGCCTGGCAGAGGTCGCGCAGGCCCATGCGCTCGTAGCGCGGGTGGGCGGCACAGAACTCCGGCAGGATGCGCCACAGCGGGGCGTTGCGGTCGTGGTCGTCCTTGAACTGCTGCAGCGCCGTGAGCAGCGTGTTCCAGCGGCCCTTGGTGATGCCGATGGTGAACATGATGAAGAAGGAGTAAAGCCCCGTCTTCTCGACCACCACGCCATGCTCGGCCAGGAACTTGGTGACGATGCTGGCCGGAATGCCGGTCTCGGCAAACTGGCCGCTCATGCCCAGCCCCGGCGTGATCAGCGTGCACTTGATGGGGTCGAGCAGGTTGAAGCCCTCGGCGAGGTCGCCGAAGCCGTGCCAGGTTTCGCCCGCCTTCAGCACCCAGTCGCGGCTGTGGCCGATGCCTTCGGGCGCCAGGGCGTCAGGCCCCCAGACGGTGAACCACCAGTCCTGGTCGCCGAAATCGGCGTCCACCTTGCGCATGGCACGGCGGAAATCCAGGCTTTCCTGGATGCTTTCTTCCACCAGCGCCGGGCCGCCGGGCGCTTCCATCATGGCCGCGGCCACGTCGCAGCTGGCGATGATGGCGTACTGCGGGCTGGTGCTGGTGTGCATCAGGTAGGCCTCGTTGAAGAGGTGGCGGTCGAGCTTGCGGTCCACCGCGTCCTGCACCAGCACCTGGCTGGCCTGGCTGATGCCCGCCAGCAGCTTGTGCGTGCTCTGCGTCGCGAAGACGAGCTGGTCCTTCGGGCGCGGGCGCTTCTTGCCCATGGCGTGGTAGGGCCCGTAGAAGGTGTGGAAGGCGGCGTGCGGCAGCCAGGCCTCGTCGAAGTGGAGCGTGTCGATGTAGCCATCGAGCGCGTGCTTGATGGTCTCGGTGTTGTAGAGCACACCGTCGTAGGTGCTCTGCGTCAGCGTCAGGATGCGCGGCTTCACGGTGGCCGGGTCCACCCCGGCCAGCAGCGGGTTGGCAGCGATCTTGGCGCGGATGGCCTCGGCCGAGAACTCGCTCTCGGGAATGGGGCCGATGATGCCGTAGTGGTTGCGCGTGGGCGGCAGGAACACGGGCACCGCACCCGTCATGATGATGCTGTGCAGGATGCTCTTGTGGCAGTTGCGGTCGACCACCACCACGTCGCCCGGCGCCACCGTGTGGTGCCACACCATCTTGTTGCTGGTGCTGGTGCCGTTGGTGACGAAGAAGCAATGGTCGGCGTTGAAGATGCGCGCCGCGTTGCGCTCGCTCTGCAGCACCGGCCCGGTGTGGTCGAGCAGCTGGCCGAGTTCCTCCACGCTGTTGCAAACGTCGGCGCGCAGCATGTTCTCGCCGAAGAACTGGTGGAACATCTGGCCCACCGGGCTCTTGAGGAAGGCCACGCCGCCGCTGTGGCCCGGGCAGTGCCAGCTGTAGCTGCCGTCCTGCGCGTAGTCCATCAACGCCTTGAAGAACGGGGGCGCCAGACCGTCGAGGTAGCTCTTGGCCTCGCGGATGATGTGGCGCGCCACGAACTCGGGCGTGTCCTCGAACATGTGGATGAAGCCGTGCAACTCGCGCAGCACGTCGTTCGGGATGTGCTGGCTGGTGCGCGTTTCGCCGTAGATGTAGATGGGGATGTCGGCGTTCTTGAAGCGGATCTCTTCGATGAACTTGCGCAGGTTCAGCACCGCCGGGTCGAGCTCGGGCCCCGGCGTGAACTCGTTGTCGTCGATGCTCAGGATGAAGGCGCTGGCGCGGCTTTGCTGCTGTGCGAACTGCGCCAGGTCGCCATAGCTCGTGGCGCCCAGCACTTCGAAGCCTTCCTTCTCGATGGCCTGGGCCAGTGCGCGGATGCCGAAGCCGGAGGTGTTTTCCGAGCGGAAGTCTTCGTCGATGATGACGATGGGAAAGCGGAAGCGGATCATGGCGCGGCCTTGGGTCTTGGGGTCTGGGCTTTGGAAAGTGCGCGAAGTGTAGGGGCGTGCCGTGACCGCGGTGCACGTGGCTACACTGCAACGCCACTGCCGCAGGCCACGGGCCGCGCGGCGCCCACCCGCCCCCCGGTATCCCGCCCTGCCTTAAGGAGCCCGCTGCCTTGGACCTGGACCCGACCTCCCTGTGGTGGCTGACCGTGGGCGCGCTGGTGGCCGCCGAACTGGCCACCGGCACCTTCTACCTGCTGATGCTGGCCCTGGGGGCCGTGGCCGGGGCGATGGCGTCAGCGGCCGGCCTGAACACCGAAGCCCAGATCGCCACAGCTTCGGTCGTGGGCGGTGCGGCCGTCGTGCTGTGGTACTTCGTGCAGAAGCTGCGCCCCCGTGCACGGCCCGCGGCCAGCAACAGCGACGTCAACATCGACATCGGCCAGCGCGTGCACGTGCCCGCCTGGGAAGCCGGCGGCACCGCCCGCGTGAGCTACCGCGGCGCCTCCTGGGCCGTGCGCTACGCCGGCAGCGGCGAGCCGACGCCCGGCGAATTCCTCATCGTCGCGCTGGACGGCAACGAACTGCGGCTGAGGCCCCTGCCGGCCCCAGGCGCCACCGAAGCCGAGCACTCCCATTCGCCCCCCTGAACCCGGTTCGCCCGAAAGCCCCTGATGGAAATCGCAATCGTCCTGGCCGTCATCGCCATCATCTTCATCGCCCGTTCGCTGAAGATCGTGCCGCAGCAGAACGCCTGGGTGGTGGAACGCCTGGGCAAGTTCGACCGCACCCTGACACCGGGGCTGAGCCTGCTGGTGCCCTTCGTCGACCGCGTGGCCTACAAACATTCGCTGAAGGAAGTGCCGCTGGACGTGCCCAGCCAGGTGTGCATCACCAAGGACAACACCCAGCTGCAGGTGGACGGCATCCTGTACTTCCAGGTGACCGACCCCATGCGCGCCAGCTATGGCAGCAGCGACTACCTGATGGCCATCACCCAGCTGGCGCAGACGACGCTGCGCAGCGTGGTGGGCAAGATGGAGCTGGACAAGACCTTCGAGGAGCGCGACCTCATCAACGCCAGCGTCGTGAGCGCGCTGGACGAAGCCGCCATGACCTGGGGCGTGAAGGTGCTGCGCTACGAGATCAAGGACCTCACGCCCCCGGCCGAGATCTTGCGCAGCATGCAGGCGCAGATCACCGCCGAACGCGAGAAGCGGGCGCTGATCGCCGCCTCGGAAGGCCGGCGCCAGGAGCAGATCAACATCGCCACCGGCGAACGCGAGGCCTTCATCGCGCGCAGCGAGGGCGAGAAGCAGGCCGAGATCAACAACGCGCTGGGCGAGGCGGCAGCCATCACGGCGGTGGCCGACGCCACGGCCGACGCCATCCGCAAGATTGCCGCGGCCATCCAGCAGCCCGGCGGTGAACAGGCGGTGCAGCTGAAGGTGGCCGAGAAGGCGGTGGAGGCTTATGCGCAGCTCGCCAAGACCAACAACACGATGATCGTGCCGGGCAACATGAGCGAGGTGTCGGCGCTCATCGGAACGGCCATGGCACTGATGAACAAGGGCGGCAAGGCAGCGTGAGCACGAAAGACCCACGCGCCCATGCGCTGAACGTGCTGGGCACGGCCCTGATGCCCTGCAGCTACGACCCGCTGACAGGCTGGTACCGCGACGGCTGCTGCCACACCGATGCACAAGACCACGGCAGCCACGTCATCTGCACCAAGGTGACGGTGGCTTTCCTGAACTTCCAGATGGAGCGTGGCAACGACCTCATCACGCCGCGCCCCGAACACCGCTTTCGGGGCCTGAAGCCCGGCGACCGTTGGTGCGTGTGCGCGCTGCGCTGGCGCGAGGCCTACGAACACGGCTGCGCGCCGCCCGTGGTGCTGGAATGCACGCACGCCCGCGCGCTGGACTTCGTGGTGATGGAGTGGCTGCGCGAGCACGCGGCCAGCCCCGCTGGCGAAAGCTAGAATGCGCGCTTTGCAGCGGACAGGTGGATGAGCGGTTTAAGTCGCACGCCTGGAAAGCGTGTGGGGGTTAACAGCCCCCCGCGGGTTCGAATCCCGCCCTGTCCGCCAGGGGCCCTTTGCATCCGTTGATGTCCCGGCCCGCGGGTCTCAACCCGCCCCCACCAACCCCACCCTGCCCCGCTGCCCCAGCGCTTCTTCGTACAGCGCCGCATAGCGCTGCGCCGGCCCTTGCCAGGAATAGTTCTGCGCCATGCCGCGCGCCATCAGCGCCTGCCAGGCGGCAGGGTGCGCGCGCAACTCCAGCGCCCTGCGCACGCAGCGTTCGAAGGCGGCGGGCGTGGCGGCGTCGAAGCTGAAGCCGGTGGCGCTGCCGTCGGCCAGGGCGGCCGGGCTGGCGTCCACCACGGTGTCGGCCAGGCCGCCCACGCGGCGCACCACGGGCACGGTGCCGTAGCGCAGGCCGTAGAGCTGCGTCAGGCCGCAGGGCTCGAAGCGGGAAGGCACGGCGATGACGTCGGCACCCGCCATCAGCCGGTGCGCCCGCGCTTCGTCGTAGCCGATGTGCACATGCACGCGCCCGGGGTGCGCCTGCTGCGCCATGCGGAAGGCGGCTTCCAGCGCCGGCTCGCCGGTGCCCTGCACCGCAAACTGCACGCCCGCGCGCACCAGCTCGGGCAAGGCGGCCAGCACGAGGTCGAGGCCTTTCTGCGCCGTCAGCCGGCTGATGACGGTGAGCAGCAGGCTGCCCTGGCCGGCCTCACCACCCTCGTCGGCCTGCAGCCCCAGTTCGGCCTGCAGCGCCAGGCGGCAGGCGTGTTTGCCGGCCAGGCGCTCGGCATCGAAGCGGGTGGCGATGGCTGGGTCGGTGGCGGGGTTCCACAGCGCGGGGTCGATGCCGTTGAGCACGCCCACGACGTCGGCACCCCGGCCGCGGATGACGCCATCCAGACCGCAGCCGAATTCGTGCGTGGCGATCTCGCGCGCGTAGCTCGGGCTCACGGTCGTGATGCGGTCGGCGCACTTCAGGCCCGCCTTCATGAAGCTGAGCTGGCCGTGGAACTCCAGCCCCGTGGGGGACATGAGGCGCGAGCCCAGGCCTAAGGCGGGCCAGTCGTGCATGGGAAACAGGCCCTGGAAGGCGAGGTTGTGCACGGTGTAGACGGAGGCGGCGCGGGTGGGGCCGTGCTCGGCCATGTAGGCGCAGGCCAGCGCGGCGTGCCAGTCGTGGGCGTGCACGATGTCGGGCACCCACAGGGGGTCGGCGTCGTCGGCGGCCAGGTGCGCCGCCACCCAGCCAAGCAGCGCGAAACGCTGCAGGTTGTCGGGCCACTCTTCGCCCTGCAGGTTCTGGTAGGGGCTGCCGTCGCGGCGGTAGAGGTAGGGCGCGTCGATCACATAGACCGGCAGCTTGCTGCCCGGCATGCGGGCCAGCAGCAGCCGCACGCGCAGTGCGCCGAAGCACGCGCCGATGTCGATGATGGTGCGAGCGCCCTGCACCGCCTCCAGCACCGCGGGGTAGCCGGGCAGCAGCAGCCGCACGTCGGCGCCCTGCTCGGCCTGCGCCACCGGCAGCGCGGCCACCACGTCGGCCAGGCCGCCGGTCTTCACCAGCGGAAAGACCTCGGCCGCCACATGAAGCAACCTCATGGGCGCCTCCTCATCCCTGCAACCTCATGGCTGCCCTTTCGTTTTTCTCGTGCCGGCTGAAGGGCCGTGTGCCCGTGAGCATCAGGCCAGGCGCCGCAGCATGTCGCGGGTGACGAGCGTGATGCCCGATTCCGTGCGGTAGAAGCGCTCGGCGTCCAGCGCGGCATCTTCGCCGATGACGAGGTTGTCGGGGATGTAGCAGTCGCGGTCGACGACCACGCGCGTCAGCCGCGCGCCGCGCCCCACCTGCACGCCCGGCAGCAGCACGCTCCAGTTCACCTGCGCATGCGAATGCACGCGCACCAGCGAGAACAGCACCGTGCGGAAGACCGAGCCGCTGACGATGCAGCCGCCCGAGACCAGGCTTTCGATGGCCATGCCGCGCCGGTCGGGCTCGTTGTGCACGAACTTGGCCGGCGGCAGCTGCTGCTGGTAGGTCCAGATGGGCCAGTTGTTGTCGTACAGGTTCAGCAGCGGGTCGGTGGCGGTGAGGTCGATGTTGGCGTCCCAGTAGGCGTCGATGGTGCCCACGTCGCGCCAGTAAGGCGGGTGGCCGACCTTGCCGCCCACGCAGCTCAGCTCGAAGGGGTGCGCCACGGCCTGGCCGGCACGCACTATCTTGGGGATGATGTCCTTGCCGAAGTCGTGGCTGGAGTTGGGGTCGTTCATGTCGCGCTCGAGCTCACGGTACAGGTAGCGCGCATTGAAGATGTAGATGCCCATGCTGGCCAGGCTGCGGCCGGGCTTGCCGGGCATCTCGGGCGGCACGGCGGGTTTCTCGACGAAATCGACGATGCGGCGCTCGGCATCGATGGCCATCACGCCGAAGGCCTTGGCCTCTTCCTGCGCCACCTCGATGCAGCCCACCGTGCATTCGCGCCCCTGGGCCACGTGGTCGGCCAGCATCAGGGCGTAGTTCTGCTTGTAGATGTGGTCGCCGGCCAGCACCACCACGTAGTCGGCGCGGTAGGCGGCCAGGATGTCCTGGTTCTGGTACACGGCGTCGGCGGTGCCGCGGTACCAGCTTTCCTCGTCCACGCGCTGCTGCGCGGGCAGCAGGTCGACGAACTCGTTCATCTCGCTCTTGAGGAACGCCCAGCCGCGCTGCAGGTGGCGCAGCAGGCTGTGGCTCTTGTACTGCGTGATGACGCCGATGCGGCGGATGCCGCTGTTCATGCAGTTGCTGAGCGCGAAGTCGACGATGCGGAACTTGCCGCCGAAGTAGACGGCCGGCTTGGCGCGGCTGTCGGTCAGGTTCTTCAGCCGGCTGCCGCGGCCGCCGGCCAGCACCAACGCCACGGCACGGCGCGGCAGGTCGAGGCTCTGGGCCACGTCGATGGGCTTCATGGGTTGTCCTTGGTGGGTCTAAAGCAACAAAATTACAAGCCTTTGCTCCATGCCTTGCGGCCAGCAGCATCGGCGCCGTCAACCTAAAGACCTAGGAACAACTTGAAGTAGTGCTCATAAATATTTGTCTCCATTGTATTTATCCAGGAAAATCAGCCAGCAAAACGAGCCGAATCGACGATCAGACATCAGGCAGTCTGTAGTCAAACTACAGAAAAAAGCCACAAGAAAAATTGACGCTGACCCAGCCCATCAGGGACACTGCGGTCCTGTGCCCGCGCAGCCCGGCCCGCTGCGCATGGCCCGTTGAGGAGCAAGCGCCATGCCTGAATCGTTCACCACCACCGCCACCACCCCGGGCGTCAACACCGCCGCCGCCGTAGGCCACCACCTGCTGGCCACCGTGGCCGCGGCGCCGGGGCACGCCACGCCCAGCGAGATCATGCACGCAGTGGCCCAGGTGGCGCGAGAGCACTTGTCCCGACGCTGGGTGGCTGGCGACAGTGCCGACCGCGCAGCCAAGGCGCGGCGCGTGTATTACCTGTCGATGGAGTTCCTGATCGGCCGCACCCTGGGCAATGCGCTGGCCGCGCTGGACCTGAAAGGCGAGATGGGCAAGGCCGCCGCCGCCCACGCCTGCACGCTGGAAGAACTGGCCTCTACCGAGCCCGACGCCGCCCTGGGCAACGGCGGCCTGGGCCGGCTGGCGGCGTGTTTCCTGGACAGCATGGCCACGCAGGAACTGCCCAGCTACGGCTACGGCATCCGCTACGAGTTCGGCATGTTCAAGCAGGGCATCCAGGGCGGCCGCCAGGTGGAAGGCCCCGACCCCTGGGTGGAAGACGGCACGCCCTGGGAATTCCCGCGCTTGGGCGTGCACTACCCGGTGCGTTTCGGCGGCTGGGTGGAACCCGCCACCGACCCCGGCCACGTGCCCATCTGGCGCCACGCCGGCGAGGTGAACGCCAAGGCCTACGACATGGTCATTCCCGGCCATGGCACCGAGCGTGTGAGCACGCTGCGCCTGTGGAAGGCCGTGGCGCCGGCGCAGATCGACCTGCATGCCTTCAACACTGGCGACTACGCACGCGCCGCCGAGTTCAAGAACCAGTACGAGAACATCAGCTGGGTGCTCTACCCGAACGACAGCACCCCGGCCGGCCGTGAACTGCGTCTGCGCCAGGAGTACTTCTTCACCAGCGCCAGCATCCAGGACATCCTGGCGCGCCACCTGGCCGAGCACGGCAACCTGGCCAACCTGGCCGACAAGGTGGCCATCCATCTGAATGACACCCACCCCGCCATCGGCGTGGCCGAGCTCATGCGCCTGCTGGTGGACGAGCACGGCTTCGGCTGGATGACGGCCTGGGCGGTGACGAAGAAGGTGTTCAGCTACACCAACCACACGCTGATGCCCGAGGCGCTGGAAACCTGGCCCGTCAGCCTGATGCAGCACGTGCTGCCGCGGCACCTGGAGATCATCTTCCGCATCAACGCCGAGTTCCTGGCCGAGGCCGCCGCGCACCGCCCGGGCGACAACGACTTCCTGCGCCGCCTGAGCCTCATCGACGAAGGCGGCCACCACGGCGGTGAACGCCGCGTGCGCATGGCCCACCTGTCCATCGTGGGCAGCCACAAGGTGAACGGCGTTTCGGCGCTGCACAGCAACCTGCTGGTGGAAACCATCTTTGCCGACTTCGCCAGCCTGTGGCCGCAGCGCTTCACCAACATGACCAACGGCGTCACGCCGCGTCGCTGGCTGGCGCAGGCCAACCCCAGCCTCAGCTCGCTGGTGGACAGCACGATCGGGAAAGGATCGGGCAGCGGCTGGCGGCTCGACCTGACGCAGCTCGCGCGCCTGAAGCCCCACGCCGAGCGCGAAGACTTCCGCCAGGCCTTCATGGCCGTGAAACACGCGAACAAGGCCCGGCTGGCGGCGCACATCCTCGCCACCACCGGCGTGCAGGTCGACCCGGCCAGCCTCTTCGACGTGCAGGTCAAGCGCATCCACGAATACAAGCGCCAGCTGCTCAACGTGCTGCAGGTGGTGGCGCGCTACCAGGCCATGCTGGCCGACCCTGGCGCCGACTGGGTGCCCCGCACTGTCATCTTCGCCGGCAAGGCGGCCAGCAGCTACGTGGCGGCGAAGAACGTCATCCGCCTCATCCACGACATTGGCCAGGTCATCAACAACGACGCGCGCCTGAACGGCAAGCTGAAGCTCGTGTTCATCCCGAACTACGGCGTCAGCGTGGCCGAGGTCATCATGCCGGGCGCCGACCTCAGCGAGCAGATCAGCACCGCCGGCACCGAGGCCAGCGGCACCGGCAACATGAAGCTGGCGCTTAACGGTGCGCTGACCATCGGCACCGACGACGGCGCCAACATCGAGATCCGCGAACAGGTGGGCGACGAGAACATCTTCATCTTCGGCCTGAAGACGCCCGAGGTCGCCGCCGCCAAGCAGGCGGGCTACCAGCCCTTGCGCATCTACGAAGGCCACCCGCGCATCAAGGCCGTGCTCGACGCCATTGCCGGCGGCCAGTTCAGCCCCGAAGAGCCGGGGCGCTACCGCGGCCTGGTCGATTCCTTGCTGTGGGGCGGCGACCCCTACATGCTGCTGGCCGACTTCGACAGCTACGTGGCCACGCAGACGCAGGTGGACGCGCTCTACCGTGACCGGACGGCCTGGGCGAAGAAGGCCATCGCCAACGTGGCCGGCATGGGCTTCTTCTCTTCCGACCGCACCATCGCCGAGTACGCGCGCCAGGTGTGGGGCCTGCAGCCCCGGCACTGAACACCTGCCTGCCTTGCCGACCCCTGACGCCCTGATGCCCAACCACGAGCAGATCGAAGCCCTGTGCCAGGGCCGCCACGGCGACCCCTTTGCCCTGCTGGGCCCGCACCCGGGTGCTGATGGCGGGGTGCAGGTGCGGGCCTTCCTGCCCGGCGCTGCCACCGTCCGCGTGGTGGCTGGCGGGCGCGCCTGGCCGCTGCAGCGCCTGCACGAGGCCGGCTTCTTCGCCGGGCCCACCGCGCTGGCGGCCGGCAGCCATTACCAGCTGCGCATACGCTGGGCCGACGACCACGAAAGCACCCAGGAAGACCCCTACCGCTATGGCACCGTGCTGGGCGAGATGGACGTCTGGCTGCTGGCCGAAGGCTCGCACCTGCGCCCCTACGAGATGCTCGGCGCCACGCCGCGCGTGATGGACGGCGTGGCCGGCACTGCCTTTGCTGTGTGGGCGCCCAACGCCAGCCGCGTGAGCGTGGTGGGCGGCTTCAATTTCTGGGACGGCCGCTGCCACCCCATGCGCCTGCGCCGCGAATGCGGCGTGTGGGAACTCTTCCTGCCCGGCGTGGGCACGGGCGAACGCTACAAGTTCGAGCTGCTCGGCCGCGAAGGCCAGCTGCTGCCGCAGAAGGCCGACCCCTTCGCGCGCCAGGCCGAGTTGCGCCCCGCCACGGCCAGCGTGGTGGCCGAGCTGCCGCCCTTGGTGCCGCCTTCGGCCGAACGCCAGCGCGCCAATGCGCTGAACGCGCCCATCAGCATCTACGAGGTGCATCTGGGCAGCTGGCGCCGCAAGCCCGAAGAAGGCGACCGCTGGCTGAACTGGGACGAACTCGCCGACACGCTGGTGCCCTATGCCGCCGAGATGGGCTTCACGCACCTGGAGCTGCTGCCCGTCAGCGAACACCCTTTCGATGGCAGCTGGGGCTACCAGACGCTGGGCCTCTTCGCGCCCACCGCGCGTTTCGGTGAACCGGCCGGGCTGCGCCGCTTCATCGAACGCGCCCACGCCGCCGGGCTGGGCGTGCTGCTCGACTGGGTGCCTGCGCACTTCCCCAGCGACGCGCACGGCCTGGCGCAGTTCGACGGCACGCACCTCTACGAGTACGCCGACCGCCGCGAGGGCTTCCACAACGACTGGAACACCCTCATCTACAACTTCGGCCGCACCGAAGTGCGCAACTTTCTGGTCGGCAACGCGCTGTACTGGCTGGAGCGCTACAACGTCGACGGCCTGCGCGTGGACGCCGTGGCTTCCATGCTCTACCGCGACTACAGCCGCAAGGCCGGCGAGTGGATACCGAACGTGCACGGCGGGCGCGAGAACCTCGAAGCCATCGCGCTGCTGAAACGCACGAACGAGGTCATCGGCGGCGAGCGCCCGCAGGCCATCACACTGGCCGAAGAAAGCACGGCCTTCCCGGGCGTGAGCCGCCCCACCTACGCCGGCGGCCTGGGCTTCCACTTCAAGTGGAACATGGGCTGGATGCACGACACGCTGCAGTACATGGCGCGCGACCCCATCCACCGCCCCTACCACCAGGGTGAGATGAGCTTCGGGCTGGTCTACGCCTACACCGAGAACTTCGTGCTGCCCCTCAGCCACGACGAAGTGGTGCACGGCAAGGGCAGCCTGCTGGCGAAGATGCCCGGTGATCGCTGGCAGCAGTTCGCCAACCTGCGCGCCTACTACGGCTTCATGTGGGGGCACCCTGGCAAGAAGCTCTTGTTCATGGGCTGCGAGTTCGCGCAGCAGGCCGAGTGGGACCACGACCGCAGCCTCGACTGGCACCTGCTGCAGCACGCGCCGCACGCGGGCGTGCAGCGCCTGATGCGCGACCTGAACCACCTCTACCGCGCCCACCCCGCGCTGCATGAACAAGACTTCAGCAGCGCCGGCTTCGAGTGGATAGACCACCAGGACAGCGGCCGCAGCCTGCTGAGCTTCGTGCGCAAGGCCAGCAACGGTGCGCAGATGCTGGTGGTATGCAACTTCGCCCCGGTGGTGCACCACGGCTTGCGCCTCGGCGTGCCTGCGGGCGGCACCTGGCAGGAAGTGCTGAACACCGATTCCCAACACTACGGCGGCAGCAACGTCGGCACGCCCCTGGGTGCGGCCACCGCCGAGGAGGTGCCGAGCCACGGCCGCGCGTATTCGCTGCTGCTCAATGTGCCGCCGCTGGCCACCGTCTTCTACGCATGGACCGGTTGATCAACACCTCGCAGGCCACCGCCGCCGCCGGCCAGGTGCTGGAAGCGGGCCGCCCCTGGCCCATGGGCGCCAGCTTCGACGGCAGCGGCGTGAACTTCGCCGTGTTCTCGGCCCACGCCACGCAGATGGTGCTGTGCCTGTTCGACGAACACGGCGAGGTGGAACAACAGCGCCTGTCGCTGCCCGCGCGCACCGGCGACGTGTGGCACGGCCGCCTGCCCGGCGCGCGCCCGGGCCTGGTGTACGGGCTGCGCGCCCACGGCCCCTGGCGGCCTGACCGCGGGCACCGCTTCAACCCGCACAAGCTGCTGCTCGACCCCTGGGCGCGCGCCATCGTCACACCGCCCGGGGGTTTCGACCCTCAAGGCCCGCACCAGGGCGCCGAACGCGAACACCCGCAGCACCAGGACACGCGCGACAACGGCCCCGGCGCCTTCAAGGCCCGCGTGGTACACGACCACTTCGACTGGCAGGGCGACCGCCCCCCTGCCACGCCGCTGATCGACACCGTGCTCTACGAAGTGCATGTGCGCGGCTTCACGCAGCGCATGCCCGGCGTGCCCGAGGCGCAGCGTGGCACCTACGCCGGCCTGGCCAGCGAAGCCGCCATCGCCCACCTGCAGCGCCTGGGCATCACCGCGGTGAGCCTGCTGCCTGTGCTGCAGATCCTGGATGAACCGCGCCTGCGCGAGATGGGCCTGGTCAACTACTGGGGCTACAACACGCTGGGCTTCTTCTGCCCCGACCCGCGCTATGCTGCCACCGCCCACCCGCGCCAGGAGTTCCGCGAGATGGTGCGCCGGCTGCACGCCGCGGGCATCGAGGTGATGCTGGACGTGGTGTTCAACCACACGCCCGAGGGCGACGAACGCGGCGCCACACTCAGCTGGCGCGGGCTGTGCAACGCCAGCTACTACCGCCTGGCCGAGCAAAAGCAGCACTACGAAAACTGGAGCGGCTGCGGCAACACGCTGGACATCCGCCACCCGCGCGTGCTGCAGATGGTGATGGACAGCCTGCGCTACTGGGTGCAGGAGATGCACGTCGACGGCTTCCGCTTCGACCTGGCGCCCGTGCTGGGCCGCGGCAGCGCGGGCTTCGAGCGCGACGGCCCCTTCTTCAAGGCCGTGCTGCAAGACCCGGCACTGCAGGGCACCAAGCTCATCGCCGAGCCCTGGGACCTGGGCCCCGGCGGTTACCAGGTGGGCGGCTTCCCGCGCGGCTGGCTGGAATGGAACGACCGCTTCCGCGACACGACGCGCGCCTTCTGGCTGGGTGGCGACTGCACGCGCGGTGAATTTGCGCTGCGCCTGGCCGGCAGCAGCGACCTCTACCAGGCCCGCCAGCGCAGCCCGCTGGAGAGCGTGAACTACGTCGTCAGCCACGACGGCTTCACGCTGCACGACCTGGTCAGCTACGACCTGCGCCACAACGAAGCCAACGGCGAGAACAACCGCGACGGCCACGGCCACAACCTCAGCTGGAACTGCGGCTGGGAAGGCCCCACGCAAGACCCCGCCGTGCTGCAGCTGCGCGCGCGCCTGAAGCGCGCCTTGCTGGCCACGGTGCTGCTGGCCCAGGGCACGCCCATGCTGGCCGCCGGCGACGAGCTGGGCCACACCCAGGGCGGCAACAACAACCCCTACTGCCAGGACAACCCCATCACCTGGATAGCCTGGGACAGCGCTGACCAGTCGCTCATCGCCTTCACCGCCCACCTGCTGGCGCTGCGCCGCCGCCTGCTGCCGCTGGGCGACCACTGGTACTCGGGCCTGGCTGACTCCCGAGGCCTGGCCGACCTGGCCTGGATGCGCCGCACCGGCGAGCCCATGGCACCCGAGCACTGGGACAACCGCATGTCGCGCATCCTGGGCGCGTGGATAGGTCGTGCTGGCCGCAGCAGCGTCCCGCTGCTGCTGCTGGTGAACGGCCGTCCGATGGACGCCAGCTTCCAGTTGCCCCCCGGCGACTGGGTGGCCGAACTCGACACCACCCAGGCCGACGGCCGCAGCACCTGGCGGCGCCAGGGTGCGAAAGAACTGATGCTGGGCGCGCGCAGCCTGATGCTGCTGCGCGATGCCGCGGCGCCCGGGGCTGCAGGCGCATCCGCTGCATCGGCTGCGTCTGCTGCATCTGCCGCAGCCTCGGTGCCCACCGCTGGCCGTGCCGCGCCCGAACTCCCCCAAGGAAGCTGACCATGCGTTTCACTCGCGCCAGTGGCGTGCTGCTGCACCCCACCTCCCTGCCCGGCCCGCACGGCTCGGGCGACCTCGGGCCCGAGGCCTACCACTTCGTCGACTGGCTGGTGGCCGGCGGCCAGACGCTTTGGCAGGTGCTGCCGCTGGCCGGCATCGGCCCGGGCAATTCACCCTACATGAGCAACTCGGCCTTCGCCGGCAACGTGCTGCTGGTCGACCTGGCCGAATTGCACCAGCAAGGCTGGCTGGAAGAAGCCGACCTCGCCCCTACCGCCGGTCTGGCGGCCGATGCGGTGGACTATGCCCATGTGCACCCCTTCCGCATGGAGCGCCTGCACAAGGCCGCGCTGCGCTTCGCTGCCGGTGGCAGCGCCGCGCAGCGCGAAGACTTCGCCGCTTTCCGCGCCGAACACGCCAACTGGCTGCCCGACTACGCGCTCTTCATGAGCCTGTGTGAAAGCCTGGGCTGGGCCGACTGGTGCACCTGGGAGCCCGCGCTCGCGCAACGTGAACCGCAGGCCCTGGCCGCTGCGCGCGTGCAGCATGCCGAGCGCGTGCACTTCTGGGAGTTCGCGCAATGGCGCTTCTTCCGCCAGTGGGCGAAGCTGAAGGCCTACGCCAATGGCAAGGGCGTGAAGATCGTCGGCGACATCCCCATCTTCATTGCCTACCTCAGTGCCGAGGTGTGGGCGAACCAGCACCTCTTTGAACTGGACGAGACGCGGGCAAACCGCGGCCGCCCCACCGTGGTGGCCGGCGTGCCGCCCGACTTCTTCAGCGCCACCGGCCAGCGCTGGGGCAACCCGCTGTACCGCTGGGCCGCGCACGCGAAAGACGGCTATGCCTGGTGGGTGGAACGCGTGCGGCGCAGCTTCGAGCTGGCCGACATCGTGCGCATCGACCACTTCCGCGGCTTTGCGGGCTATTGGGAGATTCCGGCCAGCGAGCCCACGGCCGTGAAGGGCGCCTGGAAGCCGGGGCCCGGCGAGGCCCTGTTCCAGGCCATCCAGGACGCGCTGGGGCCCATGCCCATCATTGCCGAAGACCTGGGCGTCATCACCCCTGACGTAGACGCGCTGCGCAAACAGTTCGGCCTGCCCGGCATGCGCATCCTGCAGTTCGCGTTTGCGGGTGACGCCAGCGACCGTTTCCTGCCCCACCACCACGAAACCGACACCGTGGTCTACACCGGCACGCACGACAACGACACCGCCGCTGGCTGGTGGGCGAGCGCCACCGACCGCGAGCGCCACTACGCACGCCGCTACCTCAACACCGACGGCCACGACATGGCCTGGACGCTGATACGCACGGCCATGGCCAGCGTGGCCGACACCGCCGTGCACCCCATGCAGGACGTGCTGGCGCTGCCCACCGAGTGCCGCATGAACTTTCCCGGCCAGGAAAGCGGCTGGTGGCGCTGGCGTTTCCAGTGGGCCCAGGTACAGCCCTGGCACGCCGGGCGGCTGGCCGAACTGTCGCGCCTGTACGGCCGCTGCGCCTGGTAGGCGGGCGCCTTCAGCGCCGCGCCGGCGGCAGGTCGGTGCAACTGCCGTGCGCCACCTCCGCGGCCATGCCGATGCTCTCGCCCAGGGTGGGGTGCGGGTGGATGGTCTTGCCGATGTCCACCGCGTCGGCGCCCATCTCGATGGCCAGGGCTACCTCGCCGATCATGTCGCCGGCGTGCGTGCCGACGATGCCGCCGCCCAGGATGCGGCCGTGGCCGTGGGCCTCGGGTGAATCGTCGAAGAGCAGCTTGGTGAAACCTTCATCGCGGCCGTTGGCAATGGCACGGCCGCTGGCCGTCCACGGGAAGAGCCCCTTCTTGACCTTGATGCCCTGGGCCTTGGCCTCGTCCTCGGTCAGGCCCACCCAGGCGACCTCGGGGTCGGTGTAGGCCACGCTCGGGATCACGCGCGCGTCGAACAGCGCCTTCTCGTCACCGGCCGCCACTTCGGCAGCCACATGGCCCTCGTGCACCGCCTTGTGCGCCAGCATGGGCTGGCCGACGATGTCGCCGATGGCGAAGATGTGCGGCACGTTGGTGCGCATCTGCTGGTTCACCGGGATGAAGCCGCGCTCACCCACGATGACGCCGGCCTTCTCGGCGCCGATCTTCTTGCCATTGGGCGTGCGGCCGACGGCCTGCAGCACCAGGTCGTAGAGGCCCTCGCTCTTGCTGCCGTCCAGGCCCTCGAACATCACGCGCACGCCGTCGGCCGTGGCTTCGGCGCCCACGGTCTTGGTCTTCAGCATCAGCTTGTCGAAGCGGTGGGCGTTCATCTTCTGCCACACCTTCACGAGGTCGCGGTCGGCGCCCTGCATCAGGCCGTCCATCATCTCCACCACGTCCAGGCGGGCGCCCAGCGTGCTGTAGACGGTGCCCATCTCCAGGCCGATGATGCCGCCGCCAATGACGAGCATGCGCTCGGGCTTCTGGCGCAGTTCCAGCGCGCCGGTGCTGGTGACGATGCGCGGGTCGTCCCGAAGTTGTGGGGTCTGCAAAAACGGCAGCTTCACCGCCTCGGAGCCGGCGGCGATGATGGCCTTGGCGAACTTGATGACCTGCGTCTTGTCGTCACCCATCACCACGCGCAGGTGGTGCGGGTCGGCGAACTCGGCCACGCCGTGCACCACCGTCACCTTGCGCATCTTGGCCATCGCGGCCAGGCCGCCGGTGAGCTTGCCCACCACCTTGTTCTTGTGCGCCAGCAGCTTGCCGAGGTCGAGCTCGGGCTTGGCGAAGCTCACGCCCAGGTCGGCGAAGTGGCTCACTTCGTCCATCACCGCAGCCACGTGCAGCAGCGCCTTGCTGGGGATGCAGCCCACGTTCAGGCACACGCCGCCCAGCACCGGGAAACGTTCGACGATGAGGGTCTTCATGCCCAGGTCGGCAGCGCGGAAGGCGGCCGAGTAGCCGCCGGGGCCGGCGCCCAGCACGAGCAGGTCGCACTCGAGGTCGGCGCCGCCGGCATGGCTGGCAGCGGCCGGGGCCGCCGCCGCAGGTGCGGGCGCGGCGGCGGGCGCCAGTGCGGGCGCTGCAGGCGCTGCAGGCGCTGGCGCAGCGGCACCGGCCACCTCCAGCGTGAGGATCACGCTGCCCTGGTTGACCTTGTCCCCCACGGCCACCTTCAGCGCCTGCACCACGCCGGCGTGCGACGACGGAATCTCCATCGAAGCCTTGTCGCTCTCCACCGTGAGCAGGCTCTGCTCGGCCTTGACGGTGTCGCCCGGCTTGACCAGCACCTCGATGACGGCCACGTCCTTGAAGTCGCCGATGTCGGGCACGGCGATGTCGATGATGGGCATCGTCGGCTCCTTACAGCAGCACCCGGCGGAAGTCCGCCAGGATGGCGCCCAGATAGGCGTTGAAGCGTGCGGCCGTCGCGCCGTCGATGACGCGGTGGTCCCAGCTCAGGCTCAGCGGCAGCATCAGGCGGGGCTGGAAGGCCTTGCCGTCCCACACGGGTTCGGTGCTGCTCTTGCACACACCCAGGATCGCCACCTCGGGCGCGTTGATGATGGGCGTGAAGTAGCGCCCGCCGATGCCGCCCAGGCTGCTGATGCTGAAACAGCCGCCGCTCATGTCGGCCGGGCCCAGCTTGCCTTCGCGCGCCTTGGCAGCGAGCTCGCTCATCTCCTTGCTGATCTGCAGGATGCCTTTCTTGTCGGCGTCCTTGATGACGGGCACCACCAGGCCATTGGGCGTGTCGGCCGCAAAGCCGATGTGGAAGTAGCTCTTCATCACCAGCTGTTCACCGTCCAAACTGGCGTTGAACTCGGGGAACTTCTTCAGCGCCGCCACGCAGGCCTTGATGAGGAAGGCCAGCATCGTGACCTTCACGCCGCTCTTCTCGTTTTCCTTGTTCAGCTGCACGCGGAAAGCTTCGAGCTCGGTGATGTCGGCGTCGTCGTGGTTGGTGACGTGCGGAATCAGCACCCAGTTGCGGTGCAGGTTGGCGCCGCTGATCTTCTTGATGCGGCTCAGGTCCTTGCGCTCGACCGGGCCGAACTTCGCAAAGTCGACCTTGGGCCAGGGCAGCAGGCCCGGGAAGGCCTCGCCACCGCCCGCAGGCGCGGCCGCCGGGGCCTTGGCCTTCTGCGCCGTGGTCTGCACCTCGCCGGCCATCACACCCTTCACGAAGCCCTGCACGTCGGCCTGGGTGATGCGGCCCTTGGGCCCGCTGCCCTTCACTTCCGCCAGCGGCACACCCAGTTCGCGCGCCAGGCGGCGGATGCTGGGCGAGGCGTGCGGCAGCAGGGCCGAGGGCGTGCCGGGCTGGTGAGCGGCCACGCTGGCCACGGCCGCCGTTGCAGTCACCACGGCCGCGGGTGCTGCCGCAGCCGGCGATGCAGGCGCTGCCGTTGGCGCTGCCGCCGGGCTGGGCGCCGCTGTCGGCGCGGGCGCTGGGGCAGCCGCAGCGGCGCTGTTGCCCTTGAGCATCAGCACCGCGCTGCCCTTGGCCACCTTGTCGCCCACCTTCACGAGCAGGCGTTCCACCACGCCGGCATGCGAAGACGGAATCTCCATCGAGGCCTTGTCGCTTTCCACGGTGATGAGGCTTTGTTCCTGCTTCACCGCGTCGCCCGGCTTCACGAAGACCTCGATCACCGTGACCTCGGCGAAATCACCGATGTCGGGTACCAGCACTTCGATGCTGGCGCCGCCTGCCGCGGCCGGTGCGGCCTGGGCCGCGGGCGCTGCTGCGGCGGCTGAAGCCGGCGCGGCAGGCGCTGCCACAGGCGCCGGTGCGGGCGATGCTGCGGCGGGCGCCGCAGCGGCCCCGGCGGCCTCC
>LJHT01000035.1 GCA_001295905.1 beta proteobacterium AAP51 | reverse complement strand
GGCCTGGCCCGCCAGGCCACCGCAGGCCCCGCGGCGGCGCGCGCGGCGCGCGCGGCGCTGGCTGCCGGCGAAGCCCTCAGCCTGGCGGCCATCTGGCTGCAGGCCGCACGCTGGTGGACGGCGGTGAGCGACGCAGGTGCCGCGCTGGTGGCCTTGGACCGCGGCCTTGCTGCCCAGCCCACCCCCGAAGAACGCCTGGAACTGCTAGCAAGCCGCGTGGTGGTGTTGAACAACGGCCCGTACCCGGCTGAAGCCGCCGCCCATGCGCAGGCCCTGGCTGAAAACCTGCGCCAGCACCCCGAGGCCCTGCCGCCCGAGCGCGCGGCTGCGGCGCTGTGGGCCTGCGTGGCGGCCGTGCCCTACAGCCCGCAGCCGGAAGGCATGGCGGCACTGTGCGAACAGCTGCGGGCGCGCTGCGAGGCCGGGCCGCCGCGGGCCCGGCAGTCGTTCAAGCTGGCCACGGGCACCTGCCTGAACTGGCTGGGCCAGCCGCTGCGGGCGCGCCCCGAACTGGTCGAGGCGCGCGCCTTGGCCATCAGCCTGGGCGACCACGGCGCGGTGGTGAACGTCACCCACCAGCAGCTGCGCAACGCGCTGCTGCTGGGCGACCACGCGGCCACCATGGACGCCGCCACGGCAGGCCTGCAGGCCGTGCGCGCCGGCGGCTTCGGCCGCAGCTTCCGGCTGCATGCCCACGCGGTGGGCGTGCTGGCCGGCCTGGCCGCCGGGCAGCCCGCGCAGACCTGGGCCGCGCTGCAGGCCCTGGAAGCCGAACGCGACGGTGCCCCCTTGCACGACGAGGCCGAGGTGGCAGCAGTGCGCGCACTGGGTTGGTGGGGCTTGGGGCACGCCGAGCGGGCGGCCGGGTACGGTGGGGGCCCGACGGCCAACGAAAACGCTCCCACCGCCCCCACCGCCCCAACCGACTTGACGGCCCGACCCGCCACAAACGCTGATGCGTGGCCGCCCTGCGAAGGCTGGTTCACCTTCCTGCACTGGCGTCGGGCGCATTCAGAGACGGCGCAGCGCCAGGCCCTGGCTGCCATGGCCCAGCGCTGGCCTGCCGATCAGGGCGCCATGGGCTGCAGGCGCCGGGTGCTGGCGGCCCGCCTGTGCACGCCCGAACAGCCGGCGGCCGAAAGCCTGCTGGCCGAGCTGCAGGCGCGTGGGCTGCAAGCCCTGGCCCGGCGTGCGTACCTCGTCGCTGCGCAGGCCGCCCTGGCCGCCAGGGCGCTGCCGCGGGCCATCGAACATGCGCAGCAGGCCGTGGCCGAATTCGGGCCGGTCGACCCGTGGACCGAGGAGCCCGCTGCATTGTGGCTCGACGCCGCCGCGGTGCTGCATGCCGCCGGCGCGCCAGCGCAGGCCGACGCCGTGCTGGCGCGCGGCCGCGCCTGGCTGGCGGCGGCTGCGGAAAGCCTGCCAGGCGCCGCCGAGCGCGAGGCCTGGCTGCAGGGCCACCCGCTGCACCGCGTGCTGGCCACGCCCGGCAGAGGCTGAGGGCCCGCGGCGCTGGCCGCTGGCCATTGCCAGCCGCCGCTACCTGCCCGCCCCGCCAGCCGGCATCCAGGCCGCGCCGCCGCCCGGCCCCGCCGCGCCGGCCCGTGCCAGTCACGCCTGGGTCACGCCGCGGTCCGCACAGTGCGGCCCAGACCCCTGCATCCGCGCCTGAGACCTTGCCCTGCCCGTTTCCACATGAGCGTGCCGGCACGGGCCCGAACCCACCTTGTTTCCTTGAGGACAGCGCCCATGCCCCTTGCCTGCTTCCAGTGCCGCCAACGCCGTGCCTTGCTGGGCCTGGCTGGCGCCCTTCTGGCGGCTGCCGCCGCACCGGCACGCGCCCAGCGCGTGCCTGAGCCTGCGGTGCAGGCCTTCACCGAAGTGACCAGCCAGTTGCTGGGGCTGCCCTTCGACGACGCCCAGCGCCAACGCATCCGCCAGTTCATCGAAGGCTACTGGCAGCGCGGCCAGCAGCGCGAGATGAAGGCGGTGAACGGCACCGTGGCCTTCCTCTCGCAGTTGCGCGAACGCGAGGCGCCACTGCGCGAGGTGGCGCTGCGCATGTCGCGCCCCGCTGCCCTGCGCAACCTGGCCGAAGAGGCCGAGGCCGGCGACGCCCTCGCAGCCTGGCTGCTGGCGCAGTACCACGCCGTGCACCCGGTGCTGGCGCCCGCGCGGCCGGGCGGCTTGCCGCTCACGCGGGACAGCGTGGACGGCCAGCTGGACCTGGCCCACTTCATGGCCACCGAAGTGCACCGCCAGCCGGCACACCGCCCCCACGCTGCCGAACGTGAACAAGCCTACCGCGCGGCCGCCGCACGCCACGCCGCGCTGGACGGGCCCGCGCAATTCGCGGTGGCGCAGGCGCCCGGCGAGGCCGCGCGGCTGCGCTTCGCCTGGCAGCGCGCCACGGCGCTGGACCGTCTGATCGCCCGCGCCGAGCTGGGCGGCCGCCTCACGCCGGCCGAACAGATGCAGGTGCAGCAGTTCTTGGCCGGCATGAACGCCCAGCTGCAGGGGCTGGCGGCCCAGCAGCAGCAGATGCTGGGCAGCACCCTGGCCCACCTGCGCCAGAACAGCGAAACCCTGATGGGCCGCGGCACGGTCTGGAACCCCGCCACCGGGCGCTGGGAACAGCAGGGCGGCATCGTCACTGAATTCAACGGCACGGTGCGCGTGCCTTGAGGGCGCTCGGCACCTAGCGACGCAACCCGAGGCCTGCAAACCGCTGAAGCCGGCGTGGCCCGACCCGACCGGGTGCGGGCCGGTGGTTCACTCCCACTCGATGGTGGCTGGCGGTTTGCTGCTCACGTCGTAGGCCACGCGGTTGATGCCGCGCACCTCGTTGATGATGCGGCCCGACACCTTCTTCAGCAGCGCATAGGGCAACTCGGCCCAGTCGGCGGTCATGAAGTCGCTGGTCTGCACGGCGCGCAGGGCCACCACATAGTCATACGTGCGGCCATCGCCCATCACGCCCACGCTCTTCACGGGCAGGAACACAGCAAAGGCCTGGCTGGTGAGCTCGTACCAGGTCCTGCCCTGGTTCGGGCCTGGCGCTTCTTCGCGGAAGCTGCGCAGTTCCTCGATGAAGATGGCGTCGGCGCGGCGCAGCAGGTCGGCGTACTCGCGCTTCACCTCGCCGAGGATGCGCACACCCAGGCCCGGGCCGGGGAAGGGGTGGCGGTAGACCATCTCCGGCGGCAGGCCCAGGGCCACGCCGAGCTCACGCACCTCGTCCTTGAACAGGTCGCGCAGCGGTTCCAGCAGCTTCAGGCCCAGCGTCTCGGGCAGGCCGCCCACGTTGTGGTGGCTCTTGATCGTGGTCGCCTTCTTGGTCTTGGCGCCGCCGCTTTCGATGACGTCGGGGTAGATCGTGCCCTGCGCCAGCCACTTCGCGTTCTGCAGTTTTTTCGCCTCGGCCTGGAAAACTTCAACGAACTCGCGGCCGATGATCTTGCGCTTGGCCTCGGGGTCGCTCACGCCCTTCAGGTGGCCCAGAAACTGCTCGCTGGCGTCGACGTGAATCACCTTGGCGTGCAGCCGGCCCACGAACATGTCCATCACCATCTGGCCTTCGTTCAGGCGCAGCAGCCCGTGGTCGACGAACACGCAGGTGAGCTGGTCGCCGATGGCGCGGTGGATGAGCGCTGCGGCCACACTGCTGTCCACGCCGCCGCTCAGGCCGAGGATGACCTCTTCGCTGCCCGCCTGCTCGCGGATGCGCTGCACGGCTTCTTCGATGTGGTCGCGCATCACCCAGTCAGGCCGCGCCCCGGCGATCTTCAGCACGAAGCGCTCCAGCAGCGCCCTGCCCTGGACGGTGTGCGTCACTTCGGGGTGGAACTGCACCGCGTAGTAGCCGCGCGCCTCGTCGGCCATGCCGGCGATGGGGCAGCTGGGCGTGCTGGCCATCAGCTTGAAGCCGGGCGGCAGCGCGGTGACCTTGTCGCCGTGGCTCATCCACACCTTCAGCATGCCGTGGCCTTCAGCGGTGCTGAAGTCTTCGATGCCCTCCAGCAGCTTCGTGTGGCCGTGCGCCCGCACCTCGGCGTAGCCGAACTCGCGCGTCTGCCCGCTTTCCACCTTGCCGCCCAGTTGCGCCGCCATCGTCTGCATGCCGTAGCAGATGCCCAGCACGGGCACGCCGCTGTCCCACACCGCCTGCGGCGCGCGCAGGTCTTCTTCCTCGTAGGTGCTGGCATGGCTGCCCGAAAGGATGATGCCCTTGGGCGCGAAGCTTCTGATGAAGTCTTCGCTGACGTCGTTGGGGTGGATCTCGCAGTAGACATGCGCCTCGCGCACGCGGCGCGCGATGAGCTGGGTGACTTGCGAGCCGAAATCGAGGATGAGGATCTTGTCGTGGTTCATGGCGTCACGGCCGGTGCGTAGGCGGCGGGGGTGGGTTTGACTGCAGGAGATCGGGGTTCACAGGCTCAAGGACTCAGGGGCTCACGGCCTGGTCTGCCGGTGCGCCAGCCCGGCGAGCACGGCGTTCGCGCCTGAAATGCAGCACGGCCAGCAGCAGGGCCAGCGCCTGCAGCGCGGCGCAGAAGAACATCGGGGCACCGATGCGCCAGTCGCCGCGCGGCAGGTGCGACACCAGCGCCAGCAGCGGCGTGGCCAGGGCCGGGGCCAGCACGGCCATGAGGCTGTTCAGGCCGCTCACGGCACCCAGGGTCTGGCCTTGCTCGCGCCCGCTGGCCGCGCCCGACACCAGGCTTTGCAGCGCGGCGCCGATGGTGTTGCCCAGCAGGTTCATCACGATCACGACATAGAGCATCCAGCCCTCGCTGGCCAGGCCGTAGCCCGCAAAGGCCAGCGATGACGACACCAGCGCCAGCACCGCCAGCCGCTGCGGCGTCACGCGTTTCAAGATACGACCCAGCAGCACGCCCTGCACCACTGCCGAGACCATGCCCACCGCGAACAGCGACCAGCCGTTTTCCGTGGGACCCCAGCCGAACTTGAAGGTGGTGTACAGCACCCACACGGTGTACAGCGTGAACTGCGCCAGCCCCACCAGCGCCAGCACCAGCACCAGCAGGCCCACGCCCTGCAAGCGCGCCAGCGCCTGCAGTGACGACAGCGGGTTGGCCGCCGCCCAGCCCACGGCACGGCGGCGGTCGGCCGGCAAGGATTCAGGCAGCACGAAAAAGCCGTAGGCCAGGTTCAGCAAGGCCAGGCCGCCGGCCACGAAAAACGGCAACCGCAGGTCGATGCCGCCCAGTAGACCGCCCATCACCGGGCCCAGGATGAAGCCGATGCCGAACATCGCGCCCAAGAGGCCGAATCGACGCGCGCGCTCTTCGGGCGGTGTGATGTCGGCCACGTAGGCATTGGCCACGGCCGCATTGGCCTGCATGGCGCCGCCGACGATGCGCGAGGCCAGCAGCATCCACAGGCTGGTGGCCAGCGCGGTGGTGAAGAAGTTGATGGCCACGCCGCAGAAACCCAGCAGCAGCACGGGGCGGCGGCCGTAGCGGTCAGACAGCGCGCCGAGCAGCGGCGCCGCGAAGAAGCTGGCGGCCGCGTAGGTGAAGGCAATGAGCCCATACCAGCGTGTCTGCTCGGCCGGGTTGGGCGTGAACTGCCCCACCAGGGCCGGCAGCACGGGCACGATGATGCCCACGGCCAGCATGTCGATGAGCACCGCCACCATGATGAAGCGCATGGCCGCGGGCGCCGCTGCGCCTGGGGGGCGCGGGGCGCCGGGGCCGGCTTCGGGCACGGCGCTCATTCCATGCGGTAGTTCGGCGCTTCCTTCGTGATCTGCACGTCGTGCACGTGGCTTTCGCGGATGCCGGCCGCGGTGATCTCGACGAACTCGGCGCGCTCGTGCATCTCGTCGATGCTGGCGCAGCCGCAGTAGCCCATGGAAGCCCGCAGGCCGCCGGCCATCTGGTAGATGATGCTGACGACGCTGCCCTTGTAGGGCACGCGGCCCTCGATGCCTTCGGGCACCAGCTTGTCGGCGTTGGGGTTGACGCTCTCGTCGGCTTCCTGGAAGTAGCGGTCGGCGCTGCCGGCGCGCATGGCGCCGATGCTGCCCATGCCGCGGTAGCTCTTGTAGCTGCGGCCCTGGTACAGGATGACCTCGCCCGGCGCTTCTTCGGTGCCGGCGAACATGCCGCCCATCATCACCGTGCCGGCGCCGGCAGCGATGGCCTTGGCGATGTCGCCGCTGTAGCGGATGCCGCCATCGGCGATGAGCGGCACGCCGGTGCCCTTCAGCGCCGTGGCCACGTTGTCGATGGCCATGATCTGCGGCACGCCCACACCGGCCACGATGCGCGTGGTGCAGATGCTGCCCGGGCCGATGCCCACCTTCACCGCATCGGCGCCGGCTTCCACCAGCGCCAGCGCGGCCGCACCGGTGGCGATGTTGCCGCCGATGACGTCGACCTGCGGAAAGTGCTTCTTCACCCAGCGCACGCGTTCGATGACCCCGGCGCTGTGGCCGTGCGCGGTGTCGACGATGAGCGCGTCCACGCCGGCCTTCACCAGCAGTTCCACGCGCTCTTCGGTGCCCTCGCCCACGCCCACCGCGGCGCCCACGCGCAGCTTGCCTTGTGCGTCACGCGCGGCGTTGGGGAAGTTGGTCTGCTTGGTGATGTCTTTCACCGTCATCAGGCCGCGCAGTTCGAAGGCTGGCGTGACCACCAGCACGCGCTCCAGGCGGTGCTTGTGCATCAGGGCCTTGCCTTCATCCAGCGAGGCCCCTTCGGTGACGTAGATGAGGCGCTCGCGCGGCGTCATGATGTCGCGCACGGGGATGTCGAGCCGGGTCTCGAAGCGCAGATCGCGGTTGGTGACGATGCCCACCACCGTCTTGCCTTCCACCACCGGGAAGCCCGAAACGCCGTGCTGGCGCGACAGCGCCATCACCTCGCGCACGCTGGCCGTGGGAGCCACGGTGATGGGGTCGCGCAGCAGGCCCGACTCATAACGCTTCACGCGCGCCACCTCGGCCGCCTGCTGCTTGGGCGTGAGGTTCTTGTGCACGATGCCGATGCCGCCCTCTTGCGCGATGGCAATGGCCAGCCGGGCTTCGGTGACGGTGTCCATCGCTGCCGACACCAGCGGCAGGTTCAACGCTATGTTGCGGGACAGTCGGGTGGAGAGGCGGGTGTCGCGGGGCAACACCTGGGAGTAGGCCGGCACCAACAACACATCGTCGAAGGTGAGCGCTTTGCCGAGTAGGCGCATGAAAAAAGCTCCAGACGCAAAAGCGAATTATAGAGAGGCCATCGAGGGGCGGTTCCAGGGGCGGTCGCCGGCGCAGTCACAGAGCCCGTCTCAGGGCTACCGCCTGTGACACACGCCGCGCCCCGCGCACAGGGGCCGGCACTACACTCGTCGCATGATGCTCACGCCCGCCCCGCGCGCCCGCCGGCCCGTGCCCTGGCACCGGTCTTCCTGGGTTCTGTGCATGCTGATGCTGGCCCTGGCCGCGCCGCTGGCCCACGCGCAATGGAAGTGGCGCGACCAGACCGGGCAGATCAACGCCAGCGACCGCCCGCCGCCGCGCGACATCCCCGAAAAAGACATCCTCGCCCGCCCCGCGCCCGAGGCGCGGCGTGCCTCCACCCCCGCACCGGCGGCGTCAGCCGCCTCAGCCGCCGTGCCAGCTGCTCGCCCGCCCGCAGGCGACCCCCAGCTGGAAGCGCGCCGCCGCGCCGCCGAACAGGAACAGGCCGCGAAGGCCAAGGCCGAAGACGAGCGCAACAAGCAGCTGCGGGCCGAGAACTGCCGCCGTGCGCGCGGTCACCTCGCGGCGCTGGAAACCGGCCAGCGCATCGCGCGCATCAACGAAAAGGGCGAGCGCGAGGTGCTCGACGACCGCGGCATCGCCGAAGAAACGCGCCAGGCGCGCAGCGTCATCGCTTCGGATTGCCGCTGACCGCCGGGTCGGCCTTGTCGCGGTGGCGCTTGTAGCGCAGCCGACGCGCTTCTTTCGGGTCTACCGTCAAGGGGCGGTAGATCTCCACGCGGTCGCGGTCGCGCAGCGCACTGTCGGCTTCCCGCGCCTTGCCCCACACGCCCAGGCGCAAGCCCTCGGGCTTCAGGCCATGGCGCTGCAGCAGGCCGCTGGCCTGCAGGGCATCGGCCACCGTGGCGCCTTCGGCCATCTGCAAGGCACAGAGGTCGTTCACGCCCGGGCCCGGGCAGTACACCACCTCGATGCGCAGTTCAGCGGGCGCCATACACCGCCTCGGCGCGCCGCACGAAGGAATCGACCAGCGTGTTGGCCACGCGGTCGAAGACCGGGCTGACCACGGCCTCCAGCGCCAGGCTGGAAAAGGCGTAGGCGAGGTCGAACTCGATCTTGCAGGCCGTTTGGTCGCTGCCGGGCCGGCCCAGAGGCAGGAAGACCCAGTTGCCTTCCAGCTTCGAGAAAGGCCCGTCCACCAGACGCACGGCCACCGACTTGTCGGCCTCGTGCGTGTTGCGCGTGGTGAAGGCGTGGTGCACGCCCATGTAGGCCAGGCTCAGGCGCGCCGTGACGCCGTCGTCGTGCTGGTCCACCACCTCGGCCTGGCTGCACCAGGGCAGGAACTGCGGATAGGCTTGGACGCCCGTCACCAAGTCGTACATCTCGCGGGGCGAGTACCAGAGCAAAACCGACTTGCGCACGTGCTTCATACAATCGCCACATTCTAGAAGGGCGAGGTGCTGCGGGCAGCCCACCTTCCCATCGCCCCGCCGGCGCACCCTTTGCGGTGACAGCGCCCTCTCACCCTGCCCCTCATGGCCCACATCGCCGAAAACCGCCGCGCACGTTTCGAATACAGCATCGAAGAGCAGTTCGAGGCGGGCATGGTGCTGGCCGGCTGGGAAGTGAAGGCCATCCGCGCCGGCCAGGTGCAGCTGACCGACGGCTATGTGCACATCCGTGATGGCGAGCTGTTTCTCATCGGCTGCCGCATCAACGCGCTGCGCAGCGCCAGCACGCACATCCAGCCCGAGGCCGACCGCACCAAGAAGCTGCTGATGCACAAGGCCGAGATCCGCCGCCTCATCGGCAAGGTCGAGCAGAAGGGCTTCACGTTGGTGCCGCTGAACTTGCACTACAAGGGCGGCCGCGTGAAGGCCGAGATCGCGCTGGCCAAGGGCAAGGCCGAGCACGACAAGCGCAACACCGTCAAAGAACGCGACTGGGAGCGCGAAAAGGGCCGGCTGATGCGGCACAAGGTCTCCACCAAGGCCTGAGCCCCACGCACCCGTCCGGTGCGCTGCGCACCCCCTCGTGCGGGTGTTCCCCCCTTGTCCGAAGGACGCCGGCAGGCCGAACATCCGCTGCGCAGCGGTTGCCGCACCAACCTGCGGGCGTAGCATGCCCTGCACGGCCCGGCGCCCACGGCCTTCGGCTTGCGCGCCGGCCGGTTCTGCGGAGAAAAGCCCATGTTCACCCTCCCCCGGCCTGGCGGCTTCTGGCTTTGTGCCCTGCAACGCGGCGCCCGTTCGGCAGCAGCGCTGCTGTGGGCCCTGGGGCTGTGCCTGGCCGCCGTGCAGCCGGCCCGGGCCGTGCTGGCGCCCGCACTGGCCAATGAACCGCGCCATGCGCTGGTGATCGGCAACGCAGCCTACGCCTCGGCGCCGCTGCTGAATGCCTCGAACGATGCGCGCGCCGTCGCCAAGGTGCTGGAAAAGGCCGGCTTCAAGGTCGAGCTGATGGTCGACGCCAGCCAGCCGCAGATGCAGAAGGCCGTCACCCGCTTTGGCGACCGGCTCAAGGCCGGTGGCGCGGGGCTCTTCTACTTCGCCGGCCATGGCGTGCAGATCAAGGGCCGCAACTTCATGCTGCCGGTGGGCAGCGACATCACCCGCGAGGACGAGGTGCCCTACAAGGCCGTGGACGTGCAGCAGGTGCTGGACAAGATGGACACGGCGAAGAACCGCATCAACATGGTGGTGCTGGATGCCTGTCGCGACAACCCCTTCGCAGGCATGGCGCGCAGCACGCGCAGCACCAGTGCCGGCCTGTCGCCGCTGGATGCGCCCATCGGCTCGCTCATCGCCTTCGCCACCGCCCCGGGCAGCGTGGCCAGCGACGGCAAGAACGCCAACGGCCTGTACACCCAGCACCTGCTGGCCAACATCGAGCGGCCCGGCACGCCCATCGAGGAAGTGTTCAAGCGTGTGCGCCTGGGCGTGCGGCTGGACAGCAACGGCGCCCAGGTCCCCTGGGAAAGCACCTCGCTGGAGGGCGATTTCTACTTCTTCCCGCCCTCGCCCACGGCCAAGACCGGCCCCACCACCCTGGCCACGCCGCCGGGCGTGGAGCAGATGGCTCGCGTGGAGCGCGCCTACGAGCAGCTGCGCCAGGGGCAGCTGGACGATGCCGAACGCATCTTCCGTGCGCTGGCCGGCACCAGCCATGCCGAGCTGGCCTGGATGGGCCGCGAGGGCCTGGCCGAAGTGCTGCTGGCGCGCGGCGACAGTGCCGGCGCGCTGGCAGCCGCCAACGACATCATCGCCCGGGCGCCGACACGCAGCGCGGCCTACCTCACACGCGGCCGCGCGCTGGCGGCCCAGGGCGACATGGCGGCGGGCCAGGCGGCCTTGCAACAGGCCGCCGGCCCGCAGACGGCGGCTGATTTCGGCTGGCAGAAGGCCAACGCGCTGCTGGCCGCTGGCCAGGTGCAGCGCCAGCAGAACCCCCAGCAGGCGGTGCAATCCTTCCAGCGCGCGGCACGCGAGAACCCGCTGTCGGTGGAAGCGCTCAGCAATCTGGCCGTGGCGCTGAACGAGAGCGGCCAGCCCCTGCAGGCGCGCGCCATGCTCGAGCGCGCCCAGGCCCTGGACCCCAGCGACGCCATGACCCTGGCGCTGATGCGCCAGATGCAGGAAGCCATCGCCGAGAACCAGGACCGCGCGCGCCAGCAGTTCATCGATGAATCGGTGAAGGAACTTGCGGCGCGCTTCCGCAACCCGCCGCCCCGCCCGGCCGCTGCCGGCGCGCCCGATGACTGGACTTCACCGGCGCTGGCCATCTCGGTGCTGCCGTTTCAAGACCAGACCCTGCCCGGCAGCACCGGCCGCGTGGGCCTGGAAAGCGTGGTGCAGCAAGAGCTCATCCGCGAACTGCAGGCGCGCGGCTACACCATCGTCGAGCGCCGCCTGCTCGACAAGGTGCTGGCCGAGGTGAAGCTGGGTTCGTCGGAACTCGCCGACCAGGACACCCAGATCAAGCTGGGCCGGCTGCTGGCAGCACGGTTGATGATCTCGGGCACGCTGAATTCGCAGGGCCAGGGTGTGGCCGCTTCGCTGCGCGCCATCGACACCGAAACCACGCAGCTGGCGATGGTGAAGTCCGAGCGCGGTGCCGCCGGTGGCTTCAACCCCGCCGCCCTGGCCGCCAGCATGGCCGCCAGCGTGGCCCAGACGGTGGCCGACAAATACCCGCTGAAGGGCCGCATCGTCGAGGTGGATGGCACGCAGGCCATCGTCAACCTGGGCAAGAAGCACGGCGTGAAGCCCGGCCAGCAGTTCAACGTGCTCAGCCGCGGCGAACCCATCGAACTGAACGGCCGCATCCTGGGCTACCGCGAGACCCGCATCGCCCAGGTGACGGTGACCGAGGTGCAAGACCTGCTGTCCTTCGGCCGCGTGGCCGAGGTGAAGGCGCCGCTGGAGAAGAACCAGCGCCTCATCGCGCGCAAAGAGTGAAGCCGAAGCAGGCCGGTCCTATCGATTCCGCCCGCCGCGGGTGGCTGGCTTCGCTTTCGTGGCTGGCCGGTGTGGCCAGCCTGGGCAGCTGGGGGGTTGCGCAGCCGGCCCTGGCGGGCACCGCGCCCTCCACGCTGCCGGCGGTGGTGGTCTGGGACTTCGAAAACCAGACGCCGGGCCCGCTGCCCGGCGATCGCAGCGAGTTCCTGAAGCGTTCGCTGTCGGAAAACCTCACCGTCACGCTGCTGCAGGTGCCGGGTTTGCCGGTGGTGGAGCGCCAGCGCCTGAAGGACCTGCTGGCCGAACAGAAACTGGCCGCCGGCGCGCTGGCCGACGAAGACACGCGGCTGCGGCTGGGCAAGATCATCGGCGCGCAGCGCATGGTGTTCGGCGGCTACTTCGTGCTGGGCGAGGCCGTACAGGTGCATGTGCGTGTGGTGGACACCGCCACCTCGCGCGTGCTGTTTTCCGATGAAGCTGCCACCCCGCTGGCCGGCGTGATGGCCGAGGTGGCCCCGATGAACCAGCGCCTGGCGCGCGCGCTGGGCGGCGCGGCCGCTGCTGCCGGTGCCGCTGCCGGTGCGCGCACCCACGCGCCTGAAACCTGGCAGGCCTACGACCGTGCGCTGGCCCTGGCCGACGCCGGCAATTTCGACGGCGCGGTGCAGGCCTTGCAAGACCTGCTGGCGCGCGACCCCCGGTTTGTGGCGGCCGAACGTCAACTGGTGGTCCTGCTGGAGCGCCAGTCGCGGCGATAACGCTGCTGTAACGCCCTGCCACCTAACCTGCGAACCGAGAACAACAACATGCCCTGACTGCGCCGCAAGCCCAGGCCCAGCCCCCAGGTAGGAAGCGACGCACCTGGGTTTTGCTGCCGCCTTCTTTGTGGTCCTTCCCTGCCGAATCTTGCCGCCGCCCGCTACGCCGCCCGTCACCGCCCGTTATCACCCGCCTTGCCGCACAGGACGCCCGATGCCCCGCCACCCCCGCCCGCCCCGCGCCCTGCCCTTTCAACCGGCCCCCTGGTGCGTGTGGCTCGGTGCGGCCACGCTGGCCGGTGCGCTGGCCCTGCCCGCGCAGGCGCAGGTGCCGCCCGATGCCGGCCGGCTGCTGGAGCAGACGCGCCCACCCGCCTTGCCCACGCTGCCACCCGCCAGCGCCCCGCGGGTGGTGGACGTGCCCGTGCGCCCCACCATCAGCCTGCCCGAAGGCGCCACCGTGCAGGCCAACGGCTTCCGCGTGACGGGCGCCACCTCCTACCCCACCGAAACCCTGGCCGCGCTGCTGCAGCCCTGGCAAGGCAAGCGGCTCGACATTGCCGGCCTGAACGAAGCCGCCGGCGCCCTGACGCGCTACTACCAGAGCCGCGGCCACCTGCTCACCTACGCCTACATTCCGGCGCAGCGCGTGGAAGGCGGCGTCGTCGAGGTGGCCGTGCTGGAAGGCAGGCTCGAGGCGGTGCAGATCGTCACCGCGCAGGAAGTGCGCCTGCGCGACGAAGTCATCCAGGCCCACACCGACCGTCTGGCCACCCAGGCCGCACAGGCCGAACCGCCGGCCCCGGTGCTGCTGCCCGAGGTCGAGCGCCAGATGCTGCTGCTGAACGACATTCCCGGCGTGGCGGCGCGTGCGGCCTTCACGCCCGGCAGCAAGACCGGCGGCGCTGACATGGTGGTCTCGGTGGCGGAAGACGAGCCGCTGGCTCTGCGCTTCGAACTCGACAACCACGGCAGCCGCTCCACGGGCGAAACCCGCGTCGGTGCCGGCCTGCAGCTGCGCGACATCTCCGGCTGGGGCGACCAGACCAGCCTGCGTGCGCTGGTGTCTTCGCGCGGGGGCCTGGTCAGCGGCAGCCTGGGCACGCTGGTGCCGGTGGGCGGTGACGGCTTCCGCATCGGCGCCAGCGTCTCGAGGCTGAGCTACCAGCTGGCCGGTGCCTTCCAGGCCCTGGGCGCCACGGGCAATGCCAACACCGTGGGCGCCGAGGTGAGCTACCCCTTCGTCCGCAGCGCCGACACCAACCTGAGCGTGCGCGTCGCCGGTGAACACAAGCGCCTGCGCGACGAGGTGCAGCGCATCGCCCGCAGCTTTCCCAAACGCAACACCACACTGGACGTGGCGCTGTCCTTCGACCAGCGCGACACCTGGGCCGGCCAGCCCGGCGTGTGGGCGGCGCGTGTGACGGCCTCGATGGGCTCCTTGCGCCTGCTGGATGCCGAGCAGCGCGCCGCAGACGCTACCGGCCTGCGCACCGAGCGCCAGTACCGCAAGGTGGGCATGCAGTTCGTGCGCCAGCAGCAGCTGGGCGGGCCCTACAGCGTGGTGCTGCGCGCCGCCGGGCAGGCCAGCGGCGGCAACCTCGACAGCTCCGAGAAGTTCAGCCTCGCCGGCCCCGGCGCAGTGCGCAGCTATGCGCCCGGCGAAGCCTCGGTCGACCAGGGCGCGCTCTTCAGCCTAGAAGCCCGCTACGCGCACGACTACCTGGGCGGCAGCTTCGTCTGGGGCCTGTTCCACGAGCGCGGCGAAGGCCGCATCAACCGCCTGCCGGTGGTGGCCGCCGGCAACGAGGCCCGCCTGGCGGGAAGTGGCCTGTCGGTTCAATGGAATGGCGCCGACATCGGCCTGAGCGCCTCGATGGCCTGGCGCGGCAGCCGCGTGCCCACCGCCGAAGGCGGCGACCCCAAGCCCCGCATCTACTTGCAGATGGTGGTAACGCCGTGATGGCGCGCAGGCGCTGCACAGCCCCCCGGAGACCGCGATGAAGTTCACCGTGACCGTGCCCCAGAGCCCCGCCCTGCCCCGCCGCAGCCCCGCTGCACCGCGGGCGAAGGCCGCTGTCACGCCGCCGGCTGTGCTGCCGGCCCAGGCGCTATCGGCCCAGGCTTTGTCGGCCCCCAAGCCCAGGGCCCAGGTCGCACGTCGGCGGGTGGCGCAGCGCCGGCCGCGCGTTTCGCGGCTGCTCGCCTGGCTGCTGGCGGCCTGGCTGGGGCCCATCGGCCTGTCGCTGGCGCAGGTGGCGCCGGGCACCTTGCCGGCGGGTGGGCAGGTGGTGGTGGGCAGCGGCGTGCTGCAGCACGCGCCGAACCTGCTGGTCATCCAGCAGAACAGCCAGAAGCTGGGCCTGGACTGGCAAAGCTTCAACATCGGCCCGGGTGCGACGGTTGAATTCCGCCAGCCCGGCGCCGGCGCGGTGGCGCTGAACCGCGTGCTGGGCCACAGCGGCACCGAAATCTACGGCCAGCTGAAAGCCAACGGCCAGGTCTTCCTCACCAACCCGAACGGCGTGCTGTTCGCGCCGGGTGCCAAGGTGGACGTGGGCGGCCTGGTGGCCAGCACGCTCGACCTTTCCCAGCAGGACTTTGCCAACGGGCATTTCATCTTCCAGCACACGGGCGGCCGCGGCGCGGTGGTGAACCAGGGCCAGCTGAACGCCAGTGCGGGCGGCTATGTGGCGCTGTTCGGCAACCGGGTGGCCAATGCGGGCGACATCCACGTCGATGCCGGCTCGGTGGTGCTGGCGGCGGGGCGCGCGGCCACCGTCAGCATCAGCGGCAGCGGCCTGGTCTCGGCCGTGGTGACACCGGGCACGCTGGACGGCCAGGTCGACCACAGCGGGCGCATCATGGCCGACGGCGGCGTGGTGACGATGACGGCGAAGTCGGCACAGGACGTGGCCGCCTCGCTGGTGAACAGCAGCGGCATCGTGCGTGCCAACACCGTGGTGGAACGTGCGGGCGAGATCTGGATCACCGGCGACCAGGTGGCCAGCAGCGGCTCGCTGTCGGTGGCGGCCCCTGCGGGGGGCGACGCCGGGCGCATCGTCGTGAAGGGCGACCTGCAAGGCGGCAGCCTGAAGCTGGCCGGGCGCATCGACGCCACGGCCGCCCAGGGCCGCGGCGGCGAGGTGGAAACCTCGGCCGCGCACGTGTCCATCGCCAACGAAACGCGCGTCGACAGCCGCGGTGGCCAGGCCACCGGCACCTGGCTCATCGACCCCACCGACTTCACCGTCGCCGCAGGCGGTGGCGCGCAAACCACGTCGGGCATCGGCGCCGACACGCTGTCGGCCAACCTGGCCACCGCCAATGTCACGTTGCAGACGGCCCTGGCCGGCAGCGAGCCGGGTGACATCCACGTCAACGCGCCCGTGGCGTGGTCGGCGAACACCACGCTCACGCTGGAAGCGGCGCGTGACATCAACATCAACGCCAGCATCACCGCCACCGGCCTGAGCGCGGGTCTGCAGTTCATCACGGGCGCCGGGCGCTTCTTCAACGTCAACGCCACCAGCACCAACAGGCCCACCGTCAGCCTCAGCGGCGCCAATGCCACCCTGCGCTTCGGCACCACGCCGAACAACCTGGTGGGCTACACGCTGGTGCGCGACCTGGCAGGCCTGCAGGCCATGGGCAGCGGGCTGGCGGGCCGTTACGCGCTGATGGCCGACATCGACGCCAGCAGCACCGCCAGCAACGGCTTCGTGCCCATCGGCAACGAAACCGCCACCTCGGTCACGACCACGGGCGCCTTCACGGGCGTCTTCGATGGCATGGGCCATCGCATCACCGGCCTCACGATCAACCGGCCCACTTCCAACGCCACCGGCCTGTTCGCGAACCTCAACGCGGCCACTGTGCGCAACTTCGAATTGCTGGGCGGCACCGTCACCGGCAGCCAGTACGTGGGGGCCGTGGCCGGCTACACGCAAGGCGCGGCCACGCTGCACAACATCCGCAGCAACATGGCCGTGGTGGCCACCGAAGACGGCAGCCAGGGGGTGTGGGGCGGCGGCCTCGTGGGCCGCCTGGATACCAATGCCATCGGCGTGCTGCGCAGCCACACCACCGGCACGGTGGCGGTGACGGCCCTCACTTCAACGGCCGCGGCCGGTGGCGTGGTCGGGCAGATGAACGCCGGGCAGTTGACCGATGTCAGCGCCAGCGGCAGCGTGACACAGACGCTGAGCAGCGGCACTGGCGACAGCAGCCACTACGCCGGCGGCGTGGTGGGCGTGATGAACACCGGCACGGTGAGCGGTGCCACCGCCAGCAGCCCCGTGACCGGCACACGCTGGGTGGGCGGCCTCATCGGCTACAGCGACAGCACGGCCGCCCTCAGCGGCCTGAGCGCCAGCGGCAACGTCACCGCCTCCAGCACGCAAGGCGTGGCCGGGGGCCTGGCCGGGCGCACCAACGGGGCCGTCAACAGCAGCAGCGCCAGCGGCAATGTGTCCGGGGGCGGCGACGTGGGCGGGCTGGTGGGCCGCGCGCAAGGCGCCGGCGGCTTCAGCAACGTCAGTGCCACGGGCACCGTCACCAGCAGCAGCAACTCTTTCGCGGCCGGCGGCCTGGTGGGGGCCTATTCGAACACCGGCAACCTCAGCAACGCCAACGCCAGCGGCGCCGTGCAGGGCCCCACGGGAGGCAACAGCTACGCCGGCGGCCTGGTGGGCTGGTTCAGCACCACGGCCAGCATCAACACCGTGGAAACGGCGCTCACGTCCACCGTCAGTGGCGGTGGCAGCGTGGGCGGGCTGGTGGGCTACGCCACCGGCACGGGCACGGCCGCCATCACGGGCGCCACGGCACGCGGTGCCGTCACGGGCAGCCCCACGCAGGGCAACGTGGGCGGGCTGGTGGGCGACTTCAACCTGAACGGCGGCTTCAGCAACGTCAGCGCCCAGGGCACGGTCAGCGGCGGCTTGTACGCCGGCGGCCTGGTTGGCTACTACAGCTCGGCCGCTGCCATCACGGGTGGCAGCTACACCGGCGGCACGGTCAGCGGCAGCGGCTGGGCGGGTGGGCTGGTGGGCTACATGGCCAGCACGGCGGCCATCAGCGGCCCCTCTTCGGCGAACCCGCTGGCCGTGGCGGCGAACGTCACGACCACGGGCACCAGCGGCGCGGCAGGCGGGGTGGTCGGCCGCTCGGCGGGCGTGCTGGCCAACCTCAGCAGCAGCGGCACCGTGACGGCAGGCAACGAAGCGGGCGGCGTGGTGGGCCGGGCCGATGGTGCGGGCGGCCTGAGCCAGCTGCGCGCCACCGGCAACGTGAGCAGCAGTTCCACCAGCGCCTCGGTGGGCGGCGTCGTGGGCTACCAGACCAACAGCGGCGGCCTGAACACGGCCACCGGCACGGGCAACGTGAGTGGCGGGCGCTACACCGGGGGCGTGGTGGGCTATTACAGCGCCAACGGCAACGTCGCCACCCTGCGCGCCGAAGGTGCGGTCAGCGGCGCCGGTGATGCCGGTGGCGTCATCGGCTATGCCGACGGCACCGGCAGCCTGACCGGCGCCGACGCCCTGGGCACCGTGAGCAGCAGTGCCACCACCACCTACAGCGTGGGCGGCGCCGTGGGCTACTTCTCGATGGACGGGGGCTTGAGCGGCGTCAGCGCCGCAGGCAACGTGAGCGGCGGGGTCTACACGGGTGGCGTGATCGGCTACTACCAGGCCAGCGCCGCCATCCCGGCCAACGCGCTGACCTATGTGAACAGCGCCAGCCGCAGCGTCAGCGGCATCACCTGGGTGGGCGGGCTGATCGGCTACAGCAATGCCACGGCCATCGGCGCGCACACCGTCGCGGCCAGCGTCACCGGCACGGCCACGTCTGGCGCCGTGGGCGGGTTGGCCGGGCGCACCGCCGGCAGCCTGGTGAACAGTTCGGCCAGCGGCGCCGTCACATCGGCCAGCGTGGCCGGTGGCCTGGTGGGCCAGGCCGAAGGCACGGCCACCTTCACCGACGTATCGGCCAGCGGCGCGGTGCGCGGGGTCAGCAGCGCCGGCGGGCTGGTGGGCAACTACAACAGCAACGCGCGCATCCTGCGCGGCACAGCCAGCGGCACGGTGTTCACCAGCACCACCGGCGGCGGGCTGGTGGGCTCGCACTATGGCGGCATCATCGAAGCCAGCAGCGCCAGCGGCGCGGTCACGGGCTTGAGCGACAGCGTTGTCTACATCGGCGGGCTGGTGGGCGACTTCGGTGCCAACTGCTACTTCTGCGCCCAAGCGGCGAACTACACCATCACCGGCAGCAGCGCCACCGGCGCCGTGCGCGCCGATGCCAGCACCATCTACGCCGGCGGCCTGGTGGGCTTCACGTATTCCGGCAACATCGTCGACAGCAATGCCAGCGGCAGCGTCACCGGCCGCGACAGCGTCAGCACCAACAGCAACGAGTACCTCGGCGGCCTGGTCGGCTACTTCGGCAACTTCACCAACATCGGCAACATCACCGGCAGCAACGCCACGGGCGCGGTCAGCGGCGGCTACTACACCGGTGGCCTGGCGGGCTACTTCAACGGCACCACGCTGCGCAACAGCACCGCCTCAGGCCGCGTGAGCGACGGCTGGATCATCGGTGGCCTGGCCGGTGGCGCCACGCTCTACGGCGCGATGGAGAACGTGTCCGCCTCGGGCGATGTCATTGCGCCGAGCACCAGCGTCAGCGGCGCGGCCGGCGGCCTGATCGGCGAGCTCTTCCTCACCGCCACCACCTCGCTGAACACCGGCGCCAGTGTCACCAACGCTTCGGCCAGCGGCACCGTGGCGGTGGGGCGCACCTCGGGTGCCGTGGGGGGCTTGTTCGGCAATGTCAACACGTCCACCAACACGCTCATCGGCCCCATCAACGACAGCCGGGCGACGGGTAACGTTTCGGGTGGCAGCAGCACCGGCGGCCTGATCGGCGCCTTCTTCAACAGCGGCTCCTCGGCGCTGCTGAACAGCCACGCCACCGGCACCGTGACCGGCGGCTCCACGGCCGGCGGCCTGGTGGGCGACTACTCGCGCACCAGTAGCAACGCCGGCCGTGCCGACGACATCACCAACAGCTTCGCCACCGGGGCCGTGAGTGGCAGCGTCTATGTCGGCGGCTTGGTGGGCGACTTCGACGGCCGCATCGGCATCACCGGCAGCCATGCCACCGGCAACGTGACGGCCCGCGACGTTGGTGGCACCAAGTACCTGGGGGGCCTGGTGGGCCTGTACACGGCGCGCCACACCAGCGCGACCGTGCGGTCCAGCATCACGGCCAGCTACGCCACCGGCACGGTGCGGCTGGGCAGCAACCCCGTCATCACCGCCTTCACCGATGTGTTTGCCGGTGGCCTGGTGGGCTATGTCAGCGGCACGCTGGCCGCCGCCGCCCTGGTTGACACCTATGCCACCGGCGCCGTGACGCTGACCAGCACCAACGGCCGCCTGTATGCCGGCGGCCTGGTAGGCTTCGGTGTCAGCGGGCAGACGGTTCTGCGCAGCTACGCCAGCGGCGCCGTCTCCGCCACCGGCGGCAACCAGCGATTCACCGGCGGCCTGCTGGCCGGCCGCGGCGACACCGTCGTGGGCTTCACCGACAGCTACTGGAACAGCACCACCACGGGGCAAAGCACCAGCGTGGGCGGCGGCACCGCGCTCAGCGACGCCCAGATGCGGCAGGCGGCCAGCTTCACGGGCTGGAGCCTGGCCACCACCGGGGCCGGGGGCAGCACCTGGCGCATCTACGAGGGCTACACGGCCCCGCTGCTGTCGCGTTTCCTGACCCCGCGCACTCTCACGCTGGCCGACGCCAGCAAGGTCTACGACGGCACCTTGTCCTTCGGCAACGCCACGCTCACCGCCATCAACGGCAGCATCACCTTCCCCGAACGCATCTTCGTGGCCACGCCTTCTTCCGACGTGGGCAGCTACAACGTGGCTGCCGCCGGCGTGTATTCGGTGCAGAACGGCTACGACCTCACCGTCACCGGCAGCGCCACGTTGACCGTGACCCCGCGCCCGATCACGCTGGCCGGCGTGGTGGCCGACAAGGTCTACGACGGCACGCGCACCGCCACGCTGCTGGCCACGGCCCAGCCCAGTGGCATCGTCACCGGGCAGTCGCTGACGGTGAACACCGCCGGCGCCACCGCCGTCTTCGACACCCGCAACGTCGGCCAGAACAAGGCCGTCACCATCACCGGCCTGAGCCTGGCCGATGGCCCCAATGGCAAGGCCTCAAACTACCTGCTGGCCGACAGCAGCAGCAGCACCGCCAGCATCACGCCGGCCACGCTGAACGTGGGCGGCTTCACCGCAACGAACCGCGCCTACGACGGCAGTACCACGGTGGCCGTCAGCACCGGCGGCGGCACCGTCAGCGGCGTGCTGGGCAGCGACAACGTGAGCGTGAATCTCAGCGGGGTGAACAGCGGCACCATCGCCGACAAGAACGTCGGCACCGCCAAGCCCGTGACGGTGCTGGGCGCCGTGCTCAGCGGCAGCGACGCCGGCAACTACGTGCTGGGCGGCATCAGCAACGTCACGGTGAACATCACGCCGCGCACGCTCACCGTCAACGGCCTGCTCGGCAACAACCGCACCTACAACCAGGCCACCACGGTGTCGGTGCCCACCGGCGTTGGGGTGCTCAGCGGCGCGGTGGCGGGCGATGTGCTGCAGCTGCGCGCCGCCACGGTCACCGGCACGATGGCCGACCGCCATGTCGGCACCGGCAAGAGCGTCACGGTGCCCGGCACCAGCCTGCTGCTGCGGGGCCAGGACGCCACCAACTACACCGTGGCCGATGCGGTGGCCACGGTGAACATCGCGCCGGCCACCATCAACCTCTTCGCCGACCTCTTCGGCACCGGCCGCGACAAGGTCTACGACGGCACCGATGTCGCCGGCGTCACGCCCTACTTCAACTCGAACATCTTCGGCGGGCTGGTGGCCGGCACCCAGACCGTGGGCCCGGACACCATCACGCTGGGCCATGGCACGCCGCGCTACGTCAGCAAGAACGTGGTGTACAGCGGCGGCAACCCGACCACCCAGACCATCACCGTGTCGGGCGCCACGCTCAGCGGGCCCGATGCCGGCAACTACGTGCTGGGCATCACGACGTCCACCACCAGCGGGCGCATCACGCCGCGATCGCTTGCGGTGACAGGGGTGAATGCCACGAACCGCGTGTACGACGGCACGGTGAACGTCAGCGTGAACGTGGCCGGCGCCACCGTCGACACCTCCACCGTGGTGCCGGGCGACAACGTCACCGTCGCGGTGCCCGGCAGCGGCACCGTGGTGGGCACGATGGCAAACAAGAACGTCGGCACGGCCAAGCCCGTGGCCGTGCCCGGCTTCAGCCTGGGCGGCACGGACGCTGGCAACTACACGCTTTCGGGCAGCAGCGGCGTGACGGTGAACATCACGCCCCGGCCGCTGACGGCCGTGTACACCGCGCTGGACAAGGTCTACAACGGCAACGCGAACGCCGAGCTCGACATCACCTCGGCCGACATCGTGGCCGGCGACGTGGTGCGCTTCCTGGCCGACACCAGCGACTTTGCCGGCTTCAACTGCATCGGCTGCTACAGCGCCTTCGTCACCCCCACTTCCACGCCCACGAACTTCACGCGTGACGCGAACGCGGGCGTCAACAAGCGCGTGGTGGCCTTCAGCAACGCACTCTTCGGCACCGATGCGGCCAACTACACGCTGCTGAACCCCACCGCCATCCTCTCGGCCAGCATCACGCCGCGGGGCATCACGCCGGTGTTCACGGGGGTGAACAAGGTCTACGACGGCGATACCACGGCCACCGTGAACGTGAACACCTCGGCCTCGGGCATCTTGTCGGGCGATGCCGTGAGCCTGACTCGCACCGCCACCTTCGCCGACCGCAATGTCGGCACCGGCAAGGCCATCAGCATCACCGGCATCGCCTTCACCGGCGCGGCGGCCGGCAACTACACGCTCACCACCACCACGGCCAGCGCCACGGCCAGCATCACGCCCAGGCCCCTGGCCGTGGCCGGGGTGACGGGCGTGGACCGCGCCTACGACGGCAGCACCACCGTGGCCCTGACGGTCGGCGCCCTAGGCGCCAGCGGCGTGGTGGGCAGCGATGTGGTGACGGTGAACGCGCCCGTCGGTGGCCTGGGCAACGGCACCATGGCCAACAAGGCCGTGGGCCAGGCCAAGGCCGTGACAGTGGCGGGCCTGACGCTGTCGGGCGCCGACGCCGGCAACTACAGCATCGACGGCACGCAGGGCGTGACGGTGAACATCACGCCGCGCCCGCTGACGGCCACCTACACCGGCCAGACCCGTGAATACAACGGCGGCGTCAGTGCCAGCGTGACCGCGGGCTCGGCCGACATCGTGCCCGGCGACGTGCTCAGCTTCACGCAGAACGCCATCTTCACGGGGCTGGATGGCCGCAACGTGGGCAGCAACAAGCCCATTTCCGTGACCAGCATCGTGCTCAGCGGTGCCGACAGCAGCAACTATGCGCTGGTGAACACCACGGCCAGCACCACCGGCAGCATCACGCCCAAGGCCATCACGGTCAGCTACAACGGGCTGGCCCGCGTCTACAACGGCCTGGCCGACACCAGCGCCAACGTGGCCGGCTTCTCGTTCGCGCTCGTCGATGGCGACCAGGTCAGCTTCACGCAGACCGCCAGCTTCACCGGCAACGGCGCCGTGGGCGTGGGCAAGCCGGTGGTCATCAGCAACATCGCCATCGGCGGGCCGCAGGGCGCGAATTACGCGCTGCTGAACACCACCGCCACCACCACGGCCAGCATCACGCCGCGCCAGCTGGGCGTGACGGGTGTGATCGCCGCCGACCGTGTTTACGACGGCAGCACGGTGGTGCAGCTCAGCACCTCGGGCGCGACCGTGCTGCCCGCCGGCGTGCTGGCCGGCGACGACGTGAGCATCGTGCTGCCCAGCGGCGGCATCACCACCGGCACCATGGCCACCAAGGATGCCGGCAGCAACAAGCCCGTCAGCATCACCGGCCTGAGCCTTTCGGGTGCTTCGGCGGCGAACTACGCCGTGGGCGGCACCGGGCTCACCGTGAACATCACGCCGCGCCCGCTGACGGCGCTGTACGCCGCGGCCAGCCGCGTCTACGACGGCACCACGCTGGCCAGCGTGACCGGCACCTCCACCGACATCCTGGCGGGCGACATCGGCGCGCTGGGCATCAGCGCCAACGGCCAGTTCACCGGCGGCAAGAACGTCGGCACCGACAAGGCCGTGGCGGTGAGCGGCGGCTTCCTGACCGGTGCCGAGCGCAACAACTACAGCCTGGTGAACCCGGTGGGCTCGGCACTGGCCAGCATCACGCCGCGGCCGCTGACGGCCGCCTTCACGGGCGGCACCCGCGTCTACGACGGCGGCGTGGCCGCCCCTGTCACGGCCACGGGCGCCGGGGTGCTGAGTGGCGACCAGGTCGGTTTCACGCAGACGGCCGTGTTCACCGGCACCGGGGCCAAGAACGTGGGCACCGGCAAGGCCATCGCCATCAGCAACGTGGCGCTGACGGGCAGCGACGCCATGAACTACGCCCTGCTCGGCACCACGGCCAGTGCCACCGGCAGCATCACGCGCAAGCCCATCAGCATCGACGGCATCACGGGCGCGAGCGCGACCCCGCGCGTCTATGACGGCACGGTGAACGTGGCCGTGGTGCTCAGCGGCAGCGGCAGCCTCTCGCCCAGCAGCGCCGACATCGTGGCCGGTGACGACGTCACCATCAGCCTGCCGCCCGGTGGCATCACCAGCGGCAGCATGCAGAACAAGAACGCCGGCACCAACAAGGCCGTCACCATCGACGGGCTGCAGCTCAGCGGCCTGGACAGCGGCAACTACGAAGTGGCGGGCACCACCGGCATCACCGTGAACATCGCGCAGCGCCTGCTCAACGCGGTGTACACCGGCAACACGCGCGCCTACGACGGCAGCGTGGCCGCCACCGTCACCGGCAGCAGCACCGACCTGCTGGCCGGCGACGTGGTCAACATCACCGGCGCCGGCAGCTTCACCGGGCCCGGAGCGCGCAACGCCGGGGTGGGCAAGCCCATCCTCATCACCAGCGCCAGCCTCAGCGGCGCCGACGCCATCAACTACGCGCTGGTGAACGCCGGGGGCACGACCACCGGCACCATCACACCGCGCCTGCTGAACCCCGCCTACACCGGACTGGCCAAGGTGTACGACGGCACCACGCTGGCGCTGGTGGCACCCAACACCAGCGGCTTCGTGCTGGGCGATGCGGTGCAGTTCGGGCAAACGGCGGTGTTCACCGGCGACAAGAACGTCGGCAGCAACAAGGCCATCAGCATCACCGGCATCACGCTGTCGGGGGCCGATGCGGCGAACTACCAACTCACGGCCACCACCGCCGGTACCGTGGGCAGCATCACGCCGCGGCCCTTGCGCATCGACGGGCTGCTGGGCGTGACCGCCACCGACCGCGTCTACGACGGCAGCCTGCTCGTCAGCGTGCAGGTGAACGCCAGCGGCCCCATCGCCCCGAACCCCGCCGACCTGGTGCCCGGCGACGTGGTCACCGTCAACGCCCCCGGCACCGGCACCACCACCGGCAGCCTGCTGGACAAGAACGTGGGCAATGCCAAGCCCGTCACCGTGGCGGGCCTGAACCTGGCCGGCCCCGACGCCGGCAACTACAGCATCGCGGCCACCAGCGGCGTCACGGTGAACATCACGCCCCGGCCCCTGACGGCCGTCTACACCGCCCCGGCGCGGGAGTACGACGGCACCACCACCGCCACGCTCACGGGCAGTTCGGCCGACATCATTGCCGGCGACGTGCTCAGCATCACCGGCACCGGCGTCTTCACTGGCGCGGGCGCACGCAACGCGGGCACGGGCAAGGCCATCGACATCCTGTCGGTCAGCTTCGGCGGCGCCGACGCGGCCAACTACAGCCTGCTGAACCCCACCGGCACGGCCACGGGCACCATCACGCCACGCAACCTGACCGTCAGCTTCCTGGGCGGCACGCGCGTGTACGACGGCCTGGTGAACGCGCCCGTCACGGGCACGCTCGACCGCCTGGTGGCGGGTGACGACGCCCGCCTGGTGCAGACCGCCGTGTTCACCGGCCCAGGCGCCCGCAACGTCGGCGTGAACAAGGCGGTGGCCATCACCGGCATCGGCCTGACGGGTGCCGACGCCACGAACTACAGCCTGGCCACCACCACCGCCAGCACCACGGCCACCCTCACGCCGCGCCCGCTGCGCATCCTGGGCTTCACCGGCGTGGTGGCCACCGACCGTGTCTACGACGGCACCACGGCCGTGGCCATCACCGCCACCGGCAGCGGCACCATCAGCGCCAACCCGGACGACATCGTCAGCGGCGACAACGTCGGCGTCGTGGCGCCGCCCACCGGCACCACGGCCGGCCTCATGGCCGACAAGAACGTGGGCAACAACAAGCCGGTCACGGTGGCCGGCATCACGCTCAGTGGCAGCGACGCCGGCAACTACACCGTGGCTGCCGCCGCCGGCGTCACGGTGAACATCACGCCCAAGCCGCTGACGGCGGTCTGGGCCGGCCTGAACCGCGTCTACGACGGCACGGCCGACGTCACCATCGCCGGCAGTTCGGCCGACATCTTCGGCAGCGACCTCGTCACCCTCACCGGCAGCGGCCTCTTCACGGGCACGGATGCGAAGAACGTCGGCACGGGCAAGGCCATCGCCGTCACGGGCGGGCTGCTCGGCGGCGCCGACGCCCTGAATTACAGCCTGCTGAACCCCACCGGCAGTGCCACCGCCAACGTCACGCCCCGCACGCTGGTGGCCAGCTACACCGGGGGCACCCGCGTGTACGACGGCAGCATCACGGCCCCGGTGACGGGCACGCTGGCCGGCCTGGTCGCGGGCGACGACCTCGGCTTCACGCAGACGGCGGTGTTCGTGGGCGGCAGCGCGCGCGACGCGGGCGAAGGCAAGCTGGTGCAGATCAGCGGCATCACGCTCTCGGGCGCGGATGCCGTGAACTACAGCCTGCTGAGCAACAGCCTCACCACTACCGCCAGCGTGACGCGCCGCCCCTTGAACGTGGGCGGCCTGTCGGGCCTGACGGCCGTGGACCGCGTCTACGACGGCACCCGCGATGTGGCGGTGACCGGCACGCTGGTGATCGGCAGCACCTCGCTCGACCTCGTCGCGGGCGACGACGTCAGCCTCACGCTGCCCGCCGGCAACGTCAGCGCCGGCCTCATGACCGACAAGGCCGTGGGCACCGGCAAGGCCGTGGCCGTGGTGGGCCTGGGGCTGGCGGGCGTGCATGCCGGCAACTACCAGATCACCGGCACCGCGGGCCTCACGGTGAACATCGCCCCGCGGCCGGTGCAACTGCTCGGCGTGACGGCGCAGGACCGTGTGTACGACGGCAGCACGCTGGTGGCCATCAACGCCACCGGCGGCAGCCTGAACGGCGTGTTGCCGGGCGATGACGTGCAGCTGCTGGGCAGCGGCGTCACCGGCACCCTGGCCGACAAGAACGTCGGCACCGGCAAGGCCGTGAGCCTGTCGGGCCTGGGCTTCGGCGGCGTGGATGTGGGCAACTACCGCTTCGAGGCGAACAACCTCAGCGTCAACATCACGCCGCGCACCCTGCTGCCCACCATGACGGTGGCCGGCAAGGTGTACGACGGCAACGCCAACGCCAGCATCACACTGCTGGGCGATGCGCTGGCCGGCGATGTGGTCAGCCTCACCGCGGCCAGCGCGCTGTTTGCCAACGCCAACGCGGGCGAGAACCGCAGCGTCACGGCCAGCGGCCTGGCGCTGGCCGGCGTGGATGCCGGCAACTACCAGCTGGCCACCACCACGCTGACCGGCAGCGCCGCCATCCAGCGCCGGGCCTTGACGGTGGCGGCCAACAGCCTGTCGAAGATCTATGGCGAAAGCCTCGATCTGCGCAGCGCGAGCTTCAGTGTCGAAGGCCTGGTGGCCGGCGAAACGCTGGGCAGCGTGGTGCTCACCAGTGCCGGCAGCGCCCCCGCGGCCGATGCAGGCAGCTATGCGCTGAACATCGGCAGCGCCAGCGGTGGCAGCTTCAACCCCGACAACTACCTGCTCACCTACAGCGCCGGCACGCTGAGCGTGCAGCCGCGGCCGCTGACCATCGCGGCCAACAGCCTCGTGCTGTTCGCCGACGAGCCCATTCCCGCGACGCTGCGCTACAGCAGCAGCGAAGGCGGGCTGGTGGGCAACGACCAGCTGGGCACCGTGCCCGTGCAGGTGCGCGGCCAGACGCAAGCCGCCGGGGTGCGCGTGCTCGACCTCGTGCCCGGCAACGCCAGCTTTGCGCAGGGCAATGCAGCCAACTACGACATCACCTACGGCCGCGGCCTGCTGCTCGTGCTGCCGACGCCGCCGCGCCTGGACGACGGCACGGCCAATGCGGGCGAAGCCGGTGGCGGGCAGCAGCTGGGGGTGGTGGCCGACCCGGCCGAGGTGGCGCGCGCGGTGGACGCCCTGGTGCGCAACGCCAACGTCGTGGCCCAGCCTCGCACCGACGAAAGCAGCCCTGCCGTGGCTGCGCTGCCGCCGACCCGCGAAGCCGCGGCGGAGGCCTTGGCCGCGCTGCTCTCGGGCGATGGCGCGCGCGTGAGCCTGCCCGAGTTGCAGCGCCTGCCGCTGATCTCTTTCGAGCCCACGCTGCGGCGGCTGCTGACCGGCGCGCCGCCGGCCACCCCGGCGCGCACCACGCCCTGAGCCCGCCGTTGACCACGCCCTTGATCACACTCTTGAGCACGCCCCTGCACCCCCAGATGGCCCCAGGCCCAGACCCCATGACGCACCCGAACCCCACCACCGCGCAGCGGGCCCCGAAGCAGCGAAGCTCGAACCCGCGCGGCGGCCTTCGGCCCAGTTCGCTGGCCTGGCCGGCCGCCCTGGCCCAGGCGCTGCTGGCCCTGGCGCTGCTGTGCAGCACGGCCGCACAGGCCGCCCCGCTGGACGAGCTGCGCCGCCAGGTGGAAGCCGGGCAGTTCGAGCAGGCCTATGCCACCGCCATGGCCCAGCCGCAGCTCGTGGGCGATGTGCATTTCGATTTCCTCTACGGCGTGGCCGCCATCAACGTCGGCCGCATTCCCGAAGGCCTGCTGGCGCTGGAGCGGCACCTCACCGCGGTGCCGGCCAACGACCGCGCCCGCCTGGAACTGGCGCGCGGCTATTTCCAGCTGGGCGAATACACGCGCGCCCGCGCCGAGTTCGAGTTCGTGCTGCGCTACAACCCGCCGGCGGGCGTGCGCGCCAACATCAACGGCTTCCTGCAGGCCATGCAGACGCGCGAAACCGCCGACCGCCGCGCCAGCGCCCGCGTGTACGCCGAGGCCGGCGGCGGCTACGACAACAACGTCAATGGCGGCACCTTCCTCGACGAGGTGCAGTTCATCTTCGGCAACAGCACCATCGCCGGCACACCTTCGCGCCAGGTGGCCGACGGCTACGCCCAGGCGGCCGTGGGCGGTCAGCACCTGGTGCGCGTGAGCAACCGTTTCTCCGTCTTCGCCGGGGCCGACCTCGACCACCGCGAAAACGGCTCGGAGAAGGCCTACAACCTCAGCAATGCCGGCGTGTACGTGGGTTTCAGCCAGCTCGGCGCCGGCGCGCTGTGGCGGCTGACGCTGAGCGGCAGCACGCTGCAGGTGGGCGGCAACCGCTACCGCAACACCGGCCAGTTGGGGCTGGAGGCCAACGTCAGCTTCTCGCCCGAGCTGTCGCTGCTGGGTTTTGCGCAGTACACCGAGATGCGCCATGCCGAGGCCGACCGCGTGCGCGACGCGCGCGCCACCACGCTGGGCGTGATGCTCACGCGCAGCTTCAACAGCCTGCCCTGGTCGCCCAGCCTGGGCGTGCGCCTGAGCTTCACGCAGGAAGACAACGAACGCCTGCGCGACGACCTCGACCGCCTGGTGCCCCTCGTGCGCGTGTTCGGCGCCGTGACGCCGCTGCCTTCGCTGCGCGTGTCTGCGGGCCTCACCGTGTTCCAGCAGATCTTCGGCGGCACCGACATCGGCTTCGGCACCGACCGCCGCGACCACGGGCTGACGGGCGACGTGGTGGCCAGCTACGCCATCGACGAACGCTGGTCGCTTCGCGCCGACGCGGTGTGGTCGCGCAACCGCTCGAACCAAGACCTGTACGACAGCCGCCGCAAGGCTGCCTCTCTGAAACTGCGCTACCAATACTGAGGACCTCGCCATGAATTGCCCGAAGCCCTCTCGAAGCTCGCCGCTGGCGCGAGCCGCCTGCCTGTGCCTCTTGGGCGCCCTGGCCGGGCCGATCGCCCAGGCCCAGGCACCTGCCTCGTCCCCTGCTGCGCCGCAGGAGTTCCGCCTCGTGCAGGCCCTGGGCGATGTGCGCGTGAACGGCAGCGCCGCCCAGGCCGGCCCTTTGCCGGCTGGCGCGCGGGTGCAAACCGGGGTCGACGGCCGTGCGCAGCTGCGCAGCGCCAGCGGCGCCCTGCTCGCGCTGCCCGGCGGCAGCGAAGTGCAGCTGGCCGACACGGCCAACACCGTGGTGCTGGCCGCAGGTGGGCTGCGCCTGAGCAGCGGCGCCGCCGAATGGCGCGTGAACATGCCCGAGCGCAGCATCCGCAGCAAGGGTTACCTCAAGCTGCAGGCCTGCGGCGCCGGCTGCGCCCTGCCGCCCGGACTGTATGGCCGCACCGCGCAAGGCGAGGCCGTGCTCGAGTACCAGGGCGGCCGCTCGGTGCTGCGCACGCGCAGCTTCCGCTGGGCCGATGCCCGCAGCCGCCCCGAGGTGCTGCCGGCCCAGCCCGCGCTGCTGGACGATCTCAGCAACCAGGCCGACGCCACGCGCGTGCGCGCCGAGGTGGCCGCCACATTGAAGACCGGCGTCGAGGCCTTCCGCGACGCCCAGTACGCCGCCGCGCAGCAGGCCTTCGAACGCGTGCGCGCGCTGGCCCCGGGCGAAACGCTGGTGCCCTATTACCTGGGCCTGATCGCGCTGCGCCGTGAAGACAACGCCAACGCGCTGCTGCTGCTGCAGCAATACGCCCGCGAAGACCCCGAAGGCGCGGCCTCGCGCGACGTGCCGCAGACGCTGACACTGCTGTCTTCCGCCCAGCTGCAGCAGGAAGTGGCCAGCGCCGTGGCCCGCGAAACCGAGGTGGTGGGCAGCCCGCCCGAACCCGGCAGCATTGCCGTGCAGGCTTTCGTGAACAAGGGCGATGCCGACTTCCGCGCGCTGGCCAAAGGGCTGGCCGCGATGATCATCGCCGACCTCAGCAAGGTACCCGGCCTGAAGGTGCTGGAACGCGAGAAGGTGCAGCTGCTGGTGAACGAGGCCAAGCTGGGCGACAGCGGCCTGGCCGACACCGCCTCGGCCGTGCGTTCGGGGCGCCTCATGCGCGCCGAAAAAGTGGTGGTGGGCAACTTCGAGGTGCAGCAATGAAGCCGCTTCACATCTTCACACTGCTGGGCTGCATGGCAGGCCTGGCAGCGCAGCAGGCACAGGCACAGGCACAGGCGCAGCCACAAGCGCAGGCACAAGCACCCGCGGCCACGCCCCAGGGCTTTTCGCTGGAAGGCGCCGTCATCGACAGCCGCAGCTCGCGCAGCCTGGGCGTGGTCAGCGAACGTGGCGAGCTCAACGCCATCTTCCGCGCACAGAAGGCCATGACCTTCGGCATCCTGCGTGCCTCGGGCATTTCGCTCGACCAGCTCTCGCCCGAGGTGCGTGCGCGCATCGAGCGCTTCGCCACCACCAACCTCGAGGCCTTCCGCGCCTTCTCGCAAGGGCTGGACCTGAAGGACCAGGGCCGCTTCGTCGAAGCCAAGGTTCAGTTCGCACGCGCCGCGCAGCTCGACCCCGGCTTCGCCCTGGCGGCTGAACAGCAGCAGGCCATGCCCGACGTGAACCTGGTCACCGGCGTGCAGACGCGGGCCGTGCTGCAGGCTGCGGCCGGCGCTGCGGTCGAGCGCGGCAAGGCCGCCTTCGCGGTGGACACTGCGCGCGCCATCGCGGCACTGGCCGCGGGGCAGACGGTGGTGATCCTGCCGCAGCAGGCCACCGCCGAACAGGCGCGCACGGCCGACTTCTCCACCACACCGCCAGGCTCGGGCACGCAGTTCGTGCCCAACATCGTGGCCGGCATCTCGTACACCGCCAACCTCAACCCCGGCGGCCCGCTGAGCCTGTCCACCGTGGCTGAATGGCGCTCTGACAGCTTCAGCGTCAACGGCCCCTCGCTGGAAAGCCTGGGCGGCGCCGCCAGCCCCGTGGCCCGGCGCAGCAGCGCCACGGTGCAGCCGGGGGGCAGCCTGGCGCTGGCCGACGGCAGCACGGCCTACTGGGGCGCGTGGGTGTCCACGCCCGGAAACAGCGCCACCGTCACCGTCTCGGGCCAGAACTACAGCGCGCCCGACCTCGGCCCGGTCAGCTATGTGCTGGGCGACGCCACGCGCGTGATGCCCACCACCGGCACGGCAGTGTTCACCCCGCGCGGCGGCTCGCTGGCCAACCCCACGGGCAACATCGCGGTGAACTTCGTCACCCGCGGTGTGGAGCTGCGCAACCTGGGCTTCACCATCGGCAACCTCAGCTTCAGCGGCCTGAACGGCAATGCCAGCTACGACCCCCGCCTCGCTTCAGGCGGCTTCAACGGCAACTACAGCAGCGGCACCTGCACGGGCTGCAGCGCCTTCACGCCCTTGAGCAGTAGCTTCGCCGGCAACTTCATCGGCCGCGACGCCGACGCCCTGGCCTTCTCGACCTTCCTGCTCACGGGCGGGGGCAACTCGGCCGCCGGCATCCACCTCTTCGGGCGCCAGCCCTGAGGTCGTCTGAGCGGGCCTGAGGGGCGCGCGCTGGGGTCCTGTTTTCAGGCCGGCGGCAGCGCGGCTTCCAGTGCCTGCAGCACATCGGCCTGCAGGTCGGCGACTGCTTCGAAACCCATCGAAAACCGCACCAGGTGGCCGCGCAGATGGGGCTGCTGCAGCGCCGTGGCGCTGCGCATCGCCGCCAGGTCGTAAGGCACCACCAGGCTCATCGGCCCGGCCCAGGAAAAGCCGATGCGGAAAAGACGCAGCGCATCGACGAAGGCTTCCACCTGCGCCGCGCTGTAGCGGGTCTGCAGCATCACCGAAAACAGCCCCGCCGCGGCCGTGCAATGCCGCTGCCAGTGTTCGTGGCCCGGGCTGCCGGGCATTGCGGGGTGCAGCACCTGCGCCACTTCGGGCCGCGTGTCCAGCCAGGCGGCCAGCGTGCGGCCGGCGGCGTCTTGCGCGGCGTAGCGCAGCGGCATCGTGGCCAGCGAACGCAGCACCAGTTCGGCATCATTGGCGCCCACGCCCAGGCCCAGGCGCATGTGCGTGAGCTTCAGCTGCTCATGCAGCGCGGGGTCTTGCGTCACCACGCTGCCCATCAGCACGTCGCCGCCGCCGCTAGGGAACTTGGTCAGCGCCTGCATCACGATGTCGATGCCGTGCTCGAAGCCCCGCAGCGCGATGCCGGCACCCCAGGTGTTGTCCAGCGCGGTGGTGACGCCGCGCGCGCGCGCCGCAGCGGCCAGCGCAGCCAGGTCGGGGAACTCCATCGTCACCGAGCCCGGGGCCTCCAGCCACACCAGCTTCGTGCGCGGGCCCAGCAAGTCGGCGAAGGCGGCCGCGTCCATGGGGTCGTACAGGCGATGCGTGATGCCCCAACGCGCCAGCTCGCCCTTGGCGAAGGCCAGCCCCGGACCGTAGACGTTCTCGGGCAGCAGCACCTCGTCGCCCTGCGACAGCAGCGCCTGGCCCACCAGCGCGACCGCGGCCAGGCCGCTGGGGGCCAGCAGGCATTGCCGGCCACCTTCCAGCGTGGCGATGCGTTCTTCCAGCAGGAAGGTGGTGGGCGTGCCGTGCAGGCCGTAGGTGTAGCCGTCCTTGTGGCGCCAGTCGCGCGCGCGCATGGCGGCCACGCTGGGGAAGATCACCGTGCTGGCCTTGTGCACCGGCGGCTGGGGCGCGGCGAAGCCGGCGGGCGGCTGGTAGGCGTGGTGGATGAGTTCGGTGGCGAGCCCGGTGTCGAGCTCTGCGGCCGGCAGCGTGCGGGGTTCTTGCGCCATGGGGCCAGGCAGCGGCTTCAGACGGGCACGCCGACGAGGTCGTGCCCCTCGGCCGCCACGATGCGCGCGCGCGTGAACTCGCCCACCTTCAGCGTCTTGCTGGCCTTCTCGGGCGGCAGCAGGCGCACCACGCCGTCGATCTCGGGCGCGTCGGCATAGCTGCGGCCCACGCCGCCCTTGCGGCCCAGGGCGGGCGCATGGTCCACCAGCACCTGCATGGTGGCGCCCACGCGGCGCTGCAGTCGCTGCGCGGAGACGGCCTCCGCCACCGCCATGAAACGCGCGCGGCGTTCTTCGCGCACCGCCTGCGGCAGCATGCCGGGGATGTCGTTGGCCGCCGCGCCCTTCACGGGTGAATAGGCGAAGCAGCCCGCGCGGTCGATGCCGGCTTCCTGCACGAAATCGAGCAGGGTCTGAAACTCGGCCTCGGTTTCGCCAGGGAAGCCCGCGATGAAGGTGCTGCGCACCACGATCTCGGGGCACAGCTCGCGCCAGCGCTGCAAGCGTTCGAGGTTCTTCTCGCCGCTGGCCGGGCGCTTCATGCGCTTCAGCACATCGGGGTGGGCGTGCTGGAAAGGCACGTCCAGGTAGGGCAGCACGCGGCCCTGTGCCATCAGCGGCAGGATCTCGTCGACGCTCGGGTACGGATAAACGTAGTGCATGCGCACCCAGGCGCCGAAGGGTTCGGCAATCTCACCCAGCCGGGTAGCAAGTTCCAGCAGCCGCGTCTTCACGGGCTGGCCGTCGTGGAAGCCGGTGCGGTACTTCACGTCCACGCCGTAGGCGCTGGTGTCCTGGCTCACCACCAGCAGTTCCTTCACGCCGCTTTCGAACAGCGCGCGCGCTTCGTTCAGCACGTCGCCGATGGGGCGAGAGACCAGGTCGCCGCGCATGCTGGGGATGATGCAGAAGGTGCAGCGGTGGTTGCAGCCTTCGCTGATCTTCAGGTAGGCGTAGTGCCGTGGCGTGAGCTTGATGCCGGCAATGCCTCGACTCTCGGGCACGAGGTCGATGAAGGGGTCGTGCGGCTTGGGCACGTGCAGGTGCACGGCGTCCATCACTTCCTGCGTGGCATGCGGGCCGGTGACGGCCAGCACGCTGGGGTGCATCTGGCGCACCAGGTTGCCGCCGTCGTCACCCGCCTTCGCGCCCAGGCAACCGGTGACGATGACTTTGCCATTGGCCGCAAGCGCTTCGCCGATGGTGTCCAGGCTTTCCTTCACCGCGTCGTCGATGAAGCCGCAGGTGTTGACGATGACGAGATCGGCGCCCGCGTAGGTCTTGCTGGTTTCGTAGCCCTCGGCACGCAGCTGCGTGAGGATGAGCTCGGAATCGGTAAGCGCCTTGGGGCAGCCCAGCGAGACGAAACCCACGGTGGGGGCCTTCGCGGGGTTCACGGTGTTCTGGGCGCTGGCGCTGCCGGCGTCGGTGGTGGAAGCATTCATCGCGCGATTTTCATGCATCGCGCGGCACCCGCGCCGCGGCAGGCGTGGCTTACTTCTTCGGCGGCGCAAAACCCGGCATGCCCGGGAACAGGCCACCGGCGGCCTGCATCTTCTCGAACACGCTGCGGCTTTGCTCCAGGTAGCTGCCCATCATGTTCTGCAGCGCCGGGGCCTGGCCGGTCATGAACTGGGTCCACACCTCGGGGCTGAGGTGCTTGGGGTCGTACAGGCCCTTGCTCTGGTTCAGGAACTGCGCCTGCAGCTCGGTGAAGGCCTGCAGGTTCTTCTCGATCATGGTGCCCATCACGCCCTGCATGGCATGGCCATAGAAGCGGATGATCTGCGCCAGCGCCGGCGTGGTGAACATGGGCACGCCGCCCGACTCTTCTTCCAGGATGATCTGCAGCAGGATGCTGCGCGTGAGGTCTTCGTGCGTCTTGGCGTCGTGCACTTCGAACTCTTCGCTGGACAGCACCATCTGCTTCACGTCGGCCAGCGTGATGTAGCTGCTGGTCTGCGTGTCGTAGAGGCGCCGGTTGGGGTACTTCTTGATCGTGCGCACGGGGCCGACGGCGGGTGCAGCCTCGTCAGAGGCGGATGCCGGGGGTCGGCGGCTGGGCATGCGAACCTTCCTTCAAGCAGCGAAGGGCTGCGCCTTCATTTTAGGAGCCGCCTGCCTGGCCCCGGCCCCGGGGCTTACCCCGGCGGTAGGCTCACGCCGCGCGCCACGAAATGCGGGTTCTCGAAGCCGGGCTTGCCATAGCGCAAGGGGGCGCCCGCCAGCGTGCAGACGCTGCCACCGGCTGCCAGCAGCACCGCGTGGCCGGCGGCGGTGTCCCATTCCATGGTGCGACCCAGGCGGGCGTAGAGGTCGGCCTCGCCCGCGGCCAGCAGGCCGAACTTCAGCGAAGAGCCGGCCGTCACCCGCGCGGCCACTCGCTGGCCGGGCAGGTGCTGCTGCAGGTAGGCCTGCAGCGCGGCTTCGTCGCCATGCGAACGGCTGGCCGCCACGTGCAGACCCTCGGGCGGCACCGGGCGCACCCGCAAGGGCCGGCGCGCGCTGCCCGGGCTGGCATCGGGCACCTCCCAGGCGCCCTGCCCCGGCACGCCGCTGAAGAGGCGCCCGCCCACCGGCAGCAGCACCACGCCCAGCACAGGCTGGCCCTCGTGCACCAGTGCGATGTTGACCGTGAACTCGCCGTTGCGCGCCACGAACTCGCGCGTGCCGTCCAGGGGGTCGACCAGCCAGAACGTGCGCGCCGCCGCCGGCGCTTCCCCACGCGAAGCCGCTTCTTCGGCCACCACGGGCCAGCCCGGGTGCAGCGCCTGCAGCGCCGGGGTGAGGAAGGCCTCGGCCCGCTCGTCGGCCAGTGTCACGGGCGAGCGGTCGGCCTTGGCCTGCACCTCGAAGGCGCTGCCGTAGACATCCATGATCAAGCGGCCGGCCTCGCGGGCCAGTTGCTCCAGCGTCGGCAGCAGCCGCAGGCCTTGCTCGGGGGCCCACTCACCTGGGGGGTCAGCCATGGTCACGTCCTGAAACGGGGGGAATTCGTCACGGGCTACCGGGGGCAGCATTCACCCCGCCGACACAGAGCCGTGTCCCAATACGTACATCTTGTTTCGAGCACCGACCGTGAACCCAGTCCAAGCCATCGCCCCGACCCCCGCCCTGCGCCGCCGCCGGCCTGTGCGCACCGAGCCCGTGGTCTTCGCCGTGCTTCTGACGCTGCTCACGCTGGGTATCAACCTCTCGGGCACGCCTGCACCGGCCGAACGCGCCGAGCAGCAGCCCGCCAGCGGGCAGATCGCCTCGGCACGCTGACCGGCCAGCCAGGGGGCCCCAGGCCCTGAGAGGCCCCCCAACCCACCGCGGCACCGCCCGCAGGCCCGTGCACCGGGCCACTTCCCCCATCAAGCCGGCTGAACCGGACCGCGCCGCGCCAGGCCCAGCAGCCGCGCCAGCAGGCGCCACACGAAACGCAGGAACACCAGCGTCGCCAGCGCCTCCAGGAAGGTGAGCGTGAAGGCAGCGAACGCATTCCAGCGGGCTTCACGCCGGCGGAACTTGGCCAGCATGTTGTCGCGTGCCACCTCGATGCTGTCGTAGAAGCTGGGAATGACCAGCAGCGTCAGCACCGTGCTGGTGATCACGCCGCCGATGATGGCCACGGCCATGGGGCGGTAGAACTCGCCCCCTTCACCGATGCCCACGGCCACCGGCACCATGCCGGCCACCAGCGCGAAGGTGGTCATCAGGATGGGCCGGAAGCGCATGCGGCCGGCCACCATCAGCGCCTCTTCGCGCTGCATGCCCTCGGCTTCCTTCATGCGCGCGGCGTCCAGCAGCAGGATGGCGTTCTTTGCCACCAGGCCCATGAGCATGATGACGCCGATCAGGCTCATCAGGTTCAGCCCGCTGCCCACGGCCAGCAGCGCCAGCACCACGCCGATGAGCGACAGCGGCAGCGACAGCATCACCGCCAGCGGCGCCGTGAAGCTGCTGAACTGCACCACCAGGATGAGGTACATCAGGCCCACGCCCATCACCAGCGCCGTGCCCATGGCGCCGAACACCTCTTGCTGGTCGCGGCTGGCACCGGCCAGCTGCAGGCCGTAGCCGGGCGGGAAGTTCATCTCGTTGGCGATGCGGCGGGCGTCGGCCGTCACCTCGCCGGCGCTGCGCCCCTGCACGTTGGCGGCCACGGTGATGGTGCGCTTGGAGTCCTCGCGCTGGATCTGGCTGGGGCCCTTGCCCATGCTGATGGTGGCGATCTGCTCCAGCGGCACCACCATGTTGCTGCCGCTCACGGCGATGGGCAGGCGCTCGATGTTGCTGGCGTCGACACGGTCGTCGGGGTGCAGGCGCACCGCCACGTCGCGCGATTCACCGCTGGGGTCGACCCAGTCACCCACTTCCACGCCCGCGAAGGCCACACGCAGGGCCTGCGCGGCGTCGTTGACGCTGATGCCCAGGTTGTTGGCCAGGGCACGGTCGAGCTCGATCTTCAGTTCGTTCTGCGGGTCTTGCTCCGACAGGCCCACGTCCACCGCGCCCGGCACCTGGCGCAGCTTGACCATGAACTCGTTGGTCAGCTCCAGCAGCCGGCGCGAGTCTTCACCCGTGAAGCGGATCTGCACCGGCTTCTGCGCGCCCATGTTCAGGTCGTCCAGCACCACGTACTCGGCCCCCACCAGCTGCGCCATCTTCGTGCGCAGCTCGGCCGCGATCTCGGGCGCGCCGCGCGCACGCTCGGTGCTCTTGCCGATGTCCACATAGATGCGGCCACCGCCCACGCGCACCTGGCTGTTGGTGGCCTCGGTCTCGGGCAGGCTGCGCGCCAGCGTCGCCGCGGCCTCCACCTTCAGGCGCGAGTACTCCAGGCTGGCGCTGGAAGGCGTGCGCACGTCGATGGCGATGGTGCCCACATCAGAGGTGGGCAGGAAACTGCTGCCGCCGAACTTCACCTGCAGGCCGATGGCGGCCACCATGCTGAGCACTGCGAACACGGCCATCAGGCGCCGGTGGTGCAAGGCCCAGGCGATCAGGTTGCCGTAGCGGTCGGCCTGGTGGTCGAACCAAGCGTTGAAGCGCTGCAGCATCAGCGAGATGCCGCGCTTCTTCTCGAGGTGGTGGTTCGGCGGGTCGCCCCAGTAGGCCGAGAGCATGGGGTCGAGCGTGAAGCTGATGAACAGGCTGACCATCACCGAAGCCACCACGGTGATGGCAAACGGCGCGAACCACTGCCCCGAGACCCCGGGCATGAAGGCCACCGGAATGAACACCGCCACGATGGAGAAGGTGGTGGCGGCCACCGCAAGCCCGATTTCCGAGGTGCCCTTCAGCGCGGCCGTGATGCGGTCGGCCCCCATCTCCATGTGGCGCACGATGTTCTCGCGCACCACGATGGCGTCGTCGATCAGCACGCCAATGGCCAGGCTCAGGCCCAGCAGGCTCATGAAGTTGAGCGAGAAGCCGCACAGCCACACGGCGATGAACGAGGCCAGCACGCTGGTGGGCAGGCTCAGGGCGGTGATGAGCGTGCTGCGCCAGGAATTCAGGAACACGTAGACCACGAACACCGTGAGGCCGGCACCGAACACCAGCGCGTGGATCACGTTGTAGAGGCTGCTCTCGGCCTGCTTGCCGCTGTCTTCCACCACCTCCAGCGTCGTGCCTGGCGGCAGTTCCTTGGCGACCTGGGCCACTTCCTTGCGCACCACGTCGGCTACGGCCACCGTGCTGGCGTCACGGGCCCGCGTCACGCTCAGGCCCACGTTGGGGTTGCCGCTGCGGATGGAGCGCGTGGTGATCTCGGCGTAACCATCCTGCACCGTGGCCACGTCGGCCAGGCGCACGACGCTGTCGCCGCGGCGCTTGATGACGATGCGGCCGAACTCGGCCGGGCTTTCGATGCGGCCCACCAGGCGGATGCTCTGGTCTTCCAGCGTGCCGCGCACCTTGCCCACGGGCGCGGTGGCGTTCTGCGTGCGCAGCGCGTTCACCACCTCGGTGACCGACACCGAGAACTCGCGCAGGCGCTCGGCATGCAGCAGCACGCTCAGCTCGCGACGCAGCGCCCCGTTGACGTTGACCACGGCCACGCCCTGCAGCCCGCGGAAGCGGTCGGCCAGCTTGTCTTCGGCCAGGCGCGAGATGTCGGCATGGCTCAGCGTGCTGGAAGACAGGGCCAGCTGCATCACCGGCTGGGCCGTGGGGTCCACGCGGATGAGCGTGGGCTCGCGCATCTCCACCGGCAGCTTGAAGCGCACCGAGCCGATGGCATTGCGCACTTCGTCGGCGGCCTCGATGAGGTTCTTCTCGAAGCTGAAGCGCAGCACGAACTGCGCGCTGCCTTCGCGCGAGGTGGAGGTCAGCCGCTCGACGCCCGAGATGCTCTGCATCGCCTTCTCGATGCGGCTGACCACCTCGCGCTCCACCGTCTCGGGGCTGGCGCCGGGGTAGGCCACGTTGACCACCAGCACGGGCGGCTCGACGTCGGGCAACTGGTTCACGCGCAGCTTGCTCAAGGCCAGCAGGCCCAAAGCCATCAGCCCGATGATGATGACCACCATCGCGATGGGGCGCTTGACGCTGAAATCGCTGAGGAACATGGTGCTTACCTTTCGGCGGCAACGGCGGTGGCCGGGCTGGCCCCGCCACCCGAGGGTGCGGCGGGCTTGGCGGCGGCTTCAGCCAGGCGCGCGGCCTGGCCGTCCACCAGCGTGCCCACCGGCGTGCGCAGGACGCGGTCGCCCGAGGCCAGGCCGCCCAGCACCGGGAACTCACCGCGGCGGTTGTCGCGCTCGCCCAGCTTCACGGCCACGCGCTGGATCTGGCTGCCCTGGAACTTCCACACCTGGGTAGCTTCGCCCGCGCGCACCACGGCGCTTTCGGGCACGCGCAGCGTGGTCTGCGTGCCGGTGTCGATGCGGCCTTCGGCAAACAGCCCGGCCACCTGCGGCGCGGAGCTGGCCGGCTTGAAGTCGACCAGCACTTCCACCTGCCGGGTGATGGGGTTGGCCGTGGCGTCCACGCGGCGCACCTCACCGGTGAATTCAGCCTGGGTGAAGCCGTTGATGCGGAAGCTGACCGGCAGCCCGGGCTTCAGTTCGGCCAGCCGGTCGGCCGACACCAGACCTTCGAAGCGCATGCTGCGCGGGTCGATCACCTTCACCAGCTCGCGGCCCACCTGCACGGTGTCGCCGGCCGAGACGCGGCGCTCGCTCAGCACACCGTCGAAAGGCGCGCGCACCTCGGTGCGGCGCAGCTGCTGCTGGGCCGTGGCCACGCGCGAGCGGGCCGCCACGAGGTCGCTCTGGGCGTTGTTGCGGCGCACCTGGGCGTCTTCCAGCGCCTGCATGGAGGTCATGCCCTGGGCCTGCAGGGTTCTGAGGCGCTCGACCTGGCGCTCGGCCTGCTCGAAGGCCTGCGAGGAAGCGCGCTGCGATTCCTGCGCCGAGGTGAGGCTGTCGCGGATGGCGGTGTCGTCCAGGCGCACGAGCAGGTCGCCGCGCTGCACGGTCTGGCCGTTCTCCTTCAGCACCTGCAGCACCACGGCGCCGAGCTCGGCGCGCAGGTCGGCGCGTTTCTCGGGCTGGATGGAGCCGGTGATGACGGGCCCGCTGGCCAGCCGGCTGGGGCTGAGGGTCAGCAGGTCTTCGGGGGCCAGCAGCAGCGTGGCGGCCGGCGCGGCGGCCTGGGCGGCCCCCTTGCCGGCGGCAACGGAAGAAGCGGAAGAAGCGGCAGAACCAGGGGACGGCCCGCCGCCTTCCGGCTTGCCACAGGCAGCCAACATCACAACGGAAGCCAGAACAGGAAGCCAGACGGGACGGGGTGCGCGCATGTTCGATACGGGCGCGCAAGGCTGGCGCGCCCGGGGGTGCAGAAGTAAAGCCGAGAGGTTAACGCGCCCCGGGCACCCCGCCACCCGGCGCTGCGACGAAACACCCGTGCTGTGGCGCGAACGGCCAGCCGCGGGGACGGGTGGCGGCTCAGGGCTTGCTGGCCTGGCGGCGCTTCAGCCAGGCCAGCAGCTCGCCGACGAAGCCGCGCCGGAATCCCACCACGCACACCACGAAGATGGCGCCGATGATCACGGTGACCCAGGAACCCACGCGGTCGGCCAGGAAATTCTGCAGCCCGATGATGGTGAAGGCCCCCACCACCGGCCCGGCGAAGGTGCCCATGCCGCCCAGCAGCGTCATCAGCACCACCTCTCCCGACAGCGACCAGTGCGCATCGGACAGCGTGGCAAAGCCCAGCGCCACGGTCTTCAGCGCACCCGCCAGCCCGGCCAGCGTGGTGCTGAGCACGAAGGCCAGCAGCTTGTACTTGTCGACGTCGTAGCCCAGCGAGATGGCGCGCGGTTCGTTCTCGCGGATGGCCTTGAGCACCTGGCCATAGGGCGAATGCACGATGCGGATGACGGCCAGGAACACCGCCACGAAAGCCGCCAGCACGACGAAGTACATCACGAGGTCGTTCTGCAGCGGGATGAAGCCGAACAGCGTGCCGCGCGGCACGCCCTGCAGCCCGTCTTCACCGCCCGTGAAAGGCGCCTGCAGCCAGACGAAGTAGATCATTTGCGCCATGGCCAGCGTGATCATCGCGAAGTAGATGCCCTGGCGCCGGATGGCGATGAAGCCGACGATGGCCCCCAGCACCGTGCCCGACAAGGCTCCGGCCAGGATGCCCAGCTCCGGCGAGAAGCCCGCCGAACGCACCAGCCAGCCCGTGACATAGGCCGCCGCCCCCAGATAGGCGGCATGCCCGAAGGACAGGAGCCCGGTGTAGCCCAGCAGCAGGTTGAAGGCGCAGGCGAAGATGGCGAAGCACAGCGCCTTGATCATGAAGATGGGGTAGACGCCCAGGAAAGGCGCCGCCACCAGCAGCGCCAGGCCCAAGCCCCAGGCGATCTTCGACCAACGCTGGATCTGGGCGTCAGCGGCAGAAGCGGATGCGCTCATCTCACTTCTCCTTCCCGAACAGGCCGGCGGGCCGGATCATCAGCACGATGGCCATGATGACGAAGACCACGATGCTGGAGGCCTCGGGGTAGAAGACCTTGGTCAGCCCCTCCACCAGCCCGAGCACCAGCCCCGTGAGGATGCTGCCCAGGATGGAACCCATGCCGCCGATCACCACCACCGCGAACACCACGATGATGAGGTTGCTGCCCATCAGCGGCGTGATCTGGATGATGGGCGCGGCCAGCACGCCGGCCAGCGCCGCCAGGCCGGCGCCGGCGCCGTAGGTCAGCATCACCATCATCGGCACGTTCACGCCGAAGGCCTGCACCAGCGCCGGGTTCTCGGTGCCCGCGCGCAGGTAGCTGCCCAGCCGCGTGCGTTCGATGACGAACCAGGTGGCCAGGCACACCAGCAGCGAGGCAAAGATGACGAAGCCGCGGTAGTTCGGCAGGATCATGAAGCCCAGGTTGGTGGCACCCTGCAGCAGGTCAGGCACCGGGTACTGCTGGCCCGACACGCCGAACTGGTCGCGGAACACGCCTTCGGCAATGAGTGCCAGGCCGAAGGTGAGCAGCAGGCCGTAGATGGGGTCGATCTTGTACAGGTGCTTGAGCAGCGTGCGCTCGATCACCACGCCGATGGCCCCCACCACCAGCGGCGCCAGCAGCAGGCTCCACCAGAAACCGATGCCGGCGTACTCGGCGCCCAGCCAGGCCACGTAGGCGCCCATCATGTACAGCGCCCCGTGCGCGAAGTTCACGATGCCCAGCAAACCGAAGATCACCGCCAGGCCCAGGCTGAGCATGGCGTAGAACGAGCCGTTCACCAGGCCCAGCAAGAGCTGGCCCATGAAGGCTTGAATGGGAATGCCGAAGATCTCCATCGCGCGCGGGGGGCCGGGTCAGCGCGTCATTTCCAAAGAGCGCACTTGCTGTCGGCCTTGGTCTGCCAGGCGTCCTCGCCCTTGAAGGTCTGCACCACGTTGTAGTAGTCCCAGGGCTCGGTGCTCTTGTCGGGGCTCTTCACCTGCATCAGGTACATGTCGTGCACCATGCGACCGTCGGCGCGAATGAAGCCGCCCTTGGCGAACATGTCGTTGATCTTGGTCTTGCGCATATGGGCCAGCACCTTGTCGGCATCGTCGCTGCCGGTGGCCTTCACCGCGTTCAGGAACTGCAGCGAGGCCGAGTAGTTGCCCGCCTGGATGCTGGAAGGCATGCGCTTGATCTTCTCGAAGAACTTGCGGCTCCAGGCGCGCGTCTCGGCGTCGCGGTTCCAGTACCAGCTGTCGGTGAGGTAGAGACCCTGCGTCGTCTTCAGGCCCAGGCTGTGGATGTCGTTGATGAACACCAGCAGGCCCGCGAGCTTCATGCTCTTGGTGATGCCGAATTCATTGGCGGCCTTGATGCTGTTGATGGTGTCGCCACCGGCGTTGGCCAGGCCCAGGATCTGCGCCTTGCTGGCCTGGGCCTGCAGCAGGAAGCTGCTGAAGTCGCTGGCCGACAGCGGGTGCTTCACTGCGCCCACCACCGTGCCGCCTGCGGCCTTCACCACGGCCGAGGTGTCGTTCTGCAGCTGCGCGCCGAAGGCGTAGTCGGCCGTCAGGAAATACCAGCTCTTGCCGCCGGCTGCCACCACCGCACGGCCCGTGCCCTTGGCCAGCGCCACGGTGTCGTAGGCCCAGTGCACCGTGTAGGGGTTGCACTGGTCGTTGGTCAGCGCCGAGGTCGCGGCGCCCACCACCAGGAAGGGCTTCTTCTTCTCGGCCGCCACCTTGGCCATGGCCAGCGCGGTGCCCGAGTTGGTGCCGCCGATCAGCATGTCCAGGCCCTGCGTGTCGAACCACTCGCGCGCCTTGGCGGCGGCCACGTCGGCCTTGTTCTGGTGGTCGGCGTAGACGACCTCGATCTTCTTGCCGTTGATGGCGCCGCCCATCTCGGCCACCGCCATGCGGATGGCCTCGACGCCGGCAATGCCGTCGATGTCGGAATACAGGCCCGACATGTCGGTGATGATGCCGATGCGGATGACATCCCCCGACACCTGGGCATGGGCAGGCGCCAGGGCGCCCAGGGTGGCGGCACAGGCCAGGGTGCAGGCGGCGGCGATCTTCTTCAGTTGCATTTCAGTCTCCTCATGGCGGGTCAGGGTAGGCGGCGGCCAGCGTGGGGCTAGACACCAAGGTATTCGTGCAGGCGCTCCATGCGCGAGGGCAGTTCGGCCTGCGTGAAACTTTGTATGACCTCGCCGTGTTCGACGACGAGAAAACGGTCGGCCAAGGGCGCGGCGAAGCGGAAGTTCTGCTCCACCATCAGGATGGTGTAGCCCTGCCTGCGCAGCGTGCTCACCATCTCGGAGAGCTTCTGCACGATGACGGGGGCCAGGCCTTCGGAGATTTCATCCAGCAGCAGCAGCCGGGCACCCGTGCGCAGGATGCGCGCCACGGCCAGCATCTGCTGCTCGCCGCCGCTCAGGCGCGTGCCCTGGCTTTGCGCGCGTTCCTTCAGGTTCGGGAACATGGCGTAGATCTCTTCCAGGCTCATGCCCCCGGCACCCAGCGTGGGCGGCAGCATCAGGTTCTCTTCGGCCGACAGGCTGCTGAAGATGCCGCGCTCTTCCGGGCAGTAGCCGATGCCCAGCCGCGCAATGCGGTGCGTGGCCATGGCGATGGTTTCCTGCCCGCGCACCTTGATGCTGCCCTTGCGGCTGCCGATCAGGCCCATGATGGCGCGCATGGTGCTGGTGCGCCCCGCGCCGTTGCGGCCCAGCAGCGTGACCACTTCGCCTTCCTGCACGTCGAAGCTGATGCCGTGCAGCACGTGCGATTCGCCGTACCAGCCGTGCAGGTCTTTCACTTCCAGGAAGAGGGCCGGCATCAATGCGCCCCTTTTAGTTCGGTGCTGGCGCTGCCCATGTAGGCCTCGATCACGGCCGCGTTTTTCGACACCTGCTCGTACGGCCCTTCGGCCAGCGTGGCGCCGCGCTGCAGCACGGTGATGGTGTCGGCCAGGCTGGCGACCACGCTCATGTTGTGTTCCACCATCAGCACGGTGCGGCTGGCTGCCACCTTCTTGATGAGCTGCTTGGTGCGGTCGACATCTTCCAGGCCCATGCCCTGCGTGGGCTCGTCCAGCAGCATCAGCTTCGGGTCCATGGCCAGCGTGGTGGCGATCTCCAGCGCGCGCTTGCGGCCGTAGCTCAGCTCCACCGCCGTGAGCTGTGCGTACTTGTCCAGGTCCACCTGGGCCAGCAGCGCCAGGGCCTGGTCGTTCAGGCTGTCCAGCGAACGCTCGGAGCGCCAGAACTGGAAGGAACTGCCAAGGTGGCGTTGCAGTGCCACGCGCACGTTCTCCAGCACGCTGAGGTGCGGGAACACCGAAGAGATCTGGAACGAGCGGATGACGCCCCGCCTTGCGATGTGGGCCGGCGTCTCGGCGGTGATGTCGTGGCCCTCGAAGAGGATCTGGCCCGAGGTGGGCGAGAGGAACTTGGTCAGCAGGTTGAAGCAGGTCGTCTTGCCAGCGCCATTGGGGCCGATGAGCGCGTGGATGCTGCCGCGGCGCACCTTGAGATCGACCTTGCTCACCGCCACGAAGCCCTTGAACTCCTTGGTCAGGGCCCGGGTCTCCAGGATCACGTCTTCGGTCATGCGGGCGGGCTGTCTCTTCGGGTGCAGCATTGGGGTAATGGTATGCGCGGCGTGGGGTTTTTTCCGCACCGCACAACGCTTGCCCTGTTATCCAAAACCCTAGGCTGGGCAAGCCCGTGCCTTTTGACGCCGCGCAAGCCCATGAGGCCGACATGGGCGCATGCTGAGGCTGTGCCAGGCGCCGCCTGCGCACCGACCCGGAGACACCCATGAGCACCCTCCTCACCGCTGGCCAGCACAGCCTGCTGCAAACCGAGCTGCAACTGCGCCAGAAGCAGTTGAAGGCGCAGCTGGCGGCCCACCTGCACGGCCTGAGCATGGCCGAGCGCGCCGCCGAGACCCTGGCGCAGGACGCCGACGACGGCCCCCAGCGCGCCCCCGAGCGCGAAGTGGCCGCCGCCCTCACCGCCCACGAGCAGCGCGAGCTGCAGGCCGTCAGCGCCGCACTCGACCGCCTGGCGCTGCCCGGCTTCGGCCAGTGCGCCGATTGCGGCGAGAGCATCGCCTTCGACCGCCTGAAGGTCGAGCCCTGGGCCCGCCGCTGCGTGCCCTGCGAAACCGCCTACGAAAACCCGCGTTAAACCCCACCCGGAGCCTTCCACCATGACCACCTTTCACGCCGTGCTGCGCATCGACCACCAAAGCGCCGAAGTGCTGCAGTTCGACGCCGAGCACCTGGAAACCCAGCGCATCAAGGCCCACTCCCACCACACCGCACGCCATGCCAGCGGCGTGCGCAGCGAACACGAGTTCTACGCCGCCGTGTGCGACGCGCTGACCGGCATTCCTGAAGTGCTGGTGACGGGTTCGAAGACCGGCTTGTCGGACTTCCGCCACTACGTCGAAAAGCACCGCGCAGCCCTCGCGCCGCACATCGTGGGCTACGAGACGGTGGACCAACCCACGCAACCGCAACTGGTGGCGCTGGCGCGCCGCTTCTTCCTGCGCCACGACCGCATGGCCGGCACACCCACGCCGACCTGAGGCCGCACCGGCCGGCCAAGAAAAAAGCACCCGGCGTTTCCGCGGGGTGCTTCATTCTCCAAACGAATTTGGTAGGCGCGATTGGACTCGAACCAACGACCCCCACCATGTCAAGGTGGTGCTCTAACCAGCTGAGCTACGCGCCTGGGGCAGCCTCGCAGTATATACGAGCCCGCATGCGGCCCCGCCGCCGCACCTGGCGCAAGCTAGCGCCGCCGTGCGTGACGTACGCCCGGCACGCGGGCAATGTGGGCCAGCAGCGTACCCAGGCGGGCCGTGTCGGTGGCCTCTACCGTGAAGGTCATCCAGGCCGTGCCGCCGTCCTTGGCGCTTTGTGTCTGCGAGCCCGTGACATTGACCTTCTCGCGCGTGAACACTTCGCTGATGTCGCGCAGCAGGCCGCTGCGGTCGGCGGCCTCGATGACCACGTCCATCGGGTACACCGGCGCCTTGTCGCCGCCTGGCCGGCCCCAGGCGACCTCGATCACGCGGCCGGGAGAGGTCTGCGCCATCTGGCGCAGGTTGCTGCAGTCGGCACGGTGCACCGCCACGCCGCGGCCGCGCGTGACGAAGCCGCAGATCGCGTCGGGCGGCGCCGGCCGGCAGCATTTGCCCAGCGTGGTCAGCAGCGAGTCCATGCCCACCACCAGCACGCCACCGCGGCCGCCGCCCTCTTCCGCGCGTGAACGTCCGAGCTGCACCTTGTCGGCCTCGGGCGCCGGTTCGGCGGGCTTGAGCAGGTTCTCGATGTTGCGCAGCGAGTACTCGTCCTTGCCCACTAGTTCGAACAAGGCCTCCGCCGTCTTGAAGCCCAGGCGCTCGGCCAGGGCCTGGCGTTCCAGCGCGGTGCTGCCGGTGCGCTGCAGCAGCTTCTCCACCGCCTCGCGGCCGCGCGCGATGGTCTGCGCCATCTGCTCGGCATTGAACCAGGCGCGCACCTTGGCCTTGGCGCGCGCGCTGGCCAGGTAGTGCAGCTCGGCGTTCAACCAGTCGAGCGAAGGGCCGCCTTCCTTCACCGTGACCACTTCCACCGTCTGGCCTGATTGCAGCGGCGTGTTCAGCGGCACCATCGCGCCGTCGACCTTGGCGCCCCGGCAGCGGTGGCCCAGGTCGGTGTGCAGCGCGTAGGCGAAGTCCACCGGCGTGCCGCCGGCCGGCAGGTCGATGATGGTGGCCTGCGGGGTGAAGACGTAGATGCGCTCGCCTTCCACGGGCGCCGCCGCCGGGCCCCCGGCAGGGCCTTCGGCGCCCTGGCTGGCGAAATCGCGCTCCCAGGCCAGCAGTTCACGCAGCACGGCCTTGCGCGCTTCGGCCACGCGGTCTTCGAACTCGCCCACGGCGCTGACGCCGGCATAACCCTTGGCGCCCGCTTCCTTGTACATCCAGTGCGCGGCCACGCCGTGTTCGGCATGCTCGTGCATGGCACGCGTGCGTATCTGCACTTCCAGCGGCCGACCGTCGGCGCCCAGCACCACGGTGTGCAGGCTCTGGTAGCCGTTGGGCTTGGGGCGGGCGATGTAGTCGTCGAACTCGCCGTCCACGGGCTTCATGGCCTCGTGCACGCGGGCCAAGGCCATGTAGCAGGCGGCCACGTCGTCCACCACCACGCGCAGGGCGCGGGTGTCGAACACACGCTCGAAGGCCAGGCCCTTGCCACGCATCTTCTTCCAGATGCTGTAGAGGTGCTTGGGCCGCCCTTGCACATCGGCCGCGACACCCGCGCGCTGCAGCAGCGTGGCCAGCTGCTCGCGCGCGGCGGCCACCTGCTGTTCGCGTTCGGCCCTCTTTTCGTCCACCAGGCCGGCGATGCGCTGGTACTCCTGCGGCTGCAGGAAGCGGAACGACAGGTCTTCCAGTTCCCACTTGATCTGCCAGATGCCCAGGCGGTTGGCCAGCGGCGCGAACACCTGCAGGCTTTCGCTGGCCAGCGCTTCCGGGCAAGGCTGGCGCTGTGCAGCGTGCCAGCGCAGCGTCTGCAGCCGCGACGCCAGGCGCAGCAGCACCACGCGCAGGTCGCGGCTGAAGGCCAGCAGCATCTTGCGCACCCGTTCCAGCTGCAGGCCGCGCTGGCCTTCCTGCGACACGGCCGAGCGCGCGGCGCGCTGTATCTGCACCAGCTTGCGCGTCAGCGTCACCAGGCTGGCGTAGCTTTCGCCGAAGGCCTTGTGCACCACTTCTTCGGGGCGCTGCAGATAGTCGCCCGCGTAGACGAGGTAGGCCGCCGCGCACAGCGAAGGCGCGCCGCCGATGTGGCGCAGCACGGCGGCCGTGCCGTCGGCATGGGCCAGGGCGTCTTCACCGGTGTCCAGCACCTGGCCGGCGAGCAGGGGTTCGGCAAAGGCACGGGCGCGCTGCACGGGGTCCGCCGGGTTCGCGCCTGCTGCTGCGCCCTGCCCCGCTGCCCCGGGGCCCGGCTGCCCGTCGTGCCCCAGCCCGCTTTCCACGCTGGCCAGGTGCACGATGGCCGCTGCGCCACCGGCCGCAGCCGATGCCGCGCTTTTCATGGGCCGAGCAGGAAGGCGCGCACCACCGCGCGCTGGTCGGCCGCTACCAGTGTGGGCGCGTGTCCCACACCCGGCAGCGAGTGCAACTGCGCCTGCGGGCCGCGCACCGTCATGGCCTGGGCCGTTTCAGCCGAGAGCAGGTCGCTCTGCGCGCCGCGCAGCAGCAGCGTGGGGGCCGTGATGCGGTCGTAGGCGGCCCAGAGCGCAGCCTCGCCTGCGGCGGCCAGTTCCGCCGTCACGGCCTTGAAGGGCACCGCGATGGCCGGGTCGTAATGTGGCTTGTAGCCCTGGCCCTCGGCCTTGAGCTGGTGCCGCGTCAGTGCCAGCCACTCTTCGCGCGTGTGTGGGCCGAAACCCTGGGAGATGGCCCACAGCGCATCGGCCGCCGCCTCCACCGTGGGCCAATGCGCCGGCTGCCCCAGGTAGCTGCCGATGCGCGTCAGCGCCTGGGCCTGGATGACGGGGCCCACGTCGTTGAGCACCAGCCGGCGCACGGGGGCGTTGGGCAGCGAAGCCAGCATCAGCCCGATGAGGCCGCCCATCGAGGTGCCCACCCAGTCGACCTGCGGCACGTTCAGCCGCGCCACCAGCGTGACCATGTCGGCCACGTAGGTGGGAATGCCGTAGCCCAGCGGGTCGGCCAGCCAGTCGCTGTGGCCGCGGCCCACCACATCGGGGCAGACCACGCGATAGTCGTTGGCCAGGTCGCGCGCCAGGGTGTCGAAGTCACGCCCCTGGCGCGACAGGCCGTGCACGCACACCAGCACGCGCGGGTTGTCGGCTGCGCCCCATTCCCAATAGGCCATGCGGTGCAGGCCGCGGGCAGACAGGCATTGCACGTGGGCCAGGCGCGGTTCGTTCATCAAGGGCTCGGTGCTCGGTCGGATAATGAACTCATCGTATCAACCGGCCACCGCCCCATGCCCACGCTTCAAGGAAAGACTGCGCTCGTCACCGGCTCCACCAGCGGCATCGGGCTGGGCATTGCGCTGCAGCTGGCCCGCGAAGGCGCCCGTGTGATGCTCAACGGCTTCGGCGATGTGGAAGGCGCGCTGGCGCAGGTGCGTGCGCTCGACCCCGGCGCGCTGTACCACGGCGCCGACATGAGCAAGCCGGCCGAGATCGAGGCCATGGTGCAGGCCTGCGAGGCGCAGCTGGGCGCCTGCGACATCCTCGTGAACAACGCCGGCATCCAGCACGTGGCGCGGGTGGAGGATTTCCCCGTCGAGCGTTGGGACGCCATCATCGCCATCAACCTGAGCTCGGCCTTCCACACCATGCGCGCCGCGCTGCCGGGCATGCGCGCGCGCAACTGGGGCCGCATCGTCAACGTGGCCTCGGCGCACGGCCTGGTGGCCAGCGCGAACAAGAGCGCCTACGTGGCTGCCAAGCATGGCATCGTGGGCCTGACCAAGGCTGCGGCGCTGGAAACGGCCACCACCGGCATCACCGTCAACGCCATCTGCCCGGGCTGGGTGCTCACCCCCCTGGTGCAGAAGCAGGTGGACGCCCGTGCCGTGGCCGAAGGCGTGAGCAACGAAGAGGCCAAACGCCGGCTGCTGGGTGAAAAGCAGCCGTCGCTGCAGTTCACCACGCCCGAGGAACTGGCCGAGCTGACGGTCTTCCTCTGCAGCCCGGCCGCGCAGAACGTCCGCGGCCAGGCCTGGGCTGTCGATGGGGGATGGACAGCGCAATGACATGAGCGGCCGGAAGGCCGCGAATGCATCGAGCTGTGCGAGCCCGCGATTTCACGCGGGCGAGGGGCTCAGTGACAGCCCCCCGCGCCACCCTCACTTCGTCATCTGCACACTGCCACTCACCGTGGCATTCACGCTGGTCTTGCCCGCCTCGGTAGGCAGCGCCGCCTCGTCGGCCATGGCGCGTGAGGCCTGCATGCGCAGCATGGGCACCGGGCCACCGCTGGCGTCGCTGCCCACGCTGACCTCGCGCACGGTGTAGCCCGTGAAGCCGAACTGCCGGCTCACCGTCAGCGCGCGGGCGCGGAACTGCTCGATGGCCTGCGCCGTGACTTCGCCTTCCACCTTCTGCCTGGCCTCGCGCGACAGCGAATAGCCCACGCGCGAAATCGTCAGCCCCGGAATGCGGCCGGTGAGCTGCGCGATGGCCTGGGTGTCGCGGCCCTCGACGATGAGCTCGGTGCTGCCCTGCCAGCCCGAGATGGCCGGCGGCGCACCGGCGGCCGCCGCGCGCGGGTTGATGGGCGCGTAACGCGGCTGCAGGCTGAAGCCCCCCGTGCGCACCTCCACCTGCCCGGGCTTGGCCACCTTGCGCGCCTCGTTCAGGGCGGCATCCAGCAGCTGCTTCAACTGGCCTTGCACCACGCCGGCATCGCTGCCCTCGCGCGTGGTGCCGAAAACCACGGTCAGCCAGTCCTGCGGCACATCCACCGTGGCCGTGGCCGACAGGCTGATGACGTTCTGCGGCACCGGCGGGCTGTCGGCCGCGGCATTCGTGACGGCCGTGGCCAGCAGGGCCAGGGCCGTGCCCGCCACCGCAGCGCCCTGGGCGCGTTGGAACTTCGCGAGGCCAAGTTTCTTCATCGTCTTCCTTTCTTGCCCGGCACACGCGCCAGGCCTGCAGCCCGGATCGGGCACCCACCCCTACAGCGCGCGGCAGGCATCGCGGGTTGACCCCGGCTGGTCTGCTGGCGTGCCGAAAGACTTGTAACAGATGGTCAGGCCGCCCCCGAACGCCAGCGACCGGCCCCCCACAATGCGGCTGTTACAAATTCAGGGAGCCCCGCATGACCCCACCCGCCAACGCCAGGCCCGACCGCATCGTGGTCGTGGACGACGACGCGCGCATCCGCGACCTGTTGCGCCGCTACCTGGCCCAGGAAGGCTTCGACGTGCTGCTGGCCGAAGACTCCAAGGCGCTGAACCGGGTGCTCACGCGCGAGACGGTCGACCTCATCGTGCTCGACCTCATGCTGCCCGGCGAAGACGGCCTGAGCATCTGCCGCCGCCTGCGCGCCGCCAACGACCAGACGCCCATCATCATGCTCACGGCCAAGGTGGAAGACGTCGACCGCATCGTGGGCCTGGAGGTCGGCGCCGACGACTACCTGCCCAAGCCCTTCAACCCGCGCGAACTGCTAGCCCGCATCCACGCCGTGCTGCGCCGCCGCCCGGCCCCCGAGGCCCCGGGCGCGCCCAGCAAGGAAGCGCAGGTGGTGAACTTCGGGCCCTTCGAGTTCGACCTCAGCCTGCGCCGCCTCAGCAAGAACGGCGAGCAGATCGCGCTCACCACCGGCGAATTCAGCATGCTCAAGGCGCTGGTGCGCCACCCGCGCCAGCCGCTTTCCCGCGACAAGCTGGCGCAGCTGGCGCGCGGCCGCGAGTTCGAGCCCTTCGACCGCAGCCTGGACGTGCAGATCAGCCGCCTGCGCAAGATGCTGGAGCCCGACCCGGCGCAGCCGCGCTACATCCAGACGGTGTGGGGCGTGGGTTATGTCTTCGTGCCCGATGGCGCGAACTGAGCCGCTCCGGCCTTGGCTGCATGCGCATTGACCCCCTGACCCTCCAGTGCCCCGTCGCAAGCCACTAGGCCTGAGCCTCTTCTGGCGCACCTTCTTCCTGCTGGCCCTGCTGCTGGCGGGGGGCGTGTTCGCGTGGCTGCAGACGCTGCGCGCGCTCGAACTCGAACCGCGCGCGGTGCAGGCCGCGCAGCAGACCGCGGGCCTGGTGAACCTGGCGCGGGCGGCGCTGAAAACCACCGACGGCATCAGCCGCGTGGCGCTGATGAAAAGCCTGACGGCGCAAGGCGGCGCACGCGTCTCGCCCCGCGAGCCGGCCGACACCTGGGAAACCTTCGAGACCGACCGCTTCTCGCGCCGCGTGGGCCAGGAACTGCGCAGCGCCCTGGGCGAAGACGCCGTGGTGGCGCGCAGCGTCAATGGCGTGCCCGGCCTCTGGGTGGGCTTCTCCATCGACCGCGAGCGCGAACGCGACCGCTTCTGGCTGCAAGCCGGCCCCGAACACGCCGCCAGCGTGAACCGCGAGACCCTGCTCACCTGGACGGGCATTGCGCTGCTGGCCACGCTGGTGGGTTCGGTGGCGATTGCCAGCCTCATCAACCGGCCCTTGAAGCAGCTGAGCTTCGCCGCCAGCCGCATCCGCGAAGGCGACCTCGATTCACGCCTGGACGAGAACACGCTCACCAGCGAGATACGCGAGGTGAACATGGGCTTCAACCGCATGGCGCGCGAACTGGCGCGCGTGGAGGAAGACCGCGCGGTGATGCTGGCCGGCATCAGCCACGACCTGCGCACGCCGCTGGCGCGGCTGCGTCTGGAAACCGAGATGAGCGTCGAGGACGAAGAGGCCAAGCGCAACATGGCGATGGACATCGACCAGCTCGACGCCATCATCGACAAGTTCATGGATTACGCGCGGCCGGGCGACTCGCAGCTGCGCCCGGTGCTGGTGTCTTCCGTGATCGACCGCGAGGCCTCGCTCTTCCGCGACCCGGGGCAGATCCGCATCACCTCGCGCGTGGCCATCGACCTGCAGGTGATGGCCGACGAAACCGAGCTGGCGCGCGTGTTCCTGAACCTGTTCGAGAACGCGCGCCGCTACGGCCGCGGCACCGAAACCGGCCGGGCCGAGGTGGCCGTGAGCTACGTGAAGACGGGCCCCTGGGCCATCATCAGCGTGCGCGACCATGGCTCGGGCGTGGCGCCGGAAAAACTCTCGCAGCTGACCACGCCCTTCTTCCGCGGCGACGCCGCGCGCACCGCCGCCACGGGGGCGGGTCTGGGGCTGGCCATCGTGGAAAAGTCGATGCAGCGCATGGGCGGCACGCTGGAACTGGCCAACGCGCCCGATGGCGGGCTGGTGGCGCACCTGCGTTTCAAGCGCGCGACCTGAGGCTGGGCCCTGAGGTCAGGGTCGGCCAGGGCAGCCGTTCAGCCAAGCACCGGGTCTTCGCGCCACAGCAGCGCCACGGCACGCGCCTCGATGGCGCGGCCCTCACCCACCGGGCCCATCTTCTCGGCCGTCTTGGCCTTCACGTTCACGCTCTGCAGCGGCAGGCCCAGCGTGGCGGCGATGCGCTCGCACATGGCCGGGATGTGCGGCGCCATCTTCGGCGCCTGGGCGACGATGGTGCTATCGATGTTGAGCACGCGGTAGCCGGCTTCCTGCACGCGCCGCCCGGCTTCAGCCAGTAGCACGGTGGAATCGGCGCCGTGGAACTCGGCGGCAGTGTCCGGGAAATGCCGGCCGATGTCTCCCAGCGCTGCGGCTCCGAGGATGGCATCGGTGATGGCGTGGAGCAGCGCGTCGGCGTCGGAATGGCCCAGCAGGCCGTGGCTGTGCGGGATGGTCACGCCGCCCAGCACCAGCGGGCGGCCGGTGACGAGTTGGTGGGTGTCCCAGCCCTCGCCGATGCGTAGATTGAGCAGGTTCATGCGGTGGGCGTCAGGGGGTTCACAGCCGGCTGCGCAGCAGGCGTTCGGCCAGCACGAAATCGGCCGGCCAGGTGAGCTTGAAATTCTCAAGGTCGCCGGGCACCAGCCGCGGCGCCAGGTCCAGGGCCTCGATGGCGCTGGCTTCGTCGGTGATGTTCAGGCCGGCAGCCTCGCCGCTGTGCAGCGCACGCTGCAGCAGGCCCAGGCGGAACATCTGCGGCGTCTGCGCCAGCCACTTGGCGCTGCGCTCCAGCGTGGCGGCCACGCGGTCGTCGGCGGTGGCGGCCTTCAACGTATCGGCCAGCGGCAAGGCCAGCAGGCCGCCCACGGCATCGGGCAGGCAGGCGTCGATCAGGCGTTCCACCCAGGCCGGCTGCAGCAGACAGCGGGCCGCGTCGTGCACGAGCACCCAGTCTTCATCGCCCGCGCCGTGTTCGCGCAGCGCCTGCAAGCCGGCGGCGACGCTGGCAGCGCGCGTGGCACCGCCGCTGCGCGCCACCCAGCCGGCAAAGCCCGGCGCATGCCGTTCGAAGACGGTGTCGTCGGGCGAGAGCACCACCAGCGTCTGCTGCAGCCGCGGCACGGCCGCCAGCGCGGCCAGCGTGTGCGTCACCACGGTGCGGCCGGCCAGTGCCGCGTACTGCTTGGGCCCGCCCACGCCCGCACGCTGCCCCACGCCGGCACAGGGCACCAAGGCAAAACAGCGTGGCAGTGTCGACATGGCGTCGGATTCTAGAATCCGGGCTCACCAAGCCCCGCCGTGAGCCGCCTTCGCACAGCCGAAAGCTGCATGCCGGGGCTGCCGTCGTTTCCGGGCCCCTCATGCACCTTCCACACATCGCGCCGGGCAAGCGCTACAGCCTGCCGCGCCCTCTAGGCAGCGCCGACGCCCTGCTGCTGGCCCGCCTGGGCCAGCGCCACGCCGAGAACAAGCGCCTGCTGGCCGTGTTCACCGCCGAGCCGGCCGACACCCAGCGCCTGGCCGACGAGCTGCCCTTCTTCGCGCCCAAGCTGCGTGTGGCCGTCTTCCCCGACTGGGAAACGCTGCCCTACGACACCTTCAGCCCGCACCAGGACCTCATCAGCGAGCGCCTGGCCACGCTGTGGCGCATCCACTGCGGCGAGCTCGATGTCGTGCTGCTGCCGGCCAGCACCGCACTCACGCGGCTGGCACCGCCCTCCTTCCTGGCCGGCACCACCTTCCAGTTCAAGCAGAAGAGCCGGCTCGACGAAGCCAAGCTCAAGAGCCAGCTCACGCTGGCCGGCTACCAGCACGTGAGCCAGGTGGTGAGCCCGGGTGAATACGCCGTGCGCGGCGGCTTGATCGATCTCTTTCCGATGGGCAGCCTGGTGCCCTACCGCGTGGACCTGTTCGGCGACGAGGTCGACAGCATCCGCACCTTCGACCCCGATACCCAGCGCAGCCTGTACCCCGTGCCCGAGGTGCGCCTGCTGCCGGGCCGCGAGTTCCCCATGGACGAGGCCGCGCGCAAGGCCTTCCGCGCACGCTGGCGCGAGCAGATCGAAGGCGACCCCACGCGTTGCCGCGTCTACAAGGACATCGACACGGGCCTGGCCAGCGGCGGCATCGAGTATTACCTGCCGCTGTTCTTCGACAGCCCCGGCACGATCTTCGATTACCTCGGCGAAAACGCCGCGCTCGTGCTGCACGGCGCCGTGGACGAGGCGCTGGAAGGCTGGTGGAAAGACACGCGCGAGCGCCACCGCTTCCTGCAGCACGACCCCGAGCGGCCCATCCTGCCGCCGGCCAGCATCTTCATGCCGGCCGAAGAATTCTTCACGCGCACGCAAGCACACGCCACGCTGGCGCTGCGCGGGTGCGAACCCGTCGAGTGGGCGCGGCCACTGCCCGACCTGAGCATCGACCGCGGCGCCACCGAGCCGCTGCACAAGCTGCAGCAGCACATCACGCTGGGGGCCTACCGCGTGCTGCTGGTGGCCGAAAGCGACGGCCGGCGCGAAAGCCTGCTGGAACTGATGCGCGACAACAAGCTCAGCGTGCCCGCGGCCGATTCGCTGGAAGACTTTCTCACTGGCGCCGAGAAGGTGGCCATTGCCACCACGCCCCTGGCCGAAGGCTTTCACTGGCTGGACGCCGAGGCCGGCGTTTCGGTGCAGTTCGTCACCGAGACCGAACTCTTCGCCACCACGCGCGAGGCGCGCCGCCGTCGCAAGCAAGAGCAGACCAGCAGCGTCGACGCGCTGATCAAGGACCTGTCCGAGCTGAAGATCGGCGACCCCGTGGTGCACATGAACCACGGCATCGGCCGCTACCAGGGCCTGAAGAACATCGACCTGGGCGAAGGCACCAGCGAATTCCTGCACCTGGAGTACGCCGACAAGGCCACGCTCTACGTGCCGGTGAGCCAGCTGCACCTCATCAGCCGCTACACCGGCGTGAGCGCCGACGAAGCCCCGCTGCACAAGCTGGGCAGCCCGCAATGGGACAAGGCCAAGCGCAAGGCCGCCGAGCAGGTGCGCGACACCGCGGCCGAACTGCTGAACCTCTATGCCCGCCGCGCGGCGCGCGAGGGCTACGCGCACCGCTTCAGCGCGCACGACTACGAGGCCTTCGCCACCAGCTTCGGTTTCGAGGAAACGGCCGACCAGCGTGCGGCCATCCACGCTGTCATTCAGGACATGGTGAGCCCTCGGCCGATGGACCGCCTGGTCTGCGGCGACGTCGGCTTCGGCAAGACCGAGGTGGCACTGCGCGCGGCCTTTGTCGCGGTGATGAGCGGCAAGCAGGTGGCGCTGCTGGCCCCCACCACGCTGCTGGCCGAGCAGCACTACCAGACGCTGGTCGACCGCTTCGGCAAGTGGCCGGTGAAGATTGCCGAGATGTCGCGCTTCCGCACCACCAAGGAAGTGAAGGCGGCCATCGAAGGCATCACCGACGGCACGGTTGACATCGTGGTGGGCACGCACAAGCTGCTCAGCCCCGACGTCAAGTTCAACCGCCTGGGCCTGCTCGTCATCGACGAAGAACACCGCTTCGGCGTGCGCCACAAGGAAGCGATGAAGGCCTTCCGCGCCGAGGTGGACGTGCTGACGCTCACCGCCACGCCCATCCCGCGCACGCTGGGCATGGCGCTGGAAGGATTGCGTGACCTGAGCGTGATTGCCACCGCGCCACAGCGCCGGCTGGCCATCAAGACCTTCGTGCGCAGCGAAGGCAACAGCGTCATCCGCGAAGCCGTGCTGCGCGAGCTGAAGCGCGGCGGCCAGGTCTACTTCCTGCACAACGAAGTGGAGACCATCGAGAACCGGCGCCAGAAGCTGATGGAGCTGCTGCCCGAGGCGCGCATCGCCATCGCCCACGGCCAGATGCCCGAGCGCGAGCTGGAAAGCGTGATGCGCGATTTCGTCGCCGGCCGCCACAACGTGCTGCTGTGCAGCACCATCATCGAGACCGGCATCGACGTGCCGAGTGCGAACACCATCGTCATCAGCCGCGCCGACAAGTTCGGCCTGGCGCAGCTGCACCAGCTGCGCGGCCGTGTGGGCCGCAGCCACCACCAGGCCTATGCCTACCTGATGGTGCCCGACGTGGAAGGCCTCACCAAGCAGGCCGGCATGCGGCTGCAGGCCATTCAGGACATGGAAGAGCTGGGCAGCGGTTTCTACCTCGCCATGCACGACCTGGAGATCCGCGGCGCTGGCGAGGTGCTGGGCGAGAACCAGAGCGGCAACATGATGGAGGTGGGCTTCCAGCTCTACAACGACATGCTCAGCGAGGCCGTGCGCAGCCTCAAGGCCGGCAAGGAGCCCGACCTGCTGAACCCGATGTCTGCCACCACCGAAATCAACCTGCACGCGCCCGCCCTGCTGCCCGATGCCTATTGCGGCGACGTGCACACGCGCCTGAACCTCTACAAGCGCCTGGCCTCGGCCGAGAAGGCAGAGACCATCGACAACCTGCTGGAAGAGATCACCGACCGCTTCGGCAAGCTGCCGCCGCAGGGCCAGACGCTCTTCGACACCCACCGCCTGCGCGTACTGGCCAAGCCCTATGGCGTGGCCAAGATCGACGCCGGCCCGAAGCTGATGAACATCACCTTCCGGCCGCAGGCGCCCATCGACCCGCAACGCATCATCGAGCTGGTGCAGAAGAACCGCGTCATCAAGCTCGCCGGCAACGACAAGCTGCGCATCGAACGCGAGATCAGCCAGCCCGCCGACCGCGCGCACTATCTGCGCGACTTGCTCAAGCACCTGGGTCAGCCCCTGAAAGCCAAGACATGAACGCGTCGATGAATGCGCCGATGGATGCGCCTATGAGTGCCCCGATGAGTGCCCAGGACCCTGCCCACGAAATCGAGCCCGGCCTCTTCGTGCGCGGCTTGAGCCTGCCGCTGCACCTGGCCCGCTTCAAGCTCGTGGCCTTCGACATGGACAGCACGCTGATCAACATCGAGTGCATCGACGAGATCGCGGCCGCGGCCGGCCGCAAGGCCGAGGTGGCCGCCATCACCGAAGCCGCGATGCGCGGCGAGATCACCGACTACCGCGACAGCCTGCAGCGCCGCCTGGCGCTGCTGCGCGGTGTGCCGGTGCAGGCGCTGGAGGAGGTTTACGCGCAGCGGCTGCAGCTCAACCCGGGCGTTGAAACCTTCGTGCAAGCCTGCCAGGCCGCCGGGTTGAAGACGCTGCTGGTCAGCGGCGGCTTCACCTTCTTCAGCGAGCGTGTGCGCCAGCGCCTGCGGCTCGACTTCGCCCGTGCCAACGTGCTGCAGGTGGAAGACGGCCGCCTCACCGGCGCCGTGGTGGCGCGCCCCTGGGGCGATGTGGTGGACGGCGCCGAGAAGCGACGTGTGCTGCTGGAGGTGGCCGAGCTGCTGGGCATCGAACCCAGCGCGACCATCGCCGTGGGCGACGGTGCCAACGACCTGCCGATGATGGGTGTGGCCGGCGTCTCCATCGCCTTCCACGCCAAGCCGGCGGTGCAGGCCCGCGCCAGCATCAGCATCACGCTAGGCGGGCTGGACCGCGCGCTGGCGGTGCTGCAGCCCTAGCTTGCCAGGGCTGCCGCCTGGCTTACTCGCTGAAGACCAGCTGCACGCGGTGCACACGCGCAGCGGGCAGCGGCTCGAAGCGCCAGCGCTCGAGCGCGCCAATGACGTAGCGCTGCCAGGCCCGGGGCAACGAGGAAACGAGCGAGACCGAGATCACGCGCCCGTCTGCGCCCAGGAAGAGGTCGGCCACCACTTCGGTGACGCGCGGGTTGTCGAGAACGACGCGCGCAGGAACGTCGGGCTCGACCATCGAGATCAGCTTGGGCTGCGACGACAGCCCCGCGCCGTTGGAAGGCGTGGCCGGAGCCGGGCTGGGGCTCGGGCTGGTCAAGGCGCCGGCAGGCCCTGGCGCGGCGGCCACCGGCTGCGCCGGCGGGGAAGCCGCGGGGCCTGCAACCAGAGGTTCGGGGACGGGGGCCGCTGCAGGCGTGGCCAACGGAGCCGCCGCCGGCGCGGTCACGGGTGAAGACGCAGGCACCGGTGCCCGCGCCGCGGGCGACCCGGAACCCGCCACGGGCGCTGCCACCGTTCGGGTCGGCGCCGGGGCCGGCGCTTCGGCGCTCTGGCTAGGCAGCAACTCGGCTGGCAAAGGCTCGGCGGTAGTAGCCAGCACGGCGGCCGGGGCGGCAGCAGCCACCACCGCAGCCGGCACGCTAGCGGAAGCCTGAGGCACCTGCCGCACGGGCGCCGGCGCGGTAGGCGATGCGCGCGGCGCCGGGGCCGGCGCGGCTGCCACCACGGCGCGCGCGGCCGGGCGCACGGGTTCCGGAGGCGGCGGCTCCAGCTCGCCAGGGCGGCGGCGTATCTTGCTGGCCTGCATGATCACCCGCATCGGGTTGGCGGCCATGCGCTGGGCGCGCTCCATCGCCGCTGAAGCGGCGGCCTCGGGGCTCTCGGCCTTCGCGGGTTCACCCCGCGCGCCCTGGGCGCGGGCTTCTTCGATGGCCACCCACGGCACCAGTGCCATCACCAGTGGAACAAGGGCAAGACGCAGCAACACGGAATACCTCCGGGGACAGATCTGGGCTGTTGGCCGACAGTCCGGTCATGAACACAGGTAGAGCGCCCCGACCGAAGGAACCCTGGATTCTAGGGAGCATGCGGGCCGCCATGGTGTTGGGTTTTCATCGCAAGTGCTGTGCCAGAAAGCGCTCCAGCCGGCCGGCGAAGTCGACCTGGTTCTCCAGCCGCAGCCAGCCGTGCCCTTCATCGAGGTAGACCAAGTACTCGGGATCGCGGCCCGCGGCGCGCAAGGCGTCGCGAAGCCGGGTGCCGTGCACCAGGGGCACGCGGCGGTCTTCGGCGCCGAAGGCCAGCAGCAGCGGCGCGCGCAGGCGCTCGGCCTGCAGCACGGGGCTCACGGTGTCGAGCATGGCCGCGTCTTTCGTGGCGTCACCCACCAGCTGGGGCAGGCCGAACTGGCGGAACTCGGCGCTCACGTCGCCATAGCGGTGCCAGCTGTAGAGCAGCCGGGGGTCGGTCACGGCCACCCAGGCCGCTGCGCAGCGGTACAGCTCGCCGTGGCGCACCAGCCCCATCAGCGCGGCATAACCGCCGTAGCTTGCACCGGCGATGCACACGCGCTGCGGGTCGGCGTCGCCGCGCTTCACGGCCCAGGCCACGGCATCGGCCACGTCGTCCTGCATGGCCTGGCCCCATTGTTTCCAGCCAGCGCGGAAGAGCCGCTGGCCGAAGCCCGTGCTGCCGCGGAACTCGGGCTCGACGACGAGGTAGCCGCGCGAGGCCAGGAACTGCGCATGGGCGCTCCACTGCCAGTGGCGGCCCCGCACCCAGGGCCCGCCGTGCACCAGCACCACCGTGGGCAGCGGGCCGGCCTTGGCACCGGCCGGCCGCGTGATCCACACCGGGAACTCCAGCCCGTCACGGGCGCGGATGCGCTCGAAGTCGGTGCTGGCCATGCGCCGGGGGTCGATGCCGCCGCGGACGGCGCCCACGGGCCGCCAGCGCTGCTCGGCCGGCCAGTGCACCCAGATCTGGCCGGGGTCGCGGTCGGACCAGCTGCGCACCACCACCGTCGCGCCCGGGCCGCTGCAGGGGCGGCACTGGAGCTGGTTCACCAGGCCTGGCAGGCGGCGGTCGGCTTCGGCCTGGATGGCGGCCAGGGCCGGGTCGAACCACACCGTCGTCTGCGCGTCGGTCACCACGCGCACGCCCAAGGCGCGGCCCGTGTCTTCATCGCTGACCAGGGCGCCGGTGAAGTCGAAGCCCGGCGTGCTGACCACGGGTTCGGGCTCGGGCCGGCCGGCCTGGAAATCGAAGCGGCGCAGTTCGCTGATGCCGTCCGCGCCCGCCGAGACCGAGACGTAGAAGCTGCCGGCCGCATCGACGAAACGCGGCTTGAAGGGCAGCTCGTAGGTGCCCGCCTCGGCCAGCACACGCCAGCGCGCGGCTTCGGCGCCGGACGGCTGGGCCTCCCCGGCGCCCGGGCCGGCGCCGCGCCAGTGCACGCCGGCGCGCCCCTGGTGCACGGTCAACACCGCCTTGGGTTCGCCATCGGGCCCGAACCACCATTGCGCCACATGCCTGGGCAGGCCCTCGGAGAGGTTGCGCGTGCGGCCGGTGACGATGTTCAGTCGCTTGGCGATGATGCCGTCCGGCTCGCCGGTTTCGCTGCGGCGGTACTCGCCCACCACCACCTCGTCACCGCCGCCTGCGGGCACGTGGAGCAAGTCGTGCGCGGGCGAAAGTGGCTCAGGCCCCACCCACCTTTCCTCGGTGACGAAGGCTCGTTCGCGCAGGCGTATCAGCGGGCGGAGGCCGGTGCCATCGCGGCTGACGGCGAACAGGCCGTTGCCGAAGCGCTGGTCGCCGCCGCCGCGCTGGCGGTCGATGAGGTCGAAGACCAGGCGCTCGTCGTTCACCCAGGCAAAGCTGCGGATGTCGGAATCAGCGAAGCTCGCGGCCGTGGCCAGGGGCTTCCAGGCCTTCAGGTCGAACACCACCAGCACCGTGCGCTGCCCGCGCCCGCGCGTGGCCATGGCCAGCCAGCGGCCCGAAGGCGACAAGGCCGTGCCTTCGATGTTCGGGCGCTGGTAGAACAGCTCGGCCGGCGGCAGGTCTGCCGGCGCGGCGGCCAGCGCGGCTGAAGGGGCTGAAGTGGCCGGAGCGGGCTCGCCCTGCGCCCACACCCCGGGCGCCCAGGCGCCCGCCCCGCACAACAGGGCAGCCCGCAGCCAGCCCCGGCATCCGCGCTTCGGCGGCTTGGTCATCGTCGTCCTCCACTTCGTCGATCGTGACGATGCGGAGGATAGACGCCCCAGGGCTTACTTGAAGCCCACGCGGTCCAGCATCTGCTGCACCTGCGCCGTGTTCGCACCCACCTTGGCGATGGGCACGGTCTCGGCCTTGAAGCTGCCCAGCGCTGCCAGCGCGGTGTGCGGCTTCACGGAAGCCACGACGGGGTGCTCGTTGTTGCCGTCGGCGAAGTAGCGCTGTGCGCTGTCGCTGGCCAGGTACTCGAGGAACTGCACCGCCGCGTCACGGTTCCTGGCGTTGCGCGCCACGGCCGCCCCGGAAATGTTCACGTGCGTGCCCCAGCTGGCCTGGTTGGGGAAGGCCAGGCCGGTCTTTTCCACCACGGCGCGGTCTTCGGGCTTGGTGGAACGGGCCAGGCGGGCGTAGTAGTAGCTGTTGGTGATGGCCACGCCGCATTCACCGCTGGCCACGGCGCGGATCTGGTCGGTGTCGCCGCCCTTGGGGGCGCGTGCCATGTTGGCCACCAGGCCCTTGAGCCAGTTCTCGGTGGCCTGTGGGCCCAGGTGCTCCATCAGGCTGCCGAAAAGGCTCAGGTTGTAGGGGTGCGAACCGCTGCGGATGCACACCTGGCCCTTCATCGCCGGCCCGGCGAGCTTTTCGTAGGTGTCGACATCGCTGGCCTTGAAACGGCTCTTGTCGTAGACCACCACGCGTGCCCGCGTGGACATGCCGAACCATTGCGTGCCCTGCTCGCTGACGCCGCCGCGCAGCTGCGCGGGCACGCGCTGCTCCAGCACCGCCGACTTCACCGGCTGGAACAGGCCGTCCTGTTCCCCGCGCCACAGGCGTGCGGCGTCCACCAGCAAGATCACATCGGCCGGGCTGGCCGTGCCCTCGGCGCGCAGGCGCGCCAGGATGCCGGCGTCGTCGGCCTCCACGCGGTTGATGCGGATGCCAGTGGCCTTGGTGAAGTCGGCGTACAGGGCTTCGTCGGTCTGGTAGTGGCGGGCGCTGTAGAGGTTCAAGACCCTCTCCTGGGCCTGGGCCAACGGGGCCAAGGCAGCCACGGCCAGCACGGAAGCGGCCAGACGGAAGAAAGAACGGGCGATGGACATGGTCAAGTGCGGCGATGCCGGCAGAGCCTGAAGGGATGCATATCTTAATGCGAATGATTCGCAGAAAGTTTTGATGCCCTCATGACCGTGCCGACAAAGAGCTCTCAAGCCCCGCCAGGCACCGGCTCAGCCTTCGATCTGCGCCCAGGCCTTGTCCAGCCGCTTCACGCTGACGGGCTGTGGCGTGCGCAGTTCCTGCGCGAAGAGGCTCACCCGCAGCTCTTCCAGCAGCCAGCGGTACTCGTCCAGCCGCGCGTGCGGCGCACCGCGCAGGTCGGCCAGCTTGCGCTGCCAGCGCTGCTGCAGCGGGCGCAGTTCGGTCAGGCGCGCGGCGTCGCGTGCAGGGTCGGCGCGCAGCTTGTCCAGCCGCAGCACCACGGCCTTCAGGTAGCGCGGCAGGTGCTGCAGCGCGGCCCAGTCGGTCTCCATCAGGAAACGCTTGCCCACCAGGCGTTGCAATTGGCCGGCGATGTCCTCGGCCACCTCGCGCGGAGGCTTGCTGTCCTTCAGCTTGCGCTGCGCGGCGGCGTGTTCGGCCAGCACCACGCCGGCCTGGCGTGCCACTTCGGCGGCGATCAGGTTCAGACGCGTGCGGCCTTCGGCCACGCGGGCATTGAAGCTGCGTTCGTCCACGGGCAAGGGGTCGGCCAGGAAGGCGCGGTCCACGGCCAGGTCGATGATCTGCTGGCGCAGCTCTTCCAGCGTGCCCAGGCCCATGTAGGCGCCGCCCATGGCCGTGAGCCCGGGGATGTTCTTCTCCAGGTACTTCAGCGGTTCCTTGATCTGCAGGGCCACCAGCCGGCGCAGGCCGGCGCGGTGCTGGGTGGCCGCGGCCTCGGGCTCGTCGAAGACCTCGATCTCGACGTGCGTGCCCTTGTCCAGCAACGCCGGGAAGCCGATGAGCGTCTGCGCGCCGCGCCGCACCTCCATCAGCTCGGGCAATTCGCCGAAGGCCCAGGTGGTGTGCTTTGCGGCGGTGGCCGGCGCTGCCGGCGGCGGGGCTGGTGCCACGGTGGCGCTGACGCCCCGTGAAGCCCGGGCCGGCGTCGTTGCGCCAGGCGCGGTTGGCGTGGCAGGCGGCGCGGGCGCCGCTGCCTTCTTCAGCACCGCCAGCGCCTGGAAAGCCGTGCGCGCCAGGCCACCCAGCTCGGCTTTCAGGTGCGCCAGATCCCGCCCCATGCCGAGCTGCCGGCCGTGCTCGTCGACGACGCGGAAGTTCATGAACAGGTGCGGGCTCAGCTGCTCCAGCTTGAAGTCGTTGCGCTGCACGGCGATCTGCGTGCGTTCACGCACCGCCTTCAGCAGCACGTCCATCAAGCTGCCTTGGCCGAAAGTGCTGAGCTCGCAGAACTCGGCCGCGTAGTCGGGCAGCGGCACCAGGCGCGAGCGCGGGCGCTGGTGCAGGGTCTTGCACAGCGCCAGCACCTTGGCGTGCAGCATGCCGGGCACCAGCCACTCGCAGCGCTCGTCGTTCACCTGGTTCAGGGCGTAGATGGGCACCGTCACGGTCACGCCGTCTTTGGCATCACCCGGCTCGTGCAGGTAGGTGGCCGTGCAGTCGATGCCGCCCAGGCGGATGGTCTTCGGAAAGCTGTCGGTGGTGATGCCCGCCGCCTCGTGGCGCATCAGCTCTTCCCGGGTCAGCTGCAGCAGCTTTGGCTGCTTCTTGCATTCTTCCCGGAACCAACGCTCCAGACTCGCGCCGCTGCACACGTCTTTCGGCAGCTGCTGGTCGTAGAAGGCGTGGATGAGCTCGTCGTCCACCAGCACGTCTTGGCGGCGCGCCTTGTGCTCGAGTTCCTGCACCTGCGCGATGAGCTTGCGGTTGTGCGCCAGGAAGGGCAGCCGCGTCTCCCACTCATCGCCCACCAGCGCCTCGCGGATGAAGATCTCGCGCGCCGCCACGGGGTCGATGCGGCCGAAGTTCACCTTGCGGTTGTTGTAGATGACGATGCCGTAGAGCGTGGCGCGCTCCAGCGCCACCACCTCGGCGGCCTTCTTCTCCCAATGCGGCTCCAGCAGCTGCGTCTTCAGCAGATGGCCGGCCAGCGGCGGTATCCACTGCGGTTCGATGGCTGCAATGCCGCGGCCGAAGAGACGTGTGGTCTCCACGAGCTCAGCCGCGACGATCCAGCGCCCCGGCTTCTTGCTCAGGTTCACGCCCGGGTGGCGCCAGAACTTGATGCCGCGCGCGCCGAGGTACCAGTCCTCGTCGTCGCTCTTGCAGCCGATGTTGCCCAGCAGCCCGGCCAGCAGCGAGAGGTGCACCTGCTCGTAGGTGGCTGGCGCATCGTTGAGGCGCCAGCCGTGTTCGGCCACCACCGTCAGCAGCTGGCTGTGGATGTCGCGCCATTCGCGCACGCGGCGCGGGCTGATGAAGGCGTCGCGCAAGCGCTGCTCTTGCTGGCGGTTGGTGAGCTTGTGGCTGTCGACCTGGGCGTCGCGTTGGTTCGCGTGGCCATGCGTGCCCCGCCCCTCTTCGATCCACTTCCACAGCTTCAGCGTGCCCATGAACTCGCTGCGCTCGTCGTCGAAGGGCTTGTGGCGCTCGTCGGCCAGCTGCGCGCGGTCTTGCGGCCGGTCGCGCACGTCTTGCCCGCTCAGCGCGGCGGCGATCACCAGCACCTCGCTCAGCGCCTGGTGCTTGCGCGCCTCCAGGATCATGCGACCCACGCGCGGGTCCAGCGGCAGGCGGCTGAGTTCCACGCCGATGGGCGTGAGCTCGTTGTCGTCGTCCACCGCGCCCAGTTCGGCCAGCAGCGCGTAGCCGTCGGCGATGGCCTTGCCCGGCGGCGGCTCGACGAAGGGGAAGCTCTCCACCGCGCCCAGGCGCAAGGCCTTCATGCGCAGGATCACGCCAGCCAGGCTGCTGCGCAGGATCTCCGGGTCGGTGAAACGCGGCCGCCCCTTGAAATCGTCTTCGCCATAGAGGCGGATGCACACGCCGTTGGCCACGCGTCCGCAGCGGCCGGCACGCTGGCTGGCTGCGGCCTGGCTGATGGCCTCGATCTGCAACTGCTCGACCTTGTTGCGCCAGCTGTAGCGCTTCACGCGCGCGGTGCCAGCGTCGATGACGTAGCGGATGCCCGGCACCGTCAGCGAGGTCTCGGCCACGTTGGTGGCCAGCACGATGCGCCGGCCGTTGCCGGCCTCGAAGACGCGGTCTTGCTCCTGCTGGCTCAGGCGCGCGAAAAGCGGCAGCACCTCGGGCTGTGGCCCGCCCTTGGCGTGCTGCAACAGGTGGCGGCGCAGGTGGTCGGCGGCCTCGCGGATCTCGCGCTCGCCGGGCAAAAACACGAGGATGTCGCCAGGGGCGGCGCGCCAGAGCTCGTCCACCGCTTCGGCGATTGCGTTGTCGAGATCGAACTCGCGCGATTCTTCATAAGGCCGCCAGCGCTGCTCCACCGGGAAGAGCCGGCCGCTGACCATGATCACCGGCGCCGGGCCTTGCCTGCCGGCGAAGTGGTTCGCGAAGCGCTCGGCGTCGATGGTGGCCGAGGTGACGATCACCTTGAGGTCAGGCCGCCTCGGCAGCAGCTGCTTCAGGTAACCCAGCAGGAAATCGATGTTGAGGCTGCGTTCGTGCGCCTCGTCGATGATGATGGTGTCGTAGGCGCGCAGCAGCGGGTCGCGCTCGGTCTCGGCCAGCAGGATGCCGTCGGTCATCAGCTTGACGCTGGCGCCGGGCTGCAGACGGTCCTGGAAGCGCACCTTGTAGCCGACCACGTCGCCCAGCGGGCTGTTCAGCTCTTCGGCGATGCGCTTGGCCACGCTGCTGGCCGCGATGCGGCGCGGCTGCGTGTGGCCGATGAGGCCGGTGCCGCCCGCGCCGAGGCCGCGACCCAGCTCCAGGCAGATCTTCGGCAACTGCGTCGTCTTGCCCGAGCCGGTTTCGCCGCAGACGATGACCACCTGGTGATCGCGGATGGCGCGCGCGATCTCGTCGCGCCGGCTGGAGACCGGCAGCGATTCGGGGTAGGTGATGGGCGGGATGGGCCGCGGCGGCACGCGGGTCGTTGCGCGCGGGGCCGGGGCCGGCTTGGAGGGGGGCGGGTTCACGGGCGGCGGATTATCTCCGCGCCCGGGCGGGGGCGCTGCTCAGCCGTCGCTGTAGGTCATCACGCTGAACACCGCGCCCTGCGGGTCTTGCAGCACGGCCATGCGGCCGACCGTGGGCACGTCCATCGGCGGCACCAGCACCTTGCCGCCGAGCGCGGTGCACTTCTCGGCGCTGGCGTCGGCGTCGTCGACCGTGATGTACACGCCCCAGTGCGGCGGGGCCGGCGGCGCGCCGGGAAAAGGCGCGCAGATGCCGGCGACCATGTCCTCGCCCACCGAGGCGACACGGTAGTCGCCCATGTTCGGGTCGGGGTCCTTCACGGCCCAGCCGAGCAAGGCACCGTAGAAGGCGGCCGCGGCCGCCGGGTCGGGGGTGGTCAGCTCGCTCCAGCTGAAGGCACCGTGGGTCTTGTAGACGTCCATCGTGGGCTCCTGGGGGTGGGTCTCGGCGGGCCCGGCGGGCCGTGCGCGCAGGTTGAGGGGCGCTGATGCTGCTGCACAATCGGCGCACCTGTCGACCCCCAGATGTCGACCCCCCCCATGAGCCTCGTCTTCCCGCACACCTTCGTTCCGTGGTTCCGCGCTGTCGCGCCGTACATCCACGCCTACCGCGGCAAGACTTTCGTGGTGGCGCTGGCCGGCGAGGCCATCGCCGCCGGCAAGCTCAACACCTTCGTGCAAGACCTCGCCATCCTGCACGCCATGGGCATCAAGCTCGTGCTGGTGCACGGCTTCCGGCCGCAGGTGACCGAGCAGCTCGCGGCCAAGGGCCACGTCTCGCGCTACCACCGCGGCATCCGCATCACCGACCCGGTGGCGCTCGACGCGGCGCAAGAAGCGGCAGGTCAGCTGCGCTTCGAGATCGAGGCCGCCTTCAGCCAGGGCCTGCCCAACACGCCCATGGCCAACGCCACGGTGCGGGTGGTGTCGGGCAACTTCCTCACCGCCAGGCCGGTGGGCATCGTCGACGGCATCGACTTCATCCACAGCGGCCTCGTGCGCCGCGTCGACTCGGCGGCCATCCGGCGCGCCATCGACATCGGCGCGCTGGTGCTGCTGTCGCCCTTCGGCTTCAGCCCCACGGGCGAAGCCTTCAACCTGACGATGGAAGACGTGGCCACGGCCACGGCGGTGGCGCTGCAGGCCGACAAGCTGGTCTTCATGACCGAGATGCCCGGCATCCGCGAAGACCAGGCCGACCCCGAAAGCAGCATCGACACCGAACTCGCGCTGGTGGACGCCAAGCGCCTGCTGGCCGCCCTGCCCCCGCCCACGCTGCCCACCGACACGGCCTTCTACCTGCAGCACTGCGTGAAGGCCTGCGAGGCCGGCGTGGAGCGCAGCCACATCCTGCCCTACGCCACCGACGGCGCGCTGCTGCTGGAGGTGTTCACGCACGACGGCGTGGGCACCATGGTGGTCGATGAAAAGCTGGAGAGCCTGCGCGAGGCCACCAGCGACGACGTGGGCGGCATCCTGCAGCTCATCGAGCCCTTCGAGCGCGACGGCACGCTGGTGCGCCGCGAGCGCACCGAGATCGAACGCGACATCAGCTACTACAGCGTGGTCGAGCACGACGGCATCATCTTCGGCTGCGCCGCGCTCTACCCCTACCCGGAGGCCAGAACCGCCGAGATGGCGGCGCTGACCGTCTCGCCGCTGAGCCAGGGTCAGGGTGATGGCGAAAGGCTGCTCAAGCGCATCGAGCAGCGGGCCCGCGCCGGCGGTTTCGACAGTATCTTCGTGCTCACCACACGCACGATGCATTGGTTCATCAAACGCGGTTTCTCGCCCGTCGACCCGGAATGGTTGCCGGAAGCGCGCAAACGCAAATACAACTGGGACCGGCGCTCGCAGGTGCTGGTCAAGAAACTCTGAAGGAAGCAACTCTCATGGCGCGCATGGTGCAATGCATTTATCTGAAGAAGGAAGCCGAAGGTCTGACTTTTGCGCCTTACCCTGGCGAACTCGGCAAGCGCATTTACGAGAACATTTCCAAGGACGCCTTCGAAGCCTGGAAGAAGCACCAGACGATGCTCGTCAATGAAAACCGCCTGAACCTGGCCGACGCGCGGGCCCGGCAATACCTGGCGCGGCAGATGGAGCAGTTTCTCTTCGGCGGCGATGCCGACAAACCCGCGGGTTACGTGCCACCCGCCGCCTGACCTTTGGAAACCACATCTGGCGGCCCGACGTATATATTTGCGGCACAACGGGCCCCTGGGAGACGAAAGACATGGCACAAGACACCCTGAGCGAGTTGCTGGCCCAAAAGGCGGCGCTCGAAAAACAGATCGCTGAATTCCAGCGCAACCAGCGCAGCGAAGCCATCAACAAGGTCAAGGCCCTGATGGCCGAATATGGCCTGACGATGGCCGACATCGGCGCCGGCAAACCCGCGCCAGCCCCCAAGCGCGCTGGCACCGGCAAGGTGGCGGCCAAGTACCGCAACCCCGCCACGGGCGACACCTGGAGCGGGCGCGGACTGAAGCCCAAGTGGCTGGCCTCGGCGCTGGCCAACGGCGCTTCGCTGGCCGACTTCGCACTCTGATGTCGCGAACCGGGGCGCTGCGCCCCGGCTGGGGCCGCGGCTCGGGCAGCCGTGTGGCGGTGGGGCTGCGGGGCGCAGCCTGGGCGCTGGCCACGGCGGCGCTGGCCTTCGCCGGTGCCTTGAGCTTCAGCAGCCTGCCGCTCTGGGCCGCGCTGTCGTTGCCGGCCGGTGTGGCCCTGGCAGCGCGCGTGTGCGGGGGCCGCAGTGCCTGGGCCAGCAGCCTGCTGGGCCTGGCCGTGGCGCTGCTGGCTTTGGGCGCGCCTGGGGCGCTGGGCGTGCTGTCGGTGGCGCTGGTGGGTGCCGCCAGCTGGGCTGCCGGGGCCGTGCTGCACCAGCTGGCTTTTGACGCCCGGCTCGAACGCGCGCTGGACGTCGGCATGCTGGCCGCCGTGGGTGGCGTTATGGTGGCCGCACCCTTGGCGCTGGGCTTGGCAACAGGCTTGGCGATGGGCCTGGCAATGCCACCTGCCGAGACCCTCAACGCAGTGACTGCAGCAGGCGCCGGCAACCCGTGGCTCGCATCGGCCTCCACAGGCTGGGTGGTGCTGGCGCTGGGTGTGGTGGCCGCCAGCACCGCGGCGCTGGCCCTGGAACGCAGCCTGTCGAACAGCGCCGAGCACCTGCGCCCCGGCTGGCGCAGTGCCGCCGGCCTGGGCCTGCTGCTGGCCGCGGCAGGCATCGGCAGCGCGGCGGCGGGCGCTTCGTCGGCCTGGGTGGCCGCTGCCGCCTGGTTCCTGCCGCCCTTGCTGCTGCTGGTGCTGGCGCTGCGCGAGCAGTTCACCTGGGCCAGCTGCGGGCTGGTGCTGGTGGGGCTGCTCGGCGCCAGCCAGGCCCAGCAAGCCCTGTTTGCGGCCCCCTCGCCCACGGCCCTGGGCGCCCCCGGCGCGCTGCTGGCCGGCTGGCTGGGCGGCATGCTCGCCGCCGTGCTGCTGGGCCATGCCGCCACCGTGCAGTGGCGAGGCCGTGCGCAGCGTTGGGAATGGGCGCTGGAAGGCTCGCGCCTGGGCGTGGCCGATTGGCACCTGGGCACGGGCGAGAGCTTCGCCTCTGGTGCGTGGCGCTCGCTCAGCGGGCACATCGGGGCCGCGTGGTCGCCGCGTGCCTGGCGCCAACGCGTGCACGCCGATGACCAGGCGCAGCTGAACGACGCCATCCAGGCCTTGAGCACGGGCCAGGCCGGGCGCCGCGAGCTCGAACTGCGCATGCCCGGGGCAGGCGGCTGGCGCTGGGCCGAGGCCACGCTGATGGTGATCGAGCGCGACGGCGCGGGCCGCCCGCTGCGCCTGCTGGCCACGCTGGCCGACATCCACGACAAGCGCGAGGCCCTGGAGCGCCAGCGCCTCTCGGCCAACCTCTTCCAGCACCTGCACGAGGGCCTGCTGATCACCGACCCCGACCTGCGTGCGCTGGACGTGAACCCGGCCTACACCCAGATCCTGGGCGTGCCGCGCGAAGAGATCATCGGCACCGTGCCTTCGCTGCTGCGCCCGGCCCCCGACGACCCGGTGGCGCGCGAGCAGCGCGCTGCCATGTGGGCCAGCCTGCGCGACCTGGGCCACTGGCGCGGCGAGCTGCTGGAGCCGCGCCGCAACGGCCCGCCCTGCATGCTGCACGCCACCATCAGCACCGTGCCCGGCCCCCTGAATGCCGATGGCAGCGCCGATGCGCGGCGCTACCACGTGCTGGTCATCAGCGACATCACCGAACAGCAAAGCGCACGCGACCAGCTGGAGCGCCAGGCCCATTTCGATGAGCTCACCGGGCTGCCCAACCGCTCGCGGCTGTCGACGCTGCTGCAGCAAGCCATGCTCGCCGCCGACCGCGACGGCCACCTGCTGGTGGTGTGTTACCTCGACCTCGACCACTTCAAGCCCGTGAACGACCAGCACGGCCACGCCGCTGGCGACCGCCTGCTGGCCGAGCTGGCCGGCCGCCTGCGCAGCGCCCTGCGCGGCCGCCCGAACTGGACCGACGCCGCCGCGCGCCTGGGCGGCGACGAGTTCGTGCTGCTGCTGCGCGCCGGCACCCTGGAAGAAGCGCGCATGGCGGTGGAACGGGTGCTGCGCGTGGTGTCGCTGCCGTATGTGGTGGAGGCCACGGCGGCGCCGGTGCAGGTGACGGCCAGCATGGGCGCCACCGTCTACCCCATCGACCGCAGCGATGCCGACGCCCTGCTGCGCCACGCCGACCACGCGATGTACGGCGCCAAGCAGGCCGGCCGCAACGGCTACCTGTTCTTCGACCCCGAGCAGCGCCGCCGCACCGAACAGCGCGTGCTGGCCATCGGTCGCATTCAAGAGGCGCTGGACCGCCAGGAGCTGGTGCTGCACTACCAGCCCAAGGTAGACATGAAGCGCGGCCACGTGCTCGGCTTCGAGGCGCTGCTGCGCTGGGAGCACCCGCAGCAGGGCCTGGTGCCGCCGCTGCAGTTCCTGCCCATCATCGAGAACACCGGCCTGTCTTCCAGCATCGGCGACTGGGTCATCGCCCATGCCCTGGAGCACCTGGCGAACTGGCGCCGCGATGGCTTCGACTTCTCCGTCAGCGTGAACGTCTCGGCCCGCCACCTGCAGGAACCCGACTTCGCCCAGCGCCTGGGTGAACTGCTGGCCCGCCATGCCGAGCCGCTGGCCGGGCACCTGGAACTGGAGATGCTGGAAACCACCGCGCATGCCGACATCGAGGCCACCTCGGCCCTGGTGGCGCGCTGCCAGGCCATGGGCGTGAAGTTCGCGCTGGACGATTTCGGCACCGGCTACTCCACACTCACCTACCTCAAGCGCCTGCCGGTGGACGTGCTGAAGATCGACCGCAGCTTCGTGCACCACATGCTGGATGACGACCAAGACCGCGCCATCGTGCAAGGCGTCATCGGCCTGGCCGGCACCTTCGGCTGCACGGTGGTGGCCGAAGGCGTGGAAAGCCCGGCGCAGGCGCGCACCCTGCTGGAGCTGGGCTGCGAAATCGGCCAGGGCACGGGCATAGCCGCGCCCATGCCAGTGGAAAAGGTGGCGGCCTGGGTGCGCGACTACAAAGGCATGTTCGCCCTGGCCTCGGCCCCCGACCCGCTGCCGCCCAGCGGCCCTGCGCCCGGGCCATCGCCCGACGGCGGGGTCGCTAGACTCGGCGCGTGATCCCTGCCGGCTTCCTGCAAGAACTGCTGTCCCGTGTCGACATCGTCGACATCGTCGGCCGCCATGTCGAACTCAAGCGCGGCGGCGCCAACTTCATGGGGCTGTGCCCCTTCCACGGCGAGAAGTCGCCGAGCTTCTCGGTCAGCCCCTCGAAGCAGTTCTATTACTGCTTCGGCTGCGGGGCCAGCGGCGACGCCATCCGCTTCCTCACCGAGCACCTGGGCCTGAGCTTCGTCGAGGCCGTGCGCGACCTCGCGCAGGGCGTGGGCCTGGCGGTGCCCGAAGAGCAGGTCAGCCCCGAAGAACGCCAGCGCCGCGACACGCTGCGTGAACGCCGGCTGTCGCTGGGCGACGTGCTGCAGCGCGCCGCCGACTTCTACCGCACACAGTTGAAGTCGCAGCCGCGCGCCATCGACTACCTGAAGCGGCGCGGCCTCACCGGCACCATCGCCGCGCGCTTCGGCCTGGGCTTTGCGCCGCCGGGCTGGCGCACGCTGGCCGGCGTGTTCCCGAGCTACGACGACCCGCTGCTCGAAGAAGCCGGCCTCGTGCGGCTGAAAGACGCCGACAAGGACCGCGACGAAGGCCACGCCACGCCCGCAGGCGATGGCGGCCGTTACGACTGGTTCCGCGACCGCGTGATGTTCCCCATCCGCGGCGTGGACGGCAAGGTCATCGGCTTCGGCGGGCGTGTGCTGGACGACAGCAAGCCCAAGTACATGAACTCGCCCGAGACGCCGCTGTTCAGCAAGGGGCGCGAGCTCTACGGCCTGTTCGAGGCGCGCCAGCCGCTGCGCGACAAGGGCTATGCGCTGGTGGTGGAGGGCTACATGGACGTGGTGGCCCTCGCGCAGAACGGCTTCGGCAATGCCGTGGCCACGCTCGGCACGGCCTGCACGGCCGAGCACGTGCAGAAGCTCTTCCGCTTCACCGACAGCGTGGTCTTCAGCTTCGACGGCGACAAGGCCGGCCGCCGCGCCGCCGCGCGCGCGCTGGAAGCTGCACTGCCGCACGCCACCGATCTGCGCAGCGTGAAGTTCCTCTTCCTGCCCAGCGAGCACGACCCCGACAGCTACGTGCGCGAACTCGGCCCCGCCGCCTTCGAGCAGCAGGTGGCGCAGGCCGTGCCGCTGTCGCGCCAGCTCATCGAGCAGGCCTCGGAAGAGGCCGACCTCTCCAGCGCCGAAGGCCGCGCGCGCATGCTGGCCCAGGCCAAGCCACTGTGGATGGCACTGCCCGATGGTGCGCTGAAGCGGCAGTTGCTGCCCGAGCTGGCGCGCCAGGCGCAGCTGGAGCTGGCCGACCTGGCCTCGCTGTGGCAAGGCGCCCTGGCGGCAACGCCAACCGCCGAACGTGGGCGCGACGGCGGGCGCGGCGGTGCCGCGCCGCTGCCGCCTCCGCTGCGGCGCGCC
>LJHT01000034.1 GCA_001295905.1 beta proteobacterium AAP51 | reverse complement strand
CCACGCTGGTGCTGCCGGCGCCCAGCGCGCGCACGGCCGCGCAGGTGCCGGGCCTGGAGGTGCGCGGTGCCAGCAACCTGGCCGAGGTGGTGGCCGCCCTGCTGCCGGGCGAGGCCGCCGTGCCGCTGCCCAGGGCCGTGCCCTGGCCGCGCGGGGTGGCCGCGCCGGGGCCCGACCTGCGCGACGTGAAAGGCCAGGCCGCCGCCAAGCGGGCGCTGGAGATTGCGGCCGCAGGCGGCCACAGCCTTCTGCTCATCGGCCCGCCCGGCACCGGCAAGAGCATGCTGGCGCAGCGCCTGTCCGGGCTGCTGCCACCGCTGTCGGAAGCCGAGGCCCTGGCCAGCGCCGCGCTGCAGGGCCTGAACCAGACCGTGGCCGAGACCTTGCCGCTGGCCCAGCGCCCGCTGCGCAGCCCGCACCACACCGCCAGCGCGGTGGCGCTGGTGGGCGGGGGCTCGCCGCCAAGGCCGGGGGAAATCTCGATGGCCCATGGCGGCGTGCTCTTCCTCGATGAGCTGCCGCAGTTCGCCCGCACCGCCCTGGAAGCGCTGCGCGAGCCGCTGGAGACGGGCGTCATCACCATCTCGCGCGCGGCGCGGCGGGCCAGCTTCCCGGCGCAGTTCCAGTTGGTGGCGGCCATGAACCCCTGCCCCTGCGGCTGGCTGGGCGCCCCGGCGCGCAGCGGCCGCGCCTGCCGCTGCACGCCCGAGGCCGTGGCGCGCTACCAGGGGCGGCTGTCGGGGCCGCTGCTCGACCGCATCGACCTGCAGGTGGAAGTGCTGGCCGCACCGCCCGGCGAGCTGCTGGCCCTGCCCGAGGGCGAACCCAGCGCCGCCGTGGCCACCCGCGTGGCGGCCGCGCGCGAACGCGCCACCGGGCGTCAGGGCCAGGCCAATGCCCAGCTGGCCGCGGCCGCGCTGGACCAGCACTGCGCGCTGGACGAGACCGCCGCGCGCTTCATGCGCAGCGCCGCCGACAGCCTGGGCTGGAGCGGCCGCCGCCTACACCGCTGCCTGAAGGTGGCGCGCACCATTGCCGACCTGGCGGCCAGCGAACGCATCGGCACCGCGCACGTGGCGGAAGCCCTGCAGTTGCAGCGCGTGCTGCCGGGGTGAGGGCGATGGGCGCTGGCGTGGCGTGCAGCCGAGCGTCTTCGCAACCGAGCAACCAGGTCCCGCGTCGCACCTACACTGCCGCGCCTTCGGCTTGCGCGCGCTGCGCACAACCATCCTTTCTTCTCTTGCCCCGCCCGCCATGACCACCACCTTCGAAACCGCCCGCGCCCACTTCCAGCAAGGCGTGGCGCTGTTCGAGGCCGGCGACGCCACGGGCGCCGAGGCGGCCTTGCGCGATTCGCTGGCGCTGCTGCCCGGCCGCCCTTCGACGCTGGTGAACCTGGGCGCCGTGCTGCTGCACCTGGGCCGGCCCGAAGAAGCCTTGGCGGTGCTGGACGAAACCCTGGCCGCCGATGAGCAGCAGCCCGACGCTTGGTGCCACCGGGCGCTGGCCTGCAGCGCGCTGGGCCGCGAGGGCGAAGCCTTGGCCAGCCTGCAGCGCGCCTTCGCCCTGGGCTGCCAGCTGCCTGCTGCGCATCAGCGCCACGCGCTGGTGCTGAACCGCCTGGGCCGACACGAAGAAGCGCTCGTCGCGCTGCAGCCCCTGCTGGCCAACCAGGGCCCGGCCGAGCCCGGCCACGCCGCTGCGCAGCTGCTGCGCGGCCAGACCTGCCAGACCCTGGGCCGCCTGCCCGAGGCGCGCAGCGCTTTCGAAGCCGCCGTCGCCGCGAACCCGCAGCTGGCCGAAGCCTGGGTGCAGCTGGGCCTGCTGCTGAACGAGCTGGGCGAAACGCCGCTTGCGCGCCAGGCGCTGCAGCGTGCGCGCGAGGCGATGGCTCAGGCGGGCGAAGGCGCAGACGTTGAGGCCGGCAGCACCAGCGACAGCGCCGCGATGCTGGCCTACTTCTCGGCCGCCGTCGGCGATGGCGCCCCGCCCGCCACCGCGCCGCCGGCCTACGTGCGCGCACTCTTCGACCCCTACGCCGAAGGCTTCGAAGAACACCTGGTGGGCACCTTGCGCTACTGCGGCCACGAGGCCGTGGTGACGGCCGCCCTGGCCTGGCGCGCCACTGCGCCGGCCGCAGGCACGGCGGCCGGCGCAGTGGCCGAACCCGGTCGGGGCCCGAGCCTGGCGCTGGACCTCGGCTGCGGCAGCGGCCTCAGCGGCGCCTTCCTGCGCCCGCACGCACAGCGCCTGGAAGGCGTGGATCTCTCGCCCACCATGGTGGCGCAGGCGCGGGCCAGCGGCCACTACGACGCCGTGTTCGAGGCCGAACTCGTGCAGCACCTGCAGGCGCGTGCCGCGGCGAGCGAGCAGGCCGATCTCATCGTGGCGGCCGATGTCTTCATCTACATCGGCGAGCTGGCGCCGGTGTTCGATGCCGTGGCCCGTGTGCTGGCCCCGGGCGGGGTGTTTGCCTTCACCGTGGAGCACGACGAGACCGCGGCGCCCTACCGCCTGCACCGCGGCCTGCGTTACGCCCACAGCGAGGCCGGCTTGCGCCAGCTGGCCGCCACGCACGGCCTGGTGGTGCGCCAGGCCCGGCCGCTGGTGCTGCGGGAAGAACAGCGCCAGCCCGTGGCCGGTCTGGTGCTGGCGTTGCAGCGGGCTGCTTGAGCCGCGCCGCGGCGGCCCGGCGGCGGACTAGAGGCCGGCCAGGCCCCGCGCCCAGGCCACGGCGTCGAAGCCCACCGTCAGCCGGCCGTCGGCCCAGGCCACCACCGGGCGCTTGATGACACTGGGCGCGCGCCGCATCAGGGCGGCGGCGCTAGGGGCATCCACCACCGCTGCCTGTTCGGCCGGCGGCAGCTGGCGCCAGGTGCTGCCCTTGCGGTTGAGCAGCGTCTCCCAGCCGGCCTCGGCCAGCCAGCGCTGCAGCGCGTCTTCGGGCAGGCCCTGCTTCTTGAAGTCGTGGAAGCCGTGCGCCACGCCGCGATGGGTGAGCCAGGCGCGGGCGCGCTTGACGGTGTCGCAGTTGGGGATGCCGTAGAGGGTGGTGCTCATGCGCGTGTCCGGTGCGGGTTCGGGGTTCGGAGTTCGGAGTTCTCAGGCCCTCAGATCGCCAGCGGGTCGATGTCCACCGCCCAGCGCAGCAGCCCCTTGTGGCGCGAGCGCAGGCCATTCAGTTGGGGCAGCCAGGCGGCCAGCGTGCGCTGCAGGGCCTTGCGTGAGGGTGATTCCAGCAGCATCTGCATGCGTTCCACATCGGCCAGCTTGGCCACGAAGGGCGGCACCGGCGGGTAGACCGTGACGCCGGCCGTGGTGGCGTCGATGAGCGTGGCGGCCTCCTGCAGGAAGCCGGTGGCGGCCTCGGCCGTGCGCGCATCGGCACGCAGCAGCGCCAGGTGGGCAAAGGGCGGCAGGCCGGCGGCCCGGCGCTCTTCCAGCTGCGCGGCGGCGAAGCTGTCGTAGTCGTGCTTGCGCAGCGCGGCGTACAGCGGGTGTGTGGGGTGCCAGGTCTGCACCCACATCTCGCTGCGTGCGGCCTGTTCGGCGTCGCGCCCGGCGCGGCCGGCGGCCTGCATCAGCAGTGCGAACAAGCGCTCGGGGGCGCGGAAGTCGCTGCTGAAGAGTGCGCCGTCGGCGTTCACCGCCGCCACCAGCGTGACGCGGCGGAAGTCGTGCCCCTTGGCCAGCATCTGCGTGCCCACCAGCACGTCCACCTCGCCGGCGTGCACCTCGGCCAGCTGCTGCTGCAGGCTGCCGGCCGCGCGCGTGGTGTCGGCGTCCAGCCGCGCCACACGGGCCTGGGGCAGCAGCGTGGCCAGTTGCTCCTGCAGCTTCTCGGTGCCGCGGCCGATGGGGGCGATGTCGAGGTTGCCGCATTCCGGGCAGGCGCGCGGGACGCGCTCGCTGAAGCCGCAGTGGTGGCATTTCAGTGTGCGGTCGAGCTTGTGGAACACGCGCCAGGCGCTGCAGTGCGGGCAGCCGCTTTTCCAGGCGCAGGCGCCGCAGTGCAGCACGGGCGCGTAGCCGCGGCGGTTCAGCAGCAGCAGGCTCTGTTCACCGGCGGCAATGCGTTTTTCGATGGCCTCCAGCAAGGGTGGGGCGAGCACGCGCTCGGGCGCACCGGCCCCGGGCTTGGGCAGCAGGTTCATGTCCACCAGCCGCACGCGCGGCATGGCGCCGCCGCCGATGCGCTGCGCCATGCCCAGGCGCAGGTAGCGGCCTTCCTGCACCCGCTGCCAGCTTTCCAGCGAGGGCGTGGCCGAGCCCAGCAGCACCGGCATGCCGGCGCGGTGGGCGCGCCACACGGCGAGGTCGCGCGCCGAATAGCGTGCGCCTTCCTGCTGCTTGAAGCTGGGGTCGTGCTCTTCGTCCACGACGATGAGCCCCAGCCGCGGCATCGAGGCAAACACTGCCAGCCGCGTGCCCAGCACCAGGTCGGCCTGGCCCAGGTGGGCCTGCAGCCAGTGGCGCAGGCGCTGGGCCGGCGTCAGCCCGCTGTGCAGGCTGACGAGCAGGCGGCCGGGAAAACGCTCGGCAAAGCGCGACTCGAGCTGCGGCGTGAGGTTGATCTCGGGTACCAGCACCAGGGCTTGGTGACCGCGCGCCAGTGCGTCGGCGGCGGCACGCAGGTAGACCTCGGTCTTGCCGCTGCCCGTCACGCCGTGCAGCAGCACGGGCGGGGGCGGGTGGCCGGTGGGCACGGCGGCGAGTGCGGCCAGTGCGGCCGCCTGCTCTTCGCTCAGCGCCGGCAGCGGCGGCGGCGTGCCCGCTTCGGCCGGCTTCAAGGCCGCCAGGCGCTTCAGCCGGCGCGCGAGCTGGGTGTCGTCGAGCTTGCGCAGCTCGGGCGGCAGCACCGCCAGCGCCAGTTCACCCACGCCGCGCTGGTAGTAGGCGGCGGCGAACTCGACCAGCGCGCGCCAGTCGGCCCCCAGCGGCGGCAGCGCGCTCAGCGCCATGGCCACCTCGCGCAGGGCCGCGGGGGGCGCGGTGGCGCCGGGGTCGGCTTCCCACACCAGGCCGGGCACGTCCCGCTTGCCCAGGGGCACCCGCACCAGGGTGCCGGGGGCCAGGGGCTGGGGGCTGGTGTAGTCGAGCAGGCCGCTGATGCTGGTGTGGCGCGGCGTTTCCACCGCCACGGGCACCGTGCCGGGGGTGCCCAGGGTCATGGGGGGTCCCGGCGGCGCTTCACTTGCGTGCGAAAGCTCCACCCGACTTCAAGCAAGTGCCGCAAGTGCATGATCGGCAAGGGTTTTTCCAGCTATCCACGAAATCTGTGGATAAGTTTGTGGGGAAGCTGCGCCAAGCTGCGCCAAGTGCTTGATTCTGCGGGCCCCCAGCCCCCGTTGCCCGTTTTGATGGCAGTTGTGTGACTTCATAAAAATCAACAACTTAGCACGTGACTTGAGGCTTTTCTGGCATTCGGCCCCTGCGGGCACGCCCGGGTGGGCACAAGGCTGGAATTTGGGGATAAGTCAAGCCCTGAGCAACCACTCACCCCCCACTTTTCGTGTTGCACCGCGACATGCGGCCACATGGGCGACGACCCTTGCGGCACTGCCGAGCCCTGGCGCTGAGTGCTCACTCACGCCGGCAGCCTGCGCAGGCCTGCCGGCGCGTCCGGCCGTGCCGCTGGCGGCCCTGCAGGAGGCGGATGCTCAGGCGGGTGCGCGCTGCCGGCGCGAGTGCGCGTGCACGGCTTCCACCAGCGCCGTGACGTGGTCCGGCGGCGTGAACTGGCTGATGCCGTGACCCAGGTTGAAGATGTGGCCGTCCCAGCGGCCATCGGGGCGCTGCGGGCGGCCGAAGCTCTCGAGCACCTTCACGCCTTCGCGCGCCACCGCCTCGGGCGGGGCAAACAGCACGCTGGGGTCCAGGTTGCCCTGCAGCGCCACCTGGTGGCCCACGCGGGCACGCGCGGTGCCCAGGTTCATGGTCCAGTCCAGGCCCACCACGTCGGCACCTGCGGCGGCAATTTCTTCCAGCCACAGCCCGCCGCCCTTGGTGAACACGATCACCGGCACCTGGCGGCCTTCGGCTTCGCGCTTCAGGCCGGCCACCACCTGGCGCGTGTAGTTCAGGCTGAACTCCTGGAAGGCGCCATCGGCCAGCACGCCGCCCCAGCTGTCGAACACCATCACGGCCTGCGCGCCGGCGTCGATCTGGGCGTTGAGGTAGGCCGTCACGGCCTGTGCGTTCACGGCCAGGATGCGGTGCATCAGGTCGGGCCGGCTGTAGAGCATGGTCTTGATGAGCCGGTAGTCGTCGCTGCCGGCGCCTTCGACCATGTAGCTCGCCAGCGTCCAGGGGCTGCCCGAGAAGCCGATCAGTGGCACCTTGCCGTTCAGCGCCCGGCGGATGCTCTTCACGGCGTCGAACACATAGCGCAGCTTGTCGAGGTCGGGTGCCTGCAGCGCCATCACGGCCGCTTCGTCGCGCACCGGGTGGGCGAAGCGCGGGCCTTCGCCGGCACCGAAGCTCAGGCCCAGGCCCATGGCGTCGGGCACGGTGAGGATGTCGCTGAACAGGATGGCGGCGTCCAGCGGGTAGCGCTCCAGCGGTTGCAGCGTCACCTCGGTGGCGTATTCGGGGTTGGTGGCCAGCCCCATGAAGCTGCTGCCGGCCTTCACCCGCGTGGCCTTGTACTCGGGCAGGTAGCGGCCGGCCTGGCGCATCAGCCAGACGGGCGTGTGGGTGGTGGCTTGGCGCAGGCAGGCGCGCAGGAAGGTGTCGTTGTGGAGGGCAGGCGTCATCGGGGCATTATCAGCGGCGCCAGCAGGGCTTGAACCTGGGGGCTTCGGCATCATGTGCACGCGGGGCGCCAGCCGGTGCCCGTGCCGGAGGACCCATGCCCAACCAGCCCCGAACCCATAACCGCTTCTTCGCCCTGCTGGCCACGCTGGCCTTGAGCCTGGGCCTGACGGGCTGCGGCTACAACGACTTCCAGCGCCTGGACGAGCAGGTGAAAAGCAGCTGGAGCGAGGTGCTGAACCAGTACCAGCGCCGCAGCGACCTCATTCCGAACATCGTGGCCACCGTCAAGGGCGAGGCCAACTTCGAGCAGGAAACGCTGACGAAGGTGGTGGAAGCGCGCGCCCGCGCCACCAGCATCCAGGCCACGCCGGAACTCGTGAACAACCCCGAGGCCTTCCAGAAGTTCCAGGCCGCCCAGGGTGAGCTGACGGGCGCGCTCAGCCGGCTGCTGGTGGTGAGCGAGAACTACCCCAACCTGAAGGCCAACCAGGGCTTCCAGGACCTGCGCGTGCAACTGGAAGGCACCGAGAACCGCATCACCGTGGCCCGCGGCCGCTACGTGAAGGCGGTGCAGGAGTACAACGTGCTGGCGCGCAGCTTTCCCAGCAACCTGACGGCCATGGTCTTCAGCTACGAGGTGAAGCCCAACTTCACGGTGCAGAACGAAGCGCAGATCAGCGTGCCGCCGACGGTGAGCTTCGACAAGCCCGCCACGCCCGCACCTGCGGCATCGCGCTAGGCACCGCCATGCAGTGCCGGCGCGCCGGGGTGGGCTGGGTCCTGGCCTCGGCACGCACCTGGGCAGGGGCCCGGGCCTGGACCATCGCCTTCGGCCTGGCACTGACACTGGCACTCGGGTTCGGGCTGGGGCTGCCGGCAGCGGCCTGGGCGCAAGACCTGCGGCCCGTGCCGCCCCTGAACGCCCGCGTGATGGACCAGACCGGCACGCTCACCGCCGCGCAGACCCAGGCGCTGGAAGCCAAGCTCGCGGCCTTCGAGGCCGAGGCCGGGCCGCAGATCGTGCTGCTGCTGGTGCCCGCCACCGCGCCCGAAGACATCGCCGCCTACGCGCAGCGCGTGGCCGACCAGTGGAAGATCGGCCGCCGCGAGGTGGGCGATGGCGTGCTCGTGGTGGTGGCCAAGGACGAGCGCAAGCTGCGCATCGAGGTGGCCAAGGCGCTGGAAGGCGCCATCCCCGACCTGGCCGCGCGCCAGATCATCGACCAGACCCTGCGCCCGGCTTTCCGCGAGAACGACTACGCCGGCGGCCTGAACGCCGCCGTCGACCGGCTGATGCAGCGCATCCGCGGTGAAGGCTTGCCGGCGCCCGAAGCCACCACCCCGCGCAGCGGCGGCGAGCGCGGCCTGCAGCTCGAAGACCTCGGCATCTTCGTCTTCTTCGCCGTGCCCGTGATCGCCTCGGTGCTGGGGCGGCTGTTCGGGCGCAAGCTCGGCGTGGTGCTGACGGCCGGCGCCGCCGGCGGCATTGCCTGGTGGATGACCGCCAGCGTGCTGCTGGCGCTGGGCGTGGGCCTGGTGGCGCTGGTGCTGGCGGCGGTGATGGGCGTGGGCTCGGCGCTGCGCAGCCTGGGCGGGCGGCGGGGTGGCGGCCGGGGCGGCATGCCCGGGGGCTGGACCGGCGGCAGCAGTGGCGGCGGTTCCTGGGGCGGTGGCGGCGGCTTTTCCTCTGGCGGCGGTGGCGACTTTGGTGGCGGTGGCGCCTCGGGAGACTGGTGAATGAAGCTCGCGCGCCTGTTCAAGCACCGCTGGCTGGACGAAGCCGACGCGCGCCGGGCGCTGGGCCCCGAGGCGCTGGCGCGCCTGCAGGCCCGCGTGGCGGCCAGCGAGGCCAGGCACAGCGGTGAGATCCGCCTCAGCGTGGAGGCCGGGCTGCCCTGGTCCTACCTCTGGAACGACCTCAGCGCCCGCGACCGCGCTGTCACGCTGTTCGGCAAGCTGCGTGTGTGGGACACCGAGCACAACAACGGCGTGCTCATCTACCTGCTGCTGGCCGAACACGCCATCGAGATCGTGGCCGACCGCGGCCTGGCGCGGCGCGTTCCGCAGGCGCAGTGGGACCAGCTCATTGCCGGCATGCGCGAGGCCTTCCGCGCCGGGCGCTTCGAAGACGGCCTGGCCCAGGCCATCGATGCCGTGGACGGGCTGCTGGCCCAGCACTTCCCTCTGGCGCCGGGCCAGGCCAACCCCAACGAGCTGAGTGACTCGCCCGACCTGCGGTAGCCCTGCACGTGCAAGGCCGAGGCGCCCTCAGGCCTGCAGCCGGCAGGCGGTTTCCGAGCCGCTCCAGTCGGCCAGCGGGCCGCTGAGATCCACCCCTCGGCGCGCCGCCGTCATCTCGGCCACGATGCTCATTGCGATCTCGGGCGGCGTCTTGGCCCCCAGGTTCAGGCCCACGGGCCCGCGCAGCTTCAGCAGCTCGGCTTCGCTGACATCGAACTCCTTCAGGCGCAGCCGGCGGTTGTCGTTGTTGCGGCGGCTGCCCAGGGCGCCCACGTAGAAGGCCGGCGTCTTCAGCGCCTCCATCAGCGCCAGGTCGTCGAGCTTGGGGTCGTGCGTCACGGCCACCAGCGCGCTGTTGGCGTCGAGGTTCATAGCGATCACCAGGTCGTCGGGCATCAGGCGCGACAAGGTCACGCCCTCCATCGCGGCCCAACCCTCGTGGTACTCCTCGCGCGGGTCGCACACCGTCACGCGGTAATCGAGCATCACGGCCATGCTCGCGAGATAGCGGCTGAGCTGCCCGCCGCCGATGATGACCAGCCGCAGCCGCGGGCCGTGCACGGTTTCCAGCACCTGGCCGTCGAAACGCAAGGCATCACCGTCATCGCAGGGACGCAGGCTCACCAGCCCGGTGGCCAGTTCCAGCCGGCGGCGGATGACGCGGTGGCTCTCGATGGCCGCCAGCATGTCGCGCAGCAGGCTTTGCGCACTCAGCGGCTCCAGCACGATCTGCACCGTGCCGCCGCAGGGCAGGCCGAAGCGCTGCGCCTCTTCGGCGGTGACGCCATAGGTGGTGGCCTGCGGCAGGCGGGGGGCGAGTTCGCCGCGCTTGACGCGGTCGATGAGGTCGTCTTCGATGCAGCCGCCCGAGAGGCTGCCGGCCACCTGCCCGTCGTCGCGGATGATCATCAGGCTGCCCGGCGGGCGCGGGCTGCTGCCCCAGGTGCGCACCACGGTGCCCAGCACCACGCGGTGGCCGCGGTTCATCCAGTCCATCGCGGTGCGGATGACTTCGACGTCCATGCTGTTCATGCGGCGCGCTCCCGGGCGAAAAGGGCCGGTAGCTTGCCACAACCCCTGCTGCTGCGCCGCGGGGCCGTTCAGGTGTCCGAGGGCGTGTCGGTGATGAGCGCCTGCTGCGCCTGGGCCCGGCGCGCGCGGGCCTTGTGCCACAGGTGCGGCAGCAGCAGGCGCAGCGGCATGCGGCCCAGGTGGTGGCGCACCAGCACGGCGTAGGCCGCCAGCGCCTGGCCGCGGCTGGGCTCGGCATCGGGCTCGGTGGGGGTCAGCACCGCCGTCCACAGTGGCAACAGCCAGGCATGGCGCAGCGCCCGGCCGCGCACCAGCGCGGCACGCACGTCCTCGGGCACGGGCGTGCCCAGCCAGCCGTGGGTGAAGTGGCAGGCCAGGGCCAGCTCGTCGACCAGCCCGAGCTCCTGCGCGCGCGCCAGCAGGCCGGGCCAGAAGCCGGCATCGGCGGGCACGAAGTGGCGCAGCAGCCCGTCCATGTCGACGAGGTCGCGCAGGCGGTCGCGGGCTTCCGAGTCGTGGAACAGGTGCACCGCGCTGTGCAGCACCTGGTCGGCGGGGTGCAGCACCTGCCAGCCCTGCCAGAGGGAAGGCTGCAGCCGCGCCAGCAGCGGCGCGGCCGGCACCGAGACGCGCGCCACCGGGGGCAGGATGTTGTGGTGCAGGTCCAGCTCGAGCGGCAGCGCCGGGTGGCGCATGGGCGGCACCTCGTGGCTCCACTCGCGGTAGTAGCGCTGGTCGTGCTCGTCGAGCTCGGTTTCCTGCCAGCCCTCGGCCACCAGGCGGGCCTGCGCCTCGGCGATGTGGGCCTGGGGCACCAGGATGTCCAGGTCCGAGGGCAGCCGGCCGCTGGCGATGGGCAGGCCCTGCCCCATGTAGGCCGCTCCCTTCAGCAGCACCAGCGGGTGGCCGGCACCGGCCAGCGTGGCCGAGAGCCGTTCCACGGTCCAGCGCATCTGGTTCGTGCGCCAGCGCGAGAAACGCAGTTCGGCGCGCAGCTGTTGCGCCACTGGCGGTGGCAGGCGGTGGCTGAGGCCGGCGGCTTCCACCTGCTCGGCCAGCCGGCCCAGCAGGCGCAGGCGGCGCGACAGGCGCAGCACCCGTTGCCATTCGGGCAGGCCCCAGCCGAGCACCAGCTCGGCCTGCCGCAGCGCGGCCAGCCAGGCCATGTGCGCGGGCACCTGCGGTGGCGTCGTCGTCATGGCGCGCCACCTTGCAGCACTTCGGGCCACAGTGCGTCGATCTTGGCCAGCGCGTCGCCCAGGTCGCTGTACACCAGCTGCCACACCGGGCACTGCGTGCACAGCGCGACCACGGCCTCGAAGCCTTGGGCGCCGAGCACCTGGTAGTTGAAGGCGTTGAAGGCGAGCGCCGAGAACGCCAGCTGCGGCTGCACGCGCACCAGCTCCGTCGGGCTGCCGGCCTGCCAGCGCGGCAGCAGCACGGCGCCGGGCAGCGCCGTTTCATGCACGCGCTGCACGGCCGCAGCATCGGGCGCCAGGTGGGCGACGGTGCCCTTGCGCGTATTGGGGAAGCTCGGGCCTAAAGGGGCTTCGGGGGCTGAGGGCGCCGCGCGCGCAAAGGCGCGAATGACGTCGATGGACTGGTTCTTCAGGCCGATGGGCTTGAGCGCCGGCCGGAAGGCCCCGGCTTCCAGGTCGTAGGCGCCGAACTCGTCGGACAGCAGGCGCCAGCCGCTCAGCGACAGCGCGGCGGTGAGCGTGCTCTTGCCCGAACCCGGCACCGCCGGCATCACCAGCGCCCGGCCCTGGCGTTCCACCACACCCGCGTGCAGCAGCAGCAGGTGGTTGCAGCGGCGGCCGATCAGCCAGTTCGCGCCCCACTCCATCAGCGGCAGGGCGGCGGCCGCCGGGAAGGGCTCGAAAGGCGCCTGCCCGTCGCAGACAAAGCGCACCTGCGGCGCGATCCAGCGCCGCAGGTGGCGGGGGCGGCGCAGCTCGAAGTGCAGGTCGGCCCAATCGCCCTGCGTCTGCAGCGCGAAGTGCCGGTAGACCGATTGCAGGTGTTCGGCCAGCAAGGGCGCATCACCACGCACGCGCATGCGCACCAGGCCCACGTCGAGCCACAGGCCTGCGCCCAGCAGGGCCTGGCGTATCGGCTGCGGGCCGGCGTTGCCGAGGGTGGGCGGGCCGGCCTCGGCGGCCATCAGGCCGGCTGGCATGCGGTGCTGCCGCAAGCCCGTATCAGGCCGGCCTGCAGCAGCGTGGACCAGGCGTCGCGCAGCAACTCGCTCATCTCTTCGGGGCTGAAGCCGCTGTCGGCGGCCAGCATCTGGGCGGCTGCCTCAGGTGTGCGGGGTTCTTGCAGGTCGAGCGTTTCGATGAGCGCCACGCTCTCGGTGTTGAGCAGGTGGGTTTCGCCAGACAGGGGGCTGAAAGCGACCCAGGCGCTGCCGAGCTGCGCGAAGCGGACACCCGGCGCTCTGAGGTAGGCCCGCACGGCCGCGAGGTTCGGCCCGCCTCAGAGCGTGGGTCCGACCGAGTTCCAGCAGGTGTTGGCCAGCGCAGACTCACCGGTGGCGCTGGCGACCCCCACGCCCCGCACGCTGCCCGCCGCGTTGAAGCGCACGGCGGCCCAGCGCTGGGGGTTGGATGAGAGCGCTGGCGTGCTGGCCATGTCAATGGCACTGCCGACGAGCCTGTTGTTGGTGACGTCGAACTGCTGCCACTTCGTGCTTTCGATGAAAACCGTCGTGGAGTTGCGCTTCAGGTTGTTGATCGTGGCGCCGCTCACCCAGTAGGTGGGGTTGGTCGAGGTGCCGGTCTGGTGCAGCTGGATGCGGACGAAGTTGTCCGCTGCCGTGGCCACGGGCTCCATGCGCGGTGTGTTGGTCTGGTTCACCAGGCAACGTTTGGCCGAAGCGTTGGCCAGCGCGCTGCCGCTGTAGACCGTCAACAGCGCCGGCGCGGCGAACGCGCCGCGGACGAGTTGGCGTCTGGCAGCCTGCGCCGGGGTGGGCGCTTTGTCAGGGCTGGTCATGGGGGTTTCTCCTGGGGGCCTGCTTACACTCTTGTGCAGATTATCCCAGCCGTGCATGTCAATTCGCCCCCCCAGCCGCAGGGGGGGCGGTCTGCGCTGCGCAGGCGCGTGCATTTGGCGGCACTTCGGGCGCCTGCGTGGCCCTTTTCTCGATCAGGGTTTGGGCAGGCTGCTCGGCCCGGCGGGCTTCAAGCGGCCGAGGTCGAAGCCCTGGGCGCGCAGCCGCGCCATCAAGGCGTTCCAGGTTGCCTCTTCCACCTGGGGCTGGCGTGCCAGCACCCACAGGAACTCGCGCTGGGGCTCGCTCACCACGGCCAGGGTGTAGCCGGGGTCGAGCTCGATGACCCAGTAGTTGCCCCAGACGCTGGGCAGCCACGACAACCAGGCCGGCGCGAAGCGCACCTCCAGCTTCGGCGACCCCGGGCCGCCCACGCGGCGGGCTTCGCCGATGGCTTCGTCGACCTTGCCACTGGCCTGAGGGCAGCGGTTCGTCACCTGCACGCGGCCGTTCGGCAGCAGCGCGTAGTCGGCCGTGGCCGGGCCGCTGCAGTCTTTCTGGAAGCGGTTGGGGAAACGCGCCACTTCGTACCAGCGGCCCATGTAGCGTTCCAGATCGACGTTGGGCACGGTGGCCAAGGCGGCCGGCGGGCTGGCGGCCGCCGGCGCCGTGGTGGCGGCCGCCTGTGCCCGGGCGCCGCTGGTGATGAGCGCGGCTGCCAGGCCCAGGACCAAGCCCAGAGCCAGGCTCGGTACCAGGCCGGCAGGGCCGCCGTGGAAATGCCGTGGTGGCAGGTGCTGCTTCATGGCCGTGATTCTCCGGTGGCGCCGCGGCCTGCTCCGTTCACTCGCGCACGAACACCAGCGCCGTGCGGGGCGGTACGCGCAGCGTGGCGGTGTCAGGGCTCCAGCGGCTTTCGGCGGCCGGGCGCGCGTCGGCGGCCTGGGCGCTGCGGTGCACCGGGTGCAGCACCAGCGGCCGGCCGCGCAGCGTGGGCAGCGTCAGTTCGGCGGTCTCGGGCGCCACGTTGATGGCGTACAGCACCTCGGCGAAACCGGCCCCGCGCAGGCCGCGCCCGTTCAGGTGGCCCACCACGACAGCGGGGTTCTGCGCCGGCCCGGTGTTCAGCAGCGTGAGGCGGCGCTGCACTTCTTCGGCCGTGCGCAGCCGGAACAGCGGCGTGCTGGCACGGATGCGCATCAGGTCGAGGAAGGCGTCGCGCGTGAAGCGCATCTCGGTCGGCGTGGGTTTCAGCTCGGCGGCGCGCGCCAGCAGCGGGCGCGCGGCCGGCCACAGGCCTTCGCCTTCGCGCTCGGGCGGCAGGCCGCCGCCGAAGTAGTTGTCCTGCAGCGTCCAGTCGATGCGGTTGAACCAGTCGCCGCTGTCGTAGCTGTTGCGGTCGAGGTTCTTGCTGCGCAGCAGCTCCACGCCGGCGTGGAAATAGGCCATGCCCTGGCTGAAGGCGGTGAGCGCGCCGCCCAGCACCTGCACGCGGGCGCGGTCTTCGCGCGGGGTGTCGGGCGGCAGCTTCAGCAGGTTCAGGTCCCACAGCGTGGGGTTGTCGTGGTTCTCGACATAGTTCACCACCTCGCCGGGCTGGCTGGCGTAGCCGGCGCCCTGGCCGGCGTAGTCGATCTCGGCCAGGCGCTTCACGCGGCCGTCGTAGGTCTGCATCCGGTAGTTCTGCAGCGTGCCGGCCAGGCCCGCGCGGACGAGGTCGGCGCTGCGCAGCAGCTCGTCGCGGCCGCCTACGCCGACGGCCTTGGCCTGCGGGTTCGGCGCGTAGTGCTGGCCGTTGAGCCAGCCCTGGCGCTGCTGCACCTCGGCCGGTCCGTCGCAGCAGCCGCCGCCGCGTGCCGCGTCGCGGCCGCGGTCGCTGAAGGTGGCGATGCCGGTGCCGTTCAGGTCGCGCTGCGCCGCCTGCAAGAAGCGCGCGCCGTCCTTCACCTCGCCGAAGTTCCAGCCTTCGCCCAGCAGGTGGATGGGGCGGCCGGCCGCCTGGTTCACGGCGCGCTGCAACCGCACCATGGCTTCGCGCGGCTGGTGGCCCATGAGGTCGAAACGCATGCTGTCGATGCGGTGGTCGCGCGCCCAGACCACGGCCGAATCGATCATCAGCTTGGCCATCATGCGGTGCTCGGTGGCCGTGTTGTCGCAGCAGGTGCTGGTCTCGACACCGCCCTGCGCGTTCAGCCGGTGGTAGTAGCCGGGCACGATGCGGTCGAGCACGCTCTTGGCCGTCTGGCCGCTGGCGCTGGTGTGGTTGTAGACCATGTCCATGCCCACGCGCAGCCCGGCGCGGTGCAGCGCCAGCACCATCTGGCGGAACTCGAGGATGCGGGTGCCCCCTGCGCTGGCATCGGTGGCGTAGCTGCCTTCCGGCGCGGTGAAGTGCAGCGGGTCGTAGCCCCAGTTGAAGCAGTCTTGCGCGGCGGTGGCGGCTATGCGGGCCTGCTGTTCTTCGTTGTCGGGCGGCAACGCGGCCAGTTCGGTTTCGTCGGGCGTGGTGCAGCCTTGTTCGGGCACGGTGGCCAGGTCGAAGACGGGCAGCAGGTGCACGTCGGTCAGCCCGGCCTGCGCCAGGCCGCGCAGGTGCTGCATGCCGGCCGACTGTGCGTGCGTGAAAGCCACGTAGGTGCCGCGGTGGGCGGCCGGCACGGTGGCATCACGCACCGAGAAGTCGCGCAGGTGCAGCTCGTAGATGACGAGGTCGGTGTTGTGCCGCACGGTGTTTGGGCGCGGCGTCTGCGCCCAGCCTTCGGGCAGCCAGCGCGGGTCGTCCAGGCGGCCGATCCAGCTGCGCTGCGAGTCGGTGTTCAGGCTCAGCGAGTAGGGGTCGGTGACGCGGTTGCGCACCAGGCCGCCGCCGGCGGGCACCACGTCCACCAGGTAGGTGTAGGTGGCCTGGCCGGGCTGGCCCAGGTCGCCGGGCAGCTGCAGCGCCCAGGCGCCGGTGGCAGGGTCGCGCTGCATCGCGTGCAGCGCCGTGGCGGGGCCCCGGCCATCGGGGTGCAGGCACAGGTGCACGGCCTGCGCGGTGGGGGCCCAGAGGCGGAAGTGGGTGCGCCAATCGCCGCTGCCGCGCACGCCGGGGCGGGTGATGGTGACACCCAGGTCGGCCAGCTGTTCGGCGCGGGCATAGAGCTCGTCCAGCGCACCGGGTGTTTGCGTGCGCGTGGCCTGCAGCACGCGGCCTTGGGCGTCTTCCAGCGTCAGCACCAGCTGGCTGCTGTGCAGTTCACGCAAGCGGTGCTGGTCGGCCGGGCGCACGGCCAGCGTGGGGCCGGCGCCCACCCAGCGCCAGCGCTGCTGCAGCGCGGCGGGCAGGGCGGTGCTGCGGGGGTCGAGCACCAGGGCGCCATCGGCGCCACGGACGGCTTCGCCCGGCAAGGCGACGATCTGCCCGCCCTGCGCGTGGTGCAGCCGGTAGCGGGCGCCCGGCGGGGCCGCCGCTGTCTGCGCGGCCGCAGGCCAGCGCAGCCACCGGCTGCTGAGCCACACCGCCTGGGCCGGCAGGCGCGGCGCGGCCGCCGGGGCGGCCTGCAGCACGGTCTCGAAACCCGCTTCGCAAGCCGCCAGGGTGGGTGCCGCGGCGGCTGCGGCCACCGTGCCGGGACCCGCCCCGGCCGCCAGCGCACAGGCACCGATGATGAACAAGCGGTAAGCAGGGTGCATGGCGGGGGCGAGTGGTGGTCGGAAGCATGAAATAGTAGCGAAGTAAAACTACATCGCTATCCGTAGTCACCTTGCTGCGCGTCGGGAAAGTCGGGTTCATCAGCAGTGCCGTCGATCTGTAGTCGGCCTACATTCGCGGGCTGACTGCTGGAGCCGACGCGATGCCTCCTTCCCTTTTCCACCGCCTGCAGCGGGCCCGGGCCGGGGCCCGGTTGCTGGCGCCGGTATCGGCGCTGGCTTTGGGCTTGAGCCTCGCCTCGGTTTCGGCCCCCAGCCTGGCCCAGCCGCAGCAGCCACCCGCGCCAGCCCTCGACACCCGCCCCGTGCCCGCGCAGCCCGTGCGCAGCGCCTTGCCCGAGGGCTGGTACCACGGCGCGTTCATGGAAATCTTCGTGCGTGCCTGGCGCGACAGCAATGGCGACGGCATCGGCGACCTGCGCGGCCTGACGCAGACCCTGGACCACCTGCAGGAGCTGGGCGTGCGCGGCCTCTGGCTGATGCCCATCACCGCCAACGCCGATGGCGACCACGGCTACGCCACCACCGACTTCCGCGCCATCGCGCCCGAGTACGGCACCCTGGCCGATTTCGACGAGCTGCTGCGCGAAGCCCATCGTCGCGGCATCGGCGTGATCATGGATTACGTCATCAACCACAGCGCCGCCCAGCACCCGATGTTCCAGGAAGCGCTGAAGGGCCGCGACAACCCCTTCCGCCCCTGGTTCGTGTGGGCCGACGAACTACCGACCGGTTGGGAGATCTGGGGCAAGAACCCCTGGTATGCCGCCGAAGGCGAGCCCTGGAACTTCACCGGCGACATCAAGCAGCTGCCACCCCCGCCGCCGGGCGCGCGCAACTTCTTTTTCGGCACCTTCGGGCCGCACATGCCCGACTTCAACTTCCGACACCCGCCAGTGCTGCAGTACCACGAGGACAGCCTGCGCTTCTGGCTGAACCGCGGCCTGGACGGCTACCGGCTGGACGCCGTGCCGCACCTGCTGGAAGGCGACGCCGTGCGCTGGAACGACCAACCCGAGAGCCGCGCGCTCACCAAGCGCCTGCAAGACCTCATCAAGAGCTACCCGCAGCGCTACGTGGTGTGCGAGGCCACGGCCGAGCCCGCCGCCTACGGCGACCCGGCCGTCTGCGGCGGCGCCTTCGCCTTCGGCTTCGTGCACCACTACGTGAAGGCCGCCCAGGGCGAGGCCGCTTCGGTGCAGAAGGTGGCCACGCATTACGACGTGGCGCATCGGGCACAGGGTGGGGCCTCGCCCACCATGGCCACCTTCCTGAGCAACCACGACGCTTTCGCCGGCCAGCGCCTGTGGGACCAGCTTGGCGGCAATGAACGTGCCTACCGCGTGGCGGCCGCCGGCTACCTGCTGCAGCCCGGCACGCCTTTCATCTACTACGGCGAAGAAATCGGCCAGGCCGGCGTGCCCGGGCTGCAGGGCGACCTGCCGCTGCGCAGCCCCTACAGCTGGACGGCCGAGCCCGGCACCGCCGGCTTCACCACCGGCACGCCCTTCCGCCCGGTGGCACCCAATGCCGCCACGCACAACCTCGCGGCGCAGCGCGCCGACCCCGGCAGCCTCTTCAACTTCTACAAGGCGCTGCTGGCGCTGCGCAACACGCGGCCCAGCCTGGCACGCGGGCGCATGGAGCACGGCTTTGCGCAAGGCCTGGTGGCGGGCTGGCAGCGCGTGCACGAGGGCGAGCGGGTGCAGGTGCTCATCAACTACGGCACCGAGCTGGCCCAGGCGCAGATGGAAAACCTGCCGCCGAATGCGCGGCTGCTGTCGGCGCTGCCCGAAGGCGGCGCGCAGGCGGCGCGGGCCGATGCCGGCGGCCGGGCCAACCTCTACCTGGGGCCGCAGTCGGTGCGCGTGCTGGTGGTGAGCACCGGTGCGCGGGCGGCCAGCAAGGCCGGCAAGCCCGCCAAGGCGAAGAAAGCGGCGGCGAAAAAGCGCGCGAAGGCGGCGCCCAAGAAAAAGGCGGCGAACGAGGCGGCGACCAAGAAGGCGGCCCCGAAGAAAGCCGCGCCGAAGAAGCCCGCCTGAGACCAAGGCCGACAGGCCGAATGACCGACGGGCCAATGACCCGAAGGCCCGAAGGCCCGAAGGCCCGAAGGCCCGAAGGCCCGAAGGGGCCCCCGCGCTCAGGCCCGGGATTCCAGGGCCGTCTGCGCCCCGGGCGCCGTGCGCAAGGCCAGCGTGGCCAGCGCCATCAGGCCCATGGTGGCCGCCACGCCGGCATAGGCCAGCAGCAGCCCGCGCCCGCCGCCGCCTGCGAAATCGGCCACGGTGCCGATGGCGGTGGCCGACATCAGCGTGCCCACGCTGGTGAAGATGTTCACCAGGCCCTGCGCCGCGCCGCGCAGCGGCAGCGGCGCCTCGTCGATGGCGATGGTGCGCAGCGCGCCGCCCACCACCACGCCCACGCCCAGCCCCACGGGCATGGTGGCGGCGATGAAACCCCACAGCCCCCAGCCCGGCCAGGCGCAGGCGCCATAGCCGCCGGCCAGCAGCACGAAGCCCGCCAGCACGACGCGGCGCGCGCCCAGGCGGTTGAGCAGCCGCCCCGCGCCCACCGAACCGAGCATCGAGCACAGCACCATCGGCAGCAGCACGAAGCCGCCGTTGGCGTGCGCCACGCCGTGCTGCAGCGTGGCGATGCTGGTGAGGAAGATGACGCTGCCCATGCCGAAGCCCGCGCCGGCCGTCAGCAGGTAGGTGCAGGCGAGCTGGCGCTGCTGCAGCAGCGCCAGCGGAATCATCGGCCGCTGCCCGCGCGCAGCGGCGCGCGTTTCCACCACCACCAGCGCCACCAGGCCCAGCGCGGCCGCAACCAGCAGCAGCGGCCACAGCGTGCGGCCGAGCAAGCCGTCGAGCCCGCGCGTGATGCCCAGCACCAGGCAGCCCAGGCTGAAGAACACCAGCACCAGGCCCGCCCAGTCCAGCCGCGGCAAGGCGCCAGCGCCGGTTCGGGGTGCCGCAGCCTGGGGCGGCAGGGCGCGCCGGCCCAGCACCAGCACCAGCGCGGCGATGGGCAGGTTCAGCAGGAAGATCCAGTGCCAGCTGGCCACCGTCATCAGCAGCCCGGCCAGTGGCGGGCCCAGCACGAAGGCCATGCCGTAGGTGGCGCCGATGAGGCCCAGGGCGCGGCCGCGCTGCGCGGGCGGCAGCGCGTCGCCGATCACGGCGCTGGCCGTGGGAATGATGCCGCCGCCGCCCACGCCCTGCAGCGCGCGGCCGGCCAGCAGCGTGGCGAAGTTCGGCGCCAGCGCGATGAGCAGCGAGCCGGCCGCGAACAGGCCCACGCTGGCCAGGAAGACGGGGCGGCGGCCGTGGCGGTCGCCCAGGTTGGCCATCAGCGCCGTGCTCGGCAGGCTGAACAGGATGAAGGCCACCATCAGCAGCCCGGCCTCGCGGATGTCCAGGCCGAAGCTCGCGCGCAGCACGGGAATGGCCGGCGCCAGCACGGCCGTGTCCAGCGCGGCCATGAAGACGCCGATGAACAGCACCGGCAGCAGCCGGGGCGGCACGGCAGAGGCGGAGGCGGAGGAGGCGTCTGAGGTCGACAAAGCCCGCGGATTCTAGGCAGCGGCCCCAGCCGGCCCGGCCGGGCTGCGCGCCTCGCCCGACAGCCCCTGGAAACCCGCGCGCCCCGTGGCCGCAGCCGTGCGCGCCAGTGTCGGCGCCAGGTCGGCCGGCACCTGGGCCCAGCTGAAGCGCCAGCTCCAGTTGCCGCGGTCGGTGCCGGGCAGGTTCATGCGGTGCGCGCTGTCCAGCGACAGCACGTCCTGCATGGTGAACAGCGCCAACGCCGCCACCGAGCGGCTGGCGGCGCGCACCAGAGCCATCGGCACGTCTGCGCCGTCGCCCGTGCCGTCATGCACACCGCCCCGGCCGCCGGCCTGCAGGTACTCGGCCGCGAAGGCGCGGTGCGCGGCGGGGGCGCTGCGCCACCAGCCCAGGGCGGTGTCGCTGTCGTGCGTGCTGCTGTAGGCCAGGCAGGCCGGCACGTGGTGGTGGGGCAGGAAGCCGTGGCTCGCGTCGCCGCCGAAGGCCTCCTGCACGATGCGCATGCCGGGGAAGCCGAGGTGGTCGCGGAGCGCGATGACGTCGGGCGTGATGGTGCCCAGGTCTTCGGCCACGATGGGCAGCTTTCCCAGCGCATCCTGGATCGCCTGGAACAGCGCCACGCCCGGGCCCGGTGCCCAGCGGCCGTCACGCGCAGTGGGTGCAGCGGCGGGCACTTCCCAGTAGCCGGCAAAGCCGCGGAAGTGGTCGATGCGGAAGACATCGGCCTGCGCCAGCGCGCGCTGCACGCGGGCCACCCACCAGGCGTAGCCCTCGGCGGCCATGCGGTCCCAGCGGTACAGCGGGTTGCCCCAGCGCTGGCCGTCGGGGCTGTAGCCATCGGGCGGGCAGCCGGCCACCACCGTGGGCTGGTGCCGGTCGTCCAGGAAGTAGAGGTCGGGCCGGGCCCAGACGTCGGCGCTGTCGTGCGCCACGAAGATGGGCAGGTCGCCCATCAGCCGCACGCCGCGCTTGTGGGTGTGGGCGCGCAGCGCGGCGAGCTGTTCGTCGAAGCACCATTGCACGAAGGCGTGCATGTCGCGCTGGGGGGTCAGGTACTGGCTTGCGGACAGCAGCGCAGCAGGTTCACGCCGCGCGAGTTCGGGCGCCCAGGCCCACCAGGGCTGGCCGCCGTGGGCGTCTTTCAGTGCGGCAAAGAGCGTCCATTCGTCCAGCCAGGCGGCCTGCGTGGCGCGCCAGGCCGCGAAGCGCTGGCGGTCGCTGGCGCTGGCGTGTGCGAAGAAGCCGGCGGCGGCTTGCTGCAGCCGCGCCCAGCGCCAGGGGATGACGGATGGCCAGTCCACGCGCTGGCCATCGAAGGGCGGGGCGGCCTCCAGCGCCGCCGCCGGCAACCAGCCTTGTTGCACCAGCGGCTGCAAGGCGACCATCAGGCCGCTGCCGGCGAAGGCCGAAGGGCTTTGGTAGGGCGAGTGGCCGGGGCCGATGGGGTTGATGGGCAAGGTCTGCCACAGGGTCTGCCCGGCGCTGGCCAACCAATCGACGAAACGGAAGGCCTCGGGGCCCAGGTCGCCGATGCCGTGCGGCCCCGGCAGCGATGTGATGTGCAGCACGATGCCGCTGGCGCGTTGGCGCAGGTCCATGGGCCGGGTTCTTTCCGTCGGGGTGCCGCACAGGGCGATGAAGTCCTGTAGTTATGCTACATCTGCCGGCGTGTCATGGGTGGCGATTCGTTCGCAAGTTGTTGATTCGATTGAATGTGAACCCAGAAACCTAGGGCATTCGCGGATAGGTTCTGGCAGGTGCCGCAGGTACATTCGCTACATCGCCGCAAGCCCCCAGCCCGCGGCATGGAGACCAGTGCGTGGCCGAAGTGAAGCTGTCCGGGGTTGGCAAGGCCTACGGCGACGTCAAGATCCTCAAGGGCATCGACCTTCACATCCGTGACGGCGAGTTCATGGTCTTCGTCGGGCCCAGCGGCTGCGGCAAGAGCACCTTGCTGCGCACCATCGCGGGCCTGGAAGACATCATCGAAGGCGAACTCACCATCGGCGGCCGCGTCGTGAACGACGTGCCGCCGGCCGAGCGCGGCATCAGCATGGTCTTCCAGAGCTACGCGCTCTATCCGCACATGAACCTGTTCGACAACATGGCCTTCGGGCTGAAGTTGGCGAAGGTGCCCCCCGCCGAGATCGAAGCCGCGGTGAACCAGGCGGCCAAGATCCTGCACATCGACCACCTGCTGCAGCGCAAGCCCAAAGACCTCTCGGGCGGCCAGCGCCAGCGCGTGGCCATCGGCCGCGCCATCGTGCGCAAGCCCGAGGTTTTTCTCTTCGACGAGCCGCTGAGCAACCTCGACACCGCGCTGCGCGTGAAGATGCGCTACGAGTTCGCCAAGCTGCACGAGCAGTTCAAGACGACGATGGTCTACGTCACGCACGACCAGGTGGAGGCCATGACGCTGGCCGACCGCATCGTCGTGCTGCAGGCCGGCCGCATCGAGCAGGTGGGCGCGCCGATGGAACTGTACGAACACCCCTGCAACACCTTCGTGGCGGGTTTCATCGGCAGCCCGGGCATGAACTTCCTGAAGGCCACGGTGCTGGAAGCCACGCCCACGCACGCCTTGGTGAAGCTGGGCGGTGGCGAGCACATCCGCTGCGCGGTAGACGCAGCCCGCGCGAAACCGGGTGACGAGGTCACGCTGGGCGTGCGCCCCGAGCACCTGCGCGCCGGCGAGGCCGGCAACGCGCTGCAGACCCGCGTGACCTTCGTCGAGAGTCTGGGCAGCATGACCTACGCCTACTGCAGCAACCCGGGCCTGGAAGACGTGATCACCTGCGCCATCGAAGGCGAACGCCCGGTGTCCATCGGCAGCGTGCTGCCACTGGGCGTGCCGGTGCACAAGGCTTATCTCTTCGATGCGCAGGGCCAGGCTTTCACGCGCTTGCAAGTGGCCGGGCAAGCCGATGCGGCCTGAGCACCTGAGACTCGCCGCGTTCGCGGCGGCTGTGTTGTGCTGCTCTGCCGCGCCCGCCTGGGCACAGGCCCCGCAGCGCCTGCTGGTGTGGATCAACGGCGACAAGGGCTACAACGGCCTGCAGAAGGTGGGCGACGAGTTCACTCGCGCCAGCGGCGTGCCCGTGGTCGTGCAGCACCCCGAAGGCGCGCCCGACAAGTTCACCGCCGCTGCCGCCGCCGGCAAGGGCCCCGACGTCATGTGCTGGCCCCACGACCGCGTGGGCGAGTGGGTGAAGTCGGGCCTGATCGTGCCGGTGAGGCCGGCGCGCAGCACGCGCGCCGAGATCGACGACAGCGCCTGGGCCGCCTTCACCTACCGCGGCCAGGTCTGGGGCTACCCGCTGGCCATCGAGACCGTCGGTCTCATCTACAACAGGGCGCTGGTGGCCACGCCACCGGCAAGCTTCGACGAGGTCATCGCGCTCGACCGCAAGCTCAAGGCCGAATCGCAGGGACGCAAGGGCGCCATCCTCTGGGCCTACAACAACAGCTTCTTCAGCTGGGCCTTGCTGGCTGGCTCGGGCGCCTATGTGTTCGGCCGCACGCCGCAGGGCGAGCTCAACACCGCCGACATCGGCGTGAACAACGCCGGCGCGGTGCAGGGCGCCACGCTGCTGCAGCGATTGGTGCAGGACGGCCACATGCCGCGCGGCGCCCGTTACTCCGAGATGGAAGGCGCCTTCGCCCGCGGCCAGGTGGCGATGATGATCAACGGCCCCTGGGCCTGGGACAACCTGCGCAAGGTCGGCATCGACTTCGGCGTCGCGCCCATCCCTTCCGTGGGCGGCAAGCCGGGCCGGCCCTTCGTGGGCGTGCTGGGCTGCATGGTCAGCGCCGCCAGCCGGCAGAAAGACATCGCGCTGGAATTCATCGAACACCACCTGCTGAAGGTGCCTTCGCTGAAGACCGTGGCCGCCGACGTGCCGCTGGGCGTGCCCGCCAACAAGGCCTACTACGCCGAGCTCAGCAGCGACCCGCGCATCGCCGCCACCATGGCCAACGCGCGCGCCGGCGAGCCCATTCCCAACATCCCCGAGATGGGCCGCTTCTTCCCGGCCATGGACGCGGCGCTGGAGGCCATCACCAACGGCCGCCAGGCACCGAAAGACGCGATGGACGGCGCGGCGGCGCGGATGAAATCGCGATGAGCCGCGCTGCCACCTCTTCTCTCGGCCTCTGGCTGGGCCGGGCCATCGTGGGCCTGGCCGCGCTGGCCCTGCTGTGGTTCGTGTTCAGCTTGTGGGCCGCGGCGCAGCCGCTGGCGGCGGTGGGCGTGCTGGCGCTGGGCGGCACCGCGCTGGTGGTCTACGGCACGGCCACCAGCGTGGCCTGGAAGTACCTCTTCCCCGGCGTGGCCGGCATGCTGGTGTTCGTGGCCTTTCCGCTCGTCTATACGGTGCAGATCGGCTTCACCAACTATTCGTCGAGCAACCTGCTCGACTTCGAGCGATCACGCGCCTACCTGCTGGCGCAGAGCGTGGTCGACGAGAACCGCGCCTACACCTACACGCTGCACAGCGAAGGCGGCCAGCACCGCTTGCGCCTGCTGCCGCCCGAGCAGGCCGACGGCACGCGCGGCCCGGCGCTCGTGACGCCGCCGCTGGCGCTGCAAGGCGCGACGGCCGATGCCGCCACTGCCCCCGTGCCGCTGCAGCCGCAGGGCGCGCTGGCCCTGGGCCCCGCGCTCGACCTGCGCGGCCTCATCGCGCAGCGCAGCGGCCTGATGGCCCTGCAGCTGCAGCTGCCCGGCAGCACCGAGCCGCTGCGCTACGCCGGCCTGCGCGAGTTCGGCGTCATCCAGCCGCTGTGGCTGGCCCTGCCCGAGGGCGGCCTGAAGCAGGTGGCCACCGGCGCGGTGTTCACGCCCAACTTCGAGACCGGCTTCTTCGAAAGCGCGGCTGGCGAGCGCATGCCGCCGGGCTTCCAGGTGGGCATCGGCTTTGCCAACTACACGCGCATGCTGCTGGACGCCGATTTCCGCGGCCCCTTCGTCAGCATCTTCATCTGGACGGTGATGTTCGCCGGCCTGACGGTGGTGTTCAGCACGGCTTTGGGCATGACGCTGGCGGTGCTGCTGGAGTGGCAGAACCTGAAGCACCGCACGCTCTACCGCACGCTGCTCTTCCTGCCCTATGCGGTGCCGGGCTTCATCAGCATCCTGGTCTTCAAGGGCCTGTTCAACCAGAACTTCGGCGAGATCAACGCCATCCTCGACGCGCTGTTCGGCATCCGCCCGGCGTGGTTTGCCGACCCGCTGCTGGCCAAGGTGATGATCCTCATCGTCAACACCTGGCTGGGCTACCCGTACATCATGATTTTGTGCAGCGGGCTGATCAAAGCCATCCCGGCCGATCTGTACGAGGCCAGCGCCATTGCCGGCGCCGGCCCGCTGACCAACTTCTTCAAGATCACCGTGCCGCTGATCGCCAAGCCGCTGACGCCCCTGCTCATCAGCGCCTTCGCCTTCAACTTCAACAACTTCGTGTTGATCAGCCTGCTGACCGACGGCCGGCCCGACTTCCTGAACACCAAGCTGCCGGCAGGCACCACCGACATCCTGGTGAGCTACACCTACCGCATCGCCTTCACCGACAGCGGCCAGAACTTCGGCCTGGCCGCGGCCATCAGCACCTTGATCTTCGTGATGGTGGCGGTGATGGCCTTGGTGCAGTTGAAGATCACGCAACGCAACGACGGCAAGCGATAGGGACACACGCACATGGCCATCGTCACCGGAAAAAGCCAGCGCTGGCGGGTCATCGGCGCGCATGCCTTCCTGTGGGTGCTGCTGGCGTTCACGCTGTTCCCGCTGCTGGCGGTCATCAGCATCAGCCTGCGGCCGGGCAACTTCGCCACGGGCAGCCTCATCCCCACCACCATCAGCTTCGAGCACTGGCAGCTGGCCCTGGGCATCCCCTACAGGCAGCCCGACGGCACGGTGGTGCAGCCGCCTTTCCCGGTGCTGCTGTGGCTGTGGAACAGCATCAAGATCGCCACCATCTCGGCGCTGCTCATCGTGGCCATCAGCACCACGGCGGCCTATGCCTTCGCGCGCATGAAGTTCGCACGCAAGCAGCTCATCCTCAACGGCATGCTGCTGCTGCAGATGTTCCCGGTGGCGGTGGCGCTGGTGGCCATCTACGCCATCTTCGAAGGCATCGGCACCAAGCTGCCCTGGCTGGGCATCGAGACGCACGCCGGGCTCATCGTGGCCTACCTGGGCGGCGTGGCCATGCACATCTGGACCATCAAGGGCTACTTCGAGACCATCCCCGTGGAGATCGAGGAGAACGCCAAGGTCGACGGCGCCACGCACTGGCAGGCCTTCCGCCACGTGCTGCTGCCCATGGCCGTGCCCATCCTGATGGTGGTGTTCGTGCTGGCCTTCATCGGCACCATCATCGAATACCCGGTGGCCAGCATCCTGCTGCGCGAAGAGCCCAATCTCACGCTGGCGGTGGGCAGCAAGTTCTACCTCTACGAGCAGAAGTACCTCTGGGGCGACTTCGCCGCCGCGGCAGTGCTCAGCGGCCTGCCCATCACGCTGGTGTTCCTGTTCGCGCAACGCTGGATCGTCAGCGGGCTGACCGCAGGAGGCGTGAAAGGATGAAGACATCTTTGCTTGCGGCGGCGTTGGCCGCCAGCTTCAGCATGGCCTACGCTGCCAACTTCGCCACCGGCGTGAACACGCCAGCCGGCAACCCCGCCGACGAAGCGCTGAAGGGCGTGTTCGAGGCGCGCGAGAAAGACTGGCGCAACGGCGCCATCGTCTACCAGGTGCTGCCCGACCGTTTCGTGCCGGCCGCCAACCTGGAGGCCAAGCGCCACCTCTACCCTGCGCCGAAGGTGCTGCGCCGCTGGGACGAAAGCCCCAAGCGCGGCAGCTATGTGGAGAGCGCGCGGCTGTGGAGCCACGAGATCGAGTTCTGGGGTGGCGACCTCGCCAGCCTCGCCACCAAGCTCGACCACGTACAGGCGCTCGGCGCCGACGTGCTGTACCTCAACCCCATCCACCTGGCCTACACCAACCACAAGTACGACGCCTTCGACTATCAGGCCGTGAGCCCCGAGTTCGGCACGCGCGAAGACGTGAAGGCGCTGGCGAAGAACGTGCACGCCCGCGGCATGAAGCTGGTGCTGGACGGCGTGTTCAACCACATGGGCCGCAACGCGCCCATCTTCAAGGACGCGCTGGTCAACCCGCAGTCGAAGTGGCGAGACTGGTTCTACTTCGGCCCGCAATACCAGAGCGGCGCGCGCGTCTGGTGGCTGGCCGAGAACCTGCCCGAGATCAACCTGGAAAACAAGGCCGTGCGCGACCACGTCTACGGCGCGAAAGACTCCGTGGTGCGCAGCTACCTGCGCGACGGCGTCGACGGCTGGCGGCTCGACGTGGCGGTGGACATCGGCTTCCAGTTCCTGAACGAACTCACGCGCGCGGCCCATGCCGAGAAGCCCGGCTCGCTGGTGGTGGGCGAGATCGCCAACTACCCGAAAGACTGGATGCCCGCGGTGGACGGCGCCATGAACTTCACGCTGCGCGAGATCATCGTGCGCACCGCCAAAGGCCAGCTGGAGGTACCGCTGGCGCAGAAGATGATCGACCGCATGATGGCCGATTCACCCCCTGGCGGCCTGCTCAAGAGCTGGATCATGCTGGACAACCACGACACGCCGCGGCTGGCCAGCACCATCCCCGACCTGCAGCGCCGCCGGCTGGCGCAGGTGCTGCAGTTCTCGCTGCCGGGCTCGCCCAACCTCTACTACGGCAGCGAGGTGGGCATGACGGGTGAACAAGACCCCGAGATGCGTGGCCCGATGCGCTGGGACCTGGTCGAGAAAGGCCACCCCGAGCTGGCGTGGACGAAGCAGCTCGTGGCCTTGCGCAAGGCCCACCGTGCGCTGCGCGTGGGCGACTACCGGCCCATCACCGCGCACAAGCTGCTGGCCTTCGAGCGCTACACCGACCGCGCGCTGGACACCATCGTCGTCATCGCCAACCCCAGCGATCAGCCGGTGAGCGAGAGCGTGCTCGTCGCCAACAGCAAGCTGATGAACAACTGGAACCTGGTCTCGCTGGACGGGCAGGTCAAGCTGCCTATCCTGGTGGGGATGCTGCACGTCACGCTGCCGCCAGGCGGCTTTCTGGTGCTCAAGCCCGAGGCCAGCCCGGGCGGCGGCTACAGCGCCTACAAGCGCGTGCAGTGATGGCAGGTGCACCGATGCGGCGCTGCGCGGGGGCGCTGGCCCTGTTCATGGCCAGTGGCTGGGCCGGCGCCGCTGGCACGGCAGGCGCTGCGGGGCCTGGGGGCGCAGCGGGGGCGGCAGGCGTGGCACCAGCCGCCGCGGCCTGCCGCGCCGACCCCCTGCAAGGCCGCGCGCTCTACCTGCGTGGCACCTTCAACAGCTGGAACGCGCTGGAGAACCAGCGCCTGCAATGGGCCTGCCATCGCTGGGAAGGCGTGGTGCGCCTGAGCGGCGAGCACAGCTTCAAGCTGGCCGACGAAGCCTGGAGCGCCGATGCCGATTTCGGCCGCGGCCCCGGTGACCGCCTGGCCCTGCGCGGCCCCGAACTCAAGCGCCGCTTCGACGGCACCTACCGTTTCACCTTCACGATGGACGAGAACACCCCGCGGCTGAACATCAGCGCCTGCCCCGCCCCCGCGCCGCATGGCGACACCGTGCTCTACCTGCGCGGCACGCCCAACAACTGGGCCGCGCAGGACGCCTGGGCCTTCCAGTACAGCTGCGACGCCTACTACCTGAATGTCAAGCTCAGCGGCCGGCACGAATTCAAGGTGGCCGACGCCGCGTGGAGCCCCGCCACCAGCTTCGGCGAGGGTGCGTGCAACTTTGCCTTCACCTTCAACGGCGAACACACGCTGCGCCTGCTGTTCGTGGCCGGGCGGCCCCAGCTGAGCCTGGGCCCCAAGACCTTCGCCGACCCCAGTGCGCAGGCCGTGGAAGACCCCATCGCGCTGAGCCTGCGCTTCGACAGCCGCCACGCCGGCCACAAGCAGCCCTTCGGCGCGGTGCCCGCCGGCACCACGGTGCAGTACGCCGTGAGCGCGCTGCCCGGCGTGCAGCGCCTGACGCTGGTGGTGGAAAAGCGCCGGCTCGAAGGCAACCAGGAGGTGCTGGAATACACGCCAGTGGCACGCGTGCCCATGCAGGCCGGGGCACCGCAAAACTTGCCCGGCACCGGCACCGGCACCGGCACCGGCACCGGCGCCAACGGCCCACGCGTGCGCTGGACGGCCAGCCACCGGTATGCGGACGTGGCCGTCTACGGCCACTGGTTCGAAGCGCAGATCGGCGGCAAGACCTATGCGCTGCAGAACAACGGCCTGCCCGTGTTCTGGACGCGCGAAAAGGGTGCCGGTGGCGTGGCCGAGGTGGCCGAGATGCCTGCACGCCCAGCAAGCATCCGCCGCTTCCGCCAGACCGTCTACAGCCCCGATTTCAAGGTGCCCGAGTGGGCGCCCGACATCGTCTACTACTACGTCTTCCCCGAGCGTTTCCGCAACGGCAACCCGGCCAACGACCCGAAACCCGGCGTCACGCGGTACCACCAGCACACGGTGGAGGTGCACCAGCGCTGGACCGACCGTCCCTTCCGCCCGAACAGCGGCGACGGCAGCGACGCGCACTTCAACAACGACTTCTTCGGCGGCGACCTCGAAGGCCTGATCCAGAAGCTGGACCACATCCGCGACCTGGGCGCCAACACCATCTACATGACGCCGGTCTTCAAGGCCAGCAGCAACCACAAGTACGACACCGCCGACTACCGCGAGATCGACCCCGCCTTCGGCAGCAACGCCGATTTCGAGCGGCTGACGAAAGAGGCTGCCCAACGCGGCATCCGCGTCATCCCCGACACCAGCCTGAACCACACCGGCGCCGATTCGCTGTACTTCAACCGCTACGGCAACTATGGGCAACAGGGTGCCTTCCAGAACGGCAAGGCCAACCCCGCGTCGCCCTGGGCCGACTGGTTCAGCTTCGACACCACGCAGGCCGAGCCCGACAAGCAGTTCAGGGGTTGGGTGGGCGTGACCGACCTGCCCGAACTCAACAAGAACAGCCAGAGCCTGCGCAACTTCTTCTACCGCGACCGCGATTCGGTCACCAAGCTCTGGCTCGACCGCGGCGCCGCCGGCTGGCGCATGGACGTGGCGCCCTGGGTGCCCGACGACTTCTGGCGCGAGTGGCGCGCCGCGCTGAAGGCCCACAAACCCGACGCGCTGACGGTGGCCGAGACCTGGTTCGACGCCAGCAAGTACTTCCTGGGCGACATGTTCGACAGCACCATGAACTACGTCTTCCGCAACGCCGTGCTCGAGTACGCGGCCGGCGGCGACGGCGCGGCGCTGTACACGCACCTGGAGCACCTGCGCGAGGCCTACCCGCCCCAGGCTCTCTATGCGCTGATGAACCTGCTGAGCAGCCACGACCAGGCGCGCGCGCTGCACCACTTCGGCTGGCACGACGACACGAAAGACGCCGCCCTCATCGCCCAGGCCAAGCAGCGCCTGCGCCTGGCCGTGCTCTTCCAGATGAGCTACCCCGGCTCACCCACCGTCTACTACGGCGATGAAGTGGGCGTGACGGGCGGCGACGACCCCTACAACCGCGCCACCTTCCCCTGGGCCGACCAGGGCGGGCGGCCTGACGAAGCCCTGCATGCCGACTTCAAGCGCCTGATCGCGATGCGCCACCAGCATGCCGTGCTGCGCCGCGGCAGCCTGGAAGCGCCGCTGCACGCCGACAAGCAGGTGCTGCTGCTGCTGCGCCGCCTGGGCAGCACCTGGGCGCTGGTTGGTTTGAACAACGCCAGCACCGCGCGGACGGTGGAAGTGCCGCTGCCCGCCGGCTTGCCGGTGGCGGCGCTGCGCGATGTGCTGGTGATGGGGGGGTCGGAAGCCCTGGCGCCGCCGGCCGTGGTGCCGGGCCGCCAGGGTGCGAGCTTGCGGCTGACGCTGCCGCCGCTGTTCGGCCGGGTGTGGGTGGGTGAAGAACGCTGAAGCGGGTTCAGGCCACGCCCAGGCCCAAGCCCAGGGCCAGGGCGCCGGCCAGCACCAGCACCACCGGCACCACGCTCAGCAGCAGGCGGTTGGGCTTGCGGTCGGCGCTGGGGTAGTCAGGGGCGGCATGGCCGGCATCGAACAGGTCTTCGGCGAAGGCTTCGCTGCGCCAGGCTTCGGGGGGCAGGAGATGGCTTTGCATGGTCGGGCTCCTTGAGGCTGCGGGCGCGGTGGTGGGTGGCGTCGGGCGGTGTTCAAGCGTTGTCGGCAGTTTGCGCACCGGGCGTGACACCGCCGTTACGCAGCACAGGCCTCAGAGGATGCACGCGCCCCGAAGTTGTGAAAGTCCTCACGTGAAAGGAGAAGGTGCATGAAAACGAGCCTCGGCCCGCTGCTTTGCGGCCTGGCGCTGGCCCAGGGCGTGGCCGCGCTGGCGCAGGGCGCGTCGCCACCGCCTTCCGTGGCGTTCTCAGCGGCGACTTCGGCCCCGTCGGCTGTATTTCCCATGCCCGAGGTGAGCGTCGGCCGCATCGAGCGCCTGCCGCCCATCGCCTCGCGCCATGTCGACCCGCGCCCGGTGGATGTCTGGCTGCCGGCCGACTACGACCCCGCCAAGCGCTATGCCGTGCTCTACATGCACGACGGCCAGATGCTGTTCGACGCGGGCAAGAGCTGGAACCGCCAGGCCTGGGACGTGCACCTCACCGTCAGCCGCCTGGTGCGCGCCGGCCGCCTGCCCGACATGCTGATCGTCGGCGTCTGGAACAACGGCCCCTGGCGCCACAGCGAGTACTACCCGCAGAAATTCCTGCCCCACCTGGCCGAGCCGGTGCGCGCCGCCTTCGTGGAGAAGGCGCTGCGCGGCAAACCGCAGGCCGATGCCTACCTGCGCTTCCTGGTGGAAGAGCTCAAGCCCGCCATCGACGCGCGCTACGCCACGCGCCCCGGGCGCGAGGCCACCTTCATCATGGGCAGCAGCATGGGCGGGCTGATCTCGCTGTACGCGATGAACGAGTACCCCCAGGTCTTCGGCGGGGCTGCCGGCCTGTCCACGCACTGGGTGGGCAGCCACCAGCCCAACGCGGCGCTGCCGCTGGCGGCCTTCAACTACCTGCGCGACCACCTCGCGCCGCCCGACGGCCGGCGCCTGTACATGGACCACGGCACCACCGAGCTGGATGCGATCTACGCGCCCTACCAGGCCTTCGTGAACGAGATCGTGCGCGACCGTGGCTACACCGCGAAGGACAGCCTCATCCGCGTGTTCGAAGGCACCGGCCACAACGAACGCGCCTGGGCGGCGCGGCTGGAGCTGCCGCTGGTCTTCCTGATGGGGCCGGCGGCGGCCGGGCGTTAGGCCGTCAGGTGCGGGGTTCGCCGCCCTCGGGCGCGCTTTCCGGCGCCCGTTCTGCCGCCGTGAACGCTCAGATGTCCAGCGTGGCCAACTCGGCCTGCGTGCGCTGCAGCCACAGCTTCAGGCGCTGGCGGTCCAGCAGGCCCAGGCCGCTGCTGGCGGCCTGCGTGGCGGCCCAGAAGCTGTGGCCCTTGGCGTCCACCTTCTGCAGCAGCGCATCGGGCAGCTTGCGCAGGCGCAGGCTGCGTGCGCCCAGAGCCTGCGCACGCGGCACCAGGCCCGAGGCTTCCAGTTGCTCGAAGCCGTCGCCGCGCACTTCGTTCAGCACCATCACCAGCGGCAGCTGCGCTTCGCTGCCGGCGGCGGCATCCAGCCAGCGGCCCAGCAGGTCGGCGGAATCGCGCCCTGCGTCCATCACATGCCAGTAGGTCATCTTCACGCCCAGCTCCTGCGCCAGCGTGGGCACGGCGGCCTCGTCCAGCCAGCGCAGCAGGCTGCCCTGGGTTTGCGCGGCCAGGTCCACCAGCACGCGGCGGCCGGGCTCGGCGGTGGCGGCTTCGATCACGGGGTCGAGGCTGTCGTGCCCGTCCAGCGGCAGCGCGGCGGCGTAGTCGCCGTAGTAGCGCAGCAGCGCACCGTGCGAGCGGTCGGTGTCGAAACCGATGAAGGGCTGGTCGCGGTCGATGAAGTGCTGGGCCAGCACGCGTGCCAGCAAAGACTTGCCGACCCCGCCCTTTTCACCGCCGATGAAGTGGATGTGGCTCATGCGGCCATGGTAGCGCAGGGCCGGCGCGCTTCCCCTCTAAGCTCGCGGTCATGAGTTCGCTGGCCGCACGCGCGGCGCCCCAGCCGCCCCGCCTGTTCACGCTGGCCTGGCCCCTGTTCCTGGAACTGCTGCTGGGCATCGCCGTGGGCGTGGTGGGCACGGTGCTGGCCGCGCGGCTGAGCGATGCCTCGGGGGCCGCTTTCGCGCTCTCGCACCACGTCTTCGGCACGCTGTTCATCCTGTTCCGCGTGATCGGTGCCGGCGTGGGCGTGGTGCTCACGCAGGCTCTGGGCGCCGGCCGGCGCGATGCGGCAGATGCCGTGGCCTGCGCCGTGCTGGGCGCCAGCACCTGGCTGGGCGTGCTGGTGGCCTTGCCGGCGCTGCTGTTCCCGGGGGCGTTGCTGGGCCTTCTGAACGCGCCGGCCGCCGTGCTGCCGCTGGCCGCGCCGCTGCTGATGGCCCTGGCCCCGGCCATGCTGCTGGACGCCTGGAACGCCAGCATGACGGCGGTGCTGCGCGCCCACCTGCGCGCCCGCGAAACGCTGGCCGTCATGGTGGCCATGCACCTGCTGCACCTGGCGCTGATGGGGCCGCTGATGTTCGGGCTGGCGCTCGGGCCGCTGCAACTGCCGGCGCTGGGGCTGCCCGGCTTCGCCCTGGCCTTGCTGCTGGCCCGCGCGCTGGCCATCGGGCTGCACCTGTGGCTGTGGCGCACGCGCCTGGGCCTGCGCCCCGTGCGCAGCGACTGGTGGCGCCTGCGCCCGGCCGAACTGAAGGAGGTGGCGCGCATCGGCCTGCCCGGCGCGGCCGAGAACATCGCCTGGCGGCTGGCCTTCATGGTCACGGTGGCGGTGGTGGGCAGCCTGGGCGCGGCGGCGCTGGCCACGCACGCCTACGTGCAGCAGGTGATGATGGTGGTGCTGCTCTTCGGCCTGGCCACGGGCCTGAGCGCGGAGATCGTGGTGGGCCACCTCATCGGCGCCGGGCAGTTCAAGGCCGCGCACCGCGTGGTGCGGCGGGGCCTCGCGCGCGGCCTGCTGGTCAGCGTGGCCGTGGCTGCGGCGGCCGCGCTGGCCTCGCCTTGGCTGATGCGCCTGTTCACGACCGATGCGCAGATCATCGCCACCGCCACCGTGCTGCTGTGGTGCACGGTGCTGCTGGAGCCCGGCCGCACCTTCAACCTGGTGGTCATCAACGCGCTGCGCGCGGCCGGCGACGCGCGCTACCCGGTGGTGGTGGGGGCCGGCAGCATGGTGCTGGTGATGGCCGGCGGCAGCTGGCTGCTGGGCGTGAAGCTGGGCTGGGGCCTGGTGGGCGTGTGGCTGGCGTATGCCGCCGACGAATGGCTGCGCGGGCTGCTGATGTGGCGCCGCTGGGCCACGCTGGGCTGGGTGCCGCATGCGCGCGCGGCGCGGCGGCGGCTGGGTGCCGCCTGAGCGCCACCTGCCGGCCTTGCACGTGCGGCTTCAGGCTTTCGGCGGGGCTTTGGCCGGGGCCAGGTGGCGGGCCAGGAAGGTTTCGACGCGCCCCCACCAGTCGGCCTGGGTTTCGGGCAGGGCCCAGCCGTGGCCCTCCTTCTCGTATTCCACCCATTCGAGCCCGGGGTTGTGCTTCTGCACGGCGTCGCGCAGGCGGCGGCCGTGTTCGATGGGCACGCGGCGGTCCACGCGGCCGTGGCCCAGCAGCAGCGGGGCGCGGATGCGCGCGGCCTGCTGCAGCGGCGAGTGTTCGGCCAGCAGCGCGGCGTCGGCTTCGCGGTCGCCAATGAGCTTGGGCATGCCGTGGCGCTTGAAGGCGTTCGACATATCGCTCCAGCGCGCATCGAAGAGCAGCAGCAGGTCGCTGACCCCCGCCCAGGCCACGGCGCAGCGGAAGACATCGGCCTGGCGCACCAGCCCCATCAAGGCGGCGTAGCCGCCATAGCTTGCGCCCAGCACCGCCACGCGCTGCGGGTCGGCATGGCCGGCTGCGGCGGCCCAACGCGCGCCGTCGGCCAGGTCGTCCTGCATCGCACGGCCCCATTGCCGCCAGCCCGCCGTGAAGTGCTTCAGCCCGAAGCCGGTGCTGCCGCGGAACTCGGGCTGCAGCACGGCGTAGCCGCGCGAGGCCAGGAACTGCACCTCGGGCTGCCATTCCCATTCGGCGCCGCGCACCCAGGGCCCGCCGTGCACCATCACCACCAGCGGCGGCGGCGAGCCGGCCTTGGCACCTGGCGGCAGCGTGAGGTAGGCAGGAATCTCCAGCCCGTCGCGCGCCGGGTAGCGAACGAAGTCGGCGCGGGCCATGCGCGCCGGCACGATGTGCGGCTGCTCGGTTCCCAGGCGCACCAGCTTGCGTGTGCTGCTGTTGTAGAGCAGGTAGAGGTCGGGCTGCACGTCGGCGAAGGCGCGCACCAGCAGGTTCGGGCTGTCGCCCCGGCGCGGCGGGGTCAGCAGGTTGGCCGTGGCCGGCAGGCGGCGGTCGATCTCGGCCTGCTGCTGGCGCAGCGTGTCGTCGAACCACTGCGTCACCCGGGCGTCCAGCGTGTGCCGCAGACCGAGCACGCGCTGGTTGCGCTCGATGAACTCGGGGTCGATGTCGAACTGGGGCAGGGCCAGCACGGCAGGCTGCTCCAGCTGGTCGGTGGCGGGGGTGAACAGGTACACGCCCTGGGTGTCGGTGCCCGGGCGCGCGGTCACGTACAGGCGGCCATCGGGTGCCACCGCGTGCATGGTGAATTCGGCGTCGGTGCCGTAGCGTTCGAATTCACGGATCTGCCGCCACCGCCCGTCGGCCGGGTTGCGCCAGTGGATGGCAGCACGCTGCTCGCGTGCGGTGAAGACGGCACGCAGCTCGCCGTTGGCGTCCAGCAGCCACTGGAAGGCCTGCTTCGGTGCGTCCAGTTCCTCTGCCAGGCCGGAGACGGTATTCAGCTTCAGCAGCCGGTAGTAGTCGAAGCCCTTGTCGGTGACGGCATCGGGCTGCACCACGAAGACGTGGTCGCTGTTCTGCGGGCCGGTCTGGTTCAGCAGGAAGGTGTTCCAGGGCAGCTCGCGCCGGTGGTCGTCGTAGCGATGGGCCACGTATTCACGGTGCACCAGGCTGCGCAGGCTGCTGCCGTCGGCATTCACCGCGAAGAGGCCGGGCGCGAAGGCCGTGTCGGCTGCGGCCACCTGAAAGTCGGCCAGGTCGTACACCAGCCGCTGGTCGTTCACCCAGCGGAAGCGGCGCACGTCGGCGTCCTTGTAGGCCGCCACCAGCTGCAGCTGCATCGTGGTGGTGTCCAGCACGGCCAGCCGGTCGCGCTGGCCGACGGCGCCCACGCGCAGGGCCACGCGCTGGCCGTTGGGCGAGAGCTCGGCGCCGCTGAAGGCCGGGCGCTGGAAGAACTGCGCCACCGGCAGCGGCGGGGCAGTGGCTTCGGTGGCGGCCGGCTGCGCCCAGGCGGGCAGCCAGCATGTGCTGGCGCCGAGGCCCAGGCCTTGCAGGAAGTGTCGGCGTGCGGCCTGGGGCGGCCCGGCGGGTGCGTTCATGGCGTTGCGGGATGGAGGGGGTGAGGTGGGGCTCAGGCCGCGTTGCGGCGGCAGATGAAGAAGCCGTTCAGCGTAAGCCGCCCGGTGGCGGGGTCGGCGCTGAGTTTTTCGGGTGCGGTGATGTGGCTGCTGTGGAAATGGCCGCCGTCGTAGAACACGGCGCGGTTGAAGGCCGCTGGCACCACGGCCGCCTGCTCGAAGTGCGCATTGCTGGCGCTGAGGTAGCCCGGCGGCGCGCCGATCTCGGCGGTGAAGGCGGCATCGTCCATCGCGGCCCAGCGGCGGATGTCGGCGTTGATGTCTTCGATGGGCCGGCGCGGCAGGTAGAAGCTGGTGCCGCCGAGCGCTGCGTCTTGGAAGAGGTAAAGCGTGCAGGCCGCCACCGTCTGCCCGGCCGTGGTGCCGAAGCGGTCGCGGTGGCACAGGCGCTGCAGCGGGCGCAGCTGCGCGGGCTGCAGCGTGGCCAGCGAAAGCCGGCTGTACATGCTTTGCGTGCGCCGCGCGCCCAGGCGCTGGCGCAGGTGCAGCATGAAGAAATCCGACAGCGCGCCGTCGATGTCGGGCCCCTGTTGCCACTCCAGCCCCGGGTAGGCGTTGAAGGGCGCGGCGCGGAAGTTCGCGCGCCCGGCGATGGCGCGCTCGCGCAGCGCTTCGGGTTCCAGCAGCACGTCGTCGACCACCCAGACGTCGTGCACGCCGCCCACGTTCACGCGCGCCAGGCGCGGGCGGGGGTTGAACATCGCGGGCGGTCGCTCAGGGCCTCAGGCGGGAAGCGCGGCCTTCTGCATCTTCTTCAGGGCCATGGCCGCCGCCTCGGCTTCGGCCTTGCGCTTCGGAATGTCGGTGGCGCAGTGCTGGGCGATGAACTCGGCGTGCGTGGGCATGGCGTCGACGCAGCGTGCGATGGTGTGGCGCACGCTCTTCAGGAAATCGGCGATCTTCGCTTCGGGCAGCGTATCCACCAGCGGGTGGTAGGCCTGGGGCACCACGCGCTGGCCGATGAAAACCTCCACCCAGCTGATCTCGCTGAACAGCTCCTGGTTCTCGCGGAAGACACGGCCGTTGCTGCGGAAGAGGTCGAACTTCTGCTGCAGCGTGTCGGGTATCGGCATCGTGCGCACGTAGTTCCAGAACGCGGTGTCGTCGCGCTCGGTGGCCTTGTAGTGCAGGATGATGAAGTCGCGGATGCGCTCGAACTCGAAGTCGCTCTGGCGGTTGAATTCGGCGATGTCGGCAGCATCGAAGCGCTGGTAGGGGAAGAAGGTGGTCAGCCGCGCGATGGTGTTCTGGATGAGGTGGATGCTGGTGCTTTCCAGCGGCTCCATGAAGCCGCTGGCCAAGCCCACGGCCACCACGTTCTTGTTCCAGAGCTGCCGGCGCTTGCCGGTGACGAACTTCAGCATGCGCGGGTCGGCCAGCGGCGCGCCGTCCAGGTTCTGCATCAGCACGTCAGCGGCTTCCTGCTCGCCGATGAACTTGCTGCTGAAGACATGGCCGTTGCCGGTGCGGTGCTGCAGCGGTATGCGCCACTGCCAGCCCGCCGTGCGCGCGGTGCTGCGCGTGTAGGGCGTCATCGGGTGGGCTGATTCGCAGGGCACGGCCCAGGCGCGGTCGGCCGGCAGCCAGTGGCTCCAGTCTTCGTAGCCGGTGTGCAGCGCCTGCTCGATGAGCAGGCCGCGGAAGCCGCTGCAATCGATGAAGAGGTCGCCTTCGATGCGGCGGCCGCCTTCCATCACCACGGCGTCGACGAAGCCGTCTTCAGGCCGCGTGGTGGCGCCGCTGATCTTGCCTTCCAGCCGCACGACGCCCAGCTTCTCGGCATAGCGGCGCAGGAAGGCGGCATACAGGCCCGCATCGAAGTGGTAGGCGTGCGCAATCTCGGCCAGCGGCGAGTTGCCCATGTCGCGCTGCGCGCGGATGAACTTGTTCGCCTTCGCTGCGGCGTTGTTGATGCTGTAGGCGTCGAGCTCGTCGGCCTGGCCCAGGGCGCGCATCTTCAGCCAGTAGTGGTGGAACTTGGTCAGGCCGATGTCCGGCCCCAGCGGGCCGAAGCCGTGGATGTAGCGGTCGCCCTGGCGGCCCCAGTTCACGAACTCGATGCCGAGCTTGAAGGTGGCCGCCGTCTCGCGCATGAAGAGGTTCTCGTCCAGCTCCAGCGCGTTGTTGTAGATGTTGATCAGCGGGATGGTGGCCTCGCCCACGCCCACGGTGCCGATCTCCTCGCTCTCGATCAGCGTGATGCGCCAGGCGTTTCCCAGCAGCTTGGCCAGCGCCGCGGCGGCCATCCAGCCGGCGGTGCCGCCGCCGGCGATGACGATGTGCTGGATGTGCGGGCTGGGCGGGCTGGGGCTCGGCGGCAGGCTCATGGGAAGGCTTTCGTGGGTTTCAGCGGCATTCTGCGCAATGGAAAAAGCCCCTGCCGCGGGCGGCAGGGGCTTTGGGTCACCAGGCTCAGAACTTGTAGCTCACGCCAAAGAGCATGGTACGGCCGTACTCGTCGAGCTTGGTGTCGCGGCCACTGCCGCCGTCGAACTCGATGTAGGGCTCGTCGTTCAGGTTGTTCACCTGCAGCAGGAAGTTCAGGCCCTTGGCCATGCCGCTCTGCAGCTCGTAGCCCACCTGCAGGTCGGTGATGGTCTCGGCGCGGGCGAAGCGGTACTCGCGGTCGGAGCCGAAGCCTTCGATCTCGGCGATGAAGGACGAACGCTTGCGGGTGGCGACGCGGAACGAGAAGCCGCTCTTCTCGTAGTAGGCCGTCAGCGTCTGCACCTTGCGCGACAGGCCGGGCAGCGGCCGCACGTCGGCGTCGCCGAAGGGGCGCACGGCGCTCTTCGTGTCGCTGTAGCTGGCCTGGATGCCGAAGCCGTCCAGCGGCTTGAACAGCAGGTTCAGCGGCACGTCCACGGCCAGCTCGATGCCCTTGATGCTGCCGCCCTTGCCGTTCACCGGCGCGGTGAACTCGCCGATGTTCGAGGTGGGCACGCGGCCCGAGAGGTTCGGGAAGCCGGTGAAGTTGAAGCGCGTGTTCGTGAACTCGAAGATGTAGCTCTTCAGGTCCTTGTAGAAGGCCGCGGCCGAGATGTAGCCCTTGGTGCCGAAGTACTTCTCGTACGACACGTCCACCGCGGTGGCGCGGAAGGGGTCGAGCTGCGGGTTGCCGCCGCTGCCCGTCCAGCGCAACTGGTCGTTCACCTCGGAGCGTGTGAAGGCGCTCAGCTGGTCCATGCGCGGTCGGGCCATCTGGCGGCCCACGCCCAGGCGCAGACGCTGGTCGCCCGAGAGCTCCATCACCACGTTCAGTGCGGGCAGGAAGTCGGTGTAGCTCTTGCCCGCCGTGCGCAGCGTGAAGGCGGCCTGGTTGGTGTTGTCCACGACCGGGGCGGTGGAGCTCTGGTCGGTCTGGATGATCTGCGTGCCCACGTTGCCGCGCACCGGCATGCCGAAGAGTTCGGTGTCGATGTCGGCCTTGATGAAGGTCGTGGTGACGTCTTCCTCGACCTTCCAGCCCTTGCGCAGGATGTCGCCGTTGATGTTGGCGTCCAGGCGGTACAGGGACGGGTAGGCCGCCGACGGGTCGAAGCTCACCGTGTTGAAGCCCAGGCCCGGCAGGGTCAGCGAACCGGCACCGGCCGGCAGCGGCGTGCCGGGGTTGGGGTTGGCCGCGCCGCGGGTGGGCAGGCGCAGGAAGTTCTCGGCCGAGCCCTTGGTTTTCTCGCGGGTGCTGAAGTTGACGCCGAAGCTCACGCGCGAGAACACGCCTTCCAGGTCTTTCTGCGCCACCAGCTTGATGGCCTGCAGTTCGTCCTTGGTGGTGATGATCTTGTCGTAGCCGTTCTGGCCCCAGCTCTCGGGGTCGGTCAGGCGCACGATGGCGGGGTTGCCGTGGTCGTACTGCAGCCCGGTGATGCGGTTGTAGTCGCTGATGGTCACGGTGCCCGGCAGCGGACGGTTGTTGACCGTGTCGAAGACGCCGGCCTCCATCTCGATGATCTGTTCCTTGCTCTCGGCCGACGAGTAGCTGAGGTCGGCGATACCGGTCCAGCCGGTGCCGAACTTCAGCTCGTTCTTCCAGCCCAGCGACTTCAGCTCGTCCTCGCGCGGTTCCCAGATGGTGCGCGACAGCGGGTTCACGTTGCCCCAGACGCCGCTGATGAGGCGGCCGTTGGTCACGGTGGCGTTGGTCAGCGTGGGGGCCTGGTAGGCCAGGGCCGCGTTGCCACCCTTCCAGCTGTCGTTGACCTGCACTTCCAGGCCGCGCCGGATAACTTCCTTGTCGAACTTCGAATAGAACAGGTCGACAACGCTGCTGAAGCTCTTGTTGGGCTTGTATTCCAGCACCGCCATCGCGCCAGTGCGCGTTTCGTCGGTGTCGTCGACGAAGTACTTGAAGCCCTGGTTGAAGGTGAAGTTCTGGCCGCCGTTGACGTTGGCGAAGTTGCCGGTGTTGTTGGTGTCGTAGGTCTCGCTGCGCGACTTGCCCACCTTCTGGCTGAGACGGGCCACGCCGAAGGCCACGCCGATGGTGCGGTTGGCGAACTGGTCGATGTAGTTGAAGCTGAAGCGCGTGCCGTCGCCCTTGAAGGGGGTGCCGCCGCCATTGCGTTCGCCGCGCAGGTTCACGCCCACGGTGCGCTGGCCGAAGCTCAAGGGCCGCACGGTCTGCAGGTCGATGGTGCCCGACAGGCCCTGGCCCAGCAGGTCGGCGGTGGGCGTCTTGTAGATGCTCACGGCCGACAGCAGTTCGCTGGGGTACTGGTCGAACTCGACGCTGCGGTTGTTGCCGGTGGAGACCTGCTCGCGCCCGTTCAGCAGCGTGTTGGCGAAATCGCCCGACAGGCCGCGGATGTTGATTTCCGTGGCGCGGCCGTTCACGCGCTGGGCCGTCACGCCGGGCAGGCGCGCAATGCTCTCGGCGATGCTGCTGTCGGGCAGCTTGCCGATGTCTTCGGCCGAGATGCTTTCGACGATGGCGTCGGCGTTCTTCTTGGTGTTGATGGCGCTTTCAATGCCGCGGCGGATGCCCGTCACGGTGATGACCTGCGTGGGCGCGGCCGCGGCGGCCGGTGCGGGAGCCGACCCGGCGGCCGTCTGCGCCTGGGCCAGTGAGGCGCCGAGCAGCAGGGCTGCCACGGCAGTGGCCACCGGGGTGGCCTGCAGCAGCACGCGGTGGGTGCTGCGGCGGGGCTGGGAACTTTTCATGGGGTGTCTCCTGAGACTCTCGTGTTCACGACAACGGTGGCCGGCGGCTGGTTGGGTGGCGCGCACGGTGCGCGCCCCTACCTTGTCTGGGGAATGCACTTTGTACCAAAACTAGATGCCATGAAACCCTGCGGAAACCCTAGATCGGTGCGGCCCCTGTCCCGCTTCCGTGCGGGTTTTTCGCTCGTGCGCTGGGAAAACACCCTAGGCAGACTGGGCTGCCTGCACCGAAACGGGGCTTTTGGTGGTGCGAGTTCGCCAAGTTTGTAGCGGAACTACATTGCGAAAAAGCAACGATTTGATTGTTGAGGTGCCCGGGCTGCCCGCAATGAGCCCCGGAAAAACAACAGGGGCGGAAGCTTGCGCTTCCGCCCCTGTGAACCAACGGCCGACGAGCGGCCGAGGGAATTACTTCTTCGGCTCTTCCTTCTTCGGGGCCGGCTTGGCGTCGTCCTTCTTCATGTCGGCCTTCTTGGCGGCGCTGGCGGCCGGCTTGGGGGCGTCGGCCTTGCCGGCGTGGGCGCCGGCTTGGGCGTTGAAGGCGAAGGCAGCCAGGGCGATCATGCTCAGGAACTTGGTCATGGTTCTCTCTCGTGGAAAAAAGGGGGTCTCAGCAAGGCTCGTCAGCCCGAATCATTCCGGGGCGCCGAGGGGCTGACCTGCCGGCGTTGATGTTCCGCACGGTGGCCTGCCCGCCTCACAACGCATCGCGTCCTGAGGCGTTGACACGTTGACCGCAAATTTGTGAGGGGAAAGCCCTGGGGGAAACCCGAGGCTGCGAGGCCTTCGCCAGCCGTGCAAGGCCTTCCGGCCTTGCACGCGCGGGCTCAGCCGCGGCGCTGCTGCTGCACCAGGGCTTGCACGCCGCCGTTCAGCGCCGCCAGTGTGTCGGTGATCAGCAGCGTGGGGATGGCGCCCAGGTAGGCCTGGAAGCGGCCCTTGGCCTCGAAGCGTTGGCGGAAGGGGCTCTGGAAGAAGCGTTCGCCCAGCCGCGGCACGATGCCGCCGCCGATGTAGACGCCGCCGCGCGCGCCCATCACCAGCGCCACGTTGCCGGCGAAACTGCCCAGCAGCGCGCAGAAGGCGTCCAGCGTGTGGCTGCAGACGGCGCAACTGCCGTTCAGGCCGCGTTCGACGATCTGCTCGGCCGCCAGCGCCGCGGCCGGCTGCCCCAGCACGGCGGCCACGGCGCCATGCAGCACCGGCAGCCCGATGCCCGAGAGCAGCCGTTCGGCCGACACGTGCGCGTGCTCGCGCCGCACAGCCGCCAGCAGGGCGGCGTCGAAATCATCGGCGGCCGACAAGGTGGCGTGCCCGCCTTCGCCGGGCACCGCGACCCAATGGCCGGCGCCCGCCGGCACCAGGCCCGCCACGCCCAGGCCCGTGCCGGGGCCGATGACGGCCAGCGCCTGCGCAGGGCCGGCGGCGGCCGGGTGCGCGTCGGCTTCGGGCGCGGGCCAGGCCCGCACCTGATGCGGCTGCAGGCGCGGCAGCGACAGCGCCAGCGCCTCGAAGTCGTTCAGCAAGAGCAGTTCGTCCAGGCCCAGCACCTGCTGCGCCTCGCGGCGCGAAAACGCCCAGCCGCTGTTGGTGAAGGCGATGTGGTCGGCGCCGACCGCCGTGGCCACGGCGAAGGCCGCCGCGCGCGGCGGCCGGTAGCCGGCGCCCAGGGTCTGGGCCAGCGAGGCCAGGTAGGCCCGCGCGGCGTCGGCCGGGCCGGGATGGCCGGCGGCGGGCAGGGTGGCCACGTGGCTCACGGCGGTGGAGCCCTCAGGCACCCAGCCGAAGCGTGCGTTGGTGCCGCCGATGTCGGCCACCAGCCAAGGGCCGGCCAGGCCGGCCGGCGCGGCCGCGGCATCGGGAAGCCCGGCAGGGCTGTTCAGGGGGCAGACGGAAACTTCGCTTGCAAGCATGGCGGGCGCAGGATTCAACGGCTGACAACACCGCAGCAGTTCTGGGCAGACGCTGGCACGGTAACAAAACTACATCGCCTCAACAAGGGTTCTAACACCCTGCCTGGCAAGCCTCTTTTCGCGCTAGGGCGCGGCGCCTGCCAGAGCTGTAGGCAAGCTACAGGCTGTGGTGGCCGGCCTAACCCGCATACGGGCCCTGCGAACTGTCACGCACAATGCGTGCCGGCCACGCGGGAAGCTCCTTCGGGCCCGCTGTTCCGCCTGCCACCCCTGCTGCCCATGACGCCCACCCACAGCCCGCGCCTGCTTGCCGACATCGGCGGCACCTACGCCCGCTTCACGCTGCAGGTGGCCCCCGGGCGCATGGCGCACACGGCCTCGCTGCTGTGCGCCGACCACGCCGATTTCCACGCCGCCGTCACGAGCTACCTGCACGGCCTGCCCGGGGGGCTGGCCGCCACCGTGGAGCACGCCGCCATCGCCATCGCCAACCCGGTGGAAGGCGATGAAGTGCGCATGACCAACTACCACTGGCAGTTCAGCATCGAGCAGATGCGCCAGCGGCTGGGCCTGTCCACGCTGGTGGTGGTGAACGACTTCACCGCGCTGGCCATGGCGCTGCCGCGCCTGGCCCCGGGCCAGCGCCGCCAGGTGGGCGGCGGGCTGGCGCGCGAGAACAGCGTCATCGGCGTCATCGGCGCCGGCAGCGGCCTGGGCGTGAGCGGCCTCATTCCGCTGGACGATGGTTACGTGGCGCTGGGCACCGAAGGTGGCCACACCAACTTCGCACCGCGCGACGAACGCGAGATCGCCATCCTGCGCTACGGCATGACGCTGTATTCGCACCTGTCCTTCGAGCGCCTGCTCTCGGGCCCGGGGCTGGAGCTCATCCACCGCGCGCTCAGCCTGCGTTCGGGGCTGGAGGCCGAGCCGCTGTCGGCGCCCGAGATCACGCGCCGCGCGCTCGACCACGCCGACCCGCTGTGCGAAGAAACGCTGCAGGCCTTCTGCAGCATCCTGGGCACGGCCGCGGGCAACCTGGCCGTGACGCTGGGCGCCCTGGGTGGCGTGTACATCGGCGGCGGCATCGTGCCGCGCCTGGGCGAGTATTTCGACCGCAGCCCCTTCCGCGCGCGCTTCGAGGACAAGGGCCGCTTCAGCGACTACGTGAAGGTCATTCCCACCTTCGTGGTCACGGCCGAACATGCCACCTTCGACGGCGTGGCCGCCATCCTGGCGGCGCAGCTGCGTTCGCTGAAGAGCGACCAGGGCTCGGCCATCCTGGGCCAGATCCAGCGTGCGCGCGAAAGCCTCACCCCGGCCGAGAAGCGCGTGGCCGACCACGTGCTGGCGCACCCGCGCTCGGCGCTGAACGACCCCATCGCCGAGATCGCCAAGGCCGCGCAGGTGAGCCAGCCCACGGTCATCCGCTTCTGCCGCAGCCTGGGCTGCGAGGGCCTGAGTGACTTCAAGCTGCGCCTGGCCTCGGGCCTGTCGGCCACCATCCCCCTCACGCACACGCAGGTGACGGGTTCCGACTCGGTGCTGGAGCTCGGCGTGAAGGTGCTGGGCAACACCGCCAGCGCCATCCTGCAGGTGCGCGAGCAGCTCAACCGCGACACGCTCGTGCGCGCCATCGACCTGCTGGCCGCGGCCGAGCGCATCGAGTTCTATGCCGTGGGCCACTACGGCGTGGTGGCCGACGACGCGCAGTTCAAGTTCCTGCGCTTCGGCGTGCCCAGCGCCAGCTTCACCGACCCCCGCCTGCAACTGCTGGCCGCCCAGGTGCTGCGGCCCAGCGACGTGGTGGTCATCATCAGCAGCAGCGGCCGCGTCGACGACCTGCTGGCCGTGTGCGAGGCTGCCCACGCGCGCGGCGTGCCGGTGCTGGCCATCACCGCCAGCCAGAGCCCGCTGGCGCGCAAGGCCGACGTGGCCTTGATCGTCGACCACGTGGAAGACGTGGCCACGCACGTGCCCATGGTCAGCCGCATCCTGCACCTGCTGGTGATCGACATCCTGGCCGTGGGCCTGGCCATGCGGCGCGGCGCCGAAAGCGTGGCCGCACTGCCCAACGTGGCCGCGGCAGCGGGGGTGGACCTGGACGAAGCGCCCGCCAATGCCGTGCTGCCCACGGCGCGGCGTGCCGGGCCGGGCATCAGCACCTCGGGGCCCTTGTCGCGCCTGACTTCACACAGCCGTTAGCCCGCGGCCCGTGCAGCGCGGGGCCCCGGCCCTAAAATGTGGGGCTCTCCCGAGGAGCGTTGCGACGGCAGGCCAAACGGTCTTGAGGCCAAACGGTCTTGAGGTCAGGCCCTGCTGCCAGGCTCGGGGACCTGCCTGCCCGGCCCCACTGCCGGCTGCCGGCCGGCGGCAACGGCGCTCACTCCCTGACGAATTCTGGAGTGAGATGACATGAATGCCCCTGCTGCTGCCTCTGCCCCGCCGGCTGCCACGCCCCCTTCCATGCGCCTCTCGGGCCTGGAGCCCGTGGCCATCGGCACCGGCAGCCTCTTCGTCAACATCGGCGAGCGCACCAACGTCACCGGCAGCAAGGCCTTCGCGCGGATGATTCTCGAAGGCCGCTTCGAAGACGCGCTGAGCGTGGCGCGCCAGCAGGTGGAGAACGGCGCCCAGATCATCGACATCAACATGGACGAGGCCATGCTAGACAGCGCCGCGGCCATGGAGCGCTTCCTGAAGCTGATTGCCGGCGAACCCGAGATCGCGCGCGTGCCGATCATGATCGACAGCAGCAAATGGAGCGTCATCGAGACCGGCCTGAAGTGCATCCAGGGCAAGGGCATCGTCAACAGCATCTCGCTGAAGGAAGGCGAGGCCGAGTTCAAGCGCCAGGCCACGCTGGTGCGCCGCTATGGCGCCGCGGCCGTGGTGATGGCCTTCGACGAGCAGGGCCAGGCCGACACCTACCAGCGCAAGATCGAGATCTGCGAACGCGCGTACCGCATGCTGGTGGACGAGGTGGGCTTCCCGCCCGAAGACATCATCTTCGACCCCAACATCTTCGCCATCGCCACCGGCATCGAGGAGCACGACAACTACGCGGTCGACTTCATCGAAGCCACGCGCTGGATCAAGCAGAACCTGCCTGGCGCCAAGGTCAGCGGCGGCGTCAGCAACGTGAGTTTCAGCTTCCGCGGCAACGACCCGGTGCGCGAGGCCATCCACACCGTGTTCCTGTACCACGCCATCCGCGCCGGCCTGGACATGGGCATCGTCAACGCCGGCATGGTGGGCGTGTACGACGACCTCGAGCCCACGCTGCGCGAGCGCGTGGAAGACGTGGTGTTGAACCGGCGCAAAGATGCCGGCGAGCGCCTCATCGAAGTGGCCGAAAGCGCCAAGGGTGCGGCCAAGGACGACAGCGCGCGCCTGGCCTGGCGCGCGGGCAGCGTCAACGAGCGCCTGAGCCACGCGCTGGTGCACGGCATCACCGAGTTCATCGTCGAAGACACGGAGCAAGCCTGGCAGGCCATCGCCGCCACCGGCGGCCGGCCGCTGCACGTGATCGAAGGCCCGCTGATGGCCGGCATGAACGTGGTGGGCGACCTCTTCGGCCAGGGCAAGATGTTCCTGCCCCAGGTGGTGAAGAGCGCGCGCGTGATGAAGCAGGCCGTGGCCCACCTGCTGCCCTACATCGAGGAAGAAAAGAAGCTGCTGGTCGCCGGCGGCGGCGAGGCCAAGCCGAAAGGCAAGATCGTCATCGCCACCGTGAAGGGCGACGTGCACGACATCGGCAAGAACATCGTCACCGTGGTCCTGCAGTGCAACAACTTCGAAGTCGTGAACATGGGCGTGATGGTGCCCTGCCAGGACATCCTGAAGAAGGCCAAGGAAGAGGGCGCCGACATCATCGGCCTGAGCGGCCTGATCACGCCCAGCCTGGAAGAGATGCAGCACGTGGCCGCCGAGATGCAGCGCGACGACTACTTCCGCAGCCGCGGCACGCCGCTGCTGATCGGCGGGGCCACCTGCAGCCGTGTGCACACGGCGGTGAAGATCGCGCCGAACTACGAAGGCCCGGTGGTCTACGTGCCCGATGCCAGCCGCAGCGTGGGCGTGTGCAGCGAACTGCTGAGCGACGAGCGCGCCGCGAAGTACCTGGAAGAACTGCGCGTCGACTATGAACAGGTGCGGGCGCTGCACGCGCAGAAGAAGGCCACGCCGCTGGTGACGCTGGCCGCCGCCCGCGCCAACAAGGCCCAGATGGACTGGGCGGCCTACACGCCGCCGGTGCCGAAGTTCATCGGCCGGCGCGAGTTCAGGAACTACGACCTCGCCGACTTGGCCACGGCCATCGACTGGGGCCCGTTCTTCCAGACCTGGGACCTCGCGGGCAAGTTCCCCGACATCCTGCGCGATGAGATCGTCGGCCACGAAGCGCAGCGCGTCTTCAGCGACGGCAAGCGCCTGCTGCAGCGCCTGATCGAAGGCCGCTGGCTGCAGGCCAACGGCGTGGTGGCGCTGCTGCCGGCCAACACGGTGGACGACGACACCATCGAGATCTACACCGACGACACCCGCAGCCAGGTGGCCCTGCGCTGGAACCCGCTGCGCCTGCAGACCGAGCGGCCGGTGGTGGATGGTGTGAAGCGCCCCAACCGCAGCCTGGCCGACTTCATTGCGCCGAAAGGCGTGAAGGCCGACTACATCGGCTGCTTCGCCGTCACCGCCGGCCTGGGCGTGGAAAAGCGCGAAAAGATCTTCAACGACGATCACGACGACTACAGCGCCATCATGTTCAAGGCCCTGGCCGACCGTCTGGCCGAGGCTTTTGCCGAGCGCCTGCACCAGCGCGTGCGCACCGACCTGTGGGGCTACGCGCCCGACGAAGCGCTGGGCAACGAGCAGCTCATTGCCGAGCAGTACCGCGGCATCCGCCCTGCACCGGGCTACCCGGCCTGCCCCGACCACACCGTCAAGCGCGACATGTTCCGCGCGCTGCAGGCTGAAAGCATCGGCATGGGCCTGACCGAAAGCCTGGCGATGACGCCGGCGGCCAGCGTGAGCGGCTTCTACCTGGCCCACCCCGAGGCCACGTACTTCAACGTCGGCCGCATCGGCGAAGACCAGCTGGCCGACTGGGCGCAGCGCCAGGGCCTGGCCGAAACCGAAGCGCGGCGCGCGCTGGCACCCGCGCTGGGCTGACGGGCCCGGCCCGGCCCGTGCTCACGGGTGCGGGCAGGTCCGCCGGCTGAGTTTCAGAAGGTCGCCCAGTCGCCGTCGGTGCCGGTGGCGGCAGCGACGGGTGCGGGTGCAGATGCAGATGCAGATGCAGATGCAGATGCAGATACAGAGGCCGGCGCCGCCGCTGCCGGCTTGGCGGTCGCGGCCTTGGCCTTGAAGTCGGGCCGCGCCACGTTCTTCGCCCGGGCGGGGCTGCGGCGTTCCACCCCCACAGGGGTACGCACCGGCGCGTGCCCCGGGGCAGGGGCCGTGTGCGACACCGCGCCCACCAAGGCGCTGTTGGCGGCCGCGGTGCCGTGCCGCGACAGCCTGAACACCGAGACGGCACGCACCAGCTGTTCGGCCTGCTGGCGCATGCTCTGCGCGGCGGCGGCGCTCTCTTCCACCAGCGCGGCGTTCTGCTGCGTGGCCTGGTCCATCTGCGTCACGGCCTGGCCGACCTGGGCCACGCCGTTGCTCTGCTCGGTGCTGGCGGCGCTGATCTCGGCCACGATGTCGCTCACGCGCTGGATGGAGCTGACGATCTCGCTCATCGTCTTGCCGGCTTCGTCCACCAGTGTGGTGCCCTGCTCCACCTGCTCGACGCTGCGGCCGATGAGGCTCTTGATCTCCTTGGCGGCTTCGGCGCTGCGCTGCGCCAGGCTGCGCACCTCGGCGGCCACCACGGCGAAGCCGCGGCCCTGTTCACCGGCCCGGGCTGCCTCCACCGCCGCGTTCAGCGCCAGGATGTTGGTCTGGAAGGCGATGCCGTCGATGGTGCCGATGATGTCGCCGATCTTGCGCGAGCTTTCGTTGATGCCCTGCATGGTGGCCACCACCTTGTCGACCACCTGCCCGCCCTGGGCGGCCACGGTCGATGCGTTCTGGGCCAGCTGGTTGGCCTGGCGCGCGCTGTCGGCATTGCCGCGCACCGTGGTGCCCAGCTCTTCCATCGTGGCGGCCGTCTGCTGCAGTGCGCTGGCCTGCTGTTCGGTGCGGCCGCTGAGGTCCTGGTTGCCTTGCGCAATCTGTGCGCTGGCGGTGGCCACGCTCTCGGCGTTCTGGCGCACTTCTCCCACCACGCGGGCCAGGTCGCGCTGCATCACGGCCATGTTCGCCAGCAGGCTGCCGGTGTCGCCGGGTTTCACCGTCACGGGCGTGCCCAGGTCGCCTTCGGCGATGGCCTGGGCCACCGCAGCGGCCTGGTCGGGTTCGCCGCCCAACTGGCCCAGCACCGAACGCGCCAGCACCAGGCCCAGTCCGCCGGCCACCAGCAGCGCCAGCGCCAGGCCGATGGCCAGCGTCCACACCATCGTGCTGCGGCCGTCTTCCGCCGCCTTGGCGCGTGTCACCAGCAGTTCGGCCTCGGCGTCGTAGAAGGCCTGGTTCAGGGCGCGGAAGGCGTCCATCGCGGCCTTGTCGGCGCCTTTGCCGAACTCGGCCAGCAGGCCGTCCATGCTGCCGTCGCCGGGCTTCACGGCACGGCGCTTCTGGATCAGGCTTTCGCCCACCGCCTCGAACTCGTCGTGGCGCTTCTTCATCTCATCCAGGCGCTTCTGCTGGCTGAGGTTGTCGGCCGTCAGTTCCTTGGCGGCCTGCCAGGTGCGGTCGAAGTCGGCGACGCCCTGCTTCCAGGGCTCGAGGTGGCCTTCGGCGCCCGCAAGCAGGAAGCCGCGAGCGCCGGTTTCCATGTTCAGCATGGCGCCCAGGTTCTCCTGGGCCAGCTTCATCACCTTGTGGGTGTGCGCGTTCCAGCGTTCGGTCTCGGCCAGCTGGGTGGTCTTGTACAGGGCCACCGCCACGGCGGCAGCGAAGATGGCGATGATCACGCCGAACACCAGGCTCAGCCGAACGCTGAGTTTGAGGCGGTGAAAGCTCTGCATGGGGTGCTCCGAGTCTTGCGGCTGGGTTGGCGTCAGCCCTCGTCCTGCGGCCGACCAAAAATACCTACTCTATGTGGGGCTATCGTCATCCCATCGTCGAAGCTGAGGCCAGAAGGTGCGCCTTTCTGCCCGCCCCAGCCCCGCCGGGCGCGGTGGTCGTCACAAAGCGCGTCCATCCGTAAGGGCTGTGCCAGCTGCCGAGCATTTGGCACAAGTTCGCGCCGCGGCTGCCGAGAATGCGGAAGTCGAGGGCACGCCGTGCCCAGCCCGCCTCTGCCATGCTGAACAACAACCTTCGCCGAGCCTTCGCCACCCTGGCCCTGAGCAGCTTGATGGCCGCTTGCGGTGGCGGTGGGGGCACCCCTGCCGAGCCGGTGTCGCCTGCGCCCGCGCCCGGCACACCGGTTTCGCCGGCCCCGGCCCCGGCCCCCGTTTCGCCTGCGCCGGCCCCGGCACCGGTGTCTCCCGCGCCGCCGCCGGCGCCCGTGGTTGAAAGGCCGGCCACGCGGTCCGAGGCCGCGCGCTTCCTGGCGCAGGCCAGCTTCGGCCCCACCGACGCCAGCATCGACCGCCTGATGAGCGTGGGCTATGCGGCGTGGATCGACGAGCAGCTGGCCTTGCCGGCCACCCCCGTGCACCGCACCCACTGGGAAACGCGCGACGCCGCCATCCGCGCGGCCACGCCCGGGCAGACGGCCAACCAGGACCAGGTCTTCGAGAGCTTCTGGAAGCAGGCCGTCACTGGCGAAGACCAGCTGCGGCAGCGCGTGGCCTATGCGCTGTCGCAGATCTTCGTCATCAGCATGGTCGACGGCACGGTGGGCGAGAACCCGCGCGCCGTGGCGGCCTGGCTCGACATGCTGAACAGCGAAGGCCTGGGCAACTACCGCAGCCTGCTGGAGACCGTGTCGCGCCACCCGATGATGGGCGTGTACCTCTCGCACCTGCGCAACCAGAAGGCCGACCCCCGCACCGGGCGCGTGCCCGACGAGAACTACGCCCGTGAAGTGCTGCAGCTCTTCAGCATCGGCCTGGTGGAGCTGAACGACGACGGCACGGCGCGCACGAACGCCGGCAACGCCATCGACACCTACACGCCGGCCGACATCAGCGGCATTGCGCGCGTGTTCACGGGCTGGAGCTGGAGCTGCCCCGAGTGGCCCGACAACAACTGCTTCTCGCAAGGCGCGGCCAACGGCAACAGCGACCCCGACCGCAGCTTCAAGCCCATGCTGGGCTACGCGCAGTACCACAGCACCGAGGTGAAGACCTTCCTGGGCACCACCATCCCGGCGCAGGCGCTGGGCGACCCCAGCGCCAGCCTGCGCGTGGCCATGGACCTGCTGGCCAACCATCCCAACGTGGGCCCCTTCATCGGCCGCCAGCTCATCCAGCGCCTGGTCACCAGCAACCCGAGCCCGGCCTACATCCGCGCGGTGTCGCAGGCCTGGGCCAACAACGGCAGCGGCGTGCGCGGCGACATGAAGGCCGTGGTGAAGGCGGTGCTGATGCACCCCGAGGCGCGCCAGGTGAGCGACAGCTCGGGCAAGGTGCGCGAGCCGGTGCTGAAGCTGGCGACCTACCTGCGCGCCTTCCCGCACAGCAGCGACACCGGCTTCTGGCGCATGGGCAACACCGACAGCCCGGCCACCTCGCTGGGGCAGACGCCGCTGCGCTCGCCCTCGGTCTTCAACTTCTACCGCCCCGGCTACGTGGCACCGGGCACGGCCGCGGCCGCCGCCAACCTGGTGGCGCCCGAGCTGCAGATCGCGCACGAGACCAGCGTCGCCGCCTGGGTGAACTTCATGCGCGACAACGTCGCCAGCGGCCTGGGCCAGAACAACGGCACCGTGGGCGGCGTGGCGCTGAACCGGCGCGACATCCGCCCCGACTTCACGGCCGAGCTCGCGCTGGCCGGGGACGCCGTGGCGCTGGTGGACCGTGTGGCCGAAAGACTGACCTGGGGCCGCGCCAGCGCCGCCTTGAAGACCGAGATCGTCACCGCGGTGAACAGCATCGCCATACCGGCGCTGAACACCGGCGGCACCAACCAGGCAGCGATAGACAGCGCGCGGCGCAACCGCGTCAACGCCGCCGTGCTGCTGGTGCTGGCCACCCCTGAATTCCAAGTGCTGCGCTGAGCGCGAAAGAACACCGACATGCAAGCCAACCGCCGCCTCTTTCTGCGACACGCCAGCACCCTGGGCCTGCTGACGGGTGCCGGTGCACCCACCGCGCTGGGCCTGCTGGCCGCCGGCTCGGCCGCTGCGCAAAGCGCGCCCGACTACAAGGCCATCGTCTGCCTCTTCCTCTTCGGGGGCAACGACAGCTTCAACATGGTGCTGCCCACCGACACCGCCACCTGGCAGGCCTACACCAGCACGCGCAACCAGGCGCCCGACTCCATCGCGCTGCTCGCCCCCGGCGTGGCGCCGGTGCCTGGTGCGGCGGCGGGTTCGCCGGCGCGCCTGGGCGGCGTGCTGCCGCTGAATTCACTGAACGCCAACGGCCTGAACAACGGCCGCACGCTGGCCTTGCACCCGCTGATGGGCAGCGTGCAGACGCTCTTCGACACCGACCGCCGCCTGGCCATCGTGCCCAACGTGGGGCCCTTGATCCGTCCCACCACGAAGACGCAGTTCGGCCAGAACAGCCACCCCAAGCCGGCCAGCCTGTTCTCGCACAACGACCAGCAGAACACCTGGCAGGCGCTGGCCGCCGAGGGCGCCACGCGCGGCTGGGGCGGCCGCATGGGCGACGCCCTGGCGGCGCTGAACACACGCACGGTGTTCACCAGCATCTCGGCCAGCGGCAACGCGGTGTGGCTGGCGGGGCAGAACATCCAGCAATACCAGGTCAGCACCAACGGCGCCATCCGCATGGGCGCCGACGGCAACGGCCGCATCTACGGCAGCAATGCCGTGGCCGACACCTTGCAGCGCATTGCCGGCACCAGCCGCAGCAACCACGTGTTCGAGCGTGACCTGGCCGCCATCGCGCAGCGCAGCGTGGATGCCGAAGTGACGCTGCGCACGGCCTTGCGCCCGCCCAGCGACGCCGCCTTCGGCACGCCGCCGGCCAGTGGCGCCTACAACGTGGCCAACGACCCCAAGCTGCGCTACCTGAACCCGCTGAACAACCAGCAGACGGCCAACGGCCTGGCGCAGCAGTTGCAGGTGGTGGCGCGCATGGTGGACGCCGGCATCTCGGGCGCCACGGGTGTGCGCCGCCAGATCTTCTTCGTGAGCATGGGCGGCTTCGACACCCACGACCTGCAGAACCGCAACCACGCCGACCTGATGGCCCGCCTGAGCCAGGCGCTGGCCTACTTCGACGGCGCGCTGGGCGCGCTGAACGCCCGCAACAACGTGACGCTGTTCACCGCCAGCGACTTCGGCCGCACCTTCACCAGCAACGGCGACGGCACCGACCACGGCTGGGGCAGCCACCATTTCGTGATGGGCGGCGCGGTGCGCGGCGGCGACGTCTACGGCCGCCTGCCCACGCTGGGCGTGAAGAACGCCAACAACAACAACTTCGACAGCAGCACCGACCAGCTCGGCAACGGTTCTCTGCTGCCCGAGACCTCGGTGGACCAGCTCGGCGCCACGCTGGGCCGCTGGTTCGGCGTGAGCGACAGCAACCTGCTGGACATCTTCCCGAACCTCGCCAGCTTCGACACGGCCCGGCGCAACCTCGGTTTCATGGCCTAGCGGCGCTGCGCAGCCCGCGTCAGCGTGGCGCCGGGGGGCGCTGGCTATCATGCCGCCCCTCATGAACGCGCCCGCACCGGCCTCGCTGAACAACGCCCAGATGGAGGCGGTGCACCACCTGCACGGCCCCTGCCTGGTGCTGGCGGGCGCGGGTTCGGGCAAGACGCGCGTCATCGTGCACAAGGTGGCGCGGCTGCTGCAAAGCGGGCTGCAGGCCAGGCAGATCGCCGCCATCACCTTCACCAACAAGGCCGCGGCCGAGATGCGCGAGCGCGCCAAGGCGCTGATCGGCGCCAAGCCCTCGCGCGAGCTGGCGGTGAGCACCTTCCATTCGCTGGGCGTGCGCATGCTGCGCAGCGACGGCACGCGCATCGGGCTGAAGGCCAACTTCAGCATCCTCGACAGCGACGACGTGCTGGGCGTCATGCGCGAGGCCGGCGGCACCACCGATGCCGCGCTGGCGCGGCGCTGGCAATGGGCCATCAGCCTGTGGAAGAACCAGGGCCTGGATGCCGAGGCCGCCGAAGCCGCCGCCACCACGCCCGACGAGCAGGTCGCCGCGCGTGTGATGCGCCTGTACCAGGAGCGCCTGGCCGCCTTCCAGGCCGTGGACTTCGACGACCTCATCACGCTGCCGCTGGCGCTGCTGCGGCGCGACGAGGAAACCCGCGCGAAGTGGCAGGATACCTTTCGCCACGTGCTGGTGGACGAGTACCAGGACACCAATGCCGTGCAGTACGAACTGCTGAAGGCGCTGGTGGGCGAACGCGCGATGTTCACCGCCGTGGGCGACGACGACCAGAGCATCTACGGCTGGCGCGGCGCCACCATCGAGAACCTGAAGCGCCTGCCGCAGGATTTTCCGCAGCTGAAGGTGATTGCGCTGGAGCAGAACTACCGCAGCACCGGCCACATCCTGCGCGCCGCCAACGCCGTGATCGCGCAGAACCCCAAGCTCTTCGAGAAGAAGCTGTGGAGCGAGTTCGGCGATGGCGAACCCGTGAAGCTGCAAGAGAACGACAGCGAGGAGCACGAGGCCGAACGTGCAGTGACGCGCATCCAGGCCCTGAGGGGCAGCGACGGCCGCAACCAGTTTGCCGACTTCGCCATCCTCTACCGCGCCAACCACCAGGCGCGCGTGTTCGAGCAGAAGCTGCGCGCTGCGCAGATTCCCTACAAGGTGAGCGGCGGCCAGAGCTACTTCGACCGCGCCGAGATCAAGGACCTGTGCGCCTGGCTGCGCCTCCTGGTGAACCAGGACGACGACCCCGCCTTCCTGCGCGCGGCCACCACGCCCAAGCGCGGCATCGGCCACACCACGCTGGCCGCCTTGGGCGAGTTCGCGTCGAAGTGGAAGATCAGCCTCTTCGAGGCGCTGTTTTCGCCCAGCCTCTCCAGCGTGCTCAAGGGCAAGGCGGTCGAGGCTTTGCAGCAGTTCGGCCGTGAGGTCAGCGAGCTGGAGCACCGCGCGCGCCACACGCAGGGCGCCGAGGAAGCCAAGGCGCTGCTGATGGGCTGGCTGAAGGACATCCAGTACGAGCAGCACCTCTTCGATGGCGAAGACAGCGAGAAGCTGGCCGCCGCACGCTGGGCCAACGTGCTCGATTTCGTCGACTGGATCGCCAAGCGCTGCGGCGGCCAGGTGAGCCAGGAAGCTGGCGCTACCTTCGAGACCGAGCGCCAGACCGTGCTGCAGGTGGCGCAGACCATCGCCGTCATCATCAGCCTGGCCGAGCGCGAGGGCGATCAGGACGTGGTGACGCTTTCCACCCTGCATGCCAGCAAGGGCCTGGAGTGGCCGCACGTGGTGCTGGCGGGCGTGAACGAAGGTTTGCTGCCCTTTCGCAGCGGTGATGAAGAAATGACGCCCGAGCGCCTGGAAGAAGAGCGCCGGCTGATGTACGTGGGCATCACACGCGCACGCAGCACGCTGGTGGTGAGCACCCTGCGCCGCCGCAAGAAGGGCCGCGAGACCGTGCAGGCCGTGCCCAGCCGCTTCATCGCCGAGATGAAGCTGGCCGAGCAGGTGGTGAAGGAAGACCCGCGCGAACGGCTTAAGAAGCTGCGCGATGCGATGGCGGCCAAAAACGCCGCCATCCCTCCGCCGGCGGCCTGAGCCGCCGCTGCTGTTTCACCCCCGCTGCGCGCGCAGCTTGCGCCGCGCGATGCTGCCCATGGCCAGCACGCCCACGGCCATCATCAGGTAGGTGCCGGGCTCGGGCACGGCCACCACGGTGCCCTGCAGCTCCAGCGTCACGGCACCCAGCGCCAGGTCGGGGCCGCTGCCGTTGGTGCTGAAGCTGTTCAGCACCAGGGTACGGCTGAAGCTGCCTTCGTTGGCGAGGTTGAAGTTCACCGTCAGGCCCGCCAGCTGGCTGCCGGCGGCCAGGCCTGTGAAGGCGCTGAAGCCGGCCACGCTGAAGGGGCCGCTGGACAGCGCCGCCAGGTTCCAGCTGCCGGCCAGGGCGTCGGCCGGGCCGGTGGCGGCGTTGCCCAGCACCAGCGTGCCGAGCAGCGTGCCGCTGGGCGCGTTGGGGTCGCTGGGGTCGGTGAAGAGGGTGCCGAAGTCCAGCGTGTAGCTCAGCCCGGCGCCGCTGAAGGTGCCGCTGCCGCCGGCCTGCCCCAGCAGGCTTTGCGCCAGGTTGTTCACCTGGCCCAGCAGCTGCACGTTCACGCTGGCCAGGGCCAGGTCGGGCAGGTCGGGGTTCTGGCTGCGCAGCTGCACGGTGGAAGCGCCGCTGAACACCCCCGCCGTGCTCGTGGCCAGCTGCACCTGCAAGGCGCTGCTGTTGCTGCTGCCCGCCACGATGCCGGCCACGCTGCCGCTGGTGCTGAAAGGCGCGCCGCCACCGCTGATGCTGGCCTGCAGGGTGTCGCTCAGCGCGCCGCTGGCGGTGTTGGCCACCGTCACCGTGCGCGGCGCCAGCACGTCGCCCACGCGCACGGTGCCGAAGTCCACCACCGTGGCCGGCAGCTGGGCCACGGCCGGGGCGTAGATGCGGCCGTCGAAGGCCACATTCACCGTGCCCAGGGGTGCGTCGGGCGCGCCGCTGGTGGTGCCGGCGCTGCTGGAGACCAGCGCCACGCCCACCGCGCCACTGAAGCTGCCGGCCACGCTGGTGGGCAGGCTCAAGCCCAGGCTGCCGCTGGCGTTGGGCTGCAGGCCCACCAGCGCCGGGCCGGCCAGCACCGCCGCGGGCGTGCTGGCGATGCTGGCGTTCAGGCGCTCGGTGAAGAGGTCGGGCGCGTTGTTGCTTACCGGGATGGCGGCCTGCAGCGTGGCGTCGCCCACGCGGCCGGCCAGGGCCAGCGGCGTGGTGTCGACCAGGGGCGCCGCCAGACGGAACACGTTGCCGGTGATGTTCACCGTCTGCGCGTTCAGCGCCAGCGGCGCGAAACCGCTGGTGCCCGTGCCATCGCTGGCCAGGTTGATGAGTACCGAGCCGCTCTTGGCCCCTGCGGTGGCGGTGTCCACCCCCACGGCCAGCGCCGTGCTGGTGGCACCGGCCGCCAGCAGGCTGAAGCTGCCGCTGCCGACGGCCTGGCCGCTGGCGGCCAAGCTGGCGTTCAGGCGCTCGGAGAAACCATCGGCCGCCGCCGTGTTCGTCAGGCTCAGGGCCTGCAGCAAGCTGCCGCCCACGCGCTGGTCGGCCAGCGTCACGCTGGCGGGCGCGGCCAGCGAGGCCTGCGCCAGCCGGAACACATCGCCCGACACCGTGACCAGTTGCGTGCCGATGGGCAGCGCGCCGAAGCCGCTGCCGCCAGTGCCGTCGGAGAACAGCGCCACGGTGGCCGTGCCGCCGCGGGCGCCGGCCGTGCTGGTGTCCACGCCCACGAAGAGCGCGTTGCTGGTGGCGCCTGCCGCCAGCAGGTTCACGCTGCCGCCGGCGCTGGCCGTGCCGCTGGTGCTGATGGTGGCGTTCAGCGCTTCCGAGAAGCCATCGGCCGTGGCGGTGTTGCTCAGCGTCAGCGCCTGCGTGAGCGTGCCGCCCACACGCTGGTTGGCCAGCACCACCGGGTTGGGCGTGATGGTGCTGGCGCCGGCCAGGCGGAAGACACTGGCGGTGACGTTGACGGTCTGCGTGCCCAGCGCGAAAGGCGCGAAGCCACTGGTGCCTGCGCCGTCGGAGGCCAGCGTCAGCGTGGCCGTGCCGTTCTTGGCCCCGGCGGTGGTGGTGTCCACGCCCACGAAGAGCGCGCTGCTGCTGGCCCCGGCGACCAGGCCGCTGAAGGAGCCGCCCACCAGCAGGCCCGGTGTGCCGGTGATGGTGGCGTTCAGGCTCTCCGAGAAGCCATCGGCCGCTGCCAGGTTGGCCAGCGTCAGCGCCTGCGAAAGCACCGTGCCTGCGCGTACCGTGCCCAGGTTCACCACGCCCGGTGTCACTGCGCTGGCCTGCGCCAGGCGGTAGACATTGCCGCTGAGGTCGATCGTTTGGCCGCCCGCCGCCACAGCCGCCAGGCCGCTGTTGCCGTTGGGCCCGGTGCCGTCGCTGGCGTAGGCCAGCGTCACGCTGCCGCTGCGTGCGCCGGCTTGCGCGTTGTTCAGGCTCACCACCATCGCGCTGCCGTTGCTGGCGCCGGCCGCCAGGTTCAGCACGCTGCCGCCGTTGTTGGTGGCGTCACCGCCCAGGCTGGCGAAGCTGGCATTCAGCGCTTCGCTGAAGCTGCCAGCCGGCGCCGTGTTGGCGATGTTCAGCGCCACGCTGGCACTGCCACCACCGACCCCGCCCACACGCTGGTTGGGCACCACCACCGGCGTGGGCGTGGCCGCACCCACGGCCAGGTTGAAGGCCGTACCCGTGACGGCCACCGCGCCGCCCGGCAGGCTGAGCAGGCCCAGGCCGCTGGTGCCGGTGCCGTCGGAGACGAGGTTCACCGTGCCGCTGCCGCTGCGCGGGCCGGCGTTGCCGCCGGCAGCAAAGCCGATGACGAAGGCGTTGCTGCTGGCGCCCGGCGCCAGGCCGTTGACGGCGCCGCTGAGCGTGACGCCCGCCGTGGTGGCCCCGACACTGGCATTCAGCACTTCCTGGAAGCCCGCCGGGGCCCCGTTGCTGTTCGTCAGCGTGAAGGCGCTGCTCGCGCCATCCACCAGGCGGAAGTTGCCCAGGGCCACGCTGGCCGGCAGCGAGGGCTGTGCAAGGAGGAAGCCCGTGGCCTGCACGTCCACCGTCTGCAGGTTGGTGGCCAGCTGCGTGAAGCTGGCATCGAAGAGCTGGCCGTTGCTGGTGAACTGCAGCGCCACGCTGCCGTTGTTCACGCCCACGGTGCCGCCGCTGGAAGCCACGGTCACCGCGTCGGTGGCGGTGGCGCCCGGCAGCACCAGGCCGCTGCCCAGGGTGCTGGTGGCGCTGAAGTTGCCGCTGGCCGTCGCCGAGGCCAGGCCCAGGCGTTCGGCACCCGCCCCGGTGGTGGTGTTGCTCACCGCCAGCGTGGTGCTCACGGCGGGCGAGAGGCCGACGCGGAAGTTGCCCAGGTCCAGCGGGCCGGCGGGCGTGGCCGCACCCTGGGCCAGCACGGTGCTGAAGCCGCCCAGCGTCACGGTCTGCGTGGCCACGTTGCCGAAGTTGCTGAGCACGGCCAGGGTCTGGCCGTTCAGCGCCCCGCCGTTGCCGCTGGCGTCCAGCGTGATGGAGAAGCTGCCGCTGCTGTCGCCGGCCGCGATGGCGCCGAAGCTGGCCGCCACCGTGCCATTGCCCGAGAGGCGCGGGTCGTTCAGGTTGCCCAGGCCCGGCGTGCCGGTCTGCAGCGCGCCGCGGATGCTGGCGCCCGTGCCGGTGTTGGCAATCTGGAAGCTGCGCGTGGCGGTGGTGCCGCCGCGCACCGTGCCGAAGTCCAGCACCCAGGCGTTCGCGCCGCTGGCCTGCACGTCGCCCGTGAGCGCCTGCGCGGCATTCACGCCCACGATCAGGCCCGTGCCGCTGACACCCGCGCGGGCGTCGAAGCTGTTGCCGCTGCCGAAGCTGGCGTTGGTGTAGTCGCCGAAGACGTTGAAGTTCTGCGCGCCCAGGGCCAGGGCGCCCTGCAGCGCCAGCGTGGCGGCGCTGCTGGGCGCCGCACTGCCGGCCAGGTTCAGCGTGGCGCCCGCGGCCACGGCCACCGTGCCCGTGGCGCCCTGCACGCCCAGGTTGGCCGCGAGCGTGCCGCCGCTGGCCCGCAGCGTGCCGCTGTTGGTCAGCGCGGCGGCCACGGTGCCGAAACCTTCCACCAGGCCGGCGTTGGCCAAGGCCGCGCCCGCCTGCGTGCCGCCCTGCAGCAGCAACTCGCCCGTGGCCAGGTTGCTGAACGAGGCACCGCCGCCCGTGAAGGTGCTGCCCGTGCCCACCGTCAGATCACCCGCGTTGGTGAAGGCCCCCGCTGAAGTGAAGTTGCGCCCGTTGCGCAGCGTGAAGCTGCCCGTGGCGGCGTTGGTGGCGAAGTTCGCCAGGCCGTTGGCGCTGTTCGTGGCGTTGAGGAACTGCGAGCCGGCGCCGTCCAGCGTGATGCTGGCAGCGTTGGTCACCACATTGGCGCCGCTGAAGCTGAAGGTGCCGGGGCCGGTGACGTTGAAGCGGCCCCCCGTGAGCGTGGTGCCGCTGAAGTTGCTCAGCCCGCCGGTGAGCGTCAGCGTCCCGGCATTCACGTTGACCGTGCCGCTGTTGTTGAAGCCGATGCTGATGGCGGTGGTGGCGGCACCGCTCTTGGTGTAGGTGCCGGCGTTGACGAAGTTCGAGGCCGGGCCGCCGAAGTCCTGGCTGATCTGCGGGTCGACGGTGTTCTGGTCGAGCCAGCTGCCGTTGTTGTTCAGCGTGGCGTTGCTGCCGGTGCG
>LJHT01000033.1 GCA_001295905.1 beta proteobacterium AAP51 | reverse complement strand
TACCATTCAGTCATGTCAGCTTTGTAACGCTGCTGGCTAAAACACGTTAGGCCGCACATGACACGCTACGCTATATTTCGACGATGACTCTCAAAGAACGAATCGAAAACAATCTCACCCTTTGGGCCCTGAGTCTGGCAGCAACGTCATTTGCCGCGGGCGTCGCGGTTGACAGATGGGCGAAAGAAGTGTTCGGTACAACGGCACAGGTTGGCGAGTGCAAAGCGGAAGACTGGCACACACTTGCACGAAAGTCGGACTGGATACCAACAGCACAGTGCCCCGCTTTTCCATTAAAGGCGCAGGTTTCCAGCCCTGGAACAGGTACTACTCTTGCCTTAGATGACTCATGGCCTAAGACGCTGCGAATCCCATTTGTCGTTTCGCTCTCAAGGCCGCTTGGCGGCGATGGCGACATAGGTTTTGTGGTTAAGCCAAAGAACTCACAGAATTACTTTGTGGTATTTCCACTCATCTCCAGAACACGCGAGACCAATTCGTACCGCGCGGAGTATGGCATCGACCTACCAACTCCGCTCCAGAGGGGCATCGAGTACGAAGTTCGCGGCCTACTTGTCGATAAAAAAGCCAAGATGGGTGACCGTTTCACAGACCCATCACAGATCCTTGCCGCAAATCAATCGGTGATGCTCACGGAGCCGATTTCAGTGATTATCGAGAAGTGAAGTGCGGCAACGTGCGGGTGCGGCCTAACCCCTCGCTGAACCACCGGACCCGCTACGGCAGGCCATCTTGGCCCGGTCTGGGGTACGCGGTACATTTTCCCAGCCCGGACCAAGCCGTCCTGCCGCATCGGGCCGGTTAGCTCGAACGTTAGGCCTCACCCCAGTGTCCTCGCCTAGCGCCCCGGCCTGACGTGGTTGCATCACTTTGCTCCAGGACTTCGCGCGTGAGCTTGGTCACTCGCAAACTCGCCCGGCTTCAGTTCGCAGTGCTTCGGCTCACCGCAGGCCACTGTTGTCGCGATCACATGTCCCGTCAGCACTCGCCGGGCTCTTCTCGTGCGGCCTAACCACAGCGCTTAACCCGGACCCGCTACGGCAGACGCTGTAAGGCCGGGCAACGCCAGTGTGTACCATCGTCGTCGCCCGGCCTTACACCGC
>LJHT01000032.1 GCA_001295905.1 beta proteobacterium AAP51 | reverse complement strand
GCCGAGGCGCTGGCGCGCTGGCCGCAGGCGCGCGCGCTGCTGCTGGGCGGCGCCGGACTGGCCGGCCTGGCCGCGCCGCTGGCCGGGCGCCTGCCTGTGCCGGTGCTCGACAACGTGGAGCTCGCGCTGCAGGCAGCGCTGCAAGCCGCGCTGCAGTCGGCCCACATGCACAAACCTGGTGCATCGGACGCCCCGCCCGCCCCGCCGGAAGCCGGGCCCTGGTGCGGCCTGGGGCCAGCGCTGGCCGCCTGCCTGCCGGCCGGTGGCACGGGGCTTGCACAGCCGGGTGCATCCACCCCACCGTGAGTGACCATGAGCCAGCAGCACCCGCTTTCCCTTGCACCCCGCTCTAACACCCCCCGCTCGACCGCGCCCCGCTTTGCTGCCCTGAGCAGCCTCGGCTTCCGCCTGGCCGCCACCGGCCTGGTGGCCCTCACCCTGGGCCTGGTGGCGCACCCTTCGCAGGCGCAGGAAAAGGTGCTGCGCATCGCGATGACGGCCGCCGACATCCCGCGCACGCTGGGGCAGCCCGACCAGGGCTTCGAAGGCAACCGCTTCACCGGCATCCCGATGTACGACGCGCTCACGCACTGGGATCTGAGCAAGGCCGATGCGCCCAGCGTGTTGATCCCCGGCCTGGCCTTGAGCTGGGCGGTGGACGCGAAAGACAAGACCAAGTGGGTCTTCAAGCTGCGCCCGGGCGTGAAGTTCCACGACGGCAGTGATTTCAACGCCGACGCCGTGGTGTGGAACGTGCGCAAGGTGCTGGACAAGGACGCCGTGCACTTCGACCCCAGCCAGGTGGGCGTGACGGCCAGCCGCATGCCCACGCTGCGCAGCGCCCGCAAGATCGACAACCTGACGGTGGAGCTCACCACCAGCGAGCCCGACTCCTTCCTGCCCATCAACCTCACCAACCTCTTCATGGCCAGCCCCGCGCACTGGCAGAAGAAGTTCGATGCGGCGCCGGGTGCGACGCCCGCCGACAAAGCCAAGGCTGCCTGGACCGCCTTCGCCAGCGACGCCAGCGGCAGCGGCCCGTTCAAGATGGCGCGCTTCGTGCCGCGTGAACGCCTGGAAGTGGTGGCCAACAAGGCCTACTGGGACCCCAAGCGCACGCCCAAGATCGACCGCGTGGTGATGCTGCCCATGCCCGAAGCCAATGCGCGTACGGCCGCGCTGCTGTCGGGCCAGGTGGACTGGATCGAAGCGCCCTCGCCCGACGCCATGGGCGCCATCCAGGGCCGCGGCCACAAGATCTACTTCAACCAGCAGCCGCACGTCTGGCCCTGGCAGCTGAGCTTCGCCGAAGGTTCGCCCTGGCTGGACAAGCGCGTGCGCCAGGCGGCCAACCTGTGCGTGGACCGCCTGGGCCTGATGAAGCTGCTGGGCGGCATGATGGCCCCGCCCAAGGGCACGGTGGCGCCGGGTCACCCCTGGTGGGGCAACCCGAAATTCGACATCCGCTACGACGTGCCCGCCGCGCAGAAGCTGATGACGGAAGCCGGCCACAGCGCCGCCAAGCCGCTGAAGGTGAAGGTGCAGATCAGCGCCAGCGGCTCGGGCCAGATGCAGCCGCTGCCGATGAACGAATTCGTGCAGCAGAGCCTGAAGGCCTGCTACTTCGACGTGCAGTTCGACGTCATCGAATGGAACACGCTGTTCACCAACTGGCGCAAGGGCGCCAAAGACCCGTCGGCCAACGGCGCCAACGCCATCAACGTCAGCTTCGCGGCGATGGACCCCTTCTTCGCGATGGTGCGCTTCACCAGCACCAAGACCTTCCCGCCGGTCAGCAACAACTGGGGTTACTTCGGCAACGCCGAGTTCGACAAGCTGATTTCTGATGCGCGCACCAGCTTCGACGAGAAGGCGCGTGACGCCGCGCTGGCCAAGCTGCATGCGCGCATCGTGGAAGAAGCGCCCTTCGTCTGGATCGCGCACGACGTGGGCCCGCGCGCGATGAACGCCAAGGTGCAGGGCGTGGTGCAGCCGCGCAGCTGGTTCATCGACATAGCGACCATGTCGATCAAGTGACCCCGGGCTGAAGCCACGCCGCCATGCTGATGTACCTGTTCCGGCGTGTGCTCTACACGCTGCCCATCATGGCCGGCGTGGCGCTCGTGTGTTTCGCGCTGGTGCACCTGGCCCCCGGCGACCCGCTGGTGGCCATCCTGCCGCCCGATGCGAACGAGGAACTGCAGAACCAGCTGCGCACGCTCTACGGCTTCGACCGCAGCCTGCCCGAGCAATTCTTCAGCTGGGTGTGGCGCGCGCTGCAGGGCGACCTGGGCACCAGCATCGCCAGCAACCGGCCCGTCACCACCGAGGTGCTGACGGCGGTGGTGAACACGCTGCGCCTGGCCGTGGTGGCCACGCTCATCGGCTTTTTCTTCGGCTGCCTCTTCGGTTTCGTGGCGGGCTACTTCCGCAACAGCTGGGTGGACCGTGGCGCCTCGATGCTCAGCGTGCTGGGCGTGAGCGTGCCGCACTACTGGCTGGGCATGGTGCTGGTGATCGTGTTCGCCGCGCAGCTGAACTGGCTGCCCGCCACCGGCGCCGGCCCGGGCGGCAGCGACGCCTGGCGGTGGGACTGGGAACACATGCAGCACCTGCTGCTGCCCGCCATCACCATGAGCGTCATTCCCATGGGCATCGTCGCGCGCACCGTGCGCGCGCTGGTGGCCGAGATCCTGGCGCAGGAATTCGTTGTGGGCCTGCGCGCCAAGGGCCTGACGCACTTCGGCGTGTTCCGCCACGTGGTGAAAAACGCCGCGCCCACGGCGCTGGCGGTGATGGGCCTGCAGCTGGGTTACCTGCTCGGCGGCAGCATCCTCATCGAAACCGTGTTCGCCTGGCCGGGCACCGGCTTCCTGCTCAACAGCGCCATCTTCCAGCGCGACCTGCCGCTGCTGCAGGGCACCATCCTCGTGCTGGCGATGTTCTTCGTGGTGTTGAACGTGGTGGTCGACATCATCCAGAGCCTGCTAGACCCCCGCATCGCACGAGCATGAGCCCCCAAGCTCGCTATCGCTCGCTACCCCCCAAGGGGGCCGTCCGCCAACGGCCCGGCAAAGCCGGCTCCGTAGCGGGAAGCTTGGTCGGAGCCCAACGCCCATGACATCACTGGCGACCCCTATTGCATCCCCGAAGTCCTTGACCACCAAGTCGCGCGGCTACTGGGGCAACGTCGGCGCGCGCGTGCTGCGCGACCCCGGCTTCTGGGTGGCCAGCGCGCTGGTGCTCACGCTGCTGGCCATGGCGCTCTTCGGCCCCTGGATCGCCCCGGCCGACCCGCAGGCCAGCAGCATGCTCTCGCGCCTGAAGCCCGTCGGCACCGAAGGCCACCCGCTAGGCACCGACGAGCTCGGCCGCGACATGCTCAGCCGGCTGATCGTGGGCGCGCGGCTCAGCCTCTTCATGGGCATCACGCCGGTGATCCTGGCCTTCTGCATCGGCTCGGCCATCGGCATCCTGGCGGGCTATGCGGGCGGCATCACCAACACCGCCATCATGCGCACCATCGACGTGTTCTACGCCTTCCCCAGCGTGCTGCTGGCGATTGCGCTGAGCGGCGCTTTGGGTGCCGGCATCGGCAACGCGCTGCTCTCGCTGACCATCGTCTTCATCCCGCCCATTGCGCGCGTGGCCGAAAGCGTGACGACGCAGGTGCGCGGGCGAGATTACGTCGAGGCCGCACGCGCCAGTGGCGCCGGCGCCTTCACCATCGTGCGCGTGCACGTGCTGGGCAATGTGCTGGGGCCCATCTTCGTCTACGCCACCAGCCTCATCGCCGTGAGCATGATCCTGGCCAGCGGCCTGAGCTTCCTCGGCCTCGGCGTGAAGCCGCCCGAGCCCGAGTGGGGCCTGATGCTCAACACGCTGCGCACCGCCATCTACGTGCAGCCCTGGGTGGCGGCCCTGCCGGGCGTGATGATCTTCATCACCTCCATCGCCTTCAACCTGCTCAGCGACGCGTTGCGCGCCGCGATGGACAACAAGTGATGGCCTCCTCTGCAGGCACCCCGCTGCTGGCCGTGCAAGGCCTGGTGAAGCACTTCCCGCTGAAGAAAGACGTGCTGGGCCGCGGCGGCGGCGTGGTGCGCGCCGTGGACGACGTGAACTTCCAGGTCTTCGCCGGCGAGACGCTGGGCGTGGTGGGCGAAAGCGGCTGCGGCAAAAGCACCACGGCGCGGCTGCTGATGCAGCTGATCGAACCCACGGCTGGCGAGGTGCTGTTCGATGGCGCCAAGGTCGGCAGCCGCGACCTGCCTCTGAAGGAGTACCGCCGCCAGGTGCAGATGGTGTTCCAGGACAGCTACGCCAGCCTGAACCCACGCCTGACCATCGAAGACAGCATCGCCTTCGGCCCCCAGGTGCACGGCATCAGCAGCACCGAGGCCGTGGCGCGCGCGCGCAGCCTGCTGGCCAAGGTGGGGCTGGAGCCTTCGCGCTTCGCCGGCCGCTACCCGCACGAATTGAGTGGCGGCCAGCGCCAGCGCGTGAACATCGCGCGCGCGCTGGCACTGCAGCCGCGCATCGTGATCCTGGACGAAGCCGTCTCGGCGCTGGACAAGAGCGTGGAAGCCCAGGTGCTGAACCTGCTGCTCGACCTGAAGGAAGAGTTCGGCCTGACCTACGTCTTCATCAGCCACGACCTGCACGTGGTGCGCTTCATCTCCGACCGCGTGATGGTCATGTACCTGGGCGAGGTGGCCGAGGTGGGCGCGGCCGAAACGCTGTTCAACACGCCGCGCCACCCCTACACCAAGGCGCTGCTGTCCAGCATGCCCAGCATGGACCCCGACCGCCGCACGCTGGTGGCCCCGCTGGCCGGCGACCCGCCCAACCCCATCAACCCACCCAGCGGCTGCCGCTTCCACCCGCGCTGCCCACAGGCCCAGGCCGTGTGCAGCCAGCGCGCGCCTTCGCGCACGGCCCTGGCCCTGCCCGGCGTGACCGAGGGCGTGGCCTGCCTGATGCACGAACCTGGCAGCGGCCACACCGGTGCGCTCCCGCACGCGCAGGAGGCTGCATGAACACGCAGGGCCAGGCCGCGAACGCTCCGCTGGTGGACATGCAGGAGCTCAGCGTCACCTTCACCGGTGGGCGCGCACCGGTGAGGGCCGTCAGCGGTGTCAGCCTGCAGGTGCAGCGCGGCGAGACGGTGGCGCTCATCGGCGAAAGCGGCTCGGGCAAGAGCGTCACGCTGCGCACGATGCTGATGCTGCACGACAAGCGCCGCACCCAGCTGGGCGGCCGGCTGCGCGTGGCCAGCCGTGACGTGCTGGCCATGAAGGACAGCGAGCTCTTTGCCTACCGCGGCAAGGTGGCCAGCATGATCTTTCAAGAGCCGCTGCTGGCGCTGGACCCGGTGTACACGGTGGGCGCGCAGATCGTCGAGAGCATGCGCCGCCACGAGAAGATCTCGGCCGCCGACGCGCACGCGCGTGCGCTGCAGCTCTTCGAACGCGTGCGCATCCCCAGCCCCGAGCGCCGCCTGGCCGCCTACCCGCACGAGATGAGCGGCGGCATGCGCCAGCGCGCCATGATCGCGCTGGCCCTGGCCTGCAACCCGCAGCTGCTGCTGGCCGACGAGCCCACCACCGCGCTGGACGCCACGGTGCAGATCCAGGTGCTCATCCTGCTGCGCGAACTGCAGCAGGAACTGGGGCTGTCCATCGTCTTCGTCACGCACGACATCGGCGCCGCGCTGGAAGTGGCCGACCGCATCGCGGTGATGTATGCCGGCCGCATCGTCGAAGAAGGCACGGCGCGCGAGCTCATCCACGCGCCGCGCCACCCGTACACGCTGGCGCTGTTGCGCAGCCGCGCGCATGGCGCCATGGCCAAGGGCCAGCGGCTGCTTACCATTGCCGGCTCGCCGCCCGACCTGAGCAAGCTGCCCCCGGGCTGCGCCTTCGCCGAACGCTGCCGCTGGGCCGAAGATGCCTGCCGCTCGCAGCAGCCGCCCGCCGTGGAACTGGCCCCGGGCCACCGCGTGCGCTGCCTGCGCACCGAAGCCACCGGCCATGACGAGCCTGCGCAGGCCGAGGCGGCCCATGAACCTCACGCGGCGCCTGAAGCGCCTGCGCACCCGTGATGGACGACCGCGGCATCCACGCCTTCGTGCCCTACCCGGCCGCGCCCGTGCCGCATGCGGCCGGCGGGCCGCTGGCCGGCCTGAGCTTCGCGGTGAAGGACCTCTTCGACATCGCCGGCCACCCCACGGGCGGCGGCAACCCCATCGTGCTGGCGCTCAGCGGCATCAAGACCGGCACCGCACCGACGGTGCAGCGCCTGCTCGATGCGGGCGCGCGCTTCGTCGGCAAGACCGTCACCGACGAGCTGGCCTTCAGCATGAACGGCCAGAACGCGCACTTCGGCGCGCCCGTGAACGGCGCGGCGCCTGAGCGCATCAGTGGCGGCTCTTCCTCGGGCTCGGCCTCGGCGGTGTCCAACGGCCTGTGCGACTTCGCCCTGGGCACCGACACCGGCGGCAGCGTGCGCGCCCCGGCCAGCCACTGCGGCCTCTATGGCCTGCGGCCCACGCACGGTCGCATCAGCCTGCAGGGCGCGCTGGACCTGGCCCCCAGCTTCGACACCTGCGGCTGGTTCACGCGCGACGCTGCCACTTTCGCGCGCGTGGCCGAGGTACTGCTGGGGGCCGATGCCGCGCCGGCGCCGACGCGGCTCTTGTGGCCTACCGACCTGTGGGGCCAGCTGGCCGCCGCCGCCGAGCCCAGCGCCCACGCCGCTGCCAAGCAGGTGCAAACCGTGCTGGGCCCGGCCACGCCGGTGACCGTGGTGCTGGACAGTTTCGAGGCCATGTACTGGGCCTTCCGCCACTTGCAGGGCCGCGAGGCCTGGCTGACGGACGGGCCCCTGATCGAACGCTATGCGCCGCCGCTCGGCCCGGGCGTGGCCGAACGTTTTGCCTTCAGCCGTGGCGTGACCGACGCCCAGGTGCAAGAGGCCAGCGCCTTCCGTGCGCGCTTCACGGCGCATCTGGATGCGCTGCTGGGCAGCGACGGCGTGCTGCTGCTGCCGACCATGCCCGACATCGCGCCCCTGCGCAGCGAACCCGAAAGCGGCCTCGAGGACTACCGCAACCGCGCCATCCGCCTGCTGTGCGCCGCGGGCCTGGCGGGCCTGCCCCAGCTCAGCCTGCCGCTGGCCGGCCGCGATGGCGCACCGATGGGCCTGAGCCTGCTGGGCCCGCGCGGCAGCGACCGCGCGCTGGTGGCGATGGCGCATACGCTGGCGCTGGCGGGCGTTGGGCGGTAATCGCAGCGCTGCACCGGACCAGCCCACGCGCCGTCAGCCGGCCACCCCTGCCGTCTGCAGCATCGCCTCCAGCAACACCTGGCAGCCTGCAGCCAGGTGCTCGGGCCGGGCGTCTTCCACCTCGTTGTGCGAGATGCCGTCCTTGCAGGGCACGAAGATCATCGCGGTGGGCGCGGTGCGGGCGACGTAGACGGCGTCGTGGCCGGCGCCGCTGACGATGCTGCGGTGGCTGAGGCCGCGGCGCGCGGCGGCCTCGCGAATGCGGCCCACCAGCGTGGCGTCGAAAGGCGCGGGCGGGAAGTGCACCACGGGGGTGAGCTGCACGGCCACGCGGCCGGCGTCCTGCACCGCTGAGATCGCCTCGCGCAAGGCCGCGTCCATGCGCGTGAGACCGGCTTCGTCGGTGTGGCGGAAATCGACCGTGAAGCTCACGCGCCCGGGGATGGTGTTGCGCGAATTCGGGAACACCTGCACATAGCCCACCGTGCCGCGCGCATGCGGCGCCTCGGCACGGGCGATGGTGTCCACCGCCTGCATCAGCGGCAGCGCGGCCTGCAGCGCGTCGCGCCGCAGGTCCATCGGCGTGGGGCCGGCGTGGGCTTCCAGGCCCGTCAGTTCCACGTCGTACCAGCGCTGGCCCAGGGCGCCGGTGACGACGCCGATGACGTCGCCGCTGTCCTCCAGCACCGGGCCCTGCTCGATGTGGGCTTCGAAGTAGGCGCCGAAACGGGGCGCGCCTTCGGCCACCGAAGCCGGCGCCGCGCCGGCATCGCCGATCGCCGCCAGGGCCTCGCGCACGCTGGTGCCGGCGCGGTCGGTGGCGTTCAGGGCGTGCTCCAGCGTGAAGGCGCCGGCATGCACGCCCGAGCCCATCATCACCGGCACGAAACGCGAGCCTTCCTCGTTGGTCCACACGCACAGCTCCAGCGGCGCGCGCGTGCGGATGCCGTGGTCGTTCAGCGTGCGCAGCACTTCCAGGCCGGCCAGCACGCCGTAGTTGCCGTCGAACTTGCCGCCCGTGGGTTGCGTGTCGATGTGGCTGCCGGTGCCCACGGCAGGCAGGCCTGGCAGGCCGGGCATTTGGCCCTCGCGGCGCATGAAGAGGTTGCCGATGGCGTCCACACGCAGCGTGCAGCCGGCTTCCTGCGCCCACTGCTTGACGAGGCTGCGCGCCTGGCGGTCGAGCTCGGTCAGCGCCAACCGGCACACGCCGCCCTTGGGCGTGGCGCCGATCTCGGCCAGCGCCATCAGGCTGGCCCAGAGGCGCTGGCCGTCGACGTGCGGGCCGCCGGTGGCGGCAGGCGGGGGCGTCATGGGTGTCATCGGTGTCCTGCGCACCAGGCCGGTCGCGCGCTCGCCGCGCTGGCCGCGCTTCAGGTCTTTTCGCGCGTCAGCCGTTCAGCGAAGGAGATGCCGATGGCCGAGAGCACGAAGGTGAAGTGGATCACCGCCACCATCGTGACGATCTGGATGTTGTCCAGCGTGAGCTCACCGCTGAGATAGGTCTTCAGCGCATGCACCCCCGAGATGGAGATGATGGCGAAGGCCAGCTTCAGCTTCAGGTTGTAGGTGTTCACGTGGTCCAGCCAGTCGGGCTTCTTCATCTCTTTCGAGTCGAAGTGGCCCGTGGTCACGAACAGCGACACACCGGCCAGTGCCACCACCCACACCAGCTGCGCGACCATGGTCATGTCGACCAGTTCCAGCACCTTGATGATGAGGTCGATCTTCTCCAGGCTGCCGAAGAGCAGCGTCTGCATCAGCTTGTAGGTTTCCAGCATGAACTTGCCGAGGATGCCCAGGATGATGAGCACCAGCCCGACGTAGAAGAACAGCATGGTGAAGCGCATGCCGTAAAGCAGCGAACCCACGCCGGACAGTAGTTTTTCCATTGTTTTCCAAGGTGAGATGTCGGCGCTGTTTCCAGAATACCACCCCCTTCCGCGCGGCAGCGCCCCCGTGCGCAGGTGGCGGATGGCCGTGTAAGCCCCACCTAGAATGTGGCTGAAATCGTCACCTGCCAAGGCATGCCATGAACCTGAATCTCCGCCGCTGGGCCCTGTGCGCACTGTTGGGCGCCACCCTGTCGGCCAGCGCCACCGAATACACCATCACCACCCTGCCGGGCACGGGCGGCGGCCAGTCGCTGCAGGCCTTCGGCGTCAACAACGCCGGCCAGGTGGTGGGCTCCATCAACAACAGCGCTCCGGGCTCCACGCAGCAGGCCTACGTCTGGCAGGCCGGCGCCTTCACCCTGCTCAGCGGCCCCAGCGGCGCCTTGGGCACTTCGGCACTGGGCATCGCCAACAACGGCGTGGTGGTGGGCAGCTACTACACCGCCCTGGTGGACGACGGCAGCGGCACCCTGGTGCCTGACACCGTGCGCGGCTTCGTGCTCGACGCCGGCACCTACAGCACGGTGGAAGTGCCCGGCGCCGATTTCACCCAGCTGCGCGGCGTGTCGCCCGACGGCCGCTGGGTTTCGGGCTATGCCACCACCGCCGGCGTGAACCAGGGCTTCGTGTTCGACCGCAGCACCAGCGCCTTCACCTTCCTGGGTGTGGCGGGCAGCCAGTTCCCGCTGCCGCAGGGCATCAGCGGCAGTGGTGTGGTGACGGGCAGCGACATCTTCCTGCCATCCGGCGGTGGCGTGCCGCCGCAGCGGCCGGCCTTCCTGTTCGACCTGGCCACCGGCACCCGCACCGACTACAACTTCCCCGGCTGGACGCGCGCCGCCTTCCGCGACATCGACGAGAGCGGCCAGATCGTCGGCTGGCTCAGCGGCGTGGACAGCGCCGGCATGCCGCTGACCACCGGCTTCATCGGCACGCCCACCAGCTGGACGACGCTGGCGGTGGCCGGTTCGAACAACACCACACTGCAAGGCAACAACGACTTCGGCTGGATCGTCGGCAACTATGCGCTGGGCACCGAGTTCTACGCCTTCGTAGGCGTGCCGGTGCCCGAGCCCGCCACGGCGCTGCTGCTTTCGGCCGGCGTGGCGCTGCTGCTGCTGCGGACCCAGCGCCGCGGCACCTGAGCGCGCAGGCGCAGGATGCAGCGGCTGCCGGCGTCCGGCAAAGCGAGTACCGCATCGCGGAGCAGCCCCGTCCCCAACGAACTTGCACGCCGGCGCGGGCGGCCAGGGGTGCCGCAAGCGGACTCCGACCGCTGTGCCTGCGGCGGCGGGTGTCCGCGTTGCCGACCCGGCGCCGTCAAGCTCAGCATGGGCTCTTCGAGCGACGCCCGTCCGTCGCACGGTACTCAGAGCGGCGGCGCCCTGCCCCATCTCGACGCGATCCAGCGCTCGTTCGGGCGGCATGAGGCCAGCGGGATCCTGGCGCTCGTCGGCGGCCGGGCTGCCGACGTCGCGGGCAGGCTGGGTGCCGAGGCCTACGCCGTGGGCGAAACGGTGGGGTTCCGGGCGTCGCCCAGCTTGCACACCGTCGCCCACGAAGCGGCGCACGTGGTGCAACAGCGGGCTGGCGTGTCGCTGAAGGGCGGCCAGGGCGAGCGCGACGACGTGTACGAGCAACACGCCAACCGGGTTGCCGATGCGGTGGTGGCCGGCCGGTCGGTCAAGGCCCTGCTCGACCAAGGCCCGTCGGGCGGCGGCGCGCGCACGGGGCCGGCAGTCCAGAAGAAGGCAGCGGCCGAGAAGCCGGCAACCCAGACCTACGACGCCACGGCCGACCCCGACGTGCAGGCCGCCGAGGGCGACAGCGAGGGAGACGCGCTGCGCAAGGCCGTGCTGGCGGCAGCGCGCCGGCGCCTGACCGAGAAGACCGAGGTCGTTTCGCAAGAAGCGATCGAGGACAAGCGCAAGGGCAACGTCACCTTCAAGTTGCTGCCGGGCATCTCGATCAAGCTGCCCCTCGACAAGCCGATGAAGAACTTCACGACGTGCATCGAGTTCGCCGGGCAGACCTACCGCGACGGCGCCAAGGCCACCGGCGCCGATGCCAAGGAGACCGCGGCGCTGTCGCGCGGGCTGCCGACCTTCATGCTGCTCTTCAACAAGGAGGTCGAGCTCAAGCTGATGCTCGAATCGTTCCAGAAGACGATCAATCAATGGCAGGCGCCCTCGGCGGAGGAGGTGCCGGCCGACTCGAAGAAGATGAAGGCCCTCGACAAGCTCAGGTTCGACAAGGCCCGGCACGAAGCGAAGAAGCTCGGTCTCGAGGCGACGCTGCCATCGGCCGAGGAGGGCCAAGGCCTCGACGCCCGGGGCAAGGCCGAGCTCGCCGCGACCCGGGGAAGCATCCAGGCCGAAAAGAGCGCGATCGGGCAGATCGATGCCGCCATCACCGGCATAGAGAAGCAAGTCGCCCAGTTCAGGGCGAAGATCGAGAAGGCGACCGAGGACGCGGCCACGATCAGCGGCCTGAACAACGCCTACATGCGCGCCAGCGAGCACATCCCTGCCGGCAAGCGCCCCCGGCTGGGCGAGTACGTGCTGACCGGTGCGGCCGGCTCGCAGCCCTATTTCGCCGGCGGCAGGAAGGAGAACACGGTCACCTTGCGCGAGGGCATGTTCAAGCACATCGCCGTGTTCAACGGCATGGGCGACGGCCAGGGCCTGCCCGAAGGCGGCGCCTGGGAGGCTTGGAAGACCATCGACGGCGGCGGCATCGAGCCCAAGAGCAACCAGATCTACGTGAAGGTGCAGCCGCCCTACTCGGTGCAGCACCAGGCTCCGGACCCCAACGCGCCGTGGGAAAGCCCGAGCAAGCTGCTCGGCTGGGTGGACGCCGACAAGCTGGCCGCGCTGGCCAAGAACGACCAGGCCGCTGCGGCGGCAGGCCTCGCCAAGAAAAAGTGATCGCGAAAGGCGACCACGGCCGAAGCGGTGGCCCAGACCGCTGCCGCTTGGGCGGCGCCTTGAAGCTGCCCGGCGTCAAGACCGCGGCACGCTCTCCATGCAGCGCCGCAGCCGGTCTTCGCCGCCCCAGGCGTTGAAGGCGGCTTGCGCGCGCGCGGCCAGATCGGCTTCCTGCTGGTGGTTGAACACCGTCGGCGGGCCACCAAAGAAAACCCACAGCACCTGCTTGCCCTCGATGGCCCCGGCGTAGCGGTTGGCCAGCGAGATCTCGTCCGTGGGCGCAAGGCCTGCGGCACGGCGCGCCAGGGCCGGCGTGCCTTCGCCGATGCGCGGGCCGGCATCGCCCACGACAAAGGGCACGGCGATCCGCTTGTCGCTGCGTATCGCCACGCCGAAGCTGCCTTGCTTCACCCCGGCACGCAGCAGCGCCCCCGGCGCCACGGCGGCGGCCACGCGCAGGGGGTTGGCATAGCGGCGCTGGTCGGCCAGGTCGGTGACCGTGGGGTCTACCAGCGAAGTCGGCGAGACGTAGAAGCCCGAGCCATCGCGCTGCAGCACCGGCTTGACGCCCTTCACCGTGCGCCCGGCCACCTGCACCTGGCCCTCGGCGACCACGCCGTACCAGCGCACCACGCCCACGCTCGGGTCGGCCCATCCGGCGGCCTCGATGCGCGCCACATCAGTCATGAAGCGGCCCGTGCAGGTGGCTTGTGAAGCCGAACCATGGTAGCGGGTGCCGTCGGGCAGGAAGACCTCGCCGCCCACGCACAGGTGCAGCACCGCGCCGGCCTGCCGGTTGTTGCGGTGATAGGCGCGGCCGTAGCCGTCGATGTTGATGTGCATGGCCGACCACGCCGCATGGCCACCATCGGCCAGCTTGAAGGCTTGCACGCCCTTGCCACCCACCTCGGCCTGCGGCGTCGCCTCGCAGGAGGCGTCGGCGCGAGCGGCCACGGCGGCGGCAAGCCCCGCAGCCAGCAGGATCGATCTGATCCAGGTGAGACGGCTTGCATTCATGTCTGGCCTTTCGCGTGCCTGGGGGCTGCTGTGATGGAAGCACGGGTGGTGCCGGGGCATGATGCAGGCTGCACCGGGATGCTGCAAGCGCCAGGACCCGCGCCGAGACGGCCGTCGGTGGGCCCAGCGCGGCGCGCACGAAGCGCACGATGAGAACGAAGTGCCGGCGCTCGACCCGCTGGCGCGGGTTCGACGCGGCTTGCCGCCGCACCTGCTTTGCCTTAGCCTCCCGCCCGCTTCGCGACCGGCAGGCGCGGTTGGAAAGCGCAGCCGGAGATTGCGGCTTGCACGAACCGCCACAAGCACACACGAGGAGGCCCTTCGATGGCAGCGACGATCCCCGCGACCTGGATGCCCGATGCCGACATGCGCCGCATCCACATCCACTGGACCGCCGGGCGGCACAAGGCGAATGCGACCGACCTGGCCTCCTACCATGTCCTCATCGAGGGCGACGGCAAGCTGCTGCGCGGCGAACCGACGATCAGCGCGAACGACCCCGCACGCCGCCGCCCGGGCGAGAAGACCTCCAGCCACACGCTCAACGCGAACAGCCATGCCATCGGCGTGTCGATGTGCGCGATGTTCGGCGCGAGCGAAAGCCCGTTCGATCCGGGGCCGGCGCCGCTGACCGAGGCACAGTGGGCCCGGATGATCGAGGTGGTGGCGGCCTTGGCGCGGCGCTATCGCATCGCGATCACGCCCGAGACCGTGTTGTCCCATGCCGAGGTGCAGAGCAACCTGGGCATTCCCCAGCGCAACAAGTGGGACATGACCGTGCTTCCCTTCGACCGCAGCCTGCGCGGTGCGCGGGCGGTGGGCGACCGGCTGCGCCGAGAGGTGGCGGCGGCGCTGGACGGCGGGCAGCCGGAGCCGCCGCAACCACTGCCCGACACCTTGCGGCTGCCGCGGTTCCGCGTGCACGGGGTCGCGCCTTCGACGCTGAACGTCCGCGACGCGCCCAACGGGGCCAAGGTCGGCGCGCTGGCAGAGGGCGCGCGGGTGGAGCAGTTGGGCATCTCGGGCGGCTGGTGGCAGGTGCGCACGGCGCAGGGCCACGTGGGCTGGGTCTGGCACACCTTCCTGCGCGCGCTGGCCTGAAGGGGCGCGGCAGCCGCCCAGGCGCCCCAAGTCAGGCGTTCAGGAACCCCAGGTTGCGCACGCCGGGGTCGAAGTTCGCCAGGTTCGGGAAGATGTCCAGCAAGGCCGCGTCTGAAAGCCCCAGCCAGCGGCCCAGCGTGTTGCCCAGCTGGTCGACCGAGATCTGCGGCAGCAGCGAGCCGTTGCCCAATTGGTCGGGGCTGCCGTCGAAATTGTTGTTGTTGGTGTTCTTCACCGCCAGCAGCGGCACGCGCCCGTAGGTTTGCCCGCCGCGCACGGCGCCGCCCATCACGAAATGGTGGCTGCCCCAGCCGTGGTCGGTGCCGTCGCCGTTGCTGGTGAAGGTGCGGCCGAAATCGCTGGCGGTGAAGGTGGTCACCTGCCCACGTGCGTTCAGGTTGCCCAGCGTGTCGTCGAAGTAGCTCATCGCTTGGGCCAGGCGGGCCATCAGGTCGGCCTGGTTGCGGTTCTGGAAATCGTGCGTGTCGAAGCCGCCCATGCTCACGAAGAACACCTGGCGGTTGCAGCCGCTGGTGCCGCGCAGGCCGGCGTCGATGAGCCGGGCCACCACCTGGAACTGCTGCGCCAGGTTGTTGGCGGCGGTGGCGCCGGTCAGCGGGTTGTCGTAGCGCAGCTTGGGGTCGTTGGCGGGGTTGTAGGCGCCGCTGGCCGGCGGCGTGCCGAAGGTGGGGTCGCTGGCCGGGCGCAAGGCGGTGCGCAGCACGGCCTCGGCGGCGATGGAGCGCTGCGCCACGGCGGCCACGTCGCCATCCAGCGGGTGCGTGCTGGTGGCCTGCGCCACCACGCGCTGCAAGGCCGCGCCCACGTCGGCCGAGCCGAACACCGTGCCCGCGCTGTTCACGCCCAGCGGCACGGCGCCGTTGGTGTTCACGCCGTACTGGCGCACGGTGTTGCCCGTCAGCCAGACGGCGTTGCCGCCGGCGGTGATGGCGGTGAACACGGGCCGCGCGTTCTGCGCCGCCAGCAGGTCGCCCATGCGGCCGGCCCAGCCCACGGTGGTGCCCTCGGGGCCCAGGGCCTGCCAGGTGTTCTGCTGGTCGTTGTGCGAGAACAGCCGCAGCGGCTTGGGGTGGCTGGCCAGTGCGTACTGCGCCTTGGTGGTGGGCATCACCAGCGGGCCCACGTTGCTGACGATGGCCAGGCGCTTGGGGCCGTCGAACAGCGTCTTCAGGCTGCCCAGCAGGGGGTGCAGCCCCAGGTTGGCCGTGCGCTGCCCGCTTTGCAGCGGCAGCACGCCGCCCAGCCGGGCGGGTGAACCGGCCGGCGCGCCGGGCTCGGGCGGCGTGCCCGGGTAGAGCAGCGCCACGGGGTCGGGCGCCTGCGTGCGCGTGGTGGTGTAGGCGCGCCAGTTCGAGCGGTCCAGCGGCAGCACCATGTTGAAGGCGTCGTTGCCGCCGTACATGAACAGACACACCAGCGCGCGGTACTCGCCCGCGCTTTGCGCCGCGGCCGAGCCCAGGGCAGCCAGGTTCAGCGCCAGCGGGCCCGCCGTGCCGGCCAGGGCCGACCAGGCACTGGCCTGGCGCAGGAAGTGGCGGCGTGAGAGGTCGTGCAAGGGGTGCATGGGGCTTCCTCTCGTAGGCTTACTTCTGAACCAGGAACTCGGGCGAACTCACCATCAGCAGCACCGCCGACTTCACGCGGTTGAGCTTGGCGGTGCCGATGGCGGCCTGGTTGGTGCCGCCGGCGTTCAGCACGGGGATGGTGATCCTGCCCACCGCGTTGATGGCCTCAGTGCTCAGCGCGGCGCTGATGCGGCCGCCCAGCAGCTGGTTGGCCAGCGCGGCCACCAGCGCCTCGGGCTGTGTGGCCAGTGCCAGCTCGGGCGCCCAGTTGCGTTGCAGGTCGCGCCGGTTCAGCACCACCCCATTCACCGTGCCGTTGTTCTGGCCCACGCCGGCATTCAGGTTGTCGCGCATGAAGTTCACCCAGCCGGCCACGCTGCTTTCATTCAGCAGCTGCATCTCGGGCGCCACCATGCCGGCGGCTGCCGACAGGCTGCCCGGCGCGATGTAGCCCGGCCGGTAGAAGTTGAAGACCGAAGGCGCCCGCAGCGGCGTCTGGCCCAGCGAGGTGCTGGCGTTGTCGGTGTTGCCCACGCGCCAGTTCCCCGTGTCGCTGACATGCGGCAGGGCGCGCAGGTAGGCCGACAGGCGCAGCACCGGCTCGCGCAGCTTGCCGGCGCGGTTGGAAGCCAGCTTGGCCTCGGGGTGCAGCAGGATGGCGCGCACCACGGCCTTCAAGTCGCCGCGCACGCCGGCGCCGTTGTCGTTGAAGACGGCGGCCACGTCGCGCACATAGGCCGGGCTGGGGTTGCTGGTGACCAGGCGCTGGATGAGCTGCTGGCCCAGGAAGGGCCCCACGTTGGGGTGTGCGGCCAGCGTGTCCAGCGCCACGCGCAGGCTGGCGGCGGGGTTGGCCACGGTCTGCGGCGGGATGGTCACGCCGAGGAAGGACTTGGCCTCGGTGCTGTGGAAAGCCGGGTAGGCCATCATGGGCTTGAAGAAGCGGTCGGGGTCGCCCACGCCGCCGCTCACGCCATTGAAGAAGCAGCTGTTGTTCTGCACCGCGCAGCTGTAGCTGAAACCCGTGAACACATGCGAGAGGCCCGCCACGTCGGCCGGGCCGTAGCTTTCCACCGTGGCGCCGTCAACCAGCGTGGGCGTGCCGTCGGGGTTGAGCTTCAGCACGCCGATGGAGAAGAGCTGCATCGATTCACGCGCGAAGTTCTGGTCGGGTATGCGCCCGGTGGTGGCATCGGCCTTCTGGTTGCGGATGTGCGAGAGATAGAAGCCCATCAGCGGGTGCAGCGCCACGCTCTCCAGCGTGCTGCGGTAGTTGCCGAAGGCCTGCTGGCCCAGCATGTCCAGCCAGGCGGCCATGGCCCGCGGCTGGTTGCCCACGTTGCCGTCCAGCGCCGAGATGACGAACACCTGCGACAGCGCAAAAGCCACGCGCAGCCGCAGCTGGTCTTCGCCGTTGACGGCCTGGCGCCAGAAGCTTTCCCACACCTGGTCCTGGCCGGCACTGGCGGTGGGGTCGGCGGCGCGGATGGCGGCGTCGCGGGCTTCCCAGTAACTGCGATGTGAAGTGGCGGGCAGCGTGAACTGGCGGTCTATCCAGGCCGCGTAGCCCAGCGTCATCAGGCTGTCGATCTCGGCGCTGGTGGGGCCGAAGGTGGCCTGGCTCAGGAAGCGCGCGGCTTCGGTGCGGTTGGCCGGCAGGTCGGTGGCGCCCACCGCCTTCACGGCCAGGGCCCTTGCCCGGTCGGCGCCCTGGGCCGTGGCGGTGCTGCCTTCGTTCTGCGCGCCGCCGCAGGCGGCCAAGAGCAAGGCGCCCAGGGCCGTGGCCAGCAGGGCGGGCCTGCCGGGCCGCGGCATGCGCCACCGTACGGGCAGCAGGCGTGAACGGGGCGGCATGGGCACGGCGGTCTGCATGGGCATCACCTCGAACCGCCGCGCGGGCGCGTCGGCGCGCTGAAACAAGGAGCCGGCTGCGCCAGAAAGGCTTGCGGCCGGCAGGGGCACTGCCGGCCGCATTCTGCAGAGGCCGCGCGCCGGCGGCCAGCGGCTTTACGTTCGCGAACCTGCCGTTTCAGCAGCCTGGCGCCGGCGCGCCGCCCCCAGCAGCACCGCGCCGCCCAGCGCCATCAGCAGCGCGCTGCCGGGCTCGGGCACGGCGCTGATGGTCACGCGGTAGGCCAGGAACATGGTGTCGAGGTTCTTGCCGTCGTTGTAGGCGGCGCCGGCGTGGAAGCCGTCCGTGGTGGCGAAGTCGTTGTCGTTGGCGATGAAGAGGAAATAGTCGTCAGGGCGGCTCGGGTCCAGCGCGGGCAGCAGCGCCAGGCCTTCCCACTTCTCGCTGAGGTTCTCGAAGCCGGCCTGCTGCCCGTTGGTGAGACCGAAGCGGTTGAGCTGGTTGCGGTCGTTGATGTCGAGCAGCAGACTCTTGGCGGCCGGCACGATGGCCGGGTTCAGCACGCCGCCCGGGGCGATCTGCGCCTCGAAGCTGGCGCCCAGGATGTTGGTGGCGCCGCTGAGGTCGACGATCTCCACCGCGCGCAGCAGCGAGGTCTGCGTGCCCACCTCGCGGCCATTGCTGTCACGCGGCAGCATCAGCAGCTGCGTGGAAGAAAGCGCCAGCAGCTCGCTCTGCGCGGCCACCAGCGTGGCGCCGTTCTGCACGAACTTCGGCAGCTTCACGACGTACTCGCCGGTCAGGCGGATGTCGGCGGGGTTGCTGATGTCGTAGGTGAACACGCGCGTGTGGTCGCGCGTGGCCGCCGCGGTGGTGCCGCTGGCGGGGTTCAGGTCTTGCCGCGCGGCGCTCTGCAGTCCCACGAACAGCGTGCGGCCGTCGGGCGACACCGTCAGCCCCTCGAAGCCCTGGTTGTTGGCGCGGCCGGCGCTGGGGTTGGCCGGCGTGGGCGCGGGTTGGCCCACCGTGGGGTTGTTGCTGCTGTAGTCGGTGACGCCGTTGCGGATGGGGCGCACCGAGGGCGCCACGGCCAGCGCACCCAGGAAACGCCCGTCGGCGGCGAAGCGGTAGATGGAGGGGCCGTATTCGTCGCTGACGAGGCGCGAACCATCGGCCAGCACCACCACGCCTTCGGCGTCGAGCGCGAGCCTGCCGTTGAAGGCCTGGGGCAGTTCGGGCAGCGTCGCGGTGGCCGGGCGTGCGCCGCCGGTGGCCACGCCGCCGGGCACGGGGTCCAGGCCGGTGAGGAACTGCGTGCCGCCGCCGGCCAGGGTTTCATAGAGGCGCGTCGAATCGGTCAGGGTCAGCGCGATCTGGTTCTGCGCCAGGCCGCTGGCACCCGGGGCGGCGGGCGTGAAGCTCATCTGCAGCGTGTTCAGGCGCGGCGCGTAGTCGATGGTGCCGGCGATGTTGTAGCCGCGGTCGGGCGCGGCCAGGAAGGTGCCGGTGTAGGTGTTGCCCACGCGTTGCCAGCTCGCCAGGTCGGCCCACAGGCCGCTGATGGAACCGAAGGTCTCGCCATGCGTGTCACGCAGGTTGGCCGCCAGGCGGCCCACGCCGACCATCTCTTGCACGGTGAAGACCTGCCCGCCGATGACGGTCTGCGCCTGCACAGGCAGGGCCAGCGCCAGCAAGGCGGCGAGAGGGGTCAGGCGGGCCCAGCTGGTGAAGCTGGCCAAGCGGGCCCGGTGCATGGATGTGCGCAGCATAGAGAAACCCTCCGGTTGTTGGATGTGGATGGCCGATGCTGCGCCGGCTGCATGAAGCTGCCGTGACACCCGCGTGCCAGAATTCCCGCGGCCCCGCCATGCCCCGCACCCCACCAGCCCCCCTGCTCGACCCCGCCACCGCCTCGCTCTTCGCGCAGGTGGGTCTGGCCAACGTGCAGCGCCGCTACCCCTTCCACCTCACGCACCTGATGCAGGGCGATGAAGACCTGCAGGCGCCGCACGCGCTGTACCCGCTGTTCCACGGCAGCTACGACTGGCACTCCTGCGTGCACATGCACTGGACGCTGGCGCGCTGCCTGCGCCGCCACCCGCAGTTGCCCGAGGCCGCGGCCATCCACGCCCACTTCGACGCGCGCTTCACGCCCGCCGCAGCAGCGCAGGAACTGGCCTACTTCAACGCCGGGCGCGCCAGCTTCGAGCGGCCCTACGGCTGGGGCTGGCTGCTGAAGCTGCACACCGAACTGCAGGCGCTGGCCGCCACACGCCCCGCCGCGGCCCCTTGGCGCGATGCGCTGGCGCCGCTGGCGCAGGCCCTGGCCCAGAGATTCATCGCCTGGCTGCCGCAGGCCGATTTCCCCGTGCGCGCCGGCACCCACGGCAACACCGCCTTCGCGCTGCTGCTGGCGCTGGAACACGCGCAGGCCTGGCCCGCGTCGGCGCTGCACAGCGCGCTGCAGCAGGCCATCCGCAGCGCTGCGCTGCGCTGGTTCAGCACCGACCGCCACTACCCCGTGGCCTATGAACCCTCCGGCGACGACTTCCTCTCCGGCGGCCTGTGCGAAGCACTGCTGATGCGCCGCCTGCTCGGCGATGCCGGCTTCGCGCCCTGGTGGGCCGGCTTCGCTTCAGACGATGCCTCGGCCACGGGGCCGCTTTCGGGCTGGCTGAAGCCGGTGCCTGTCAGCGCCCCCGAAGACCCGAAGATCGTGCACCTGCACGGCCTGAACCTGTCTCGCGCCTGGTGCTGGCAAGGCCTGCAGCCCGGCCTGCCTGCAGCGCTGCAGCCCGCCGTGCAGGCCGCCGTGGCGGCCCACCTGCGGCATTCGCTGCCTGCTGCCACCGGCGGGCACTACGTCGGCACGCACTGGCTGGCTTCGTTCGCGCTGCTGGCCCTCGACGACGCGCTGCCCGGCGATTTGTGACTTCAGCTGCAACCCATTCTGGGGATGGCTTCGCAGGCATTTGGAACAAGTGCACAGCGATGAGCTTTGTCCAGGACGAAACGGCTTAACAGGGCCCGCGGGCGGTCAATGCACCAGCCCGCCTTCCGATAACTGCCTCGATCCAAACCCATTTCCGGACGGGGTGAACGATGAGACTGTCCCATTATTCGATCGGACGCCGGCTGGCCGTGGTGCTCGGCGGCCTGTGCCTGCTGATGGCCCTGGTGGCCGCCACCGGCCTGACGGCGCTGTACTCGCTTCGTAGCGACGTGAACCTCAGCGACAGCGCCGTCGAGCGCTATGCCCTCAACGTCGAGCTGGCCGAGCAGGCGCACGTGGTGGCACGGGTGGTGCGCACCGTCATCCTCATCGACGAAGCCGGTGCGCGTGAAACCGAGGTGGCCAAGATCACGAAGGCGCGAGAGCGCTACGACGAAGCCTGGCGCACGCTGCAAGCCATGCCCACCAGCGACGCCGGCCGCGAGAGACGCAGCACCATCGAACAAGCCGCAAAGACGGCGCGCGCCGTCAACGACCGCACGCTGGCCCTGGCCCGCGCCGAGCAGGACGAAGAGGCGCTGGCCCTGCTGCTGGCCGAAGGCATCCCGACCTCGCAGACATGGCAAGACGCGCTCGAAGCCAACATGGCCTACCTGAAAAGCCAGGTGGATGCCGCCAGCGAAGAAGCCCAGGGTGTCTTCAAGCAGGGCCTGGCCTGGATGGTGGGCGTGTCGGCCGTGGCGCTGCTGCTGGCCGTGGCGGCGGGCGTGGTGCTCACCCGTTCGATCGTGCGGCCCATCACCTACGTGCGTGACTGCGCGCTGCGCATGGCCAAGGGCGACCTGACGGTGCGCGTGGAACGCCGCAAGGGCTTCCAGGGTCGCGACGAAACCTCGCAGCTGGTCGATGCCATGCAACGCATGCACGACAGCATGTGCGAGATGGTGACCACCGTGCAGACCAGCGCCTCCAGCGTGGCGGGCGCGGCGCAGCAGATCGCGGCCGGCAACGTCGACCTCTCGGCCCGCACCGAGCAACAGGCGGCCAGCCTGGAGCAGACGGCCGCCACCATGCACCAGCTCACGCACACGGTGCAGAACAACACGCAGACCACCATCCAGGCCGCCGAATTCGCCCAGGGTGCCGGCGTGGTGGCCGGGCGCGGCGGCGCCGTCATGCAGCAGGTGGTGACGACCATGCAGCAGATCGACGCCAGCAGCCAGCGCATTGCGGACATCATCGGCGTCATCGACGGCATCGCCTTCCAAACCAACATCCTGGCGCTGAACGCCGCCGTGGAAGCCGCGCGCGCTGGCGACGCCGGCCGCGGCTTTGCGGTGGTGGCGGCCGAGGTGCGCACGCTGGCCCAGCGCTCGGCGGCCGCGGCGCGCGAGATCAAGCAGCTCATCGGCAGCAGCGTCGAGCAGGTGAACGCCGGCACCACGCTGGTGGAACAGGCGGGCAGGACCATGGCCGAGATCCTCAGCTCGGTGGAGCGCGTGAGTTCGCTGATGAGCGAGATCCGCCAGGCCACCACCGAGCAGACCGACGGCATCACGCAGGTGGGCGCCGCCGTGCAGCACATGGACCAGGTGACGCAGCAGAACTCGGCGCTGGTGGAAGAGTCCTCCGCCGCCGCCGCCAGCCTGCACCAGCAGGCGCAGGACCTGCTGGTGCAGGTGGGGCGCTTCCAGCTCGCCAAGGGCGCGGCGGCCTGAAGGCACGCGCACCTGCAAGCGCGCCCCACGCCCGCGCGTGAAGAACGCGTGAACAACTCCCGCGCTACGCAGGCGCGGCCCTGCAGCCGGGCTCTTAGGATCGACAGCCCTGCCGTGTTCCCGCCGCCGATGCCCCGACGAGCCCCCGCACCGCCCGCCCACCCGCCGCACCCGCCGCACCTGCCCGGCCCGCCCGGCCTGCCCTCACTGCTGCTGGCCACCACCCTGCTGCTGCTGGCCGGGGGGCCTGCATGGGCCCAGGCACCAGCCCTCGCCCCCGCCCCCGCCGCGACCGCCTTGCAACGCAGTGCCGAAGCCGGCGACCTGCGCGCGGTGCTGCGCCTGGCCGACAACTACCGCGACGGCACCGAGGGCCAGCCGCGCAACCTGGCCTTGGCGCTGCAGTGGTACCTGAAGGCGGCCGAGCGCGACAACGTCAGCGCGATGACCGAAGCCGCCTACGGCCACCTGCAAGGCTGGGGCGGCCAGCGCAACGAGGCCGAGGCCGCGCGCTGGTACCGCCGCGCCGCCGAGAAAGGCGACGGCACGGGCGCCTACTGGCTGAGCGAGTTCCACCGCCAGGGCTGGGGCGGCGTGGAGAAGAACACGGCCGAGATGCTGCGCTGGTTGCGCGTGGCTGCCCGGGCCGGCCACGCCGGCGCCATGCGCGACCTGGGCGTGGCGCACGAACAAGGCTTGGGCATGGTGGCCGACCGTGCGCAGGCCCTGGGCTGGTACCAGCAGGCCGCGGCGGCCGGCATGGACGTGACGGCCGACCTCACCCGGCTGGGCGTTCGCCCGTCAACCACCACCACCACGGCAACCACCGCCACGGCCGGCACGGGCACGGCCAGCACGGGCCCGGGCAGTGGCGCCGCCGCCGCCCCACCTGCAGCGCCTGCGCGCAACCCCGACAGCGTGGCGGGCGTCTACAGCTGCCGCGTCAGCGGGGAAGTCGAACGCACCAACGGCTTCGGCGAGCGCACGCCCGATTTCGCCGAGGCCACGCTGCGGGTCACCGTGGCCGATGACCGCAGCGCCACCTTCACCTTCTCGCGGCCCCCATACCGGGGCACGTTCAGCCGGACCGGCAATCAGTACAAGTGGTCTGACGAATGGACCTCCAGCTCCGGCAATGAACGCCGGCGCACCCACATCGGGTTCAACCTCGGTGGCCTGGGCGCCAGCGGCGGGCGCAACGAACGCACCTTCTGGAAACCTGCGGGCGGTCGGCAGCTGAGCGGCTCCTGGGAGTACGACTGGCTTTGGGACGGCCGCTGCCGCCGCGAGAAGGAGTGAGCAACTTGGCCGTTTTCAAGACCCTGTTCGCCGCCACGCTGGCGTTGGTGTGCGCTACGCCGCTGGCCTTCGCCCAGGGCAAGTCTTCGATGCTGCGCGTGGCCTGCAACGGCCCGTCCCTGGGCGCCGAGATCCGCATCAACGGCACCTTCAAGGGCGAATGCCCGCTCGACGTGGAGGTGCAGGCCGGCACGCTGGAGGTGAGCGCGCTCAAGCGCCTGGACGCCAACCGTGAGCAGCGCTTCACGCAGACCTTCGGCATCGGTGAAGGTGTCGTCAAGCGGCTGGACGTGCAGCTGGGCCCGCCCGAGCTGAACGAAGCCGGCCGCCGCGCCGAGGCCGAGCGCCGCCGGCTGGAACTCGAACGCTTCCGCGTCGAGACCGAACGCCGCCAGGCCGCCGAGGCCGAGCAGCGCCGCCTGGCCGAAGAGCGCCGCCAGCGCGAAGCGGCCGAGGCCGCCCGACGTGCCGAACTGCAGCGCCTGGCCGAGTTGCAGCAGCAGCTGCGCCGCAACGACCGCCTGCGCACGCTGCGCGACGCCTTCGACGCCGCCGGCCTGCGCGCCGGCACGGGCGCGCCTTTCCGCGACTGCGCCGAGTGCCCGGAGATGGTGTGGATCCCAGCCGGCCAGGCCCCGCAGGCGCCAGGCAGCAGCGACCGGCAGCGCTGGTTCAACGGTTTCGAGCTCGAGGTGCCGCTGGCCGTGGGCCGCTACGAAGTCACCTTCGCCGAATGGGACGCCTGCGTGGCGCAGGGCGGTTGCAGCCGGCGGCCGGAAGAAGGCGTGACCGAAGGCATGATCTTCGACAGCAAGTGGGGCCGCGGCCGCCAGCCCGTCATCAACGTCAGCCATGCCGACGCGCAGCAGTTCGTGGCCTGGCTGTCGCAGAAGACGGGGCAGCGCTACCGGCTGCTGTCGCTGATCGAGTTCAACTACGCCAGCCGCGCTGGCGCAGCCACCGTCTACCCCTGGGGCGACAAGCCCGACGCCGGCGCCGCCAACTGCGCGAACTGCGGCGGCAAGTCCACCGACCGCACGCTGGCGGTGGGCAGTTTCGCGCCCAATGCCTGGGGCCTATTCGACATGATCGGCAACGTGGACGAACACGTGGCCGACTGCTACGGCTCGCACCGCGAGGGCACGCAGCGCGGGCAGGTCTTCGCCCAGTGGATCAAGCTGGCCGAGCGCAAGAGCGTGGCCGAGCCCATCGACCAGTGCAGCGCGGCACCGGGCCGCAACGCCGTGAGCGACCCCGCCACCGGCGTGGCCGGCGGCAGGTATGGCGTCGCGCTGCCGGGCCCGGGCCTGGTGCTTTTCCACCAGTTCATTCCGCGTGTCGATATCTCCAGCTCTTCCGGCCTGCGCGTGGCGCGCGAGTTCACGCTGCCCGCGCCGGTGTTCGACCGCGTGGCGCTGGCACCCTTCCGCGATTGCGCCGACTGCCCGGAACTGGTGAAGCTGCCGGCCGGCCGTTTCGAGATGGGCTCGCCCTACCAGTCGCCCGAAGGCAGCTTCGACGACGAGTTCCCGCTGCGCTGGGTGGAGGTGGGCGAATTCGCCATCGGCCGCTTCGAGCTGACGCGCGGCCAGTTCGCGGCCTTCGCGCGCGAAACCGGGCACAAGCCCGCCGCCGGCTGCAACGTGGTGGTGGCCCGCGACAAGACCACCGCCGTCACGCTCGACCTCGCCCGCGGCTGGGCCGACCCCGGCTTCGCACAGGGCGATGACCACCCCGTCACCTGCCTGAACCGGGCCGATGCCATGGCCTATCTGGCCTGGCTGAGCCGCAAGACCGGCGAACGCTACCGGCTGCCCTCCGAGGCCGAGTGGGAGTACGCCGCCCGTGCGCACAGCGCGGGCCGGCGCCCCTGGGGCCAGGAAGCCAACAGCGCTTGCTGGTTCACCAACCTGGCCGACGCGCGCTTCCATCTCGCCTTCGGCAGCAGCGAGGCCGTCTGCGACGACGGCCACGCCCACACCGCCCCGGTAGGCCAGTTCCGCGCCAACGCCTACGGCCTGCACGACATGCTGGGCAACGTGGCCGAGATGGTGGAAGACTGCCACCGCCCGAACTACAACGGCGCCCCCGGCAACGCCGAACCCGTGCGCCAGGCGGATTGCGCCGCGCACGGGCTGCGCGGCGGTCATTGGCGCGCGGCGGCCACGTCCAAGGTGCTCGGCCTGCCCGGCCGCACCAGCATGGCGCCCCGAGCCCCGACGTCCTACGCCGGCTTGCGCGTGGTGCGCGAGACGCTGCCCCGCCCGCCCGGCATGGCGACGCCGGTGCCTGTGCCTTCATCACCTGCATCACCTGCACCACCAGCACCACCAGCACCAGTACCCGCAGCAGCGCCGGTACCGGCCCCGGCACCACCTTCGAGCCCCACCCCACCGGCCATACCTCCAAGCCCGCCGCCCAGCCCGCCGCCCGGCCTGGTGCTGCCGCCGCTGCTGCCGGCCCTGCCGGCATCGGCGCCGGAGGCCCGCTGATGCGCGGCGCGGTCCAAGCGCGCAGGCCGGCGTGGGCTGTCGGCCCGCCGGTATTCAGGCCGGGGTTCGTGCTCGCGTCCGCACTGGGGCTGTCGCTGCTGGCCAGCCTGGGAACGGCGCTGGCCGCCGAAACCCCGCGCCCGGCCAGCCGTCTGCTGGAGATGGTGGAAAAGCTCGACCAGCTGGACAAGCAGGACTTCGCCAGCGCCATGGCCGAGGCCGAGCGCTGCACCCGCCAGCGCAACTACGCCTGCGCCGAGGCGGCCATCGCCCGCGCCACGAACTTCGCCAACGACGCCAGCGACGCCAACGCCCTGGAAAACAGCCGCCTGGCGCTTGCACGCGAGCAGGAACGCCAGCGCGCCGAAGAGCGTGAACGCGAGCGCCAGGAAGAACTGGCGCGCGAACGTGCAGAGGAAGAAGAGGCGCAGCGCCGACGCGAGATGCGCGCCGAGCAGCGGCGCGAATCCGAGCGCCGGGCGCAGCAGCAGCGCGCCGACCGCCAGCGCGAGCGTGACGCGCGCGAACGCCGCTATGCGCAGCAGAAGGCCGAGCAGTCGGCGCGCTGGGCTGCCGAGCGGGCCGCCATCGACGCCCGCTTCAAGGCCCAGGCCGCGCAGCTGGCGGCGCAGAGCGCAGAGCGCGCCGCGCGCATCCAGGCCGACCGCGACCGCGCCGAGCGCGAGCGCCAGCAATGGCTGGCCAACAACCGCGCGCAGCTGGACCGCAGCCAGGCCCAGGACCAGCAGCGCCGCCAGCAGGAGCAGGCCCGCCGCGACGCCGAGGAACAGCAGCGTGAACGCGAACGCCAGGAACGCGAGCGCCGCGAACAGCAGGAACGCGAAGCGCGCGAGCGCCAGGAACGCGAGCAAGCCCGTCTGGCCGAGCTGGAGCGCCAGCGCCAGGCGGCACAGGCCGAGCGCGAACGCCAGCAGCGCGAACGCGAAGCCGCCGCCCAGGCCCAGCGCGAACAGGCCGAGCGCGACCGCAGCCTGGCCCTGGGCAGCCTGCGCAGCGGCACGCGGCTGGCCGCACGCCAGTGCACGGGCGGCGAGGGGCGCTACTTCATCGTCGGCCGCGTGCCCAGCGACGCGAAGAACAAGATCGGCTGCATCGACGTCGACTACAGCGCGCACTGCCCGGGTGACCTCTCGGGCATCCGCGGCACCGCGCGCAACTTCGTCGGCGCCGCCACCGACTGCTACATGGGCGACACCGTGCCGCTGTCACCCACGCCCTCGTGCAAGGTGGAGCAGGTGCGCGTGGAGGTGCGCGACGTGCGGCAATGCGGGCGCTGAAGCCGCCGATGCACGCCTGCATGCACGCCAAGGCCGGGTGCGCCGTCAGCGCGGCACACGGTCTGCGCTTCAGCGTGCGCCGTTGAGCGCCCGGCAACGCTGGATGTCGCAGGCCGTGGGCAGCAGGGCGCGGTACTCGGGCGCGCTTCGGAACGAGCGGCCGTCGCGCGTGCTGCAGGTCTGGCCGGTGGCGTTGGTGTAGTAGCTCATCACGTCGATGCAGCGGCGCGAATGCGCCACCAGGCCGTAGAAGTGGCCGAGCTCGTGGCTCAGCGTCATCTGCAGCGTCTGTGCCGCCGGGTGGCGCGGGTTGCGCTGCGCCAGCAGGGCGTACAGGGCCGCGCTCATGGCCAGGCGGCGCTGGGCCAGGTGGGCCAGCGCGAACTGGCCGCGGCTTTCGGCCTCGCTCCACAGCACCACCACGGGCGGCGTGGCTTCCAGCGCGGCCGCTTCTTCACCCAGCACCTGGGCCGGAATGCCGCAGGCCGACCAGGCCTGGGCCGCGCGCTGCACCGCGCCCAGCACGGTGGCTTCGTCGAACTGTGGCGGCGCGCCGGCATGGCGGTAGACGATGGCGATGCGGTCCACACCGGCCGGGCGGTCGCGGCCATCGGGCCAGAGCTGCTGTTCGCCGGGCAGGCAGCTGGCCTGCTCTTGCGCACGCAGCTCGGCCGTGGGCAACGGTGCGGGTTCGGGGCCACGGGCCTGGGCCAGGCTGCCCAACAGCAGCGCCAGACCGGCCAGCAGGGCCTGGGAGGCCCGATGGAGGGCCCGCCACGGTGCCCTCCGAACGGCCGGGTGAAGACAGCAGCGCATGCATGCATGCTGGCACGGCCCGCACAATCACCAAGCTCTGAACAACGCCCCTTATGCCGGCCTGCACCCCATGACGACGAGCCCGCTGCCCGAGGCCAGCCTGAAGGCGATGGGGCCTGTGCATGCGCCGATGCAGGCCCCGGTGTGCATCGTCGGCGCCGGGGCCCTGGGCAGCTTCGTGGGCGCGCGTCTGGCGCTGGCCGGGCAGGCGGTGCAGATGGTGGGCCGGCCGGCGCAGGTGCAGGCGCTGGCTGCGGGCGGCCTGCGCCTGATTGATGCCAGCGGCACGCGCACCGTGGCGCTGCCGGCCACCTCCGAGATGGCCGCCGTGGCGCAGGCCGGGCTGGTGGTGTTGTGCGTGAAGTCGGCCGATACCGAAGCGGCTGCGCGACAGCTGGCCCCGCACCTGGCCCCCGACGCCGTGCTGCTGAGCCTGCAGAACGGCGTGGCCAACGCGCCGCTGCTGGCGGCCCTGCTGCGCCGGCCGGTGCTGGCAGGCGTGGCCTACATCGCGGCGGCCATGCCCGCGCCCGGCGAAGTGCGGCACGCCGGCGGGCTGGGCGTAGTTTTGGGCGCGGTGCGGGGGGTGGCGGCGGGTGCCGATGCGCAGGCCACGGCGCTGCAAGTCGCGCCCAGCGCGCAAGCGGTGAAAGCCGTTCAAGAGCGCCTGCAACAGGCGGGCTTCGAAGTGAGCCTGAGCGGCACGCCGCTGGCCGAGCTGTGGCGCAAGCTGGTGGTGAACTGCGCCTGCAACGCCATCTCGGCGCTGGCGCAGGCGCCCTATGGCGTGATGGCGGCCCTGCCCGCCGTGCGCGAACTGCAGGCCGCCGTGGTACGGGAAGCCGTGGCGGTGGCACGGGCCGAGGGGCAGGCGCTGGACGAAGCCGAGATGCTGGCGGCCGTGGACCGCGTGGCCCGCCTGATGGCCACGCAGCGTTCATCCACCGCGCAAGACCTGGCGCGCGGCCGCACCAGCGAGATCGATCACCTCAACGGCGAGGTGCTGCGCGCCGGCGCACGCCACGGCATCCAAACGCCGGCCAACCAGGCGCTGGTGGCGCTGGTGAAGCTGCAAGAGGCCATGCAGGCGCAGGCCTCCCAGGGGCAGGACACTCAGCGGCAGGACACGCAGCGGCAACACATTTCGCGCCCCTGATTTCAGCGCCGGCCGCGGTGCTCGTCCACCACGGCCGCCAGCTCGTCGCTGAGTTCGTCGTCCTCATCCGGCAGCGGCGCACCATCGGCCAGCAGCAGGCGCAGCACCTCGGCGTAGTCGCCGCCGGGCACAGGTTCGTTGTTGCCGGCGTGCAGACAGCTGCCCAGCGCGTTGCCGCCGTAGCCGTTGCGTTCAGACCAGCGCGCGCCGTGCTGCAGCAGCAGGGCCACCATCGCGGCATCGCCGCGAAAGGCGGCCTGGTTCAGCGCGCTGGCCTGCCAGGGGCCGGGCACGCTCACCGGCCAGCCCAAGGCCAGCATCAGGCGCACCGAGGCCAGCGCGCCGCGCTGCGCCTGTTCGGGCAGCAGCGCCTGGTGCCAGGCCGGCAGTTCGCCGATGAGCCCCGGGTGCTGCGCCAGCAAGGCCTGCGCGGTGGTGGCATCGGCGGCGGCACAGGCGGCCAGGAAACGGTCTTGCAGCCCTGCAGGCGGCAACACGCCCAGCGGCGCCAGCCAGGCCAGCACCTCGCTGCGGCCGGCGCGCGCGGCATGCCAGGCCAGGTTGTGGCCGTGGGCGTCGAGCGCGCCGACATCGGCCCCATGCGCCTGCAGCAACTGCAGGTGGGCCAGCGAACGGCCGCGCTGCACCGCGTGCTGCAGCGGCCGAGTGGCGGTGCTGGGCGACAGCTCGTTGGCATCGGCCCCCAGCGCCAGCACCTGCTGCAGGTGCGCCAGGGGCTCGAAATCCAGCTGGCGGAAGAGCGCGTTGGTGCCTGGCCAGCGTGCACCGGCAGCCACCAGCGCGGCGACGATGCGGCGGTCGTCCTGCTCCACCGCGTGGTAGAGCGATTCCTGGTCGTTGGGCTCGGCCCCAGCCTCCAGCAGGCGCTGCACCAGCGCCAGGCTGCGTGCACGCGCCACGGCGCCATACAGCGCGGGCAAGGAGCGTTCGGTCGCCTCGGGGTCGGGCAAGGCCGCGTTCGGGCTGGCCCCGGCGGCCAGCAGCTGGTTCAACGCCGCCAGCAGCGCGGCTTCGTGCCCCAGCGTGGCCAGCGACGAAAACGCCACCAGTGCCAGCGGCGGCGCGCCCCAGGGGGGCAGCGAGGCGTGGGCGTCCACGCCCTGGGCATCACCGATCAGCAAGCGCAAGGCGGGCGGCCGCAGCGTGGGGCGGGCCTGCAGCAGCGCCAGCGCCGAGGCAGGCCGGGGCGCATCGAAACCCCGGCCCAGGGCCAGGGCGAGCACACGCTCGGTGTAGGCCGCGTCATCCAGCGCGCGGGCGCGGCGGCGCTCCACTTCTTCCAGCAGCACCGGCCAGCTGGCGAAACCCAGCTCACGCGCAATGACCAGCTGCGCCTGGGCCAGCTTGGGCGGCTGGGCCGCGGCCAGCAAGGCATAAGGCGCGGCGCGGGCCAGCGCGGCAGGCTCGCCGCGCTGCCAGCCGCGCAGCAGATCGCGCGACTGGCGGCGCAGCTGGTCGGGATCGGGTTGCAGGGGCAGCGCGTTAACAGGGGCGGGGGCGGCGGCGCCGCTCGAAGAAGCGGGCTGCCCTTGCGGGCCGGGAGCGTGGGAGCTCATGGGACATCCTCCATGCGTTGAAGCCTGCGATCCGCGCTTTCAGGCCGCACAGGGGAAGAAGACATGCGGGGTGCACGACAGGTGGTCTCAGACCTTTCCGCGGACCCGGCGGCGCCCTGCATGCGCCGTGGGGCGCGATGGTGGCAGGCCGCGTGGAGACGGTCAATACGATGCCCGGTGCTCGCAGCGCGGCCTACACTGCCCCGCGAACTTGCACCGCTTGCCCCGCGCATCGGCCCCGGGCCCCAAGCATCTTCCACGGGCCGCCCAACCCGCCCCACCGACCCAGAACGCAACAAGCCCCCATGCCCGCCGGCAGCCCCGTGACCCTCATCGACCACCAGCCCGCCTGGGCGGCCGAGTTCGAGGCCCTGGCGCAAACGCTGCGCACGGCCCTCGGGACGCTGGCCCTGCAGGTGGACCACATCGGCTCCACCGCGGTGCCGGGCCTGTGCGCCAAGGACGTGCTCGACGTGCAGGTGACGGTGGCCGCGCTCAGCCCTGAACTCGGCGAGCGCCTGCAGGCCGCCGGCTTCGTGTGGCAGGCCACGGCACAGGCCGACCACGTGCCGCCCGGCGAAGACCCCGCGCCCGAGGGCTGGCGCAAGCTGCTCTTCAAGAACCCGCCGGGCCAGCGCCGCGCGCACATCCACCTGCGCGTGCAGGGCACGCCGAACCAGCGTTACGCGCTGCTGTTCCGCGACTTCCTGCGCGCCCAGCCGGCCATGGCGCAGGCCTATGGCGCACTCAAGCGCCGCCTGGCCACGACGCTGGCTGACCCAGGCAGTTACGCCGAGGTGAAGGACCCAGCGGTGGACCTCATCTACCTGGCCGCACGGCAGGCACGGGCACTCAACCCCGCCACCGCGCCCGCCACGCTGTTCGCCAGCGCCGACCTGCAGGCCCGCGCGCTGCGCGCTCATGAAGTGCCCGCGCTGCAGGCGCTGTACGCCGCCGACCCCGCCTACTTCCAGCGCGTCGCCGGCCGGCCCGCGCGCGCCGACGAAGCGCAGCGCGATTTCGAGGAAAACCCGCCCACGCACCTGGGCCATCGCGAACGCTGGTTCCTGGGCGTCTTCGATGCCGCCGGCCAGTTGCAGGGCGTGGTGGATGTCGTGGCCGACCTCTGCGCCGAAGGCGTCTGGCACATCGCCCTGGTCTTCCTGGCGCAGCCCCTGCGCGGCACGGGCGCGGCTGCGCGCCTGCACGCCGCGCTGGAGAGCTGGGCCCGGGCCGCAGGCGCCCGCTGGCTGCGCCTGGGCGTGGTGCGCGGCAACACCAGCGCCGAACGCCACTGGCACAAGCTGGGTTTCCGCGAGGTGCGCACCCGCGAGACGGAAAACGCCTCGGGCCAGCCCGCCACCATCGGCGTGCTGGTGAAGCCGCTGGCCGGTGGCGATCTGGCGCAGTACCTGCAGCTGCTGCCGCGCGACGCGCCGGGCTCGCCGCTGCCCTGACGGGCCTGCACGCGCCCACACCCAATGCCGCCACCCGGCGCGATCACCCTCCGTCAACGCCAACATTCGGCGTCATCGCCGGCAGCGTGCGGGCGCAAGCTGCGCCAGATCAAGGTGCAGCACCGCAACCCGGGCCACCATGGCCCCATGAAACACACCCTGACGATGGTTCTGGCCGCAGCGGCGTTGGCCGGCTGCGCGATGGAATGGGCCAACACCCAGCCCGCGCAGACGCTGGCGCGTGAACACGCCCGTGAACAGGCCGGCGCGAACGCGCCGCCCGGCACCGTGTACGCCGGCTGGCGCGTCTTCCAGCAGCGCTGCGCCGGTTGCCACGGCAGCGCGGCCGACGGCGCCGGCGGCGCCCCTAACCTGCTGCTGCGCATGCAGGGCCTGGGGCCGCAGCGCTTCGTGGGCGTGGTGCTGCGCCGCTACGAAGCCGAACTGCTGCCCCCGGGCCAGGGCTCGGCGCGCGAGACGCTGGTGGACGAGGTGCTGGAACGCCAGCGTGGCACGCTCAGCATGCCGGCCTGGCAGCAGGAGCCCGTGGTGAACGCCCACGTGATGGACCTCTACGCCTACCTGGCGGCACGTTCGGAAGGCAAGGTCGGCCCGGGCCGGCCGCCATCGCCCTGAGTTGCGGCTCGGGGTGCAGAACGGCTCAGCCCCGCACCCACTGCGCCACCTGCAGGTACAGCGGTATGCCCACCAGGATGTTCAGCGGGAAGGTGATGCCCAGCGAAAGGCCGAAGTACAGCGAAGGGTTGGCCTCGGGAATGGCGTGGCGCAGCACCGCCGGCACGACGATGTAGGAAGCGCTGGCCGACAGCACCATCAGCAGTGCCGTGTCGGCCACCGGCAGCGACAGCAGCACCGCCAGCCCCAGCGCCAGCGCGGCGTGCACCAGCGGCGCCAGCACGGCGTAGCCGATGAGCACGGGCGACTGCCGGCGCGCGGTGGCGAAGTTGCGCGCCACGAGCAGGCCCATGTCCAGCAGGAAGAAGGCCAGCAGGCCCTTGAACAGGTCGCCGGTGAAGGGCTGCATCATGGCCTTGCCGGCTTCACCGCTGATGAAGCCCACGGCCAGCGCGCCCAGCAGCAGCAGGTGCGTGCCGTCGGTGAAGGCTTCGTGCAGCACGCTGCGCAGTTGCACGGGCGCGGGCGCCGAACCAGCCGCACCCGACGCAGCAGTGGCCCCCCGGGCGCGCAGCAGGCTGGCCAGCAGCACCGCCATCACGATGGCCGGCGATTCCATCAGCACCATCGCCACGGTCATGTGCCCGGGCGCGGTGATGCCCTGTGATTCCAGCACCTGGATGGCGGTGACGAAGGTCACGGCACTCACCGAGCCATAGGCCGCCGCGGTAGCGGCGGCATCGAAGCCGGCCACGTGCCGCTTCAGCACCTGGTAGCCCAGCGCCGGCACCACGAAGGCCATCACCAGCGCTGCGCCCAGGCTGGCAAAGAGCTGCGCATCGAAAGGCGTCTGCGCCAGCGCGAAGCCGCCCTTCAGGCCCAGCGCCATCAGCAGGTAGAGCGAGAGGAATTTCGAGATCGGCTGCGGAATCTCGAGGTTGGACTTGACGGCGCCGGCCAGCACGCCGAAGACGAAGAAAAGGATGGCGGGGTCGAGCAGGCTCTGCATGCGGGGCTTTCGAAGTTGGCGCATGCTAGGCAAGGGATGTCCGAAGATAAAATCGATTCTTCGCTGTCTTTACATAGATAAAACCTGATGCATGTCACCTTCAGGCAGTTGCGGCTGTTCCTGGCGCTGGCCGAAACCGGCAGCGTGAGCGCCGCCGCGCGCGTGATGCACGTGACGCAGCCCACGGCCTCGATGCAGCTGCGCGAGACGAGCAGCGCGGTGGGCGTGCCGCTGTACGAGGTGGTGTCGCGCCGCGTGCGCCTGACGGCCGCAGGCCTGGAGCTGGCCCGCACCGCGCGCACCATGCTCAGCGAATGGCAAGGCTTCGAGCAGCGCGTGGACGCGCTGCAGGGGCTCACGCGCGGGCAGTTGTCGGTCTCGGTGGTGAGCACGGCCGAGAGCTTCATGCCGCGCCTGCTGGGCAGCTTCTGCGAGCGCCACCCGGGCATCGAGGTCTCGCTGCAGGTGCTGAACCGCGACGGCGTGGTGGCGCGGCTGCGCGAGGCGCTGGACGATCTGTACATCATGTCGCTGCCGCCGGCCGGCTTCGACCTCGACGACCGCGTCTTCATGGACAACCCGCTCGTCGTGGTGGCCCCGCTGGCGCACCCGCTGGCCGGCCGCGCGCGGCTGCGCCTGGCCGACCTGCAGGGCGAACGTTTCGTGCTGCGCGAGCGCGGTTCGGGCACGCGCATCGCGGTGGACGCGCACTTCCGTCGCCAGCGCTTCACGCCGCAGCTGCGCATGGAACTGGGCAGCAACGAAGCGCTGCGCGCCTCGGTGGCCGGGCAGTTGGGGCTGTCGGTGCTGTCGCGCCACGCCCTGGGCGAACGGCCGCAAGACCACGGCGTGGTGGTGCTGCCGGTGCAGGGCTTTCCCATACCCTCGAAGTGGCACATCGTGCGCGGCCGCACGCGCCAGCCTTCGCCGCTGGCGCTGGCCTTCGAAGCCCATCTGCTGGCCGAGGCGCCGCGCGCCGCGCCGGTGCGGGCATGAAGGGCCCGGGCCGCCGGGTTGAAGGCCTGACGGGCTTGACGCGGCTGGGATACTGAACCCATGGATTTCGTCAACGTGCCCCTGCTGGCTGCCGCCGGCCTGGTGTTCTTCAGCGTGCTCGCCGGCCTGTTCTCGGCGCGCATCGGCTTTTCGTTCCTGCTCGTCTTCCTGCTGGCCGGCGTGCTGGCCGGCGAAGACGGCCCCGGCGGCTACCAGTTCAACGATATCCGGCTCAGTTTCTGGGTGGGCAATCTGGCGCTGGCCATCATCCTGCTGGACGGCGGGCTGCGCACGGCCTTCTCCACCTTCCGCACCGGCCTGAAGCCGGCCTCGCTGCTAGCCTCGGTGGGCGTGGTGGTGTGCGCCGTCATCACGGCGGCGGCGGCGGTGCTCTTCCTGGGGCTGGACTGGGGCACGGCGCTGCTGCTCGGGGCCATCGTCGGCAGCACCGATGCGGCGGCGGTGTTTGCGCTGCTCACGCGCTCGGGCGTGACGCTCAACGAACGCGTGGCGGCCACGCTGGAAATCGAATCGGGCGTGAACGACCCGATGGCGGTCTACCTCACGCTCACGCTCATCGCGCTGCTGGGCGGCGCGGGCGTGGTGGCCAGCAACGAAGGCGCGGCCTGGCTCACCATCGCCCGCAGCTTTGCCGAGCAGTTCGGCTGGGGCGCCTTGATGGGCACGGCCACGGGCTTTGCGATGGCCTGGCTACTGCGCCGCGTGGCCGCGCGCGACACCGGCGGCGGCATCCTGGCGCTGCTGATCGGCGCCGCCGGGCTGTCGGTGTTCGCAGCCACGGGCTGGCTGGGCGGCTCGGGCTTCCTGGCGGTGTACCTGTTCGGGCTGATCGTGGCCAACCGCGCGGCCGAGGCCGTGGCACCCACGCTGGCCGCGATGGACGGCTACGCCTGGCTGGCGCAGGCCGGCATGTTCCTGCTGCTGGGGCTGCTGGTCACGCCCTCGAACCTCGCCGAGAGCTGGCTGCCCGGGCTGGCGGTGGCCGCGGTGCTCATCGTGCTGGCACGGCCGGTGGCGGTGTGGGTGTGCCTGTGGCCCTTCCGCTTCAGCGCCCAGGAAACCTGGTTCATCAGCTGGGTGGGCCTGCGTGGCGCGGTGCCCATCGTGCTGGCGCTCTTCCCGCTGCTGGCGGGCGTACCGCAGGCGGCGCTGCTGTTCAACGTGGCCTTCGTGGTGGTGCTGGTGTCCTTGCTGACACAGGGCACCACCATCGGCTGGGCGGCGCGCAAGCTGGGCGTGGCCCTGCCCGACCCCGGCAACGAACTGGCGGTGCGCGCGGTCTTCCGCGATTTCGCGCTCGACCCGCTGTTACCGGTGGAGCAGGTGTGCGACTTCTATGGCCTGCCCGCCCCGGCCCAGGCCGGGCTGCCGCTGGCCGAGTGGATCGCCGTCAGCCTGCGTCGCCCGCCCGTGGTGGGCGACAGCGTGCCGCTGGGCGCGGCCACGCTGGTGGTACGCGACGTGCGCGACGGACGCATCAGCGCCGTCGGCCTGGGGCTGCCCGACTGATCAACACCCCCTGCGGCGCGGGCTCACCAGCCTTCGCTGCCCGCTTCACCCTTGAAGGGCCCGGCCAGGTCGGGCGTGACCCAGCCGCCATAGAAGCCGCCCGGCTGCGGCGTGGCCGGCAGGCCGCCCACGGTGCAAGCCAGGCCGCGCGCGTAGAAGGCCACGCAGTCGGCCAATGCCTCGGCACCGGCCAGCGGCTGCGGGTAGCTCCAGGCGTGGGCGGGCAGGCTGCGTGCGCCGTCCACCAGGCTCCAGTAGCGGGCCGGGCCTTTCCACTCACAGAACGACGTGCCTGGCGCTGGCTGCAGCAGCGCACGGGTCACGTCGGCCCAGGGGATGTAGTAGGAGGGCGGATGCGCCGTTTCCAGCACGCGCACAGCGCGCGTGGTGCAGGCCACCAGCGCCTCGCCCCAGACGATGCGCACTTCGCGGGCCTCCGGTGCCAGGCGCGGAGGCCGCGGGAAGTCCCACACCGAGGTCTGGCCGGCCTGCGCCGGGGCCGCGAAAGGCGGGCGCGCCTGGCCGCGCCAGGCCCAGTGTTCACGGGCGGCCTGCAGCCAGGCGGGGGTGGGCGGTGTCGGGGGCATCGGCGGACGATAGCGTCCCGCCCACCCCCTCGGGTATGGGGTCGCTGCTGGCGTGCGGCACTGCGGCCGGCTAAGGTGGAAGTGTTCGGGAAATCACCGCCGAGGTTCTTCATGCTTCGTACCGTGCGCACCCTCACTGCCGTGGCTGCCGCCGTCACGGCCCTGGCCGCCCAGGCCCAGACCTTCAGCTTCACCGGCAGCGGGGCAGTGGTGCCGACCGCGCCGCCTTCCCTGACCGGCGACCTGCCGCTGACCCTCACCGGCACCGCCTACGACCTGCCCGGCCCGCTCACCTGGACGCTGCAGAGCAACTTCATCTTCAACATCCTCACCGGCACCGGTGCAGGCAGCTTCAGCTTCAGCGACGGCGTGTCCAGTTCACTCTCGGGCTCGCTCACCACGGTGGCCGCCGCCGTGGCCGGAGGTTCGGGTTTCGAGCTCACCTACACCGTCACCGGCGGTACCGGCACCTACGCGGGGCTCACGGGCAGTGGCTCCAGCCTGGTGCGCCTGCTGAACGACCTGAACTCGCCTCCGCCCTACAACTACCTGGAATCGGGCCTCGTCAGCCTGGTGCCCGAACCTTCCAGCGCGTGGCTGCTGCTGGGCGGCGCCCTGGGGCTGGCCGCCTGGCGCCGGCTGCAGAGCGAAAGCACCAGCGCCAACAGGCGCTGAGCCAGTCTGCAGCGCCAATGGGCGCTGAGCCAGTCTGCAGCGCCAATGGGCGCTGAACTTGTTTGCAGCGCCGGCGGGCGCTGAAGGCCCGCTTCAAGGTGCGGGCCCGGCCAGCGCGCGCCGGCGTGCAGCCAGCGTGGCCCGCAGCACCGGTGAGCGGCTGAGCGCCAGCGCGCGTTCATAGGCGGCCAGCGCTTCGTCGCGAGCACCCGCGCGCTGCAGCAGGTGCGCCTGCGCCGCCCACCACGGTTGGTGGGTGTGGCGCTGCGGGGTGTCGATGCCGGCCAGCAGCGCCAGGCCGGCGCTGGCGTCGTCGACCGCATAGGCCACGGCCAGCGCGTGCCCGATGCGGGCGCCCATGCTCGGGTGCAACGCCACCAGCGTTTCGTAGAGCGCGCGGATGTCGCCCCAGGGCGTGCAGCCGGTGCGCTGCCGCGAGGCGTGCGCGGCCTGGATCGCGGCCTCCAGCTGGAAAGGCCCCGCATGCTGCCAGGCCGCAGCCGCGCGCAGGTGCGCCATGGCCGAGGCGATGAGCTGCCTGTCCCACCGCGTGACGTCTTGCAGGTGCAGGGGCACGAGCAGGCCCTGCGCATCCTGGCGTGCCGCTGCGCGCGAGGCGTTCAGTTCCAGCAGCGCCAGCAAGCCCAGCGCCTCGGGCTGGGTGGGCAGCAGCGAAACCACCACACGCGCCAGGTGCAGCGCTTCATCGGCCAGCGCCTCGGCCGGCCCTGCCGCTTCGTCCTCGTTCCAGTCCAGCGTGCAGGCGCCGTAGATCGCCTCCAGCACCGCCGCCAGGCGCTGGGGCAATTCGGCGGCTTCGGGCTCCTCGAAGCGCAGGCCGGTGGCCTTGATCTTGGCCTTGGCGCGCACCAGGCGTTTGGTCATGGCCTCGGGGGCCACCAGGCAGGCGCGGGCGATGCGCGCGGCATCGATGCCGAGCACCGTTTGCAGCATCAGCGCGCTGCGCACAGGGGCGTCGATGGCCGGGTGGGCACAGACGAACATCAGGCGCAGCCGCGCGTCGGGCACGGCCGGGGGCTCGGTGGCCGGGGTGGCCTCATCGGGAAACAGCACGGTCACGGCGGGGTCCTCCACCACGCGCTGGTGGCGCGCGGCCTTGAGCAGCTGGCGCCGGGCCGCGGTGAGCAGCCAGGCCTCGGGCCGCGCCGGCACGCCTGCACGCGGCCAGTGGAGCAAAGCCGCGAGCAGCGCTTCGGCCAGCGCGTCTTCGGCCGCAGCAATGTCGCGCCATTGCCAGGCCAGCCAGGACAGCAGGCGGCCATAGGCCTGGCGGGCTGCGGCTTCGGCAGCCGCCGTTGCAGCCGCGGATGCAGTCGCCGTGGCAGCCGCGGTTGCAGCCACGATTGCAGCCGCACCAGCGGCGGCTGGCGCCGTGCCTGGCAGGCCTTCAGCCTCGCTGTCACGGCCGCTCATGGTGCTGCCGTTCAGGCCGGCGGCAGGGCCACGGGCCGCACCTCGGTGCTGCCAGTGCTGCTGCTGGGGCTGCGGCCCGCCCAGTGCAGCGCTTCATCGAGCGAGGGCACCTCGATCACCACATAGCCAGCGGCGGTTTCGCGCGTCTCGGCAAAAGGGCCGTCCTGGATCTGCCGTTCGCCGCGGCGCACGCGCACGGTGGTGGCCGTCCACGGCGGCGCCAAGCGGTTGCCGCCACGCAGCACGCCGGCCGCGGCCATGTCGGCCATGTAGGTCTTCCACGGCTCCAGGGCTGGCGGGCCTTCGACGGGGTGTTCGTGACGTTCGATCTCAGCCAGCGGCTGGTTGAAGGTAAGGACGAATTGCATGGCCAGTCTCCGGTGTGTGGAACCTTAATCGACCCAGGGCTTGAGCACGAGCTTGCCCAGCGTTTCGCGGCTTTCCAGGCGCCGGTGAGCCTCGGCGGCCTGTGTCAGTGGCAGGGGCTGCACTGTCGGTGCGGGCAACTGCCCTGCCGCCACGAGACCCACCAGTTCGTGCAACGCCGTGCCAGCCACTTGCGGACGCTCCATGAACCAGCCCCCCAGGTTGAAAGCCGCCAGGCTCTGGTTGGGGGCCGGTGTGTAGAACAAGGCCTTCAGGGCCGCCGCGTCGAGCCTGGCGTCGAGCCCGCTCGCTGCGCCGTAGACTACCGCCCGCCCGAACGGGGCCAGCGCGCGCAGGCCCTGGGCCAGCGCATCGCCACCGCCGGATTCCAGCAGCACATCGACCCCGCGGCCGCCCGTCAGTGCGCGCACGGGTTCGTGCCAGTCGGCTGCCAACGCATCCACCGTGGCCGTCGCGCCCAGCGCCCGGGCCTGCGCTGCCTTGGCCGGGCTGCCGACGAGGGCGATGACGGCCTGGGCGCCCAGCCGCAGCGCCAGCGGCACGAGGAAGCTGCCCACGCCGCCGGCCGCGGCGGACACCAGCACTGTTTCGCCCGGCTGAAGCCGGGCCGCCTCGCGCAGCAGCAACAGGGCGGTGGTGCCCGCCACTGTCAGGCCGCAGGCCTGGTCGGGGTGGATCATGGGCGGGCGCGGCCCGATCTGGTTGGCCTGGGCCAGCGCGAACTGGGCATAGCCCCCGAGGCCTTGCCCGCCGACGAGACCGAATACGGCATCGCCCAGGGCGACGCTGCTGACACCCGGCCCCAGCGCCGTCACGGTGCCGGCCACCTCACTGCCAGGCACGAAGGGAAAGGCGGTGGGGAAAGGGTAGGCGTCGCCGCGACGGCGCTTCACGTCGGAGAAATTCACCGCAGCGGACTCGACCCGGATCAACACCTGGCCTGGGCCGGGCGTGGGAACGGGCAGGGTCTGCAGGCGCAAGGCAGCGGGGCCGCCTTCGTGCACCGCAACGGCGGCCCGCATGGTGGGGGGAATGGTCATGGCAGGGCTCCTTGGCAAGACGACGAGATGCTTCGTCTTGATGCAGAGCCGCGAGCCGGGCGGCAACGGACATCGTCTTGCGCGGCCCCAGGGCGAGGACGGGCGAGGAGCGGCGAGGAGCGACGTGAAGCGGCGTGAAGTGGCTTGAGGTGGCGAGAACCTGGCTTCGGGCAATCTCAATCGCCCACGCCGGCCAGCCAGCGTGCCAGCGCGGCAGCGATGGGCTGGCCGGTGGCGTTTTCGTAGTAGCTGTAGCCCGGGCTGGGGTTGGCCTCGAAGCAGTAGACCTGGCCATCGTCGGCCAGCATCAGGTCGAGCCCGGCAAAGGGCAGCGCCAGGCGCTGCGCGGCGCGGTGGCAGCAGGCCTGCACGTCCAGCGGCAGCGTGGTAGCGCGCAGCGAGGTGCTGGCGCCTTCGCGGCCGGCATAGCGGTAGTCCAGCCCGTCGCTGTCGATCTCGGTGGCGAACAGGGCTTCGCCGACCACGTGCACACGGACGTTGGTGCCGCTCAGGCGCTTCTGGAAGAGCACGGGCGTGTGGCTCACCTCGTGCAACCGCTGGCGGGCCTGGTCGTCCAGCGGGCGCACGATGGAGCGCACGCCGCTGGCGGACTTGAAGATGAGCGCGCCGTGGCGGGCCTCGAAGGCGAGCACGGCTTCCGGCTCGTTGCACAGCAGCATGGGCGGCACGGCAAAGCCGCAGGCCGCCAGCACCTGCGACTGCAGCGGCTTGGAAGCGTTGGAGTTCATCGCCGACAGCCGGTTGGCCACGCGCGCCGGGCTCAGTTCACCCACGTCCACCCAGCCCTGCGCCCAGGCCTGGCGCCGTGCATGGCGTGCGGCGTCGTCGCCGGGCGGCCGGCGGCGCGTGTCGCCTGGGCGCAGGTACAGCCCCTGCAACGCTGCCAGCGGCACCGGGCCGTCTTCGCTGCTCACCGTGCCAGTCAACTCGCCGTCAGGGCCCAGGGCCCAGGGCACGGCCGTGGGCTCGCCGCGCAGCGCGTCGAGCAGCAGCACCGGCCCGCCCAGCGTGCGCAGCGCCTGCACCAGCAGTTCGCAGGGGCCTTCTTGAAGATCGCCGAAGACGGCGACGAGACCGGGGCGGGCCATGGAGGCGTTGCGCTGAAGGCCGGTTCGAGATTCGGGGTGGTGCCTGGCGCTGCGCAGGGCTTCAGTGCGCTTCGACCACCCGGGGCGCGGCGGCCTTCGCCAGGGCCGTGCCCGCACGCCGCTGCAGCCACGCCGCCAGGGCCTGCGCGCCTGCGGCGCCGAAGGGGCGCAGGTCGGGCCGCGTGCTGGCCTGGCTGATGCGCCAGCAGCCGCTGGCATCTTCCATGCCGGCCAGCGCCAGCCAGTCCACGCCCTCGGCGCGCGCCAACGCACACAGCCGGCGCTGCGCGCTCGCTGGCCAGCCCGGCAGCGGCGCGCCTTCGGCCAGCACCACGCGCGAGCCGGCCACCATCAGCCCCCAGCGTTCACCGGCCAGGCCCGCCGCTGCCGCCGTGGTGGGCCACACGGACAGCCCGGCGCGCGCCAGGCGCTGGCACCACCAAGCCCGCTGCGCGGCCAGCGAACCCGCCGAAGCCGGGCCGGCCACCTGGGCCGGGCGCGGCCGGTTCAGCACCGGCACGGGCGCGCCGTGCAGACTGGCCCACAGCAGCGCCTGCCACTCGGCGGCCTTGTAGTCGCGGTCGGGCAGCGTGTCGGGCAGGGCCAAGCCCTGGTGGGTGTGGATGACACCGGCCAGCAGCCGCCCCGCCGGGGCGCCGCCAGCCTCAGGGCCGCCTGCGACCCCGGGCGTGGTCGTGAAGCGGCCCATCGGCGTGTGCAGGCCCAGCGCCGTGCCCTGCCCCGATACCGCCAGCCGCCAGCGCGAGGCCAATGCCACCGGCAACGGCAGCGGCAGCACGGGCACGTGCGCCGCCAGCATCGCCAGGCCGGCGGCGGCGGCCGGGTCCAGCAGGTCGTGCAGCCACAGCCACACCGGCGCCTGCACCTCAGGCCGAACCGTCGTCGCCACCTTCGGCCGTGGCGTCGTCGGCCGCGCCCCCCACATCGGGCCTGAGCGCGCCGGGTATGAAGTGCCCGCCCCCCAGCGCGGCGAACTGGGCCGACTGCGACATCGCCACCACCGCAGCCTCCAGCGCTGCCAGGCGCGCCTGCACGTCGGCCTCGCCGGCCGCATCGCCGGGCAGGGCACCGGGCGGACGGAAGCCGCCCACACCGCCGATACCACCGAACCCGCCGTGCTCGATGACGTCCTTGTCCTTCTCCTTGAACTCCTTGACGAATTCCTTCGGGTTCTTCTCGACTTCCTTGGCTTCCTTGGTGTCCTTGATGAATTCCTTGGGGTTCTTCTCGACCTCCTTGATCTCCTTCATCTCCTTGACGAATTCCTTGATGTTCTTGTCGCCTTCCTTGGGCAACTTCTCGACATCCTTCACTTCCTTCACTACCACCTTCGGGAACAGCGCACCGTGCAGCAGGCGCAGGTCGGGGCGGCGGCCAATGCGCTGCGTGGCCGGGCGCCCGGGCGTGTCTTGCTGGGGCGAGCCATGCGTGCGCAGCAGGCTGCGCGCCTGCGCCGGGGTGCGCAGCGGCTTGCCCGCGGCGCGCAGCCAGCCCTGCACGCAGGCCAGCACGCCCACCACGATGGGGCTAGCGCTGCTGGTGCCCGAGAAGGTGTCGGTGTACTGCTGGTTCACGCTGTCGTTGAACAAGGTGCCGTAGCCGGTGGTGGTGACCTCGCGGCCCCAGCCTTGGCAGTCGACGGCCGAGCCGTAGTTCGAGAAGTCGAGCCGGGAACGGTCGGCGCCGTGGTTGCGGCCGTGCGTGCCCGGCGGCGGCGCGCCCGCGCCCACGAGGATGGCGCCGCATTGCGGGTTGCTGCGGTTGAAGGGGTTGCGCCAGCTCGCCGGGAAACCGGCGGGCCGCACCGAGTAGAGCGCGTCGTCCAGGTTCTCGGCGCCATTGCCCGCGGCCTCCACCACCAGGATGCCGCGGCTGGTGGCGTAGAGGATGGCGGCGAAGTCGTCGGGCCACCACTCGATGGCGATGTAGCCGAGCTGGTCTTCGCGCCCCGCGAAGCCGTGGCGCGGCCCGGCGCGGTGAATCTCCAGCAGCATGATGTCGCCGGCCACCAGCCGGTCGGCGGCCTTGCGGATGGCGGTGGCCGAGGGATTGCCCACGAAGGAGATGGCCGACAGCCGTGCGTTGGGCGAGATGCCGCTCACGCCCCGCGTGTTGTGGTCGCCGCCGATCTCGCCCAGCACCGCCGTGCCATGGTGCGTGTTGCTGTGGTTGCTGCCGTCGAGCAGGCCGCCGGAATTCACGAGCAGGTCTTCGTGGCTGAAGTTCCAGCCCCATTCCAGGTCGATGACGCGCAGGCCGTCGCCGCGGCCGCCGGGCTTGGTCCAGGCGAAGCGCGCATCCACGCCGCCGGGCGCGGCTTCCAGGTACAGCTGCCGTGGCACGTAGTCGGGCGTGGGGGCCGGCGGGGCGTCGAGGTCGCCGGAAGGCGCCATCTCGGCACCGTCCACCGGGCCGCGGTAGACCGGCGGTTCGCCACCGGGCTTGAGGTAGGCGCCGTCGATGGAGGGTTCGCTGAGCAGGTTCTCCAGCATCGCCTTCGTGTTCTTCACGTCGCCGCGCAGCGTGTAGAAGGTGGCCGGGTCGGCGCTGTCGGGCGCCGCGCCGCGCAGGGCCGGGCCCATGGCGGCGCGCACGCGTTCCTCGCTGTCGCCGAACAGCGGCTCGAGCGTGCACTTGGCGCTTTTCAGCAGCTTGGCCAGGCTGGCGGGCTTGGCGCTCGCGGCGCCGCGCACACCGCCTGCGGGGCTGGAACGCAGGTTGGCCTGGGGCTTGGCCATCACGATGAGTTCGGGGGGAGACTGGATGAGGGACATGGTGTCTTTCCTCGCAGGGGACCTAGGGGCTGCGAAGTGTGTTCGCGCGGTCGGTGCGGCGCTCCCCTACGGCTAGGGGCCTGCGCCGCCGCAACCTTGGGGGGCTGCCCCGCACGGCGTATGCTCGGCCGATGGAAGCCGTTTTCTGCCTGCGCCCGGGCGTTGCCATCGTCACGCTGGCGCCGCTGCTGGCCACGCACGGCGTGCGCGCCGAGGCCCTGCACCCCGGCGCCAGCGACCCCTCGCTGGCCGGCTGGTACACCTTGAGCGGGCCCAGCGACGCCACGCTGACCGCAGCCGTGCAGGCCCTGCAGGCCGAGCCCGGCGTGGACGCTGCCTACACACGGCCCGAGGGCGAGCCGCCGGGCTGAAGTGGGGCCTTCCGGTCTTGCGCTCGCGGGCTCAGCCTTCGCGCGTGAAATCGCCGCTCCGAGTCAATTGTCGGTAAAGCGATAACCCACCTGCAGGGCGAACCAGGTCTCGCCGTTCTGCTGGAACTTGGTGACGTTGCTGCGCCCGACACGGTCTTGCCCCACCACGAAGCCCAGCTGGAAGGGGCGCGCGCCGGGGCGCTTCGAGATGTCCCAGAGCACGCCGACCGCCGCGGTATAGCCCACGAGCTGGGGCCGGTCGATGATGTTGTTGGCGCTGTCGCGAACCTCGCCCTGGATGGTGGACAAGGCGGCCGAAACGGCCAGCGTGAAACCGCTGCCGTTGCGTGAATAGCGCCAGCCCGCGTAGGGCCCCACCGACAGGTTGCCCGTCTGGCTGCCGCCTTCCTTGTAGTACTTGAAGGGCACGACCATGGCGCCAAACACCCAGCCGCGGCGTGCCGCGCCGCTTTCCACCAGTTCGCTGGCCTTGATGGTCTTCACCTCGGCGCCGCCCTTGGTCACGCACCACAGCGGCTTCCAGAAGAACTCGGCATCGACCACCTTCAGCTCGCGGTCCTTGCCGTCGCTGATGTCTTTCTGGCTCGTCACCAGCATCAGGCGGTAATCGGCGCCCGGCGGCGGCGCCATGCCTTTGTCGCGCAGCGCCGGTGTCACGCCGCGGATGGTGAAGCAGTCGCCGACATAGTCGCCCTCGGAAGAACTGGGCGTGCTGTCGTCCACGAAGCACTGGCCTTCCTTGAAGCGGAAACGGCTGTCGCCACAGTTCGGCTTGGGCATCTTGTCGGCCGCGGGCGGCTTGCATTCCTCGCCGGCCAGGGTGCCGAAGTTGCCGGTGCAGAGTTCACCCTTGAGGTCCTTGAACGCGGCGCTGGGCTTGCAGGCCTTGGTGCCGGCGTCGTAGGCATAGGGCAGGTCGCACTTCGGCGCGATGGGCGTCGGGTCGGCGGCGTGCGCGCCCGGGGCGGCCAGCAGGCCGAGCAGACCCCACAGGCCCCAGCAGCTCGCTAGCGGCCCGCGCGCCGCCTTCAGCTTCGATGACATTCGTTTCCTCCTCGTTGTGGATGGAGGCGAAGTCTTCCCGCTCTCCACCACACCCGCCTTGGGGGTAATGCGGAGAGCGGGTGGAAATGCCTCCACCCTAGGGGGGCGTGCCGTCGACCGAAGGTGGCGCCCTTCAGTTCAGGCGCTCGGCAGTAGCTGCCGCACCGCGCCGCCTCACCACGCCGGCCACACCCGCCAGCCCGGCCAGCAGCAAGGCCACGGCACCGGGCTCGGGCACCGGCTGGGCCATCAGCGTGAGCCGGCTTTCCACCACCACCGCGTCGTCGGCGAAGACCATCGGGAACAGGCCGCCATGGCTGGCCAGCCAGCCGAAGAGCTCCGTGCCGTTCATGCCCTGCTGGCTGACGAGTTGGGTGGTGAAGGTGGCGCGCGACCACTGGCCGCCCACGCCCGTCATCTGGCCGCTCAGGTTCCACAGCGGGAAGAGGCCGTTGCCACCTTCGCTGGGGTAGGTGATGGCCCCGGGCGGGCCCACGCCGTCGAAGAAGTACTTCGTGTTCAGCGTGATCGTGTAGGTGGCTTCGGTGACGGTGCCGTTGGCCAGGAAGGCGGCATAACCGGGATCGTTGGTGAAGTCGAAGGACCAGCGCGTGGTCTCGTCGATGCCGTCGCCGGTGAGGTAGAAGTTGTTCGGCCAGTCGGGGTTCGAGAAGATGGTGTAGTCGCCATTCACCAGGTGCTGGCTGCCCGGCACCGTGATGGGCTGGGCCGCAGCGGAGCGGGCGGTGGCGCTGATCTGCAGGGTGTTAGCGCTGGCCAGCCAGGGCATGGCGCCGAGGCTGAAGCCGAGCAAGGCCGTGTACAGGGAAGTGCGCAGGCTGGTCATGGAAGCTCCTGGTGAGGTGGGGCCTGCAGGTTCGCCGCCCGGGCGTTGCAAAAGCGTCCCAGAAACTGCGCGCCGGCCGGCGCCCCCTCCACAGGGGGATGCCCGGGCGACGCACGGCGCGGCCGGACCTACCATCCTGGGCACACCCTTTTCCGCAGGAGCCTGCCTTGAAGCTGACGATGAAGAACCTGCTGGCCACGCTGGCCTGGCTGGGCGCGGCCCTGGTGCCGTTAGTGCCGATGGCGCCAATGGCAGCCCATGCGCAGCCCGTGCCGCAGCAGAACGTGCTGCTGGCCGTGGACACCGGCCGCAACCGCGTGATGACGCTCGACGCCCAGACGGGCGCGGTGCTGAACCCCAACTTCATCGTCGACATCGGCGCCGGCAGCCCCTTCGACTTCCAGACCCCGCGCGCCGCCATCCAGGTGGGGCAGGAAGTCTGGGTCAGCGACCAGAGCCCGAACGTCAACGCCATCTACCGCTTCGACCTCAGCGGCGGCTTCGTCGGCCGCATCGGCGGCAACGTGGCCGGTGGCGGCCTGAGCAACGTGCGCGGGCTGCGTTTCATCGATGGCGTGGTCTACGCGGTGAACGCAGGCACCGACAACGGCGCACCCGGCGCCTCGGTGGTGCGCATCGACACCGCCGGCAACATCCTCGGCTCGTTCAGCACGGTGGCCGGCGGCGGCACCATCGGCAATTCGCCTTGGGACGTGGTCAGCTACAACGGGCAGCTGCTGGTGTCCGACGGCACTTCGCGCGCGCTGCAGCTCTACAACACCGACGGCACTCACGCAGGGGCCTTCACGGCGGCCTTCAACAACATCCCGCAGCAGATGTTCGTGCGCGCCAACGGCCATGTGCTGTCGGCAGCCAACGGCTCGCAGCCGCTGGGCAGCTTCGGGCTGTATGAGTTCAACACCAGCGGCGGGCTCGTCAGCAGCTGGGCAGGCACGCCCGGCCTGGGCGTGCGTGGCGTGGCCGAGCTGGGCAACGGCCTCTACCTCATCAGCGAATCAGGCGGCGCCAACCCCGCCCGCGGCCTGGGCACCATCGACCCCGCCGGTGCCGCCAACAACAGCAACTTCACGCTGGTGCTGGGCAGCGTGAACGGCGGCTGGCTCAGCGCCGCCGTGCTGCCCGTGCCCGAACCCGGCACCTGGGCGCTGATGGCCTGCGGCCTGGCCGTGGTGGTGGGGCTGGCGCGGCGCCGCCAGGCCGGGGGCGTTGCGGTCCGCAGCGCTTGACGGCGGGGCACCGGGGTCTTCGGGTGCCTCTTTCCCCTGACGGGATGAACACGCACGACACGCCCCCGGCCGTGCAGGCCGCCCGGGCCCTGCAAGACCTCTGGCGGGCCGCCGGCCTGCCAGAAGCCACCCTGGCCCAGGCCGAGCTGCCGGCCGCCGCGCCCGTGCTGCCCTCGTCCTTCAACATCACCACGGCAGCGCAGGCCAGCCTGAGTGCGGCGGCGCTGGCTGCGGTGGCCATCGGCCAGACCCGCGGCGGCCCGGTGCAGCAGGTGCGCGTGGAAGCCGCGCACGCGGTGCTGGACAGCATGGCCTGGTTCACGGTGAACGGGCAGGCGCTGCACCTGTGGGACAAGCGTTCGGGCGCCTACCGCTGCGCCGACGGCTGGGTGCGCGTGCATGCGAACTTCGCCCACCACCGCGACGGCGCGCTGCGCCTGCTGGGCCTGCCCACAGGGCCTGACACCGAACGCGCCGCGGTGGCGCAGGCGCTGGCCGGCTGGCGCGCGCAAGATTTCGAAGACGCCGCCGCAGCCGCCGGCCTGGTGGTGGCCGCCGCGCGTTCCTTTGCCGAGTGGGACGCCCACCCCCAGGCCGAAGCGCTGCGTGCGCAGCCGCTGCTGGCCATCGAACGCATAGCCGACGCCCCGCCCCGGGCCTGGGCACCATGGCGCGAAGGCGGGCTGCCGCTGGACGGGCTTCGTGTGCTGGAGCTCACGCGCATCCTCGCCGGGCCGGTGGCCGGGCGCACCCTGGCGGCCTATGGCGCCGACGTGCTGCTGGTGAACTCACCGCGGCTGCCCAACATCGACGCCATCGCCGACACCAGCCGCGGCAAGCTCAGCGCCCATCTCGACCTGGACGAAGCGCCCGGCCGCCAGGCGCTGGCGGCGCTGCTGCGCGAGGCCCATGTCTTCCTGCAGGGCTACCGGCCCGGCGCGCTGGCGGCGCGCGGCTTCGGGCCCCACGAGGTGGCGGCGCTGGCGCCCGGCATCGTGGCGGTGAGCCTCTCGGCCTATGGCCCCACCGGGCCCTGGGCGGGCCGGCGCGGCTTCGATTCCCTGGTGCAGACGGCCACCGGCTTCAACCTCGCCGAAGCCCAGGCCTGGGGCAGCGAAGAACCCCGCCCGCTGCCGCTGCAGATGCTGGACTACGCCGCCGGCTACCTGCTGGCCTTCGGCACCCAGGCCGCGCTGCTGCGCCAGGCGCGGGAAGGTGGCAGCTGGCATGTGCAGCTGTCGCTGGCCGGCGTGGGCCTGTGGCTGCGCCAGCTGGGCCGGTTGGGGCCGTTGGGCCCGTTGGGCCCGTTGGGGCGGTTTGGCGATATGCCCGGGCTGCCAGCCCAGCGTCCGCCTGTGGAGCCCTACCTGGAAACGGTGGACAGCGGCTTCGGCCGCCTGCAGGTGCTGCGCCACCCGGCGTGTTTCTCGGCCACGCCCGCACACTGGCGCCGGCCTTCGATGCCGCCGGGTTCGCACCCGCCCCGCTGGCCCTGAGGGTGCCCGGGCGGCAGCTGCCATTTACTTCGTCGGCTGCGTGAAGGCCGTGATGATGCGGTCCATGAAGGCAAACACCAGCTCGATGCCATAGCCGGCCACGAAGGCCAGTGCGTAGGTGGGCAGGCCTTGCAGCGAGGCACCTCCGACGCTGTCGGGCGTGAGCAGCCAGGTCGATGCCAACCCGGCCAGCGCCCCCAGGCCGGTGCGGACGATGTGGTTGAACGACGAGCCCTTGGCGAAGGTCTTCTCGGCAATCTGCCGGCTCATGCGGCGCAGGATGTAGGCGTGGGCGCCCAGGAAGCCCAGCAGCAGCGGCAGGTAGACCTCGCTCATGCGCGCCACCACCGTGCGTGCGGCCTCCACGCCGGCCAGCGAGCTGCTGGCGATGTCCGTAGGCCGGGGCGCGTCCACTTCGGCACACAGCGCTGCCTTGAAGAGGAAGTTTTGGCTGCTGCAAGGCTGCTGCGCCCAGCGCCCCAGCCGCTGGGGAATGGCTTCCAGTTCGGCCTTCACCGCCACGCGCTGGTCTTGCACGGCCACGAACTCGGCCTTGCTCTTGGCACGCGCCGAAACGGCTTGCTCCAACGGGCCCGTGTCGGCTCCGGCGGGGCTGGTGGTGGCCTTCTGTCGCAGCTGTTCCAGCGCGGCCTCGCGCAGCAGCAGGTCGCGCTCGGCATCGGCCTCCTTCAGCTTCAGCCGCGCCGCGCTTTCCTGCAGTTCGCGGTACTTGGTCAGCGCACTGGCCCCCACTGCGTAGTAGGCCAGCGTCACCCCCGTGCCAGCCAGCACCAGGATGAAGATGGTGGCGTTGATGAACCGCCCAAGGGTCCAAACCGGGCGCGGCGCAGGGTCCTGCACCGGGCCTCGGCGCTTCCAGAAGTCGACCAGGCCCGGCAGCTTCGTTGTCGAGGCATCCAGCGTTTCCACGGTGATGGGCGCCAAGGCCGTGGTGAGCTCCTCATAGGCCTTGAGGAAAGCCTGCTCCTGCGCGGGCGTGGCCATGCCCGACTCCACCGCGGCCTCCACTTCGACGAGGGTGTTGCGGGTTTCTTCATCCACCTTGCGCGCGTTGGCCGCGGCGAAGTTCAGCAGCGTGCGGGCATCTCGGACCAGGGGCTGCAGGCGCGCGTTGCGCGCAGCCAGCGCAGCGATTTCTGCCGCCGGGGTGCCGATGGCCTGAGCGGCCTGGGCGAAGGCGGCGAGGAAAGCCTCCAGCGCCGCGGGCTGGCGGGCCAACGCATCGGCGTCGGCCTGGCTGAGCGTTGCGCGCACGGCGTCGGCAAGCGCGACGCGGTGCATGAGTGCATGGCTCACGAGCCACTGCCCCTGGCTTACCAGGCGGTTCAGGTCATTCATGGATACCCCCTCGTGGCCGGCGGGTCCGGCTCTCTGGTGTTCTGGACGGCAGCGCAGGCTAACGCGCAGGTAATGGGCAGCGGCTGCGCATCCAGGGGGGGCTTCAGCAGCGGTCCGCAGACCCCACCCCAACCAAAGGACCCCCCACCCCGCATCCGTTCGGAGGGGGAGCGCCAGCGCCGGCAGGCGCGCATCATTCCGCGCCATGCGCTGGCCGCTCCGCCTACCCGAGCCTGCTGACGAACGCACGCAGCAGGCCATGCTGCGCCTGTTCTACGCGCAAAGCGGGGTCAGCCTGGCGGCGGCGCTGCTCCTGATCGTGGTGCACGTGGGTTATGCCAGCGGCCGTGTGGCCGAGCCCTGGCTGGCCGCCTGGGCCGCTGCCTTCGTGGCGGTGGTGGTGCTGCGCTGGCGCTGGCGCCAGCGCGTGCAGAAGCTGGACGAGGCTGCGCTGGCCCGCCAGGCCCGCGCCTGGCGCCAGCGCGCGGTGGCCGGGGCGGCGGCCACTGGCGTGCTGTGGTCTGCGGCGCTGGTGATGGCCTTCCGCCACGACGAACCCGCCAGCCAGATGTACGCGGCCATGCTGGCCTGCATCACGGGTGTGGCCAGCATCAACGTGATGGCGCCGCTGCCGCTGGCCTTCCTGGCGCTGCTGCTGCCCCTGGCTTCCACGCTGGCGGCGCTGTTCATCGGCACCGGCAGCTGGGCGGGCTTCTACGACGGCGCGCTGGCCCTGGCCGGCGCGGCGCTGGCCACCTCGCTGCTGCTGCGCCACACGCGGCTGCTGCAGGAAAGCCACGCCATGCGCTTCGAACGCGAAGCGCTGCTGGCCGAAACGCAGGCCGCGCGCGACGCCCAGGCCCGCTTCCTGGCCGCCGCCAGCCACGACCTGCGCCAGCCCGTGCACGCGCTAGGCCTGCTGGCGGCGCAGGCCGAGACCGAGCTGCAAGGCCGGCGCGCCGCCGCCACCGCGGCCCAGATGCAGGGCATGGCCCAGGCGCTGGACAGCCTGGTGGAGACGCTGCTCGACATCTCGCGGCTGGACAGCGGCAACCTCGTGCCGCAGCCGCGGCCGCTGGCGCTGCAGGCGCTGTTCGACCGCCTGGCGCCGGAATTCGCCGTGCTGGCCGAAGACCGCGGGCTGCAGTGGCGCCTGCGCCCCACGCCGCTGTGGGTGCACAGCGACGAGGCCCAGCTCGAGCGCATGCTGCGCAACCTGCTGTCCAACGCGCTCACGCACACCGCCGCGGGTGGCGTGCTGCTGGCAGCGCGGCGGCAGAGTGAGGCGGTGCGCATCGCGGTGTGGGACACCGGCCCGGGCATCGCGCCCGAGCACCAGCGCCGCATCTTCGATGAATTCGTGCAGCTGCAGAACCCGGGCCGCGACCGCCAGCGCGGCCATGGCCTGGGCCTGGCCATCGTGGCGCGGCTGTCGCGCATCCTGCGCCACCCGGTGCAGCTGCGCAGCCGGCCCGGCCGCGGCAGCTGCTTCAGCATCACCGTGCCCCTGGCCGCACCGCAGGCGAACACCGGCCGCCCGGCAATGCCGGCCTTCGCGCCGCCGCTGCAGGGGCTGCAGCTGGCGCTGGTGGAAGACGACGAGGCCGTGCGCGTGGCCACGGTGTCGCTGCTCTCGGCCTGGGGCTGCCAGGTGTGGGCGGATGAAGCCGTGCAGCCCTTGCTGGCGCAGCTGGCGCAGCAGGACCACGGCGCGCGCGGGCTGGCGCTGCTGATCAGCGACTGGCGGCTGGCCGAAGGCGACGGCCTGGCGGCCATCGCCGCGCTGCGTGCGGCCGCCGGCCGCGACCTGCCGGCGCTGTTGCTGAGCGGCGAAACCCTGCCCATGGCCCCCGAGACGCTGGCCGTCCAGGGCATCACCGCTGCGCGCAAGCCGCTGCCCGCGGCGGCGCTGCGCGCCTGGCTCAGCGCGGCCCGGCCGGGGGCGGTGCAGGAAGAGGCTTCAGAGCGGCAGCAGTGAGCGGCGCAGCACGCCCTGGCCGACGCCCACGGCCTCGGCACGGTTGCGCACGCGCAGCACGCGGAAGATGGTGACCAGGTGGCCTTTCACCGTGGGCTCGGCCATGCCCAGCGTGCGTGCGATCTCCTTGTTGCTGCGGCCACGCACCAGCTCACCCAGCACTTCCAGCTGCCGCTCGGTCAGGGCTTCGGCCCGCGGCGCCGAAGCCGGCTGCAGCAGGAAGGGCGGCACATAACAGCCGCCCGAGAGGATGAGCTCGATGGCCGCCGTGAGCACCCGCGCATCGGCAGCCTTGGGCACCCAGCCGGCGGCGCCTTCGCGCAGCGCGCGGGCGGCCAGCTCGGCATCGGTGTCGGCCGACAGCAGGGCCACCGGCAGCAGCGGGTGGCTGCGGCGCAGCGTGTGCAGCGCCTCCAGCGGCGCCTTGCCGGGCAGGTGCACGTCCAGCACCACCAGCGCGATGTCGGGGCGCGCCAGCAGCGCCGCCTGGGCTGCAGCCAGGTCACCGGCTTCGGTGACTTCGCAACCCTCGCGCAGGCCGCGCAACAGCACGGCCAGACCCACGCGCACCACGGCGTGGTCGTCAACGATCAACAGGTGCAGCGGCTGTTTGTCCATGGCTGGCAGGGGCGGCCCGAAAGGCGGGTGGGCCACGCCGAGAGTGTGCCGCGACCAACCCCCGAGTTCCAGGGACTCCGTATGGATGCCCCCCTGCATCCGTCCGTCGGATGGTGGGCAAAGGGCCTGCTGCCTAGAGTTTTGGCGTCGTCAAGGTTGGCGGCGAAGGAGGTCTTCCATCATGCGTCTAGCCCCTCAAATGGCCCCACAAACGACCCGTCAAACTGCCCGTCAAGCTGTCCGTCCAACGGCCCGGCTCCTGCGTCCCAGCGCCATGCGCTCGGCCGCCCTGGCCGCACTGCTGCTGCCGCTGCTGCAGCCTGCGCAGGCCATCAACTACACCTGGGTCGGCAACAACCTGCTGGCACCCACCTCGTGGGCCAACCCCTTGAACTGGGCCGGCAGCCTGGTACCGCAACAGGGCGACGACACCGGCCTGCTCTTCCCCAATTCCTTCGTGCTGGCCAGCAACGACCTGGCGGCGGGCTTCCGCCTGAACCGCATCCGCGCCTTCGACAATGGCGGCCAGGGCGGCGTGGGCACCATCGCCGGGCAGCTGATCACGCTGTCGGGCACCAACGCCGAGCTCTTCGTGGGCGCGGCCGGCACGCTGGTGGTGAACGCGCCGCTGTCGGGCAACGTGGCTTTCAGCAAGACCGGCGCGGGCGATCTTTCCCTGGCCGGCAACAACCTGGCGCTGACGGGCGACTTCACCATCGCACAAGGGCGCGTGAACGCGCTGGCCGCCGGCAACCTGGGCAGCGGCGCCATCACGGTGGCCACGGGCGCGGCGCTGCGCAGCGGCGGCAGCCAGTTCATCGGCGGCATCAGCGGCGGCGGCAGCTGGCAGGCCGACGGCTTCACTTCGCTGGCAGTGGCCAGCGGCGAACGCAGCTTCAGCGGCGCCATCACCGGCAGCTCGGCCTTCAGCAAGTCAGGCGCCGGGCGGCAGGTGTTCGCCGGCAGCGTGACGAGCGGTGGGCCCGTCACCGTGGGCGGTGGCGAGCTGGCCCTGGCCGGCGCTGCGGCCCGCTGGAACGGCGCCACCTCGCTGGCCGTGGCCAATGCCGCCACCGCCCGCGTGAGCGGCGGCGCGCAGTGGGTGGTGAACGGCGGCGTCACGCTGGGTGGCGGCAGTGCGCTCGTGAGCACGGGCGCGCTGGCGGTGGACGCAGGTTCGCGCTTCACCAGCGCGGGCGCGACGATGGGCGAAACCGCCGCCGACCGTGGCAGTGCCAGCGTGCAGGCCGGCGGCCGCTGGACCAACAGCGCGGCCCTGGTGATGGGCCAAGGCGGCAGCGGCCGGCTCGACGTGGCCGGCGTGGGCGCCTCGGCCACCGCGCTGGCGGCCACGCTGGGCGTGCTGCCCGGCAGCACGGGCACGCTGGCGCTCGACCAGGGCGGCAGCTTCGCCGCCGGCCTCACGCTGACGGTGGGGAGCGCCGGCCAGGGCACGGTGAACGTCAATGGCGGCGGCCTGCTCAGCTCGGTCACCGGCATCATCGGGCAGAGCGTGGGCGGCAACGGCGTGGTCGCGCTCAGCGGCGCCGGCAGCACCTGGAGCAACACGGGCGCCATCACCGTGGGCCAGCAGGGCCAGGGCCGCTTGTCGCTGAACAACGCACAAGGCAGCGTGGCCGGCAACATGGTGCTGGGGCTGGATGCGCTGGGCCAGGGCACGCTGCAGCTCGACAACTCGGCCAGCTGGGGCGTGGGCGGCAGCTTCGTGGTGGGCCAGCGCGGCACTGGCGCGGCAGTGGTGAACGGCGGCGCGCTGCTCACCACCCAGGGCGCCGTGGTGGGCCTGCAAGGCGGCGCGGGCGAGGTGAACCTGAGCACCGCCGGGCGCTGGCAGAACAATGGCACGCTGGTCATCGGCTCGGCCTCGCAAGGCTGGCTGTTCCTGGCCTCGGGCGCCACCGTCAACACCGGCAGCACCACGGTGGGCCTGTCGCCCCTGCCGGGCAACACGCAGTTCACCGGCAGCGTGCTGGCCGATGCCGCCACCTTGAACGTGAATGGCGAACTGCGGCTGGCCGACGCCGGCAGCGCGCGCATGGACCTCACCGGCGGCACGCAGCTGCAAAGCACCACGGCCGTGCTGGCCGAGCGTGCCGGCTCCTTGGCCCGCGTGCTGGTGGCGGGCACCAGCCCGGCGCCGACGCGGTGGACCAACACGCAGGGCTTCGTCGTCGGCAAGGCCGGCACGGCCGAGCTCACGCTTTCGGGCGCCGCGCAGCTGAGCACCGGCGCCGCCAGCATCGGCCTGCCCGGCGGCAGCGGCCGGGTGGTGATGGACAACAACGGGCCCGACCTGCCTTCATGGCTGGTCAACGGCACGCTGGACATAGGCGCGGGTGGCAGCGGCAGCATCGAGGTGCGCGACGGCACGCTGCGTTCCGGGTCGGCCACCATCGGCAGCCTGCCCGTCGGCAGTTCCAGCACCAGCGGCAGCGTCACCGTCAACAGCCCGCAGGCGGCCTGGTTCATCGACGGCAACCTCGGCATCGGCGGCAGCGACCCCGGCCGCATCGGCGGCCTGCTGATAGTGAACAACGGCGGCCTCGTGCGCAGCACCGGCACGGCCACCCTGCAGGCCAACAGCGTGGTTAGCCTGGGTTCCGGAGGTACCTTCTCGGCGCGCAACCTGGCCTTCGCCGATGGTGCGCGCCTGAACTGGACCGGCGGCACGCTGGAGATCACAGGCCAGCAGGGCGTCACGCTGGGCAGCACGCCCTACTTCGGCCGCGTGTTCGCGCTCTCGGGCGACCAGGTGCTGGCGGTGACGAACGAGCTGCGCGTGGGCACGGGCACCCTGGTTCTGAACGACAGCGCCACCGTGCGCGCCGGCCTCCTCAGCTTGCAGGGCGGGCAGGTGGTGGGCAATTCGATCTACGAGCCCAGCGGCGGCACGAACGTTCAGGGCTTCGGCCTGCTGGGCGTGGCCACGCTGCGCGGCGGTGCCGACACCCGCATCACCGCCGAGGGCGGCACGCTGAGCGTGGGCAACCCCAACCTGGCCGACGGCTTCAGCACCGAAGGCATCATCTCCGTCGGCGCCGATGCCCGCCTGGTGCTGATGTCGGCGGCCACCGTGACGCTGGGCCGGTCGAGCACGCTGGACACCCGCGGCACGCTGCAAACTTTCCAGGGCGCGCGGCTGCAGCCGGGCCATCTGCTGCAGGCCCCCACCGGCGGCACGGTGCTGGGCCGCTTCACCAACAACGGCATCGTCGGCGGCGGCGCGGGCCCCGGGCAGGCGCTGGTGTTCAACGACGACGTGGATGGCAGCGGCCGCTACGTCAACCAGGTGCTGTTCCGGCAGACCTTTGCGCCGGGCGCCGGCACCCTCATGCACCGGATGGACTTCACCGAGACCGGCCGGCTGCTGCTGACGGGTCTGGGCACGGCCTCGCTGACGGCAGCGCCGGTGCGCGTGACCGAGACCGCGCTGCTGGGCGGCACGCTGAGCCTGCAGCTCGACGGCAGCTTCATGGTGCCCGAGCAGGGCGCCACGCTGCGCCTGATCGACTGGGCCAGCTTCAGCGGCAGCTTCGCCAGCTTCACGGTGGGCGGGCTCGACCCCAGCTGGGTGGCGCAGCTGGACTACGGCAGCGATGCGCTGCGCCTGAACATCAGCGCCGTGCCCGAGCCGGCCACCTGGATGGCCATGCTGATGGGCGTGGCGGTGCTGCTGGCCCGCCGGCGGCTGGGCGCTGGCCGCCCGGCCTGAGCGTTGCCCCCCGGGCCCCTGCGGCCCGGGGCCCCGGCGCCCTGCGTCAGCCGCCGAAGATGCCAGGCCCCGGCGTGAGGATCCCGGCCGGGTCGTGGCGTTGCTTGGCCGACGCCAACCGGCCCCACTCCGGCTGGAAGTGGCGCCGCCAGTCGGTGCGCGACATCGGCACCGCGCTGATGGGGTAGAAGCGCCCGCCGGCCGCCACGGCGGCATCGTAGAAGGCGCGGTTCTGCGCCACCGCGTGCGGCACCGCCGGCGGGTCCGTGGTGCGCAGCACGTCGACGAGAAAGAAGGTCTCGCTGGCCGGCGTCCGGAAGAGAGGCCGCGTCAGCCGGCTTCGCTTGAAGCCGTACACGATGAGCGGCAGGTCCGGCAGGTCCACCGCCCCCAGCTGCGACTGCACCGAGGCGATGAAAGCTTCGGCCGCGGCATCGGGCACGAACATGTCCAGCCACGGATGCGGCAGCGTCCAGCGGCCGCTGGCGGTGAGACCGGCCACCAGGCCTTCCAGACGGTCGCAGAAGGCGAAGTAGCTCAGGTCGGTGGGCGTGAACGTGCCGGGGATGAAGTTCAGGCCGGCCAGCAAGGCGGCGTTGTCGGGCGGCGTGCCGTCGTAGAAGGCCACACCCTGCAGCACATGGACATAGCCCCCCGTGGGAAGCGCCGGCATCAGCGCCTCGATATAGCTGAAGCGCCCGTCGGCCAGCAGCACACGGAAGTCGGCCATCAGCGCGTCCAGCGTCGGATAGACCATCTGGAAGTCGCGCGCCATGGCCGGCGCCGGCTGCAGCTTCAGCGTGGCGCGCACGATGATCGCGCACTGTCCCAGGCCGCCGAGCACCGCCTCGAAGAGCGAGCGGCGCTCGGTGGGCGAACAGCTCAGCAGTTCGCCCTCGCCGGTGACCACCTGCAGCGCCAGCACGTTGTCGATCTGCGTGCCCTGCCGGTAGCTGGTGCCGTTGACACCGCCCACCGACAGCGTGCCGCCCACCGACAGCCGGATGTAGTCGGTGAGCACGGGCGGCGTGAGGCCCTGGGCCACCGTGGCGGCGAGCAGGTCCCGCCACACCACGCCGGCATCCACGACCGCGCGGTCGGCCTCGATCGCATGGATGCGGGCGAGCGAGCCCATCTCGATCACCAGGCCGTCGCGGACCTGCGACTGACCGTACATGGTGTGCCCCTGGCCGCGCGCAGCCACCGGCAAGCCGAAGCGGCGGCAGAAGCGCACCATCTTCACGATGTCGGCCACCGAGCCGGGCCGCAGCACGGCCACCGGCACCCGGCTCACGGCGCGGCCGAAATCGGTGGCCACCGCCTGGCGGCTGGCTGCGTCGAACAGCAGTTGCCCTTCCAGCAGCGGCAGCGTCGTGGCGCCGGCTTGAGGCGCGGTGAGCCACTGGCCACTGTGGGCATCGAAGCCCACCACGGCCATCAAGGCGGCGGCGGTCTGCAGCAAACGACGGCGGTCGGGTTCGGTCATGGCGTGACGCTCCTTGCTGTTTGATGGAGGCCGCCATGTTCGGCGGCCGACGAGACGACTTCCACCCCTAGGCTGCAGCCTCCGCCAGCGCCAGACCGGAAACCCAGCGAGCCCTCGAGGCAGGGCCCATGCGCCGCAGCGGCGCTGCCGCTGCCAGGCTGGCGCCTGCGGGGGCGGGCCTCTACCATCGCGCAGCTACCGTCTGGGCCCTGCCCGAGGTGCACCGATGCCGACCACGACCTACAGCCCGACCCACCTGCGGCGCCGTGTGCTCGGCTCACCCCCGGCGCGCGTGCTGCTGCTGGGCTTCTTGCTGCTGTTGATGATGGGCCTGAACGGCGACGTGATGAGCAGCTACGCCGCCGAGCCCGTGAAGGCCGTGCAGCACATCGTCGCGCTGGCGATTGCCGGCTTCGCCGTCTACCTGGGGTACGCGCATTTCATCGAGCAGCGGCCCGTCACTGAGCTGCGGCTGCCCGGCATGGGCCGCGAACTCGGCATCGGGCTGCTCATCGGCGCCGGGCTCTACACCGTGTGCGAGCTGGTGCTGATGGCCCTGGGCATCTACCGCATCGAAGGGCTGAACCCGTAGAGCGACCTCGTGCCGGCGCTGGCCATGGCCATCAGCTCCAGCGTCTTCGAGGAGCTGCTGTTCCGCGGCGTGCTGTTCCTGTCGCTGGAAAGCTGGCTGGGCAGTTGGGTGGCGCTGGCGGTCTCGTCGCTGGTGTTCGGCCTCACCCACCTGATGAACCCGGAAGGCACGCTGGAGGGCGCGCTCTTCATCGCCGTAGAGGCCGGCGTCCTGCTGGGTGCAGCCTTCATGCTGACGCGCCGGCTGTGGCTGAGCATCGGCTTCCACCTCGCCTGGAACTACACGCAGTCGGCCATCTTCTCGGGCATCGTCTCGGGCAACGAAGCACAGCCGGGCCTGATCCGCTCCACAGTCACGGGCCCTGACTTGCTGACCGGCGGCAAGTTCGGCGTCGAGTCGTCCCTCCTGGCGCTGCTGCTGTGCACGACGACGGGCATCGTGATGGCGGTCATGGCGGCACGGCGCGGCCAGGTCGTGCCGCCGGTCTGGAAGCGGAAGGCTCGCGAAACTGCACCGAGCTGAGCTGCTGGCCTGAGGCAGCTCTGGGCCGCCCTGGCGGAGCTACACGCCGCCACGCCGCAGTGGCTTCCCCCCAAAGCGCCTCCTTGTACTCACCACGATCCCAGACCGACTTGTACCGCGCACTCCAGGCCGACGACGCCAAGCAGGGGACCCGCACCGCGACGCACACCGACACCGCGGAAACGCTCAAACCCAAGGCGGGTGTCCTGCACCCGCAGTGGCTGGAAAAGACCTGCGAAACCGGCCCCAAGGACGCGCGCATCACGCAAAGGCGCGCGCCTGACGTGACCTTGGTCGCCAACACAACCTCATCCGCAGGATGCGGCCCTGGGTGGAGTCTGACGCGTCTTCGCCCGAAGACGCGATGATCCTGGAGGGTTGGGCACGCGCCGCAGAGGAGCTTGAGCAAGCCTGCGACGCGGCAGCGCTGGTGGCGCTGAACCTGCCGCCCTACGACACCCTCGCAGGGCGGTAGCTGGCGTCCATCAGGCGGCCACGGTCTTCATGATCTGCGTCGGCGTGGGCGCCGGCCAGCCGGCTTCCTGCGCCACGCGCACGATGGCCTCGTTGGTGTCGAAGTAGACCTGCCAGTAGTGGTCGGTGTGTGCATAGGGGCGCACCGCGATCACCGGGCCCACCAGGTTCAGCTCGAGCAGCGCCACATCGGGCGCGGGGCTGGCCTTGACGTTGGGAATGGCCGCCACGGCCGCCTTCAGCTTCGCGATGGCCTCGGCCACGTCGACACCACCGGCCAGCTGCGCCGTGCGGTCGACGCGCCGGTAGGGCAGCGCGCTGTAGTTGGAGACGGTGTCGCCGAAGACCTTGCCGTTGCCCACCAGCGTCATCACGTTGTCCGGCGTGATGAGGGTCGTGCCGAAGAGCCCGAGTTCATGCACGGTGCCCGTGATGCCGCCGATCTGCACGAAATCGCCCACCTTGAACGGGCGCAGCACCAGCATGAAGGCACCGGCGGCGAAGTTGCCGAGCATGCCGCTCCAGGCCGCGCCAATGGCCACGCCCGCGCCGGCCAGCATGGCGGCGAAGCTGGTCGTCTGGATGCCGAAGTAGCCCAGGATGCCCAGCACGAGGGCGATGTTCAACGTGACGGCGATGATCGACCCGAGGTACTTCGTCAGCGTCGGGTCGACGTTGTTGCGGTTCATCGCCGCCTGCATCACCGCGATCACGCGGCCGATGAGCCAGCGGCCCACGATCCAGAACGCTATGGCCGCCAGCACCTTGACGGCCAGCTCGCTGACTGTGGTGCTCATGAACTGCTGAAAGGCCGACATGTCCATCACTCGATTCCTCCTGGCGAACCCCTCGGAAAGTGAGGGTGCGCAGGAACTATCGCACGGCGCCTGGCACTGGGTGGGGGCAGCGGGGCGGGCTGCCGCTGCAGCGCCACGGCGTGGCGACGGGCCTGCACAATCAAACCATGGACGAGGCGGCGCAGACCGCTCGGCCCCCAGGGAGCACCGATGAAACAGCTGCAGGCATTGCAGGCGCGCGGCGCGCGCCATCCCGTCACCAACTCCGAGCGCCGGCGCTGCCGGTGGGTTTGCCGCCGCCTCGGCAGTGCAGCGAGGCCGGCCTGAGCAGCGCCGCGTTGGCAGTGCCCGCGCCCGACAGCAAGGCCGGCCTCAAGATCGATTACGTGGCCAAGCGCCTGGGCGCCGCCCTGGCGCCGCTGGGCTACAAGCGCAAGGGCCGGATGCTCGCGCTGGCTGCGGGCGTGGGCGACGCAGCGCATTGGAAGATCGTGCAGGTGCAGGCCGGCAAGTGGAACGACGGCCCGCGCGGCGAGTTCTACGTCAACCTCTCGGTGCAGTACCCGGCGCTGATGCGCTTGGCAGCACAGCGGCCCGGCCAGGCCTGGCTGCTCGAGCACATCAGCCAACCCGACGAAGCCGCCGGCCAGGCGCGCGCCCGGCTCGGGCAGTTGATGTCGGCGCTGCCGCCAGAGCACCCCTGCGCGCGGCCCTGCCGGGTCGACGAATGGAAGTTGTCGCCGCATGTCGACATGGGGCCGCTGGCCGATGGTGTCGTGCGCGGCATGCTCGAGGTCGGCCTGCCCTGGCTGGAAGAGCACGGCTCGCTGCGCGGCCTGGCCGACCAGGAGGCCTCGCTGCTGACGGTCGATGTCGACATGCGCATCGCCGCGGCCGTGCTGCTGGGCGACTTCGCAAGGGCGCAGCAGGTGCTGGTCGAACGCCAGGGCCGCTTCACCAACAACGGTGCCGCCTACCTGGAGATGATGCGCCCTTGGCTGGCCGGGCTGGGGCTCGACGTGTCGGTGCTGCCGGCCACGGCAGCGCCGCTGCGCATCTCGGCCTGGGAGCAGAAGCGCGAGGCCGAGCTCCGTGCCGAAGAAACCGCGCAAGCCCAGGAAGCGGCCACCCTGCGCGCCGCGGCCCAGCAGGCTCCCCTGGCGCCACGAGTGCTGGCCGACGCCTGGATCGCCGAGCTGCGAGCGGCCTGGCGCAGCGACCCGAAGCCGCTGGCAGACCTGCCCAGCGGCCCCGAGGTCGCGTCCCGCGATGCGGCGGGCCGCGAGGCCGTGTTGCTCGGTCTGCTCGACCGGCTGGTTGACGACGAGCAAGCCCAGCCCACCACCAACGTCCACGATCGGCCCGGCGGAGGGCTGGACCTCGACTTGCATGTCAAGCAGCTGGTCGAGGCGCTGCTGCCGACGCTGCCAGCGGTTGGCGAGGCCACCGCCCTGGCGGTGCTGCAGCGGATGACGGCGCTGGTCGACCGCTGGTCGCACGAGCTGGTCACCGGCAGTTATGCCTGGGGCTTCGCACCACTGGTGAAGTGGCTGGCCGGGCCCGCCGGCGCGCCGCACCTGGCCGCCTTGCAACCGGCCATGGCCGCCTGGCTGCAGGCCTACGCACAGTTCGCCGTGCGGCGTTTCGAGCGCGAGTCGGCATGGCTGGCCGCCGAGTTGGCCAAGCCGCTGGACCCGACCGACCCGCTGTACGAAGTGCTGCAGGAAAGCCGCGAGCAGCAAGCCGAAATCGCCGCGAAGACGCCGCCGCCCTCGGAAGAGGAACTGCGCCGTCGCATCGCCGCTTACCCAGAACAGCAGATGGCCGCTTCCGACAAGCGCGCCGTGGCCACGCTGCGGCAGGCGCTGCGCCGCCAAGCGGCCACCGGCCGCCTGCAGCTGGCATGGGAAGACGACGACTGGGGCACGACGGCGCAGCAGGCCTGGGAAAGCGCCGATCCGGCGCTGCGCACCGCGCTCACACCCGCGCTGCAAGACTGGCTGGAAGGCATCGACACCCAGCCCACGCGCGCCTGGCTGAAGGCCCTGGATGCCCGCATCGCCGCAGTGCCTGCGGCGCTGGCGCCTGCGTGGCGTGGCTGGCTGCTGCAGCAGCTGGCAGCCTTCGAGGCGCACAGCGGCCGCAGTGAATGGGCCACCACCGGCGCCCGGCCGGGCGTGGGCGCGCGGCTCGGTGCATCGAGCGAGAACCTGTTGCTCGGTTTGCTGTGGTGGGCCTGGCGCGATGCCGCGGTGGAGCCGGCTGCCTTGCAGGCTGCACTGGAACGCGTGGACAGCGGCGCGTGGGCCAGGCTGCCCGAGGTGGGCGCCCGGGCACCTTCGGTGGGTGGCGTGGTGCTGCGCATGCTCGCCGGCCTGGGCGGCGATGCGCTCGAGAGCGTGCGCCGCCGCGGCGCCGAGCGCGGGGCCCCGAAGCAACTGAAGCAGGCCGTCGAGCGGGCATTGAAGCAGCCGGCGCAGCGCTGAGCAGCGGCTGCCCCGCTGAAGTAAGGGGTTCGGGCTCCGGCGCCGCACCTGGATCTGTCCCGCAGGCTGGCAGAAAAAACACAGCGCACCCGGAACGTCCGATAGCGGTGGTTGACCTTCCACAGCCCCGCCTGGCTTCCTCTGATCCGGCCCACGCCCTCACGGAGACCCCCCCATGGCACACATCGCTTCCACCGCACCCGTTCGCCACGCCCGCTGGCTCGTCACGGCGGCCAGCGTGGCTGCCATGACCTGGCCGCTGGGGGCCCAGGCCTCTTCACGCTGGTGGCCACCATGGCCGGCCCGATCGGCAGCACCGCCAACGCGGCTTACATCTGGGGTGTCAACCGGGGCGCCGGTGTCACCAACGCCGGGTTCGTGGCCATCGGCATCGATGGCGTGCGCTTCGACCGCACCATCTCGCTGCTGCCTGCCGGTACCGGCACGGTGGGCGGCGCGGGTGCCTTGCCCGCCGGTTCGGTGAGCATCAGTGGCAACACGATCAGCGCCAACATCCCGCTGTCCTTCCTGCCGGCCAACGGCTTTACCAACCCGCTGGACTACACCTGGAACCTCTGGCCGCGCAACAACACCTTCTCTGGCGTGCCCGGCATTTCGGACTTCGCGCCGAACAACGCCAACTTCAGCACCTCGCCGATACCCGAGCCCGCCACCTGGGCCTTGATGGCCAGCGGTCTGGCGCTGCTGGGCGCCGTGGCGCGCCGCCGTTCCCGCTGACGTTGGGTCAACCTTCGCCGCTGGCGAAGGTCGAGAGGAAGGCCTCCACGAAGCGTGGATGGCCCGTGAGCGTCAGTGTGACCGTGTGCCAGCCGCCGTTGTCGATGGTCACCTGCAGGTCGTGGTCCCACGCATGCCCGTCATCGATGGGGCCGTGCGTTGCCGGGAAACTGCGCCACGCCCAGTTGAGCACCTGCTGCACCTCGGCCATGACGGCCGCATGCTGGGCAGCCGCCGTGGAGGCCATGGCCTCCAGCGACGACACGCCGTCGTCCACCTCAATGAGATCGAAGGTCAGGAACTTCATCCGGGTGCCCTGGTGAGGAGGGGCAGTGTGCAGGCAGTCGGCAGCAGCCTGTCGACACTGCGCAGGGGTCGCTCCCGAAGCCTGTCTGAGAGCCTTCCACCAGATCACCCATCAAGTACTGTAGTTTTCGTACACAACTCGACAAGCAGATGACGTCTGCACGGCAGTTTCTGTGCAGTAACAGGGGATAAATCTCAAGCTAGCGAGTACTTACGCCCAGCTTTGGTGCGGGTATTTCCCGGCGTGAGTTTGTAGTTTTACTTCAATAGCATGCGACTCCTCGCTGTTCCGTGGAGGCCGCCATGCTTGCCGACCTGTCAACTTCCTTCTGGTCCCGTGCCCGCCTGCAACTCGGCGCCGCGCTCGCTTCGGCCCTGATCCTGGCCGGCTGTGGTGGCGGTGGTGGGGGTGCCGCCGAGGCACCCGCGCCCACGCCGCCCGTGGCGCCGGCGCCCGCGCCCGATGCGCGCCTGGCCTTGGGCAATGCCGGCTTTGCCACCGTGCTGAACGCGCAGCCGGCCAACCCGGCCGCCAGCGCCCCGGCCCCGGGCGGCACCGCCACCACGCTGACGGTGAACTACCGCCGCCCCGCCGGCGACTACACCGGCTGGACGCTGCACACCTGGGACGCCGCGGTCGAGACCCCCTGGACCGCCGGCCGCACCGCCAGCAGCACCACGGCCTTCGGCCAGGTGATCGAGGTGCCGCTGGCCGCGCAGAGCGGCAGCGTCGGCTACATCTTCCACAAGGGCGACGAGAAAGACCACGCCGGCGCCGACCAGCGCTACACGCTGAAGGCCGGCCGCAACGAGATCTGGCGCATCCAGGGCGACCCCGTCACCTACACCAGCAACCCGCTGGGGGGGAGTGCGCCCAACCTGCACACCGTGCGTGTGCGCTATCTGCGTTTTGCAGGCGACTACAGCGCCTACGGCCTGCACCTGTGGCCCAGCAACGGCATGGACACCGCCCGCATGCCCGCCGGCGTGACGCTGGACCAATGGGCCGCGCCCGTGGCTTTCAGCGCCATGCCCGGCTACGCCGCCCCCAGCGCGGCCGCGGCCGAGGTGGTGTTCGACATTCCCGTGCTCAACCCGCAGGGCGATGCCAACCGCACGGCGCTGGAATTCATCATCCACGGCTTTCCCCCGAAGAGTGATGACAAGGACGGCCGCAACGACAACATCCGCGTCAACTACGCCGCGCTGAGCATCAGCGCTGGCGTGGGCGAGATCTGGCTGGTGCAGGGCGACGCCACCGTCTACACCGCCAAGCCCGACACGCGCAGCGCCAGCACGCGCGATGCCCGCGCCTTCTGGCTGAACAAGCAGCTGATCCAGTGGCCGCGCGTGGACGGCGGCGGCGTGGTGAAGCTCTACCACTCGGCCACCGGCCAGATCACCGCGCCGCTGGACGGCAACGTGGCCGGCGCCGACGGCTTCATCACGCTGGACCGCTTTACCGGCACCGTGCCGGCCGCCGCGGCCCAACGCTTCAAGTGGATCGACACCGGCGCTGTCTTCGCGGTGAAGGACGCCGACGCCACGCGCCTGCCCACGCTGCTGAAGAGCCAGCTCGTGCTGGTGCAGGAAACCGCCGCCGGCAAGGTGCAGAACGCCACCACCGCGCAGCACGCCGCCGCGCTGGACGACTTGTACGCGGCTGCCGCGAACGTCAACGATCTGGGCGTCAGCATCAGTGGGGGCACCACCCGCTTCAAGCTCTGGGCGCCCACGGCGCAGAAGGTGCTGGCCTTCACCTACGACACCGCCACCGGCGAAGCCACCACCGTCGACGAGATGACGATGGACGCCGCCACCGGCGTGTGGAGCGCGCAGCGCACGGGCGATCTCTCGGGCAAGTACTACCGTTTTGCGGTGGAAGTGTTCGCGCGCGGCACGGGCCTGGTGCGCAACCTCGTCACCGACCCCTACAGCATCAGCCTCACCACCGACAGCGCCCGCAGCTACATCGCCGACCTCGGCGCCGCCGCGCTCAAGCCCGCGGGCTGGGATGCCAGCGCCGTGCCGGCCAAGGTGCAGGCCTCCACCGACATGGTGGTCTACGAGCTGCACGTGCGCGATTTCAGCGCCAGCGACAGCACGGTCAGTGCCGCCAACCGCGGCAAGTACCTCGCCTTCACCGAAGCGAACAGCAACGGCATGAAGCACCTGAAGGCCATCGCCGATGCCGGCGTGACCGACGTGCACCTGCTGCCCACCTATGACCTGGCCAGCATCCCCGAAAGCGGCTGCACCACGCCCGCCCCCACGGGCGCAGCCAACACCGAGACCCAACAGGCTGCGGTGACGGCCAGCGCCGGCACCGACTGCTTCAACTGGGGCTACGACCCCTGGCACTACAACGCGCCCGAAGGCAGCTACGCCAGCACCGCGGCCGATGGCGCCAAGCGCATCCTCGAGTTCCGCCAGATGGTGATGGGCCTGCACGCTGCCGGCCTGCGCGTGGGCATGGACGTGGTCTACAACCACACCACCGCCAGCGGCCAGAACGCCAAGAGCGTGCTCGACCGCATCGTGCCGGGCTACTACCACCGCCTGGATGCCAGCGGCGCCGTGACCAACAGCACCTGCTGCGACAACACGGCCACCGAGCACCTGATGATGGGCAAGCTGATGATCGACTCGGCCGCGCTGTGGGCCAAGGAATACAAGATCGCCAGCTTCCGCTTCGACCTCATGGGCCACCAGCCGCGCGGCGTGATGGAGCAGTTGCAGACCCGCGTGAACGCCGCCGGCCGCCCCGTGCAACTGTTCGGCGAAGGCTGGAACTTCGGCGAAGTGATCAACGGCACGCGCTTCGCGCAGGCCGCGCAGGGTGGCCTGGCCGGCAGTGGCATCGGCACCTTCGGCGACAAGATGCGCGACGCCGTGCGCGGCGGCGGCTGCTGCGACAGCGGCAGCCGGCTCGTCAGCAACCAGGGTTTCATCAACGGCCTCTGGTACGACCCCAACCCCAGCGCCGGCAACCGCCCGCTGAACGACCTGCGCTGGTATGGCGACCTCATCAAGGGCGCGCTGGCCGGCAGCATCGCCGACTACACGCTCACCACGCACTGGGACGCCACGCTGCAGCTCAAGAACCTGGGCGGCGACGGCGGCGTGCCGGTGGGTTATGCGCTGCAGCCGGGCGAGGTGGTGAACTACGTCGAGAACCACGACAACCAGACGCTCTTCGACGTCAACGCCATGAAGCTGCCGGCGGCCACCAGCAAGGACGACCGCGCCCGCGTGCAGCTGCTGGGCGTGGCCACCGTGGCGCTGGCCCAGGGCACGGCCTACTTCCACGCCGGCGTGGACACGCTGCGCAGCAAGAGCCTGGACCGCAACAGCTACGACAGCGGCGACTGGTTCAACAAGCTCGACTGGACCTACACCGACAACAACTTCGGCGTGGGCCTGCCGCGCGCGGCCGACAACCAGAACACCTGGGACCTGATGCGCCCGGTGCTGGCCAATGCCGACATCAAGCCCACGGCCATCGAGATCGCGTGGATGCGCGACGCCTTCCGCGACCTGCTGAAGATCCGCAGTGGCACCACGCTGCTGCGCCTGCGCACGGCCGCCGACATCCAGCAGCGCCTGCAGTTCCACAACCTGGGCAGCAACCAGTTGCCCACGGTGATCGCGGCCACGGTGGACGGCACGGGCTACACCGGCGCGAACCACCGCAAGCTGACCTACGTGATGAACGTGGGCACCACGGCGCAGACGCTCACGGTGCCCGCGCTGGCCGGCCAGGGCTATGTGCTGCACCCGGTGCAGGCGGCGGCCACCGCGGCCGACCGCCGCGTGGCCACCGAAGCGCGCTTCGACAACGCCACCGGCGCCTTCACGGTGCCGGCACGCAGCGTGGCGGTGTTCGTCGTGAACTGATCCAGACCCGCGCCACCGGGGCGGGCTGCACCGTCTGCAGCGGCCCCGTCAGCGGTGGCCTCACGCGCGGCCGGCCGCGGGCGGCGCACGGAGTGCGCGCGCAGACGGGTTGGCAGCCTGCACCGCCAGCCGTGCGCCCATCGCCTCAACTCTCCACTCGTCGCCTTCGCCAGCGCGCGCGGCCCAGGGCTGCTTACAGTCAGTCGGTGTGCATCGATGCAGTCGCATTGAACAAGGAACCGCTGATGACCCCGAGCCGCCGTGACCTCTTGTTGACCCTCATGACCGCGTGGCCCGCCCGCGGTTTTCTGCTGACTGGGGAGGTGAAGCGCCATGCGGCCCTTTGAGTGGCAGTGGGCCGCGGCGGTGCTTTCCCTGGCGTGCGGCAGCGCCTTCGCCGCCGCCCCGCCCGGCACCCCGGCCCGCCTGGAGCAGGTGGTGAAAACGGCCCAGGCGCAAGGCTTCGCTGGCGAGGTGCTGGTGGCCGACGCCGACAGCGTGTGGTTCGAACAGGCCGTGGGCCTGGCAAGGCGCAAGCCCGACGTGGCGCACAAGACCGGCGCGGTCTGGCGCTGGGGGTCGGTGAGCAAGCAGGTGACGGTGACCATGGCCATGCAGCTGGTGGACGCCGGGCAGTTGAAGCTGGACGACACGCTGGCCCAGCGCTGGCCGGCTTATCCGGCACCGGGGGCCGAGCAGATCACCGTGCGGCACCTGATGCAGCATCTGTCTGGCTTGGCGTATCCCGGCGACAGCCCGGTCGATGCCGATGGCATCCCGCCCTTCTACCGCCGCAAGGGCCCGCCCTGGCAGCCCGATGCGCTTCGCTTCTGCGCCGGGCCGGCGAAGGCCGTGCCGGGCGAACGTTTCCAATACGGCGACTGCGACACGCTGGTGCTTGCCGGCCTTCTTGAGCACCTCACCGGCCAGACCATCCCTCAGCTGATGCAGCAGCGCATCGCGCAGCCGCTGGGCCTGCGCAGCCTTCGCCTGAACGAGGGCCGCACGCGGGCGATGGCGGTCGCCATGAATGCCAACGGCCAGGCCGTGCCGCAACCCGTGATGGCCACCTATGGCGCCGCCGGCGCGATGGAAGGCACGGCGCGCGACTTGCTGACCTTCAGCCGTGCCTTGCTGGCCGGGCGCCTGGTCAGCGCGGCATCACGCCAGGCCATGTGGACCGGTGACCCCAAGTGGGGCTATGCCGGCCTGGGCGTGTGGGCCTTCACCGTGCCGATTGCCGGCTGTGCCGAGCCGGTGGAACTGGTGGAGCGCCGCGGCTACGTGGGCGGCATCCAGGCCCGCAACATCATCGCGCCGGGGCGCGGCGTCTCGGTGGTGATGTTCAGCAACCAGGCCGAATTCGACTTCGGCGAGATCTGGCAGGGCAAGGGCTTTTCGCATGACATGCTGGCCGCGGCCCTGTGCGCTTCCGCGGAGAGCACGGCAGCGCCGACGCCCCGTTGAGCCTGGCGCACGGGCCCCGCACAGGCCCTGCGCAAACGCACGCAGCCTCGCGGCGCGAGAGGCGGCCGCGCCGCATTGATCGCGCCGCGCGAACGATCAAGTGCGCCGCAGCGTCTATCTGCGAGGGTGCCCGCTGCCTAGAGTGACCTCGACCCCAACGGATCGAGATCGCTCCCTCATGAAACCTTCCATCTGGCCCGTGCTCGTCGGCACGGGCGTCTTCCTGGGCCTGGGCGTGCCCCTGGCCAAGGCCGCCGCGTCCGAGCGGGTCAGCGCCCTGGCCTTCGCGTTCTGGCCCACGGTGGCGGCCGGACTCTTGCTCATCGCGCTGGGGCGCCTGCGCCAGGGCCGGCCTCGCCTGACGAGGGCCGATCTGCGCTTCGGTGCCGTGGCCGGCCTCTTTGGTCACGCCTTGCCGATGTCGGCGGCCTACTGGCTTTCCGCCCAGGCCGGCGCCGGTTTCACCGCGCTGGCTTTCACCTTGCCGCCCGTCTTCACCCTGGCCATCACACTGCTCATCGGCATAGAACGGCCGCTGATGCGTCGCGTCGGCGGCGTCGCCATCGGCCTGACCGGCGCGCTGCTTTTCGTGGCTGGTCGCGGCACGGTAAGCGCGAACGGGAGTCTGCACGCCCTGTGGCTGGTGGTGGCCATACCGGCCGTCATTGCCGCGGCCAACGTCTATCGCTCGTTGCGACTGCCCCGGGGCCTGAGTGCCGAGTGGCTGTCGGGCCTCACGCTCCTGTCGTCATCGGTCATGCTCGCGGGCTTCGGCATCCTCATGGGGGGCCTGGGTGTGCCGCTGGAGGCGTCGGCCATCGCATGGCTGGTGCTGCAGGCCCTGGCGCTGGTGGCTGGCTACATCCTCTACTTCCTGCTGCAGCAGCGTGCCGAGCCGGTGACCTTCAGCTTCATGGGCTATGTGGTGATGGCCACGGGCGTGGCCATCGGCACGGTGGCCTTTGGCGAGCGCCTGCCCTGGACCACCCTGCCGGCGCTGGCATTGATCAGTGGCGCGCTCTGGTTGATGCAGAGCACCGCAGTCCGGCAAGCGGGCTCGTTGAGCCGGTGAGGGCCCCCCATGCGCAGCGAACTCTTCGAACTCCGTCGCGATGCCCGCCGGGGCCGCTACACCAGCGGGTGGCTCGACGCCCGGTTCAGCTTTTCCTTCGGCGCCTGGCACGACCCCGCCTGGCCGCGCTTCGGCCCGCTGCTGGCCATCAACGAAGACCGGGTGCAGCCCCAAAGCGGCTTCGCGATGCACCCGCATGCCGACCTGGAGATCCTGATGCTGCCGCGCAGCGGCCGCCTGGAACACCGCGATGACCTGGGCGGGCACACCATCGTCACGCGGGGTGACCTGCATGTCATGCGTGCCGGCCGGGGCATTCGCCACAGCCAAATGAACCCATCCGCGGACGAAGTCGACCACCACTTCCAGATCTGGCTCGAACCACGAACCCGCGGGCTGACGCCGAAGGTCCAGACCCTGCGGCTCGTGCCGCCCGGTCCTGGGGACTGGGTCGTTCTCGCTTCGGGCTTGGGCGCCGGGGGCGCACGCATCGATGTGGATGCCACCGTCGCTTGGGGCAGCGCCGACCCTGCCGCAGCCCTGAAGCTGCCCGAGCGCACGGGCGCCAGCCGGTATCTGCATGTGATGAGCGGTTCGCTGGCGGTGCAGGGCCACCTGATGCACGCCGGTGACGCGCTGGTCCAGCGTGACACGGCCCGGGCGGTGACGCTGGAGGCCATCACCCCCGCCGAACTGTTGTGCTTTGACCTGCCGAGCAAGCCTTGAATCACCCGAAACCCGGGGAGGACAAGGTGAGGGTGCGTGCGCCATGTCGGCCCACGTAAACGGGGGAGCGCCCCTGCAGGGCGCGACTGCTGCAGCCGTGACGCAGGCGCTGGTGCCGGGCCGGGCCGCAGCAAACGCGCAGACCCAGGCCGCGAAGGCTGCTGATTGATAGCACTGCGGCGCCCGGGCCGTGCGCAGGCGCCGCGCATCGCAACGATCAGCGGATCGGCAGCGCGATCGGCCGCATCGGCGCACCATCGGCACCACGCAGCTTCAACGGCGCGCCTATCCATGCGAACTTGTAGACGCGGTCCTCGGCCAACTGCTCCAGGTTGACGTTCTGCATGATCGGCACCCCACGCTGAGACAGCATGGAGCTGTGCACGGGCACCCAGTTGTTCGGCTCCTTCGAGGGGCCGACGTCGGTGCTGATGTTGTCCACGCCGATGACGATGGCGCCTCGATCGGCCAGGTGGTTGGCCGATTCGCGCGTCAGGCCGGGCGTGTCGTGCATGTACTTCTCGGCCTCGCGGAACCAGCGCATGCGGCCGGTGCGCACCATCACGACGTCACCGTCCTCGACCGTCACGCCTTGTGCGGCGGCGGTCTGCTTCAGGTCGTCGACCGTGATGCCGTAGGCCGCGGGCAGGACCTCCACGCCCTTGTACCTGGCAACGTCGAGAAGCACGCCGCGGGCGATGATGGGGGGGTACTTCTCGACACCGGATTTGCGCCAGCCGCGGTCGCCCAGATGTTCGTCGGTTCGATGGCCGTTGTAGATCAGCCCGTTCAGCCCGAAGTGTGAAAGGGCGTCGATGTGGGTGCCGGTGTGCACGTACATGGAAATCGCAGACCCCGAGTAGGTGACGAGGCTGTTCTTCTCCTTGCCCAGGCCGGTGGGGTCATCGACGATCGTGCCCTGCGGGGTGTGCACGTTCCAGATCTGGTAGCGCGGCTGGCCCAGGAAGTAGTAGCTCGGCATGCCGACGAAGTACTCGACGCTCAGGTCATAGACCTTGCCCGAGTTGATGCGGCTGAGCACGGCCAGGGTCGAGGCGGGGCTGAGCTTGTTCAGCACACCGATCTCGTCAGCAGGCCCCCAGGGGCTGAGGCCGACCTGTTCTGTCGACGGGGTGGCCGCGGCGGCGCCGGCGGCACTCAGCGCGGATGCTGCGATGAGGGAGAGGAGCAAAGGCTTCATGATGCAGTGGCGATCAAAGTGGATGGAGTCCCCATGATCTGCAACGGCTGCCTGTTCAGATAGCCATCAGGCGCGAGTGCTGTGTTGTCGCGCAGGCAACGGGCGGCCCTCAGCCGACCACCGGTGCAGGCAGGCGCTCCTTGAGAAAACGCACCAGGGCACGCACGCGCTCGGGCAGGTGTTCGCGGCTCGGGTAGACCGCGTACAGGGTCCTCGGCTCGGCCCGGAAATCACCGAGCGCGGGTTCGAGCTCACCCGCGGCCAGCGCACGACGCACCATCGGCTCCGGCACCAGGCCCACGCCCAGCCCCTTGCGCAGGGCGTCGATCAGCAGCAGGCTGTTGTCGGAACGCAGGCGGCCTCGAACATCCATGCTGTGCCGGCCGTCCGAACCATCGAACTCCCATCGCGAGGCATCGCTGCCCAGCACGTAGGACAGGCACTCGTGCTGAGTCAATGCGCTCGGATGCGCAGGCTTGCCGTGGCGCTTCCAGTACGAAGGGGACGCACAGACCACGCGCTGCATCGTCATGAGAGGCAGCGCGACGAGCGTGGAGTCTTCGAGCTGGGCCCGACCACGCAGCGCCAGGTCAACACCCTCGCGCACCAGGTCCACGGGCTTGTCGTTAAGGCGCAGATCGAGTTCGAGCGCCGGGTTCGCGAGCTGGAAGGCGAGCAGGTGTTCCTGCAGGAACGACAGGGTGAGCGACACCGGTGCCGAGACCGTGATGCGACCGGCCAGACCCGTACGCTCGCTTCGCATCGCCGACAAGGTCTGTTCGGTGTCCTGCAGCACGCGGCGGCAGTAGGCATAGAAGCGCTCGCCGGCCTCCGTGAGCTGCATGGTGCGGGTGGTGCGTTCGAGCAGGCGACTGCTCGTCCACGCCTCCAGCTCTTGAACCGTGCGCGTGACCACCGACCGGGCCACGTCGAGATCGCGGGCTGCCGCGGCAAAGCTGCCGGTCTCGACGATGCGGCAGAAGCACTGCAAGGATTGGTGCCGATCCATGAAGGAGCCTCCTGGGGTTGGCTGGAATGGACTTGATTCTCGCGAAGCGTGATGCATCGGCACACGCGAACGGCGCATTCACTGTTCGCGCTGCGGCAACGGCCAACGCGAGCCTGGGCAACCCCATGCAGCCGGTTCCGCGAGGACACCCCGGCACGCCCCCTCGGCCCGCGCAACCTGCCGGCGCGCAGCCATGCTGCGGCCTCAGCGGGCCGCCGGATCCCAGAGCAGCGCAAGGGCCAGCGCGGCCTGCCCGACGGCAGCGGACGCAGCCGCGTCCGGTGCACGTTGCCACAGCCTTGGCCGGACGTCGTTGAGGTCGAGCACCGCCATCACCTGGCCCCCTTGGCGCATGACATAACCCACGGGCGCCGCCAACGGCAGCGGCGAGCCTTGCACACGGTGCAGCGATTGAACCTCCAGCGTGACGGCCCCCGCCACGAAGCTGCCGCGCCGCTCTTCCCGCGTGCCCGCTGCCGCGTCCTCGGACTTCAGGTCCAGCCGCTGAGGCAGCGCTTGGCCTTCGCGGCTGAAGGTGCAGGCGTAGTGGGCGCGCTTGAGCGGGACTTGCAGCAAACCCAGCGTGGCCACGTTGCCGATCAGCTTGCAGTCGGCACGCAGCGCATCGGGTTGCAGGGTGTAGCTCACCACGGCGCGGTCTTGCGCGAGCTTGCCGAACAGTCCCAGCCGGCTGGCCTGGCGCTCGAAACTTCCCTGCAGCTCACCGAACTGGAAGGCGCCGCGGGCCACGCCGATGGGGCCTTCCAGCGTGAGCGGGGCGACGGTGGCCAGGCTCTCGGGCAGTTCGACGCGCGCCGTGGGCAGGCTGGCGCAGGCCCCCAGGCTGCAGGCGGCAGCCAACGCGAAAGCACGCAGTGCGGGGGCCTGAAACGTCTTGTTCGTCATGACGATCTCCTTCGCTCTCTTGCAGATCAAGGTCGATGGCACAGGATTGCCGGCACAACCGTGCAAGGCCATCTGCACCTGTACATGGCCACCGCGGGCCGGCGCGCCGGCCTGGGCTTCAGCGGCAGTCGACCCCGCTGGGCCGTGCCGTTGCCGGTGCCCCGTCCTTGCGCGCAAGCACCTGACCCACCGGGCCGCCTTGGCGCGAACCCTCGTCGACACCCGCGCGCAGGTGAACCACATCGCCAGGCTGCAAGGGCGTGATGCCGGGTGCCCGCGCAAGAAACTCTGGCGTGTGCCACTCGGCGCCGTCGGCCATGCGCAGCCGGCAACGCACGCGCACCACGCGGCCGGCTGCCAGCTCGGCATCGCTGAACAGCGCATGGCGCGCCGCTTCTGCGGCCGCGAAGTGCATCTCGCTCTCGCTGACCGTGCGGAAGTAGGCCACCTGCACCAGCCCGGGTTCGACACCGACCGGCCAACAGCGAACCTTCAGTTCGGGCTTGTCGCCAGGCTTCAGACGCCAGGGCACGCCGGTGGCCCCGTCCAGGGGCTGACCGACGGGTGCAAGCGCCTTGAAGTGGCCGTGCACCGCCGGAAAGCGGCCTTCGAGGCGCGTGGTGCTGAAGGGGTCGCCATCGACCTTCAGCTGCAGCACGGCACCCCGCAACAGCGCCACACCAGCCGGCAGCACGGTGGTCACGGTGTACAGGCGCGCGCTGCCCTCCGGGCCGGCCTCGGGCAGACCACAACCGGCCAGCACCACCCGCTGCGCCTTGGCATCGGGCGCGGTGGCGCCAGCACGCAGCGCGGCATGCAGGTCGCCATAGTCGGCGCCTCGGTCCAGCGCGGGCCGCGACAGCGGCACGGCGTAGACCTGGGCCTGGATGTCGCTGCCTGGCGACGGCGTGGTTTCGCACGCAGACAGCACCAGCGTCACGGCCGCGCCGAGAAGCGGCCTTGCAAGACGAAGGGCGGCCACGGGCTTCATCAGAAGCGGTAGGAGACACCGACCGACAGCAGGTCGACGTTGTCCTTCTCCCCACCGGGGAAGCGGGTCCGCACACGCTCCCATTCAGCGCGCAAGTCGAACTGGCTGGCGATGGGATAAGACACGCCCAGGCCCAGCGTGTGCTGCCACGAACTCTCGCTGCCGGGCAGGCCCGTGTTCACGCTGGCCTCAGCGCGTGCGCGCACGTTGGCGATGCCGGCCTTGGCAAACACCGAGACGGGCCCCAAGGGCGCGCTGAACACGCCAGAAAGGCCGATGCCGCGCACGCGGGCCGATGCAGTGACCGTGCCGACCCCGGGCACGCTGACCGTGCCACGGGTGCGGCCGAGGTCGAACAGGGCCGCCTCCAGGCCCAGATGGGGTGTGACCGTGGTGCCGAAGAACACCTTGCCGGCGGTGTCCCGGGTGTCGGCGCTGCTGGCGCCGGTGGTGTCGATGCGGAAGTCCGAACGACCGATGGCTGCACCGGCGTACAGGTCTGCGGCCGATGCGGCGCCGTGCACGGAAGCGGCCACGAGGGTGGCCATGAGTGCGGACCGGGCGATGGTCTGGATGCGTGACATGAGAAAACTCCTTCAGGGGTGTTGGAGCGGCCAGGCACCAGCCCGGTCCGCAGCGCCGCAAGCGAAGGCCGCGACGACGTGGAACGCATGGTCCGCCGGGCGCAACACCGCGCGATTTCAGTTCGCAGCCACCGCATTACAGCCGCAATGCAGCGCCAGCGAATCGGCGCTCAGGCGCGGCCCAGGGCCGTGGCGAGCGCGCGTGCGATGTCACGCGCCACCAGCGGCTTGGCCAACACCTCGGTCACCCCCGCCTCGCGCGCACGCTGCGTGAGCGCCGGCGTGACGAGGCCGCTCACCAACACGACGGGCAGGTCGCCGCGCAGCTGGCGCACGGCCAGCGCGAGTTCAGAACCGGTCAGCTCCGGCATGGTTTCGTCCGACAAGACCACGTCGAAGCGCGCCGGATCGGCGCGGAAGGCCTCCAGCGCGGCGCGGCTGGATGTGTAGCCCACCGGCTCGTAACCCAGCTCGGCCACGAGTTCCTCGCCCAGGCGCACCAGCGCCTCTTCGTCGTCGACGAGCAGCACGGTTTCGCCGCAGCCCGCGCGCACCATGGCCGTTTCGCGGGCAGGCGGCGCGATGCTGCTCTGCCAGGGCAGGAAGACGGTGAATGTCGAGCCGACGCCGGGTTCGCTCTGCACGTCGATGCCACCGCCCAGGTCCGTGACGATGCCGTGCACCAGCGACAGACCGAGGCCCGTACCCACACCCACGCCCTTGGTCGTGAAGAAGGGGTCGAAGATGCGTTCCAGCACCTGCGGCGCGATGCCCACGCCGCTGTCGCTGACCTGCAATCTCACGTAGTTGCCGGCTGGCAACCGGCCCGTGATGCAGCCCGGCTCGGCGTGGATGACCCGGTCCAGCGTCACGACCACCCGGCCCTGCGAACGCATGGCCTGCACAGCGTTGGCGCACAGGTTCATCACCACCTGGTGAACCTGGGTCGGGTCACCGAGCACTGCGGCGTCACCGCCGTCCAGCCGGTGCTCGATGCAGAGGCCCACGGGGGTGGAAGCCTGCAACTGGTCCAGCGCCTCCTGCACGACCGATTGCACATGCACCGGCACGCGTTCGCCGATGCCGCTGCGGCTGAAGGCCAGGATGCGCTCCACCAGCGACTTGGCACGCAGCCCGGCGCTCACTGCCGCCTCGATGTGGCGCCGCTGGGCCGAGCCTGCCTGCGCGTCTTTCAGCGCCATCTCGCCATAGCCGAGGATGGCGGCGAGGATGTTGTTGAAGTCATGGGCGATGCCGCCGGCCAGCGTGCCGATGGCCTCGAGCTTCTGCGCCTGTCTCAGCTGGTTCTCCAGACGATCACGCTCGAGGTCGGCATCCTTGCGTTCGGTGATGTCCTCGATGGAGCCGGCCATGCGGGTGGGCCGCCCCGCGGCGTCTCGCACCGCGATGCCGCGCTGCCGGTACCAATGCCAGGCGCCGCCATGGTGACGCACGCGGTACTCGATGCTGAAGCCGCGCGTGCGGCCGTGCAGATAGTCGGCAATGGCGCGCCGCACGGGCACGACGTCTTCCGGGTGGTAAGGCGTGATCGAGATCCACTCACGCCGCGGGCGCTGCGGCTCACCACCCTCACGCCAGAACAGCTGCTGCGCGCGCAGCGACAGGAAGAGCTGATCGCTGGTCAGGTCCCAGTCCCACAGGCCCTGGTCGGAGCCGGCCACCGCGAGCTGGTACCGCTCTTCCGAGCGGCGCAGGGCTTCCTCGATGCCTTTGCGCGCGCTGATGTCGACGCTGACGCCGGCCACGCGCAGCGGCCGTCCGTCCGGGCCCGGGAAGGCTTGCGCGCGGGTCAGGATCCAGCGCGGTGCCGGCTCGCCCGGCACGACGATGCGGTACTCGTAGTCGATGCGCGGTGCACGTCCATGGACGACGTCGTCGTCGATCTGCTGCAGCGCCGCGAGGTCATCGGGGTGGACGGCAATCTGCGCGAAATACTCACGCCGCGTCTGCACCTCATGGCCCGCTGGCAATCCGAACAAGCGGTTCACCGTGCCCGACACGAAGAGCCCGTCGGTCTGCACGTCCCACACCCAGTGGCCGCCGGTCAGGCCGGTCATGGCCAGCGCGTAGCGCTCCTCGGACTGGTGCAGTTCATCGCTGGCGCGACGGTGTGCGTCGATGTCGGTCACCGAGCCGGCCATGCGCAACGCACGGCCCGTGCCGTCGCGCTCGCACAGGCCGCGCACGCGCACCCAGCGCCAGGGCCCGGCGCCACTGCGAACGCGGTACTCGCAGGCGTAGACGGAGGTGCGCGCGGCGATATGGTCCGCGAGCTCGGTGCCGCGCCTTTCGTCGTCCTCCGGATGCACCTGCACCTGCGCCCGCCAGTCGGCCAGGCGCACATGGTCCGGCCCTGGGCCGAGACCGAAGACCTCTCTCGCACGCGGCGAGCCGTACATCTCGTCGGTGACCAGGTTCCAATCCCAGATGCCTTCCTCGGAGCCGGCGGCCGCGAGGGCAAAGCGTTCGCGCGACAGCTCCAGCGATGCGCGGGTCGCCGCCAATCGGCGCAGCTGGCGCTGCAGCAGCGCCAGCAAGGCCAGGGCCACCACGATGAGCGTGCCGGTACGCAGCAAGGTACCGCGTGTGCGCTCACGCCACGGCGCAAGTGCGCGCTCGGCATCGCGGGTGATGACGATGGACAAGGGGTAGTCGGGCACGGCCGCCCGCACACCGAAGATTTCCCGGCCATCGGACGGGTCGGCAGCCCGGGCGGCCACCAGCGTGCCGCCCGCCCAGGCCGTCTGCAACCCTGCAAAGGCCGTCCACGGTCGGCCCAGCGCCGACTCCACCGCCGGGTGCCGCGCCACGAGGTGGCCGTCGTCGTGCAGCACCGTGATGGCGGTGTCGGCGTCGGAACCTATCTCCTGGAAGAAGTCCTGGAAATAGGCCACGCGCACGCTGACTGCCACCACGCCGGCAAAGCGGCCGTCGGCCGCTTCCAGGCGGCGCACCACGGGCATGAACCAGTTCCCGGTCGCCAAGGCGCCTGGCCGCACGGTGGCCAGCACGGGTGTGCTTCGAGGGGCATCGCGCAGCAGCTGGTAAACCGGATCGGCGCCGAAATTGACCAAGGGCAGCGGCAGGCGGGCCACCATCGAGCTGGCGTAGCGGTCGGCACTGGCGTCGAAAAGTGCCAGGCCCTCGGCCTGCACCAGACCCAAGGCCTGGTTCTTCAGATAGCCATGAAGTTGCTCTGCGGGCTGGCTGCGCAGGTCGGTGGACCGGTTCTCCTCGACGACGTTGCGCAGCACCACGTCCACCGCCTGCAGGCTGCGCGCGGTCTGTTCGGCGGTCACACGCGCCTGGCTCTGCAGGTCGCGGCCGATCTCCGCCACGGCCTCGCGCTGGCTGCGCGCGATGTCGTAGGCCGAAAGGCCGGCCATCGCAGCGATGAAGAACAGTCCGACCCCAGCGATCCAGCGGCCCTGCACCGCGGCGTGGAGGTCGGTGGCGCCCGTCACTTCACGCTCCGATGAGGCTGCCAACGGCGCGCCGCAGTGCTTCGCCGGTGGTTGGCTTGGGCAAGAGGCCGTCGGCCCCGAGTGAACGTGCCGCGGGTCCGCTGCAGCCCACGCTGGCGAAAACGGTGGTCGACAGCACCAGGACCGGCGCGCGACCATGGGGCCGCAGCTGGACCCGCAACGCATCGATGCCAGCCCGGCTGGGAAACGGCATGTCGGCAATGACCAGGGCGACCACCAGATCGTCGGCGAGCCCGAGCTTTCCGCCAGACAAAGGAAGTGGTGCCGCGAACACCTGCAAACCGCTGGGTTCCAGCCACTGCTCGATCAGCCGTGCCAGGTCGGCGTCGGCATCCAGCACCAGCACACAAGGCCCACCGCTGTCGGGGCGCGGGGGCGGCATTGGATCAGGCCGGGTCACGGCGTCGAGGCCATGCACATGACCAGGCTCGACTCGGCCCCGCTCAAGCAGAGCAGGGCCGTGCCACCCAGTGAGATCAACAGTACTGCAAGCAGCAGCCGGCCGGACGCAAGCCAGCAACGGCGGGTGGGGGTGATGGTCATCGTGGTGAGTTTCCCAGGGCGGAGCGGTGGGCGCTCAGCCGAGCTCGTGGTCGCGCATCGGGCGTAGGCCAAGCGCTTGTAGGGCTGCGCCAGCTGCCGCAAGCGCCATCGGCGCAGCACCTGAAGCAGCAGCGCACAGGGTGCCGTGAACCCCCGCACCCGCGGTGCCAAGGTGTCGGGGGTGGGTGTGGGTGACATGGGAGCTCCTCGGTGTCGTTGTTCGACAGGGCGAGGATCGCCAGCCCGGGTTGCCCCTTGTTTGCAGCTCATCGCGGCTGCATTGCAATTGCAATCCAGCACCCGGGATGCGCCGCTAGCGCACGGTATCGACCGCGGCATCGAAGAAGTAGCCGCTGCCCCGCTCGGTCTTGATGTAGACCGGGCGTGTCGGGTCGGCCTCGAGCTTGCGGCGCAGGCGCAGGATCTGCACATCGATCGAACGGTCGTAGACCTCCGCGTTGTGCAGGCGCGAGAGTTCGAGCAGCTGGTCGCGCGACAGGATGCGCTGCGGTGCCGAAAGAAAGGCCGCGAGCAGGCTGAACTCGCCGTTGGTCAGCTCGACCTGCCGGCCATCGCTGGCCTTCAGCCGGCGCAGGCCGACGTTCAGCTCCCACGGGCCGAAGCGGTAGGCCCGCACCCGCGCCAGCGCATCAGCCACGCTGGCGTGCAGCTGCGCGCGCCGCAGCAGCGCACGGATGCGTGCCAGCAGTTCCCGCGGGCTGAAGGGCTTGGTCAGGTAGTCGTCGGCGCCGAGTTCGAGGCCCATCACACGGTCGGCCTCTTCAGCCCGACCGGTGAGCATCAGGATGGGGATGGCCGAAGACTCGCGCAACCGGCGGGCGATGGCCAGGCCATCCTCACCGGGCAGTTTCAGGTCGAGGATGAGCAGGTCGGCGGGGTCTTGTGCCAGCGCAGCGTCCAGCGCAGCGCCCGTGGCGACGGCGTGCACCCGCAGCTCGTTCTCGCCGAGGTAGTCGGTCAGCAGCTGGCGGATCGCAGCGTCGTCGTCGAGCACCAGCACCAGGGGCAGGTGCGGCGCGGCAGCGGCCGTTGCCGCGGAAGGCATTGGGGTCTCTGGACTCATGCTCGGATTGAAATGTTCAGCCGCCGCGGGTGTCAACGGTATCCGGCAACGAGCCGGGGCGTGCCCGACAGGTCTTGCCGGCCTGCTTGGGCGCTTCTTGAGGGGCCTTTAGGGGCCTTGAGGGCCTTGATGCGCCTGCCAAGGGTGGCTGCATCGTGCGTGCGCCCGGTTGCGCGTCGATGGCACGCTGCGGCGCGCTTCATTGCAAATGAAACCCAGGCTCGCTGGCAAGGGCCGCGGCTTCAGGCTGATCAAGGTCAAGCCCGGCGGCAGCAGAAGGCGCACAGTGGCCCCCTTGAGGAGACAGCCATGAAGATCAAGGTCCTGGAGTCGGGTTGCGAGCAGGTCGTCCACAGCGGCGGCGTCCCCGCGCACGAGACCGTGCAGGCGTGGTTCAAGCCGGCCGCCGTGGGCTTCATCGACCCACCGACGCGGCATCTCTTCTTCACCGGCAAAGGGGGCGTGGGGAAGACTTCGCTGTCGACCGCCGCGGCCCTGACGCTGGCCGATGCCGGCAGGCAGGTGCTGCTCGTCAGCACCGATGCGGCGTCGAACCTCGACGAGATGCTGGGCATCGAGCTGCGCAACACGCCGGTTCCCGTTCCCGGCGCGCCCGGCCTGTCGGTGTTGAACATCGACCCCAGCCAAGCCGCCGAGTCCTACCGCCTGCGGGTTCTGGCGCAGATGGGCGCGCGCGCCAGCGCGGAGGAACTTGCGACGGTGCGCGAGCAGCTCTCCGGAGCCTGCACGACCGAGATCGCGTCCTTCGACGAGTTCTCCTCCTTGCTCGCCGGTGGCGCCGAACCCTGGGACCACGTCGTCTTCGACACGGCGCCGACCGGCCACACCTTGCGGCTGCTCAGCCTGCCGAAGGCCTGGACCGGGTTTCTGGATGGCAACGACCGCGGTGCCTCCTGCCTTGGGCCGCATTCGGGCCTGAAGATGCAGGAAGCGCGGTTCAAGGCCGCGCTCGAGGCGTTGAGCGATGCCACGAAAACCACGGTGATCCTCGTGACGCGGCCCGACCAGGGCGCCATCGCCGAGGCCGCGCGCACCTCGGATGAGCTGCATGCGCTGGGTTTGCACAACCAGCGGCTCGTGGTCAACGGTGTCTTTCACGCCAGCGAGCGCACCGATGCGGTGGCCTGCGCCATTGAGGCCTGGGGGCAGCAGGCGCTGGACGCGATGCCGGCTTCGCTGCGCGCCCTGCCGCAGGACCGCGTGCCCTTGCGGGCTTTCGACACGGTCGGCCTGCCCGCCCTGCGCGCGCTGCTGACCGCCGGTGCCGGCCCGGCCACGAGCCCGCCGACGCCGGTGCCGGCCCCCGATGAACAGCTTGCAGGCCTGGACGTGCTGGCCGACGAACTGGCCGCCGACGGGCACGGGCTGATCATGGTCATGGGCAAGGGCGGCGTCGGCAAGACCACGGTGGCCGCTGCCCTGGCCCTGGGGCTGGTGCAGCGCGGCAAGACCGTGCACCTCAGCACCACCGACCCGGCAGCCCATCTGGCGGGAACACTCAGCGCCGACGTGCCCGGCCTGCATGTGAGCCGCATCGACCCGAAGGTCGAGACGCAGCGCTACATCGACAAGATCATGGCGGCGAGGTCACCCGGGCTCGACGCTGCAGGCCAGGCACTGCTGCTGGAAGACCTGCAATCGCCCTGCACCGAAGAGGTCGCTGTCTTCCACGCCTTCTCGCGCATCGTCAGCGACGCCCGCAGCGCCTTCGTGGTGCTCGACACCGCGCCCACCGGCCATTCCATGCTGCTGATGGACGCCACCGGCGCCTACCACCGGCAGATGACGCGCGAGTTCGAAGGGCGCGCCACCGCTCGCGTCGTCACGCCCTTGATGCGGCTGCAGGATGCGGCGTACACGAAGATCATTCTGGTCACCCTGCCAGAGGCGACGCCGGTGTCGCAAGCGGCCGCACTGCAGGAAGACCTTCGCCGCGCCCGCATCGAACCCTATGCCTGGGTGCTGAACAAGAGCGTGCTGGCGGCGGGCACGCGCGACCCCTTGCTGGCCGCGCGGCTGGCGGGCGAGCGCAAGCAGATGGAACGCATGGCGCAGGGCGTGGCCAAGCGCATCTTCACGCTCGCGTGGCTGACGGTGCCACCGATCGGCCAGGTGGAACTGTCCAAGCTCGTCGCCAGGCGTGTGCAACCCTCGGCGGCCCATGCCTGAGCCTGCACCCTGCAGCGTCACGGCACCGAACTTTCCCCGGGCCGGCGCTCCAGGCTCTCACGAACTCTGAGCCAAGCGCCCCAGCAGGCGATGAAGCCAAGCGGATGCCATCTTGGCAGGCGGGGCCGGCGGCAGCGCAGCCCCGCGCTGTAGGAGCTGCGCTTCGAGGTCGGGCAGACGAGCCTGCCGCGCCGCCTGCAGGGGCGTCAGCCCGTCGAACTCTGAATGCAGGTGCGGGTTGGCGCCAGCCTCGAGCAGGTACAGCGCCACGAGTTCGTGGCCCGCCAGCGTGCAGGCGACCAGCGGCGTGGCGAGGAACTCGGGGTGCGCGTAGTCGACGTCGACGCCGTTCCTGACGTGGTACCTCACCAACTCGAGGTCGCCTTCGCAGGCCGCGTTGAACATCTCTTTCCAATTGCCGCCGTCCACGACCCGGGCCTTTCCATCGCTGGGGAGGTTGCAGACTGTAGCGATGTGCCGCGGGCCCGGCGCCCTCAGCCGCGGGCGTCGAAGGCCAGGATCGCCGGTGCGATCTGCGGCAGCGGCAGCACCGTGTCGACGGCGCCGCAGGCGATGGCCTCCTTCGGCATGCCGAAGACCACGCAGGTGGCTTCGTCCTGCGCGATGGTGCGGGCGCCCCGGTCGTGCGCCAGCTTCATGCCGCGTGCGCCGTCGTCGCCCATGCCCGTGAGCATGATGGCCAGCACGTCGCGGCCGGCACACTCTGCGGCCGATCTGAACAGCACGTCGACCGACGGGCGGTGGCGGTTGACGGGCGGGCCGTCGACCACGTCGACGTAGTACTGCCCGCCGGCCTTGCGCATCTGCATGTGCCGGCCGCCGGGGGCGATCAGCACCACGCCGCGCTCGATGCGGTCGCCATGGCGCGCCTCGCGCACCCGCATCGCGCACACGCCGTCCAGACGCTCGGCGTACATGGCCGTGAACTTCTCCGGCATGTGCTGCACGATGGCGATGCCTGGCGCATCGGCGGGCAGCGCCAGCAGCATGGCCTCGATGGCCTGTGTGCCGCCCGTCGAACTGCCGAGCACGACGGGCTTATTGACCGACAGCGCGTGCAGGCCCGGTTCGGGCGCTGGTCGCGGTGCGGCCACAGCCCGCCGGGCCGGCGTGGCCGACGTGGGCGGCAGGCCTGCCCGTGGCCGGCTGCGGGCTGCGGCCTTCAGCGTCTGCACCAGCTCGCGCCGCGATTCTTCGAGAAACTGCTTCAGCCCCAGCCGCGGCTTGGTCACCACCGCCACGGCGCCGGCCGCCATCGCCTCCAGGGCTACCTTGCCGCCCTGCTCGGTGAGGGTGGAGCAGATGACGGTGGGGATGGGCGACTCGGCCATGATCTGGCGCAGGAAGGTCAGGCCGTCCATGCCCGGCATCTCGATGTCCAGCAGCAGCACGTCGGGGCGGTGCTTGCGCAGCGCCGGCGCCGCAATCAGCGGGTTCGGCGCGGTGCCGATCAGCGTGATGTCGGGGTCGCCCTGCAGCAGGTGCTGCATAGCCTGGCGCACCACGGCGGAGTCATCGACGGCATAGACCTGGATAGGCATGGAGGCTTTCTTGTCGGATGGCGCTGGCGGGCGCTGGGGTCGTCGGTTTCGCTGAGGACGCTGCTGCGGTCGGGCCTGGCGCTAAGGCCTGACGCTCAGACCTGGCCCTTGATGAAGGCCCCGGGCGCCAGCGGCGTCAGGGGCGTGTCGCAGGCCACCCGCCCCTCGGCGATGCCGATGAAGAACAGCCCGCCCGGCCGCAGCTGCGTGAGCACGCGGTCGACCACTTCTCGCTTGGTTGCGGTGTCGAAGTAGATGAGCACGTTGCGCAGGAAGATGACGTCGAAAGGCCCGATGTCCTCGATCGGCCGGCACAGGTTGAGCTGCCCGAAACGCACGCGCTCGGTCAGGCGCGGGTGCATCTGCACGAGGCCCGCGGAGGCCCCCTCGCCGACCAGGCAATGGCGCCGCCGCTGCTCCATCGTCACGTGGCGCAGCCGGTCCTCGGGGAAGATGGCCTGCACGGCGCTGCGCAGCACGCGGTCGCTGATGTCGGTGCCCAGCACCTGCCAGCTGGGGCCGATGCGGCCCTGGGCGGCCAGGTCGGCCAGCAGCATGGCGGTGCTGTAGGCCTCGTCGCCGAAGGACGAGGCCGCGCTCCAGGCCGACACCGAAGGCAGACGCCGGCGCGCCAGCTCTTCGGCCAGCAGCTCGTAGTGCGCCGGCTCGCGGAAGAAGTAGGTCTCGTTCGTCGTGAGCAGGTCCACCGCCACCTGCAGCTCGCCGCCGTCGTTGGGCCGCGAGATCAGCGCGAGGTAGTCCTCGAAGCGGGCCAGCCCCAGCTGCTGCAGGCGCGGCGCCAGCCGCGAGTTGATGAGCGGCAGCTTGGTGTCGGGGAAGGAAAGCCCGGCGGTCTGGTGCATCAGTTGCGTGAAGCCGCGGAAGGTGGGCTCGGACAGCGGGGGCAGCGCGGCAGGCATGGTGGCAGTGCGCACAGGGCGGCTCAATACGGACGGAAGTTGCCGTGGGTGCCGGTGGCCTTGGCCTGGCCGCGGCCCGCTGCCGCTGCGGCTGGCGCCGAGAAGGCGGCGGCGCTGGTGGCCGAGGGGCTGCGCATCGGTGAGTTCGGCGCGCGGCGCTCCGTGAAGCGCGTCATCTCGCCGTGGCTGCGCGGCGCTGCCGCCGTCTCGCGGACGGAACGGAAGAAGGCCACCGCTTCCTGCAACTGGCCGGCCTGGCCCGTGAGCTCTTCCGACGTGGCGGCCAGCTCCTCGGAGGCCGCGGCGTTCTGCTGCGTGGCCTTGTTCAGCTGGCTCATCGCGCCGCCAATCTGGCCGACGGCCTGGCTTTGCTCCTGCGAGGCCGCGGCAATCTCCTGCACGAGGTCGCTGGTCTTGCGGATGCTGGGCACGATCTCGTCGAGCAGCTTGCCGGCGCGCTCGGCCGTGCTGACCGAGTTGCCCGCCAGGTCGCCGATCTCCTTGGCCGCTTCCT